>JBBPZQ010000068.1:0-17403 GCA_038198935.1 Anaerolineae bacterium
CTTGGCGTAGTAGGCGTCCACCTTGTTGAGCAAGCGCCAGTTCCAGATGTCGTGATAACTGCGCCGCACGAAATCTTCGACGTCGAAGCCGTCCGACTTCTTTGGCGGCATCACGGGCGGGGGCAGCTGGCCGCGCAGCCGTTCGGCGTTGCCGTGTCCTTCAGTGGCAAGCCACTTGTAGCCGCCGCGCTTGACCATCTCGGCCACCGCCTGTTTTGGATCGAGTCCCAGTTCGCGCAATGCGCCAACCGTATCACGAACCAGCCACTCTTCGATGATGCGGTTCTCGCGCACGAAGCACTCCGCGAAGCCGTGCCGCGTCACCGTACGTCCGTTCGGTGCTCCGTTTGCGCTGTGGCCGACATTGCGTGAGACGCTGGTCCAGCGATGCGACGAGTAGAATCCCGCCACGTCATTGCCGCTCCAGATCACGTCGTCCGCGAAGGTCACATCGTTGGCGGATGCCGCTTGTGATTGCAGGGTCGTCTTGACCACATGCTCGACGCCGTGCGTCGTGCCGTAAGGCGTGTGCACAATGGCGTTGTGTGTGTAATGGGTGTAGATCAAGCCGATGGCGTGCTCTTCCCAAATCTTGTGCGTGCAGCGCACGATGTAATCCACAATGTCCACGTAGTCGTCATCGAACCCGCGCATGCTCTGGCGTTTCTCGCTGCCAGGGTTCATCAACTGGCTGATGTCGCGCTGATAGGCATCGGTGATCGGTTTGGCTGCCATGCGATGGGGTTCCTCTACACGGCGTTCTGCAGCTTCGCGCGGTAAATCTGCTTGAGCATCGCAAACTCGTCGAATAGCATCCACTCTTCCGTGATTTTTTCGTCCTGGATGTGGTGATGGCTAATGCCCATGATGCGCACGCGCGCGCCGCTCGGCTCGCCGTACACACCGGGCCCGTCGTGCGTGCCTTGCAGCGTCCAGCGCGAGGCGACGCGATAGCCATCGCGGGCGTTGCCGTTCCAATAGACTTGATCCACGCTCAACAGCGCATCGGAGAACGCGGCGACGAGCGAGAGGATAAATGCGCGCAAGTCGCCGTGCCCGTACAATTCGCGTCCGGCCGGTGCGTGGCACAGCGCATTCAGCGCATAGTACTGGCTGATCGCGCTAAGTCGCCGCCAGTTCCAAATCTCGTGCAGCGCACGGCGCACAAAATCTGCGGGGTCAAACTCGGCGGAGGTTTTGGGCGGCAGCACGGCCGGCGTCGTTTGGCCGCTGACGCGCTCGATCTCGCCGATAGCAGGCTTGCCGAGCTGCTTGCCCAGTTCCTGCCGAACGAGACGCTCGGCGGCTTGATGCGGATCGAAGCCAAGCTGCAGCACCAGACTCATCTCATCGCGTGCAATCCATTCATAGAAAATGTAATTGTCTTTGACGACACAGTTGGCGACACCCGGTCGCACAATTTTTTTACCGGTCGGCGGCCCGTACGCGCTGTAGCCGGTGTTATGTCCGACCCAGATGATACGATGCGAGGTCTGAAATCCGTCCGCATCGTTTCCCGCCCAGATCACGTCGTCGGCGTACAACCGAATGTCCGGAAACGCAGACTGTGTCTTGGCGGAGTTTGCCATGACGGTTTCGCGGCTGTAGGTCAAACCCTCGGAAGTCCAGATGACGACGTTGTGTTGGTAGGTGTCGTACAGCAGCGCCAGATCGTGTTCTTCCCAAATGCGATGCGTCACGCGGACGATGTAATCTACGATGTCCACATACTGATCGTTAAACCCGCGCATGCTTTGATTTTTTTTCGTGCCCGGCGAGAGTTGTTTGTGGATGTCGCCTTTGTGGCTGAAGTCAACCGTGGGGTTGGGCTGTTGATTTTGCGCCTTGGTCATTTGACCGCACCCATCGTCAGCCCTTCGACGAAATACTTGCGCACGGCGAACGATAGAATGAACATCGGGATCATGAGGATCATTCCGTTTGCCGCCATCAGTTCCCATTGGGTGCCGCGCACGCCGGCGAGGTTCATTAAGCCGATTGGCAAGGTGGCGGAATCGAGACGGGTCAGAATCGTGGCAAACGTGAATTCATTCCAGCAGCTGACCAAGGCAAAGACGAGTGTGGTCAGCACGCCCGGCATCGCGAGCGGCAGCGTGATGTGGCGCAGGGTCTGTATTTCATTACACCCATCCACCACCGCCGCTTCTTCGACCTCGATCGGCAAGGTGTCAATGAAACCTCTGAGCGTCCAGATCGAATAGGGCAAGATACCAGCCAGATAGACGATCACCAACGCTTGGAGTTTGTCCACCATGCCCAGCGCGCGGAACAGGGTGTAGAACGGAATCGCGATGACCAGCGGGGGAACGAATTGCGTCGCAAGCACGCCGACCATCAAGAGATGACTGCCGCGAAAATGGAAGCGCGAGAAGACATAGGCGGCCATCACACCGAACGGAATCGAAATGGCGACGGTGACGATGGCGACGATGATGCTGTTGAACAGCAGCTTGCCCTCGTTGTATGGCGGGTTGAAGATCGTGATGTAGTTTTGGAATGTCGGCGTAAAGATCACGTCGAGCGTATAGATCTTATTCTCTGGTTTGATCGAGGTCAGCGCCAGCCAACCGATCGGCAGCATGCAGAATACGAAAATAGCAAGACCGAGCACGGTCTCGACAATCTGACTTGGCAGACGTTGCCAGTACTGGGAACGTTCACCAACGGCGGCTGCGTGCGGGGCGGTGCGGGTATTTGAAATTGCCATGAGGTCACGCTCCTGTAGGTCGGTCCAACGTCCGCATGTAGAAATAGGCGAACAGCGCTAAGCCGGCGAACAAGATGAATGCCAGCGCGGCAGAATAGCCCATGTCTAGATTGCGGAACGCGGTCAGATAGACGTAGAAATTCAAGGTCTGGGTCGAACGGCCGGGTCCGCCGCCCGTCATCGTCACGACTTGATCGAACAACTTGAGCGAGAAGATGGTCTTGAGCAAGGCGGCGATGATGAGGACGGGCTTGAGCAGGGGCAAGGTGATCTTCCAGAACACGTCCCAGTTCTGCGCGCCATCCACCTTGGCGGCTTCAAAGATTTCCGGCGAGATGGAGCCGAGCGCGCCGATGAAGGTCAGTGCGTACAACGGCGCCCAACCCCACAGTTCCGAAATGGCTAGCCAGAACAACGCCCAAAAGGGGTCCGCGAGCCAGACCATATCTTTCGCAGGCGGGAACACCATGGCGATGAGGTTGTGGAAGATGCCGTAATCCTGATTGAGGAAAAAGTTAAAGGAGATTCCTTTGAGCGCCGGGCTGACCGCGAACGGAAAAATCAAGAACAGGCGGACGAACAGATTGAGCGGCGTTCGTTTTTGCAGGATCATCGCCATGCCCAAGCCTATGACCAGCGAGAGCACGACTGAGAGGAGCGTGTATTCGAGCGTGACGAACACGCTCAACAGGAAGTACTGGTCACTGAACGCGTTCAGGTAGTTATCGAAGCCGACAAACCCCACCGGCTCGGGCGTGCGATTCAACCGCCATTGCTGAAAACTGAGAACGAACGCGGAGAGCGTTGGATAAATGGTCGTGCCGACGACCAGCAGCAGAGCGGGCGCCAGCAAGAAAAACTTGGTGTATGGATTGCGCGTCGGTAAACTCGTCATGGGCTCACCTCGCCTGTCAATGAATGGAGGCTGGAGATTAGACGTTGGAAGTTAGAGGATGCGTTTGCGTCAAGTTGGTCTTCCAACTGCCAACGCCACCATCTAACTTCCAACCCCCAACGTCTATCGTCGGGATGCGCGTCGCAGCGCGCCCCCGATCGCTGTGCGTGTTACTTGTAGTAGCCGCCGGCTTTCTTCAAGGTATCGGTCACATCCGCCGCGGCTTTGTCGAGCGTTGCCTTGACGGGCGCGCCGTTTGCCATCTCGTTGATCGCGGTTTCGAGGAGCGTTTGGACGGCGAGCCAGTCCGCCATCAGTGGTTGTGTGCGCGCGTTCTGCAACGAATCCGCCATTGTCTTTTGCAGGTTGTTATGTTTGGCGTTCACGTCGGGGTCGCGCAGCACGGAATAGTGAACGACCACGACATTATCCAGCTTGGGATCGCTCTTGTCCAGCACGACCTTTTTATCCGTTTCGGCGCTGGCAAGCCATTTCATGTACTCCCAGGCTGCGTCTTGTTTCTTGGAAGACTTGAAAATGCCCATCTCCCAAATGTAACCATAGGTCGAGGGCTTGCCTTTGCCTTCCCAACTCGGGGCGGGCACAAAGGCGACCCCTTTCGCCACGTCTGGCGCGGCAATGGCGGGGTTGGAAAAGTTGGCATAGTACCACGACCAGCCTAGCCACATGGCCGAGTTGCCCTTTTGAAAGTCCGTAGACGAATCGCCTTCGCCCCAGTTCCTGGATGCGTCTGCCGCCCACTTGTATTTTTGCAGCCAATCTATGTAGCGCTGCGTGGCTTGCACACCGGCTTCGTTGTTGAAGGTGGGCTTCCAATCTTTGTCGAAGATGTCGCCGCCGTTGCCCCACAGTAGACTGAGCCAGGTGAACATGTTCTGTCCACCGGTGCCGGCTTTGTAATAGGGAGCAATCGGTTTGAGTTGAGTTTTTTCGGCGATGACTTTGGCGGCGGCTTCGACGTCGGCGTACGTCTGCGGGGCTTTGAGCCCTAACTGGTCGAAGATATCTTTGCGATAGAACAGCATGTACGCGTGGCCGCGCAAGGGCAGACCCAAGACCTCGCCCTTGGCGTTCTTGGCTGGGTTCAGATACGCCGGCGGGTAGTCGTCCAGATTCATCTTCGCCTCTTTGATGCGGCTGTCGAGCGGGAGGACGAAATTCTGCAAGGTATAGCCCCAGCTATCCACCCAAGCCAACAGATCATAGATGTCACTACCTGATGAACCCTCGGTCACGAGTGTTTGTTGGAACTGGGCGAACGGAGTGTTGCCCCACTCGACCTCGATGCCGGTCAGCGCGGTGAATTCGGAGGTTTTTTGCGCGAGCGAGTAGAACTGCTGAGCCGTGTTGCAGCAGATCAGGAATTTTAGTTTCGTGCCATTGTACGGCTTGCCCGGCTTCAAGCCATACGGCAGGGCGGCGGCATTGGCTGCGCCGGTTGACGACGGTGCCGTGGTCGCCGCTGGCGACGTTGCGGACGGTGCGCACCCCGCGACGATTGCCATCAGCATCGCCAGTGCCAGCGCCCCCGTCAAATGATGTTTGTGCAGGTCTCTCATTTCCTCTCTCCTTTGTCTAATCGTGTGCTGAATGCAGATTGATGACACGTCGAATGCTCAGTTGTGCTTGTCACCACCTCCCTTCTGATACTAAGGGTCAACGTCTCTCAACCAAGCGGTCTCCCGCCATCCACGGGA
Source organism: Anaerolineae bacterium (assembly GCA_038198935.1). Classification (GTDB taxonomy): domain Bacteria; phylum Chloroflexota; class Anaerolineae; order JACRMK01; family JACRMK01; genus JBBPZQ01. The sequence goes on from JBBPZQ010000068.1 coordinate 5,342, forward strand.
ATGATACAGCCGGTTGAAAACGTCAGCAGCGTCGCCGCCGCAAGCACCGCGTTCGCTACATCGTCGGCATATGCGATGCGCTTGAGCGGTGTCTTCTGCCGCTGCTCCGCGATGAGCGCAGGGTCCATCTGGCTGGCGTACTCACCCTCGACCCAGCCGGGCGAGACAGAAACAACGCGAATCTGCGGCGCGAGCGCGCGTGCCAGCGAGCGGGTCATCGAGTCCAGCGCCGCCTTTGAAGCGCAGTAAGCCACGTTGCTGCCCAGACCTGTCGTACCTGCGACCGATGAAATGTTCACGACCAGACCGCCCTCGCCTCGCGCAAGCAGTGCCTTGCAGGTACGCACCATCGCAAAGGCACCACGCCAGTTGACGCGAAAGATACGATCAATCGTCTCGTCGTCCAGCCCATCAAGGTCGGCGTGTGGCACCGGTCGCGTCACGCCCGCATTGTTCACGAGCACATGCACCTTGCCATAGTCCGCTTCGACCTTAGCGGCTAACTGCATCAGAGCGGCGCTATCATCTACGGGTGCATGCACAACGTTGTGTCCTTCGCCGGCCAATGTTTCCGCCACCCCGCGCGCCTTGACTTCATGCTGGTTATAGGTGAGCACAACGCGCGCGCCCGCCGCGGCCAATCGCCGGCCAATCGCCGCGCCGATGCCGCCGCCGCCTCCCGTCACGACAGCAACCTGCCCTGACATCGAACCGTTCGTCATGCTCTCAGCAGCCAATCCTTGACGCTGAGTCTGTCGTGCTGGCGAAACTGATGCCCCATCCGGCCGAACACATCTACGCCCAAATGCAGCAGCAGATGGGGAATGTCCATCGGCACCCAGTTCTCGCGTATCGTCTGCTCATCGCAGCGATAAAAATCCATCACGCGCATCGCGACATGTTTGCCCGTCGCTGGCATGCCCAAGAAGCCATTGCCCGTGTGCGTTGCTTGCAAGTAGCCCCAGCCGCCCGTCACCGCATAATGGCCGTCACTGATGCGCATGAAGTGACCTTGCGCGCTCCCTTTGCGATCCGGAAATGCCATTAAGAACGGATGGCCATGATAGTCGTCAAAGCCACTGATGCCCCGCGTCGTGCCAATCCCCGCGGGTCCGTACCACATGAAGTGGCGATGAAAATGTCTCGCGTCTTCTGCTTCGATCAGCGCCATCACCTCGCGTGTGAGCAGCTGACCATCGTATGTGCCGAGGCCCGTGTGCGTGCGGGCGATCAACTCATGCGTGCGCTGCGAGACCGCAGCATCTTGCGGCGTCAGAATCACGCCATCATGCGTCAGCGGCGACAGCCATTGCATCTCGCGTCCCAGACTTGGCGCCAAGGGCCAGTAGCCCGCCTGCCATATCAAGTCGAGAAAATCAATGAAGACATAACTGTTGGCAATCTTTCCATCGCGCAGCGCATGTCCTTCCGCGTAGCGCACGGCGACCACACCGCCCGTCGCCGGAATACCGAGCCAATCGCGTTCGAAAGTGCCAACATAATGACCGAGGCAACCAACCCAAATCGCATCGCGATACTGTCCGCCCGCCAAAATGTCACAGCGACGTTCGACATCGGGCAGCGCGTGGCGCAGCGGCTTCCAGAATTGTTCCGCCAGTGCATCGAGGCTGCTCACGGTATTGATTGGATGCGAGATGGCGATGCTCGCATCGGCGTGGTAGCCTCCTCGAATGGCGTCATCGAGTTCTGCTAGTGGTGTGTTGAGCAACTGCAGCATGATCTCAGCGACGCGCCGTTTGTTGGCAATGTTCGTCGTCTGGGCGATGGGCTGAAACGTCGGATACTCCTTCACGAAGGAGTTGGTCATTCCGATTTTTTCCAGAGTTGCTTCAGCAACGCCACTTCGTCAAAGTACGTCCACTCCTCGACAAAGCGCCCATCCTTAATCGTGTGCTGGCTGATACCCATCAAGTAAAACGGTTGCCCCGTCGGCTCGCCGTAGGGTCCGGGCCCTTTGTGCGTGCCCTGCAGATTCCAGCGGGTCATCGTGCGGTAGCCATCGGCTTCATTGCCCATATAATAGAAATGCTCGATCGCCATCACCGCATCGCTGAACGTTCCGAGCAGCGTCAGAATGAACGCCTTGAAGTGCCCCAAGCCCCGCAGGTGACGCTGGCAGGTCGTGTGGCAGACATAATCCTGGACATAGTAATCGTCAATTTTGTTGAGCAAGCGCCAGTTCCAAATCTCGTGATAACTGCGGCGCACAAAGTCTTCAATATCAAAACCGTCCGATTGTTTCGGCGGTATGACGGTGGGCATCATCTGGCCGACGACTCGCTGCGGCATGCTGTACTCGCGGTGCTTAATGCTTTGCCCCAGTCTGGTGATCGTTTCGCGCGGATCGAAGCCCAATTGCAGCATTAGTCCCAGTTCGTCGCTCGCCACCCACTCCTCGATGATGCGATTCTCTTTAACGAAACAGTTGGCGATGCCGCTGTGCACGACTTGCTTGCCTGTGGGCGGACCATACCATGTGTAGCCCGTATGGGTCGCCACGCTCGTGTAGCGATGCGACGTATGAAAACCGTCGCGATCGTTGCCCGACCATATGACCTCGTCGCCGTATAGCCGCCGATTGGGAAACGCCGCAAGCGAGCGCAAGGTGGACTCGACCAGCGACTCACGGCCATACGAGCGCCCCGACGTCGTCCAGACCGTCACGTTGTGGGCATAGTGGGTATAGATCAAGCCGATGCCGTGCTCTTCCCAGATTTTGTGTGTGCAACGAATGATGTAATCCACGATGTCCGTGTAGTCGTCGTCAAAGCCCTGCATGCTTTGCGTGCGCGGACGATCAGGAGCCATCATCTGACTGATGTCCCCTTTATCGGCTAGGGTGCTGAACTCGCCGTTCGCCATCTCACTCATCCGTCGTCACGCATCATTCGTCGGCTCAGCCAAGCGTGCCGAGCCACGCTTTACCAATTCGCCCGGGATAAACTTCACGACGGGTTTCAAATCCGGCGATTCAACTCGTTCCAAGAGCAATTCAATGCTCTGCTCGATCATCGCCTTGACCGGCTGCCGAATGGTTGTCAGTGCATAGGCGGACCAATCCGCCGCGGGGATGTCGTCGAAACCGATGATCGAAAGCTCGTCGGGAATCCTCGCGCCCAACTCGCGCGCCGCATCTATCGCGCCCATTGCCGTGATGTCGTTCGCGCCGAAGATGGCGTCCGGCGGATCGGCGCGCTGCAACAGACGACGCGCGGCTTCAAAACCAGACTCGTAGGTGTAGCACCCCGGCTCGCGCAGCCACGTCGTCACGCCGCGCTCGCGCAAGCAGTCGCCAAATCCTTTCTCGCGGTCGAGGTTAGTCGAGGTGTTCTGTCTGCCGGTGATGTATGCCAGCCGCCGATGTCCCGCATCCAACAGCAGGTCTGCTACCTGTCGCCCGCCCGCATAGTTGTCGCAGCAGACTGCACTAGCGTTTGCGCCCTGCACGTAACGATTGAACAGAACGACGGGCGTGCCGTGTCGCACACATTCGTTGACCATCGCCGAAGATAAGGTCGCAGAGGTGATGACCAATCCGTCCACTTGATATTCGAGCACCTGCGGCAGAATATCGTCCACCTCCTCGTGTGGGCCTGTCGTGAACAGCAACACACGCCGACCCACTTCATGTAGGCGCTGCGTGAACAACTCCAGCACATACGGATAAAACGGACTAGTGATTTGCGCCATTACAATGCCCACGATGCTCGTGCGCTTGGTGATCAGACTGCGCGCGATGGCATTGGGCCTGTAGCCGAGTTTGCGCGCTACCTTCAATATCTGCGCGAGTGTTTCGGGCGCGACGTTGCCGTTGTCGCTGAACGCGCGTGACACCGTAGATTGCGAAACACCTGCGCGCCGTGCAACCTCAATGGAAGTCACACGACGTGATGAGGAGTGATTGCGCGATTTCATGGTTTCGTTTAAGCTTCAGGCGCGAGCGGATGAGACCCGCCTGGAGCGCCGCTCTTCCTCATCCGTGCCCGCCCTCACGCAGCGAGGGCGTGAATCGCCGCACTCGTAAATCTGCTTGCGCCTTATGTCCCCAAAAGCCTTCGAGCGCGCTCAAGCGCGAGCCATACGCGCCGATGAATGCGCTGGCTTCAGGCGTAATCTGTTGGTAGGTGACCGTCTTGAGGAATTTGCCCACCCACAGCCCGCCCGTGAAGCGCGCCGCGCCCCGGGTCGGCAGCGTGTGGTTCGTCCCGATGACCTTGTCGCCGTATGCGACGTTCGTTTCTTTACCCAGGAAGAGCGCTCCGTAGTTCGTCATGCGCTCTAGGAAGTAGCGCGGGTTCTCGGTCAGCACTTCGACGTGCTCGAAAGCCAAACGGTCCGCTTCGGCGACGGCTTCGTCCAGGCTATCTACCAGAATGATTTGTCCGTAATCGCGCCACGATACGGCGGCAATGTCGGTGGTGGGCAGCCGCTTGAGTTGCTGCTCGACCTCATGCAGTGTCTCGTTCGCGAGTGTCTCACTCGTCGTGATGAGGACGGCTGGCGAGGTCGGCCCGTGCTCTGCCTGACCGAGCAGGTCGGTCGCAACCATTTCCGCGTCGGCGCTCTCATCGGCGATCACGAGCACTTCCGTAGGTCCCGCGAGCAGATCAATGCCGACACGCCCGAACAACTGGCGCTTGGCTTCGGCGACGTATGCGTTGCCGGGACCTACGAGCATGTCCACAGGCGCAATTGTCTCCGTGCCAATGCCCATCGCCGCAACCGCTTGGATGCCGCCCAGAATGTAAATCTCGTCCGCACCGGCCAGTGCCATCGCGGCCACCGTAGCAGCAGGCGGTTTACCATGCATGGGCGGCGTGCAGCCAATGATGCGCTTCACGCCCGCCACCTTCGCGGTGACGATGCTCATGTGCGCCGACGCCACCATCGGATAGCGCCCGCCGGGGATGTAACAGCCGACGCTGTTGACGGGAATGTTCTTGTGCCCGAGGATCACGCCGGGCAGCGTCTCGACCTCGATGTCGCGCAGCGCCTTGCGTTGCTCGCTCGCAAAGTGCCGCACTTGTGCCTGAGCGAATTCGAGGTCGGCAATCGTCTGGGGTGGCACGCTTGCCATGATCTCTTCGATTTGCGTCGGTGGGAGGCGAAAACTTTCGGGCGACCACTTGTCGAATTTCTCTGACAATTCGCGCACCGCTTTGTCGCCGCGCAAGCTCACATCCGCAATGACCTGCTCCACCGTTGCGCGCACCTGCGCATCAGCGGCTTGTGTTTCCTCTTGGCTGATTCGACCTTTAATTGTCTTCATCGCTGATCGGTATCCTGATTAGCATTGGTCGTGGCGATTATTTAGAAGTTGCCGTAATGGCGAACTGCACTCACCCATCCCTCGACGACTAAAGTCGTTACGACGAGTTGTGCATATTGGCCATGTATTGTTCGTCTTGATGTTGCTAATACGGACTTGCCTGAGCGGCCGGCTTTTGCGAACGCACGCCATCGCCTTTGACTGCCGAGATAACCTGTGCGGCTGCCAGCGCCATCAGGCGCGCGTCGCTTTGCACGGTCACAAACTGAAAGCCCTTCTGAATCATCTGCAAGGCGTAGTCGGGGCTGCCCGTGTGAATGCCCGTGACGACGCCATGCGCGCGCGCCGCGCTCACGATACGGTCGAGCAGCGCAAGCAGACTCGGCTCGGTGTAATCGGTGTGGGGCTTGCCGCCGAGATTCTGTGCCAAGTCGGCAGGGCCGACGTAAATGGCGTCGAGACCGGGCACGCTGAGAATATCATCCAGGTTGTCGAGCGCCTCTTGCGTCTCAATCATCGCCATCGCGATGACCGTCTCGTTGGCATGTGAGACGTAATCCGCGCCGGCATAGAGCGTGGCGCGCGTGGGTCCGTAACTGCGATAGCCTTGGGGTGGATAACGGCATGCTCCGACGAACGTCTCGCACTGTGCGCGCGTGTTCACCAGCGGGCAAATGAGGCCGTAGCAGCCCGCGTCCAGCAGTTTCATGATGATACCTGGTTCGTTCCACGGCACGCGCGCGAATGGTGTGACGTTGGCGGCGGACATGGCTTGCAACATGCTGAGCGCAACTTGATAGTCCAAGGGTCCGTGCTGCAAATCAACCGTCAGGCTGTCCCAACCTTGCTGCGCCATCACCTCGGTAGCGAACGGGCTGGCGATGTGCAGCCAGCCATTCAACACAAAGCCACCTTGCTGCCAGATGGTTCGCGTCCGATTCTCACGCATATGCCTATTCCTCAGAACGTTCTGCTCACGACCACAACCGCTGCGACGCGATTTGCGCACCATCAGCCATCGCCTTCAACTTGGCATAGGCAATCGTCGGATGGACTGCACCGAAACCCGCGAACGTGCCAAAGCCGCAGTCGGTCCCCGCCATCACCCGCTCGCGCCCGACAATTTCCGCATAGCGGCAGATGCGTTCGGCCACCAGTTCGGGATGCTCGATAAAATTGGTCGTGCTATCGAGCACGCCTGGAATCAGCACCTTGTCGGCGGGCAACTCGGTCTCACGCCAGAGCGCCCACTCGTGCGCGTGGCGTGGGTTGGCGGCCTCGATCAGGTACGCCATCGGCTTCGCGTTCAAAACGATGTTGACGATTTTCCTCAAAGGGATGTCGTGGTGATGAGGCCCTTCGTAGTTGCCCCAGCAAATGTGCATACGCAGGCGGTCGGCGGGCACGTTACGTAATGCGTGGTTCAGTGCGTCAACTTGCAGCTCGGCGTTGCGCAGAAACTCGTCGTCGTCCGCATCGCGAAACTTGATGTGCCGCCCCATCGCCAAATCGGGCGCATCAATTTGCAGGAGCAGTCCAGCGCCGACGATAGTTTCGTACTCCGCCGTCATCGCCTCGGCGAGCGCGAACAAGTATGCTTCGTGGTTCGGATAATAGGTGTTCGGTTGGAACACGGCAATCACACCCGGCGAGGCCGCGTTCATGAACCCTTCGTGTGCACCGCTGCCGGCCATCGCCGCTTGCAGGTGAGCGATGTCCTGCTTGAGCGGCTCTAAGTCTTTGACGGCAATCGGTCCCTTGCAGATCGGGCGATGATACTTTGGCGTTGCGCCCAAGCGAGCGAGCCGGTCTTTAAACTCAGGAAATTCGTCGAGGTCTTTGGGCACCGCGCGCGGCATCTCGCCAATCTCGAAACCTGTCAGGCGATGACGGATGTAGGTCGCATAACTAATCTTGCTCATCTCGCCATCGCTCACCACGTCAATGCCCGCCGCGACCTGTTTGGCAACGGCATCGGCGACGGCTTGGCGCATGGTCTCGTCGAAGGTCGTCTGGTCGAGTGGCTCGCCGCGATCCTGCGCGAACAGCGCGTCCACGACGTTCTGGGGGCGCGGCAGGCTGCCGACATGCGTGGTGAGGATGCGCTCACTGCTCAATTTCATGAAGGCTGATGCTCCGCACGGTGCAACAACTTGTCCAGCATCTGCTGGCGCACTTCCGCGTAGTTAGCGGGCTTGATCATCTTGCCGCGCTCGTCGGAACTAAAGCCGTGCTCGGCGGCTGCCCGTTCGACCTGCGGCGCCCAATAAGGGTCTTTGCTTATGAACACGGGATGCGGATCAAGCACGGCGAAGAACCAGGCGTCCTCATCGCTTGCGTTTTCGAAGCCGCGATACAGTCCGGGCGGGAGAGTAATCATGTCCCAGACGCCGAGCGTGGCTTCGCCTTCGGGCGGCGCATTCGGGTCGTTGCCCCAATAGAACCGCCAGCGACCGGTGAGCACGAGAAACATTTCGACGTAATCGTGCGTGTGATAGGCGGGTCCACGGCCCGGCGGGGCCATGCACATGCCAATCTGGAACTTGTGCGGAACTTTTACGGCTGGCTCGAATTCGGGGTTCTCGCTCGCCGTGTCGCCGATGACGGCATAATTGAGGCGTTGGTGGCCGGGCAGGATGCTGTCAATAAACATCAGCGGAATGCCGCACTGCTTCAGTTCGTCGAAGCGAACGATGCGCGCTTGCATTTCAGCATTGGAGATAGCTGCGTGGCTCATGGGCCTAACTTTCTGAAGTTTGCATACGTATGCAGCACAGCCCCGACGATTGACGTGCCGGACTGCATACGTATGCAAGGTTATAGCATAGGATATGAGACTTGTCAAACGACAAATTGAGAATTGCTGGCGCCTACCAATTACGCTGCTGTGTCACACACAGATTCGACTATAATAGGCAGCAATCTGCAACACAAGTCCTCATAGAGTGAGCGCATTGATGAATGCTGAACTCCTGCAACCAATCAATACAAGCGACGAGCAACGGCCCGGCTGCCTGTCGTACTTGTTGTTCGTCGGCGTCAGCCTAGGGATCATCGGCGTGACATTGGTCGTTCACGGCAGCGCATGGCTGGTCGGTCAGATCACGCTCTACGAGGAAACACCACTGCCGTGGTTCGCATGGCTGCTCGTCTCGTGGGCGCACGGCATCGCACTCGCCGTGCCCGTCGTGCTGCTTGCATGGTTCACGCGCGTGCCGCGCTTACGCACGGCTTATCAGACGTGGGCAATCGCCATCGCGTTTGTGTTCGTCATTGCGTTTGCGCGTACCTTCCCGACCACGCAGACGCAGCCCGCGGCAATGGCACAGATCCTCCTCACACTCTCTTCGGCCGCAGCACTATGGCTGCTGGTGCGTGCGCGCCGATATGGCACGCCGTCAGCGCTTCAACTGACACCGCTATTACTTGCGCTCGCCATTGGAGCCATCCTCGTGATGCCGTCGCTGAGTTGGGGTGCGCTTGGCTCTCGCTTAGACACGCTGCTCGACCTACTCGCCGCGCTGTGCCTCGGATTGTTTGCTGCCCTGCTGCTCGACTCGTTTTACTTTCGCCCGCTCGCGTCGCGTCCGCTGAGCATCGGGCGTGCCATACTCTTGGATGGATGGATTGTAGCCATCGCCTTGTTGATTTTGGGCAGCGGATTCGGCTTTGATGGCAGCCAATTGCTGTTGATGATCGCGCTGCCGCCGCTCGGCTTGCTCATCGCTGCGCTCGCGCCGATAAGCCGCGCGCGATCAATCTGGTTGCCAATTGCCGCACTCGTCGGCATGGTCAGCGCGGGCGCCCTGATGTTCTTCGATCCTGACGAGTTGACGATCATCCTCGACCCCAATCCGCTTGGCAGTGAGATTCTCGGTTGGGCTATGCGGGCAGCGTTGCTTACCTTTGCGCTGGCGCTGCTATTCGGATTCGTGTTGTCGGTAGTTCGGCCGCGTAACGCGCCGCGAGTTGCCGTCGCACTGCCGCTCTGCGCCATCGCGTGGGTCGCGGCACTGGGCATACACGTGTTCTTCGGACATCCCGGTTTCTTCGGCGAGCAGATGTTTGTGATCTTGAAGGACCAGGCTGATCTCAGTCGCGCATACTCCATTTCTGATCGCAACGAGCGCACCCGCTTCGTGTACGACACGCTGAATCAGCACGCCCATCGCACGCAGGCGAACCTACGTGCGATGCTCAACCGCGGGCACGTCGGCTACACGCCTTACTATCTGGTCAATGCAATTGAAGTGAACGGGGGACCCCTGCTGCGCGTGATGTTGGCGTCGCAGCCCGAAGTGGATCGCATTCTCGACAGCCCGCATCTGCGCCCGCTGCCTGCGCTGATTGCGGTCAGCACCGGCGATCAGCCCGCGCCTACTCAGCCGCTGTGGAACATCAGCAGCATTGGCGCGGATCGTGTGTGGAACGAATTAGGCATCAGCGGCAAAGGCATCGTCGTCGGGCAATCCGATTCGGGCGTGGACGGTACTCATCCCGCGCTGCGCGATGGCTATCGCGGCCGCAACGGAGCAAACGATTTCAATTGGCTCGATCCATGGAATAATTCGCAATCGCCGAGCGACATCGGCGGACACGGCACGCACACGCTCGGCTCTATTCTCGGACGCAACGGCATCGGCGTCGCGCCCGATGCGGAATGGTTTGGCTGCGTCAACCTCGCGCGCAATCTTGGCAACCCGCCGCTGTATCTGACGTGCATGCAGTTCATGCTCGCGCCTTGGCCACAAAACGGCGGCCCGTTCAATGGCGACCCAACAAAAGCCGCTCACGTCATCAACGACTCGTGGGGCTGTCCGCCGCTCGAAGGCTGCGACGCGAACTCGCTCGCGCCGGCCGCCGATGCGTTACGCGCGGCGGGCATTTTCGTCGTCGTGTCGGCGGGCAACGCAGGTCCGCGCTGCGGCAGTGTGACCGATCCGCTCGCCATCTATCCATCGGTGTTCAGCGTCGGCGCGATTGATCCGCGCGGCGACATCGCGTTCTTCAGCAGTCGTGGCCCCGTCACGGTGGATGGCAGCAACCGCGTCAAGCCAGACATTGCCGCACCCGGCGTGGACGTGCTCTCGTCGTTTCCGAACAACACCTATGCGACTGAACAAGGCACTTCGATGGCCGGGCCGCATGTGGTCGGCACGGTCGCGCTGCTGTGGTCTGCCAATCCGAAGTTGATCGGCGACATTGATCGCACCACGCAGATTTTGATCGAGACGGCGAAGGCATACAGCGGCTCACGCGCAAACGGCTGCTTCACGGGCGGCACCCCGAATGATGCGTATGGCTACGGCGCGCTCGATGCCTATGCGGCGGTGCAGCGAGCACTGGCAGTGAAATGAAAAACCTGACGGGTCGAAAAGACCCGTCAGGTTTTTGCGCTGATGTCTATTCAGTTGTTATTTGAACCGGTTCGGGAACTGCTTGGCGATGGCGTCGGCAAGCGTCTTCGCGAGTGTTTGCGAATGATCGGAGGCTGCTTTCAACAAGGAGTACGCTTTCGCCTGATCTTTCGCGCCCTGCGCATCCATCATGGCGAGCAGGTTGTTGACATGTGGCTTCAATGCTTCAGCCACGGAACCGCTCGGCAAGTTCGGGTTTGCCCCCGTGATGAACGCGTCGAACTGCGTCCGATAGTTGTCGAGCCGCGTGCGCGCATCCAACTTCACGCCGGCATCGTTGTTCGCCGTGCCCTGCGCGTATTGCAAGAAGAAGCAGGTGTGTGCGCGCCAGATGGTAAGGAATTGACTTTGCGCCGACATACCGTACGCTGCGCCGACCACCTGACTGAGCTGCACGGAGTTCTGATCGAGTGTGGTCGCGGCGACGCGAAACTCGTCGCTGCGGTTGCCGAGCAGTGCGCCCGTCGAGCCGCTCAACAGATATACGTGCTCGCTTAGCAGTTGGCCCAGCACCGTGTGCAAATCGGCAGACGTTGTAATGGAGATGGGCGTAGCCGTTGCGACCGGTGTCGTGGCTATCGTGGCAATGGACGTAGCCGCCGACGTTGCTGCGACACTTGGCGTCGCCGTGATCTGCGCGCTCGCGCCGAGCAGGTACACGCCCATGTTGATGTTCAACGCTGCGGGTGTCGTGATGGGTGCGCGCGTGCCGACCACGGATGGCGTCACCGCGGTGGTCGGTGCAGTCGTCGCTGCCCTTGTCGGCGCAGTCGTCGGTACGGTTGTCGCAACCGTCGTCGGGGCGCGCGTGACGACGGCAGTCGCAACGGTCGTCGCACCCGACGGTGCAACGGTTGCCGCAGTAGTTGCGGCACTGGTCACGGCCGGCGTCGGCGAGGCACTCGTCTGACAAAACGCCACGCCTGCGAGCAATCCGCCCGTCGTGCTGGGTGTGCCAGTCGCGCTGGTCGTCGCGGCTGAGGTTGCCGCGCTCGTGCTGACCGAGGTCGCACTGGAGGTGCTCACACTCGCTGTCGTCGCCGCGCTCGTGGCCGCGGCAGTCTGCGCGGTGGTGGGCACTGCGGGTCCGGTGTCACAGGCGGCCAACAGTGCCAACAAGATTGGCACGAAGACGAACAGTAACCTACTACCTCTGCGATATTGCATAGCGTTCCCTCCTTCAGTTAGAAACGATTGTAAAAAGATTCCATTAAAGGCATTGGTCACAAGTTAGGGGTTGCTTGAATATGTCAACTCCGGAGCGGCGCGTGTTTTTGGTTTGCGTTTGCGTTTGACGATGCCCAACCAATCGGCGTTGACCGCCAAATACTGCACGACATGGCTGGCTTCGCCGC
>JBBPZQ010000069.1:0-26165 GCA_038198935.1 Anaerolineae bacterium
ACTCGCTCGCATTCGGCTTTCGTACACGCAAGGGACGAGCCATGGTTGAACCTCCTGTGCTCAAGTGATAACACAGTTCAACCATTCTCACAATCTTTAGGTGACGAATTCTAACAACATTTATGCGACAACACGCTTAAGTGTGAACCCGCCAAGCATTTGCTGCCAATTCATCCCGGCTGGCGTACTGCACATCAACCATGCAACTGGTTACCTGTGGCTGCACGGCCCCGAAGTGGGGCGTTGGCTGGCGCAATACGGGCTGCGTGAACGTGTGCTCTTGCCGAGCAACGAGGCGTCCTGTGGCCTACCAGAGTAAGTGCAACTGTGTTCGAGTGCAACCTGCTCATCCAGAACGAAGGATTAGCAACAGGCTGCCGTAACAGCTAGCACAGAAAGGAATGACCATGCAATCAAACTTGTATGATATACGGACGACTGACGACATCCTGGCTCAATGCCTGTTGATTTTTGCGCGACGTGGCGCACAAATTCGCGCAGAACTGCGAGCGCAGTATGGGATTGAGGAGGGCGACAGGCGCATGAGCGAGCTGGCGCGCGAAGCCGAGCGCGCGTTGTGGCCGGATCGGTCATCCACGCCAGGCGCGACTTTGAGTCGGGAGACCGCAAGTGTGGCCAGTATCCCAATATCGAAGCCTCCGAGCATTGAAAAGCACAGCACGCCATCATGACGTGCGCTCGGATGATACGTGCTAAGTCGCCGAAATGTAACGTGCTCTTGACCCGTCCCTTAGATCTGCGAATTCGCAACCGAGGCAGCGCCAACGTAGGAATATAGGCCCTCATGGTGTCGGCGATGCTGGCACCTGCACCTTAACAAGTACATAGCATTGCTCACGAGATCGCGTGAGTGGCATGATATAATCGCGCTAACCTTTTGAGAGGTGATGGCATGGCGACGGACTGGATCACAACCACCGAGGCCGCCGAACTGAGCGGGTATCATCCCGTTCACCTGCGGGTGCTCATCCGAGAAGGGAGGATTAAGGGGCGCAAATTCGGAATTGTGTGGCAAGTCAGCCGCAAGTCACTCATGGAGTATCTTCGAGAGCAAGCGGCGAAGGGAGAGAAACGAGGACGAAAGCGGAAAACTTGACAAGCATGATATAATTCTTGCAACACGAAAGAATTAACACCATAGTAACGAGCCGCGCAAGTGTTGGAAGCACTCACGCGACTCTCACCCAACCGCTAGTGTAGGTAGCGGCTAGGCTGTCTCGTATTGTATCACAACGGGCAGACTGCCACTCGGCGGCTGCCCGTTTTTCGTTTGAGTAAAGCGAAGTAGAAGTGACCAGACGATGCGCGTCCTTCTGTTTGCAATCGTGTTGCTCGTCGCGTTAACCGCGTGCGTGGTTGACTTCGCGCCAACTGACCCCATCACGGATATTCAAGCGCGGGCAACGGTTGGGGCGGTCGTGTCGCAGATGACCGCCAATGCGCCTACGGCGACGCGCACGCCAACCGCAACCGCCACACGCACACCGACGCGCACCAGTACGCCGACGAACACAGCGACCTACACACCAACAGCAACACCTACCGCAACCGCCACGCCCACAGCCACGTCAACGCCCGATGCGCTGGCAACTCTCAGCGCACAGGCGACGATGACAAAAATCCAACTGGACATTGCCGAAGCCGAACGCGAAGCCGAGCGACAAAAAACCGTGAAAGCCTTGTGGAGTTACGTTCCAACGGTGTTTGGTGTTTTGTTCTTATTCGTTCTACTCGTGCAGTTCTTTTTCGCGGGCTACAAAGCCGCGCAGCATTACTTTGGCAGCCGTGATTACAAGGTCAAGTACCTCATCGATGGGCGCGCGGTCATTCTGTTAGACCCTAAGATGATTGCTCAGGTGATTGACCGCCCACAGTTGCCGACACCCGCACAAGTTGTCACCAATGCTGAACGTGAGCAACTACAAGAACCGCTGCACGTCGTCACGGCACAGCAAGAGTATGTGCTGTTGCGCGGCAAAGAGATTGAATCGCGCATAGATGAGCGGCAGCGCGCAGCATTAGAGTTTTTGGACAAAGCGATTGAGAAGGTGGGCGGCGATTCCGAGCGATTGCCCACCGATACCGTGTTACAGATGGGCGGCGGCGAGTGGCAGCGTCACAAAGACCTGCTGCGCCGATGGGTTGGCAAGCGCGAGGGGGAAAAGGGGACGTGGTGTATCCATGCGCAGTATCCGACGTTGGGCACACTCAGGCAAGCCGTGTATGAGCGGCGCATTACTCCCCTCTCGCCGCAGCGTGCCAGCACTGAATCGAAAGTGTGATGTTCAATGCGTCGGAACGAATCAAGCGGAACAAATTAGAACGAACAGAACGGAACAGAATTGGAGAACCAACCATGAGCAATCGAGAAGCGATGCTAGCCGTCATGCGAACTGCGCTGAGGGTTATTCTCTACGCGAGAGTGTCAACGGATGAACAAGCCGATAAGGGTTACTCTGTGCCGAGTCAGTTCGCGGCAATGCGGAAGTATGCAGCGCAAAACGGTTTTACCATCGTCGGTGATTCCTACTATGACATGCACACGGGCTTGCGCGTCGTCAACGTAAATAACGTGTGGCAGTTTGCCGATATGGGCAAAGCCGCACGGTTGGACAAACACGACAAACCCATCGAGCCAGCGTTGGGGTACGTGGACGATTACACAGGGACTGTGCCCATTGAACAGCGACCCGAAGGACGGAAGGCTTACGAGTACCTCAAGAGCGGTCAAGCCGATGCACTCGTAGCCTTCAGCGTTGACCGACTGGTGAGACCGCCCGAAGAAGGCGACGAATGGGAAATGCCGTTGCTCATTCGCGGACTGGCAAAGTTGGGAAAGGAATTGCACGCCGTCAATCGCGGCAAACTCGAAACGTCTTTCGCGGGCTTGTTGATTGCCATGCTGGATGCGAAGAGCGCAGGCGACGAGCGGCGCAAGATTATTAAGCGCACCATAGACGGGCGCAACGGGAAGGCGCACAGCGGGAAAGTCGTCGGCGGTGGTAAGCCGCCTTATGGCTATCGGTATGTTTACGACGATAACAAAAAAGTGACGGGGCTTGCCATCGTTGATGCTGAGGGGCATATCGTCAAACTGATTTACCAGTGGTATGTGTACGGCGACGCGGACAATGACTATCAGCCAATGAGGGCGCACACAATCGCGCGTAGATTAAGCGAAATGAAAATACGGACACCTGACAAGCGCAAGGGTGTACGGAAACGAGAAGACTGCATGTGGGGCGAACCTACAATAAACTATATCTTGCAAAACGAATTGTATGCAGGTATCTACCGATATGGTAGAGGAATAGGCAGCAACAGCAAAGACGGCAAACGCCCATTGGAGGAACAGATAGCCGTCAGTGTTCCCGCAATCGTTGACCGCCAACTGTGGAACGCGGCGCAAGAGCGGCGCGAGTATAACAAGCGCATGTCAAAACGGAATTGCCGGCACGAATATCTGCTACGCGGCATGGGCAAGTGCGGCGAATGCGACAGCGCGCTGACTGGCAGGGAAACTCATCAATATCTTTACTATCATTGTTGCCAAGCCCGCAATCATTTCGCGGGGCTAGAGCATATCTGTCGCCAAAAATATGTTAGGGCAGAAGTGCTAGAGTACGCCGTCTGGGATTACATCTTGAAACAGTGGAGTGATGCCACAGACTTTGAACGCAAATTACGCAAGTTGCAACAAGACGAATTGGATTCGCTGCAGCCGAAGCGCGAACGGCTCGAAATCGTGATGGGGCTGATTGCGGACTGCGAGCGCGAGGCGGCCAACACGGCGCGAGCAATGCAGCACATCGGCGACTCTGACGACCCCGTTTGGCAGAACCTAGACCACAGCCGAAAAGAACTCAAGCGACGCTATCAGGGACTCACCACAGAGCGCGACGAGTTGCTGCTTGCACTCGATACGCGACAATACACGGATGAGCGCATCGCGGCGGCACTCCGAACGCGCGAGGACGTGGTAACAGGTTTGGGCGCGACGACCTTTGAGGATAAGCGGCGGGTATTGGACTTTCTAAGGGTAGAAGTGACAGTCAAAAACGGTACGGCGTGGGTATCGTCCGTCGTGACGGCTGAGGCGGTGTCAATTGACTTAAATACCTCGTGAAGGATTATACAGGCGAATGGGCGGGAGGGCGAATGGTCACAGGCTTCTGAATTCATTCAGCGGATGAAATCGTATTGCAAACACTCCGATTTGGATTCGGTGAGCAACATACTCGGTTGCGCAATCGTGCCTATTCGGAGTTCGCATGTGCCACGTTGACCGCCTACATAGAGAAAATGTGATGTGTCTATCCACGAGAATAGGCCCGATACGTTACTGCGCTCGGTAAGAGGAATCGGAGTCGTGTCAACTTTGCCCAGCGCGTAAATGTGCAGCTGCTGATCCCACAAAATAAAATGCTCCGACTCGGGTGCCCAAGCAATGAAAAGGGTTGTACCTGTTGAGTAGATAACATCATCTGAGCCGTCTATCTTTGCAATATGTATTTCGAAGACGGGGCCGAAGTTAGGAGGTTCCTGCCTTACGAAGCGTTGTACAGCCAGTCGAGAAAAATCAGGAGCAATTTGCACATCCGGGACTGGTACGACACGAGCTACAATTTTCGGTGCTAAACCATCTGGTTGAAACCGCCAGATAGTTGTAAGCGACTGTGTTTGGTAGTAGAGGTCTTTCGGTGGAATGGCTACGATGACTGACTTGGAATCGCTCGTCCAAATTGGATGCGGGTAGTAGGCGAATTCGCTAGGAATCGCAACCCCTGCATAAGTCAATGCCACATGATACTGAGTGCCATTCGTCCGCATCAGACTGATTTGACTTGGTGCGGTCATGCTGACCCAACGTCCATCCGGCGAGATGAAGAAGCGCCCGCCACTGTGAGGCGCGCGCAGTTGACGCCACTGCGCGCTGTCGGCATTGACGAAATACAAGTCGTCCGTATAACTCAGTCCGTAGGTAACCAGCAGCCTTGTATTGAAGAGGAGTTGATGTGTACCGCGAATCCACTCAAATTGACTGAGCATTACACCTGGTTGTTGGGGTTCCATCATCTTGAAGTCATCCGCGCTCACCAACAGCCGCTCGCCGCGGCCGTCGTTCCGAACGACCCACAAACCGTTGTCACGCACAAACGCAATCAGCATACCATCGGACGAAATGCGTAACGGCGTCCAGTTATTTGATGCCGTGACAAGCCGTGCGCTTCCGTTTTGCCACCACCAAAGTTTTCCGTCGTGAGAAAACGCAATACGCAAACTGGAAAGCGAGGGGGGCAGAGTCGGAGCAGGTCGTACAGGAGTAGCCGTCGGAGTGACTGTTGGGAGCGATGTGGGTGTGGGCGTAGAAGAGGGGGACGATATAACTAATGGATAAGGCAGTGTTGTTGCGGTGGGGGATGCCAAAGCGATAGGTGTACGGGTTGGGGATTCAGGTGTTGCAGTTGGCAGCGCATTCAGAATTTGCGAGTCTGTCGAACACGTGGTGAGAATGAGCACGAGAGGAATAGCAAGAAGTAGCGTTCGCGGAGACATATTACACTGACAATCTGACCGAGCGACGGCGCAGAACTTGTGCTCACGCAACTTGCTTCGCCGTTCTTGGCTTTGTCGCGTTTCGCTGTGCAGTCCGTGCGCGTCGTCTTGTCTTCACAGCATCATTCGACAAATGCGATTGCGCGGTGTGAGTCAAGACTTTTTCAATCGCCTGCGGAAAATCAACGAACACAAACAAATCGGCAGGGTAGAGGTAGTCTTCACCCTCGTTGTCAATTACGCGCACATAGTTAGAGTTCGCCGCACTCTCGTCAGGCAAAACTTCGTAAATCATGCGCGGAGTCAGCAGGTCGGAGTCATCACTCTGAATGCAGATGGCGAAGTGTGAGTCCGATTTCCGTTTCATGCTGCCGACGAATACGGCCGAATCGCTTCCAACTCACGGCGCTCCAACTTCTGCGCGTGATACAAATCCCAGCGCAGTTGCGGATTGAGCCAGAATTACACTTTGACGATGCCGCGCTCGTCCAGGAACTCGACTGGCTCTTTGTGCTTGCCGTGTTCCCACATCAGCGAGAAGAACCAGATGCCGCTCTCGCCAATCCAAAAGTCGGCGGGGGTGAAGCGCATCTTCGAGTCGAGCGGTTTCTTGCGACTCTCAGGCGTATATTCAGCTGGCCAGCCGAATATTTCACCTTGCCAGTGTTTGGCCGTCGCGTGAAGATGGTTCGCGAACGCTCGCACTTCGTCGAGTTCGGGAATCACGATGGGCACGATAGACGTGTGCTCGGGTTGCGGCCTAATTCTTGCTTTTACGGTCAGCACGTTTACGTTGCTCCTGTTCCCATGCGCTCAATAGGAATGCAGCATTGTCGCTGATAATGCGCTCGATCTCAAAGGTCGGCTTCGTAGAACCAAAACCTATAACCCTTTTCGCGCAGGATGACTGGCATACTCTTCCTTGCGAATCATTTTAACACGACAGACTGTCAACGATCAGAGACTGAATAAGCAAATCGTATTGAATCTAGCCACCGTTCTCTTTTAGATCCGCAAGCGTATCGGCTAAGTCCCCTGCTGCGCCATACGAATTGTAAGGCGTCGCCAAACAGTAAGTTGTGTGATGCTCAAATGGCGAGATGTCCTCACTCGTGTCGAGGTCTTCTGCCAGAATTCGGATTAACCTGAGTTTCTCAGGGGCAGTTAATTCGCGAACAGCGGGAAGCAATTCGTTAAGGGACATCATGCTCTCCTGTATATCTCTGTAACCACCGCTCGACCTACGCTGGGCTTTCGCTTGACTGCTTGCCGAGCAGCAAGCCTGCTATGCCAATCTCCTCGTCCAAAGCGGGCCAGTGGATGCCGTAGCCTGCGATATTGATGCGACATCGGCACAATCGGCGGGCGTGCCGTGCATTTCGGTGAGCCAAGCGCATGAAGCACATTATCGCATTGGCGGCTGAGCAGTGCAAACCAATATTCGCGCAATGGGCTGCGCGCTCGTCGGTGCAAACAGACGTGGCGCAGTACGCTGACCGCCGCAGGCGGATGCGTCCTCGCACCAAATCTATTTTGCGCCGCGCGCGCTTCTCTGCTACCATGCAGCCACGACGGTCAGAATGCTTGCGCGCACTGCGGACCAATCTTGAAGTCGCGCGATGCCGCAAAACGAGCAGTTTGCCGTCGCTCAGTCTCCACATTGGTTCAGCGGGCACTTCCGATGGAACGACCATTATGAAATTTCTGCGTTTGTTGCTTCTGCTTTTTCTCGTCGGCGTGGCAGCGCTCATCTGGACGACCGCGCTGTACGAAACCTCGCACGCCGATCGCATCTACGACGGCGTGAGTGCATTCAACGTTGACTTGAGCGGCATGACGCGCGACGATGCGCGCGCCGCGCTGCGCTCGCGGCTCAACCCGACGCAGCGCGTGTATCTGCGCGACGGCGCACAGCGCTACTCGTTGACGCTGGCTGAGTTGGGCGTGGCGCTCGACGACACGACGCTACTCAACGCGGCGTTCGGCATCGGACGCGGCGGCGACTGGCTCGACAATTTGCAGGAGCAGATCAGCGCGCGCATTAGCGGTCAATCGCTCAGCACGTCGCTCATCATGGACGAAGGCGTGGCGCAGGTTGCGCTAAAGCGATTGGCACGGCAGGTCGAGCGCGCGCCGCGCGATGCGAGCGTTGCACTGATCGGCGCGCAAGTGTTGAGCGAGCCAGCGGTCATCGGCCGCGCGCTCGACGTGAACGAAACGATTAGCTGGCTGAAGCAATCCATCGGGCAAGCCAACGTGGAGTCAGTGGAAGTGGAACTGGCCATTCGCGACGTGCCGCCCATTGTGCGCGACGCGGGCGATGGCGCGAAGCAGATGCAGGCGATGCTGGCTGCGCCGCTGCGCTTGACCATGAGCGACCGCGCATGGCTCGAAACGGGCAAGAGCGCGTCGGGATTGCAACTCGTCTCGTCGCAGCAAGAGCGCAGTTGGATGCTCGACACCGCGACGCTCGCGGCGCTGTTGAACGTGAAGCAGGTGCAGGGCGGCGACGGCAAAGCCACCCTCAGCGTCGCGCTCGACGACGCGAAATTGACGGCGTTCCTCAAAGACATCGCCGCGCAAGTCAATCGTCCCGCGCGCGATGCGCGCTTCCACTACGACGACGCATCCAAGACGCTCACGCCCATCGTCGCATCACAAGAGGGACGCACGCTCGACGTGGCGGCGACGCTGCTGCGCATCAAGGCGCAGATCACGACCGATCAGCGTGCGGTGCCTTTGGTCATCAAAACGGCCAAGCCCACAATCGCCCTCGAAGACGTGGAGAAGTTCAACATCCACGAACTCGTCGTTGCGGGCACGACGTCATTCAGAGGGTCGAGTCCAGAGCGCATTCAGAACGTGACCGTTGCCACCAGTCAATTCAACGGGGTGATGGTCGCGCCGGGCCAGGAGTTCTCGTTCAATCAATATCTCGGCGATGTGCTCGACGCGAACGGCTACGAGCCCGCCTACGTCATCATCGGCGACCGAACCGACGTGGGCATCGGCGGCGGCGTGTGCCAAGTCTCGACGACGGCGTTTCGCGCCGCATTCTTCGGCGGTTACGACATCAAGGAGCGTTGGGCGCACGGCTACACGGTGCACTACTACGAGCCGCCCGTCGGCATGGACGCGACTGTGTTCGCGCCCAACGTGGATTTCAAATTCGTCAACGACACGCCGAACTATTTGCTCATTCAGCCGAGCATTGATCTCAAAAGATTGACGCTCACCTTCAACTTCTACGGCACGAAGAACAATCGCACTGTCGAGATGGATGGACCCACCATTACGAAAGTTATCCCGCATCCGCCCGATGTGCGCGAGAACGATCCGACGCTCCCCGTCGGCGTCGTCAAGCAAGTGGACTTCTCCGCCGACGGCATGACCGTTGTCGTCAATCGCGTCGTGAAGGAAGGCGACAAGGTGATCCACAAAGATCGCTTCGCCAGCACCTATCGCCCATGGACCGCGCGCTTCCTCGTCGGCACGAAAAAAGTTTGACACTTGCAATGCGCTCCCTCATCATTGCCCTGCTGATTTGCCTTGCTGCGCTGTTGAGCGCGTGCGAGATCAACGTGACCGAGACACCCGCGGGCTACCCTGCGCCGCGCAACGCCGCACCGAGTACGACACCCGCGCGCGCATATCCTCCACCGAAAGCGACGGGCACGCCGTCGAGTGCCGCGCCCAGCACACGTGCCGTCGTGTTGAAGGCCCGTGCGAATGGCGTGCTGGCGATGGACGAAGCCTCCCACCCATTGCTCAACGGGTCGGGGCACAGCCAAACGTAGCTTAAGACAAACAATCAACGTATAGGGGCGCGATTGAATCGCGCCCCTTGTCTATTGGTTGCGTCCACTGGTATTCTAAGACCGACGACAACACTGACACAGATGATCGGGTGGACGGGAGAATGGTCGCGCTCGGCGCCGTCATACACAAATTGCTGCGCCTGGCTTATGGGCTCTTGAAATCCGGCTTGCCATTCGATACCAACTTTGCCAAAAATATTTCGCCCACCGCTTGACATTTCAGATGGTATCTACGATTTTCAGTATAATGAGAGCAAAGACAAACGAGCAGTGCTCAGCCGTTTGCGAACCAGTGCAGCGGCTTCGTATCGCCACGCTGAATCTCATTTGACCAATGTAGCTCTAACATGTCTCGCAAGAAAACCGCTTTGCAAATTGGGCAACTGCCCTTACCAACCGCGCTCAGTTTCGATTTGCGCAATCCGCATTTTCAGCAATTCATTGCGTTGGTCGTCGCGCTATTGGGTGCGCTGCTCACGGCGTGTCTGCTCGGCGTCGTGCGCAGCGAGCCGACCGATGCGATCAAAGAATTTCTGCAAACGCGCTTGGGTGTCGGCGCGTTCACGCTGACGCTCGGCGTGCTGCTGGCGGGCTTGCTGTCGCTGCGCGCGCTCGTGCATCACCGATTTGAAATTGCGTGGCGGCGCGTGGTTGGCGCCGAGGCAATGTTCTTCGCGCTGCTCGCACTGCTGCACGTACCGTATGCCAATCCACGCGCCGTCGCCGAGCGTGGCGAGGGCGGCGGCATGGTAGGCTGGGCGATCTGGAGCGGACTAGCGGCGGCGATTGGCAACGTGCCCGCGTTTGCGCTGCTCCTCTTGTTCGGCGCACTCGGCGCGATCTGGCTGCTCGAGCTCGATCTGTTGAGCGTCGCTGGGTGGATTGCCGCACGACTGCCCACCTTCAGTCAACCCGCGAGTGCAACGACTGCGCCCGAAGTGAATGTGTCACCATCACCGCTCAAGCGCGAACGCCGGAAATCCGCGCCGAAAGAAAAACCTTCCGAGTCGCTCATACCGCGGGTGGCTGATGCAAAAAATTCGCGCGCCAAACGACTGCGCGGCGACAAGCGCCTACCGCCGCTCGACATCTTTCGCGCACGCTCCAAAATAGAAATTGACAATGTGTTGATGAACGAACGCGCGCTCATCATCGAAGAGACGTTGAACTCGTTTGGCATTCCTGCGCGCGTAGTGGACAAGCAGCAAGGACCCACCGTCACACAATTCGCCTTGGAGCCGGGCTACATCGAGCGGAAACTGCCCGATGGCGAGACGAAAAAGATCAAGATCAAAGTGAGCCGCATCGCATCGCTGTCGAACGACCTCGCGCTCGCGCTGGCGGCTTCGCCCATCCGCATCGAAGCACCCGTGCCCGGCAAACCCTACGTCGGCATCGAGGTGCCGAACGAAAAGAATTCGATGGTCGCCATCCGCAGCGTGCTCGAAGCGGACACCTATCGCAAGTTCGACAAGCCGCTCAAATTTGCGCTGGGCCAAGACGTGGCTGGCACGCCGATCTTCGCGGATTTGGCTGCGATGCCGCACCTGCTGATTGCGGGCGCGACAGGTTCAGGCAAGTCGGTATGCATCAACGCGATCATCGCATCACTGCTCGTCAACAACACGCCCGACGATTTGCGAATGCTGATGATTGATCCGAAGATGGTCGAGCTCGTCACGTACAACGGCATCCCGCATCTGCTGCATCCCGTCGTCACCGATCTCGACAAAGCGGCGGGCGCATTGCACTGGGCGATGCGCGAGATGGACAAACGCTACCGCGCATTTCAGGAAAGCGGCGCCCGCAACCTCGACGCGTTCAACAAAAAAGCGAGCGACGACGAGAAGCTGCCCTACGTCGTCGTGGTGATTGACGAATTGGCTGACCTGATGATGCAAGCGCCCGAAGAGATCGAGAAGACGATCTGCCGCCTCGCGCAGATGGCGCGTGCGACCGGCATCCATCTCATTTTAGCCACGCAGCGACCGAGCGTGGACGTGGTCACGGGTCTGATCAAAGCAAATTTCCCCGCGCGCATCTCGTTCGCCGTCACGACGCAGACCGACAGTCGCGTGATCCTCGATACTGGCGGCGCTGAAAAACTGCTCGGGCGCGGCGACATGCTCTACATGGCGCCCGACTCGCCGAAGCTGTTGCGCTTACAGGGCTGCTGGGTGTCCGACGACGAGTTGCGCAAGTTGGTGAATCATTGGCGCGATGTGGCCGTCGAAGCGCAGTTGGCAGCCGAGCCAATTGAACTGCCGCAAGTTGAAGCAACCAGCAACGGCAATGGCTCGAAGGCAAAAGAGGACGACCTGCTCGGCGAAGCGATTCGCCTCGTGCAGCAATTTGATCGCGCCTCCACGTCGTTCTTGCAGCGGCGCATGGGCATCGGCTACAACCGCGCGGCTAGGTTGATTGACATCATGGAAGCGCGCGGCATCATCGGGCCCGCGAAGGAAGGCGGACTCGCGCGCGAGGTGCTCGCGAAGGCGAACGGGACGGCGGACGAGATGGATGAGGATGAGGAGTAGTGTACAATAACGCTGAACCGTGAGAATGACTTATGGCTCACTCTGGACTGCTAACTGATCAACGACTAGAAGAAGGGATTATGCCAAGAAGAAGAGCGATACAACCGAAGGCTAAGAAGGACGACAAGATCGAAGTCGAAGGCACTGTGATTGACGCGATGCCGAACGCAAATTTCAGGGTCAAGCTCGACAACGGGCACGAAGTGCTCGCGCACATTTCGGGAAAGATGCGCATGAACTACATCACAATCCTGATGGGCGACCGCGTGCAACTCGAACTGTCGCCGTATGACCTCACACGCGGGCGCATCACGTATCGCTATCGCGCTTCGTCGTGACGAGTGCTTAGTCGTTCATCACCACCAATTTCCGTGCGTCGAATCACGAAAGACGAATAACCGACGACTAAATTGCCAACCCATTTTCTTTCTGTTATGCTACTGGCGTTATCGCGCTCAGAAAGGATTTGTTCAGAATGGTGAAGTTATTAATGACGTGGGACATCAAGCCCGGCAAGGAGACGGCTTACTTGGAATTTATCACGCGCGAGTTCGCGCCCGCGTTGATGAAAATGGGCATTCAGCCGACCGATGCGTGGTACACCGTCGTCGGCAATGGGCCGCAAATTCTGGCTGGCGGCGTTGCGGAAGACCTCGAAACGATGGCGCAGATACTCGACGGCAAAGACTGGCTGGAACTGCAAGAAAAATTGTCCGGTTACGTGATTAACTTCAAGCGCAAAGTCATCGCCCACACGGGCCGCTTTCAACTGTAGCCGAGAGCGACCAAATACAAAAACCCGTTTTCTTCACGAAAACGGGTTTCTTATTGTGCTCAGGCGCGTGCGGCTCACGCCGGTTCAGACGATTTAGATTCGGACTTCGACTCCGCCTTTGGTGCGCTCGTAGTCTTCTCGCTCGACTTGCTCTCACTGGGTTTGTTGTCACTCGACTTGTTGTCGCTCGACTTGCTATCGCTGGGTTTGTCGTCGCTCGACTTGCTCTCACTTGAGTTACCGGGCGGCGTTGACGCCGACGATGATTTGCGGCTGTCGGTGATGTACCAGCCCGAGCCTTTGAAGATGATGCCCGCGGGCGTGAGCATTTTCTTCAACGTCAAGCGATGACACTCCGGGCACTCGACTAAAGGATCGGATGTGACCGACTGCATCTTCTCAATGTTCGCGCCGCAACTCTGACACTTGTAAACATAAATGGGCATACACTTCCTCGACTGCATTAACGTTCTTTGAATTGTAACTTATTTCAATGCGCATCGCAAAGCCGATGCAGGATGCGCATTGCACCTCGCAACGATTTTCAGTAACATGAAGTCAGAGGTGGCTCATGCAATTCTTCTTTCCTGAAATTCTTCCACTGCTGTTTATCATTCCGCTCTTCGTCATTATTTACCTGTGGGTCATGCCGCGGCGACAGCGTTATGCGTTGCGCTACGCGAGCCTCTCGCTCGTACGAGATGCGTTGGGCAAGGGCCCGCACATCCGCCGCCACATTCCGCCCGCGCTCTTTCTGCTCGGCACTACGATTCTGATCATCGCGTTCGCCAGACCGTACAGCGTCCTCACGCTGCCTTCGTTGGAAGCGACCGTCATCCTCACGATGGACGTGTCGGGCAGTATGCGCGCGCAAGACTTGAAGCCCAGCCGCATCGAAGCCGCCAAGACGGCCGCGATGGACTTTGTTGAGCGGCAAGCGCCCAACACGCGCATCGGCATCGTCTCGTTCGGCGGCACGGCGGCGCTGGTGCAAGCGCCCACCATCAACCACGAGGACGTGATCAACGCCATCAATCATTTGACGACGCAGCGCGCCACCGCCATCGGCAGCGGCATCCTCGCCTCGCTCGACGCGATTGCCGAAGCGGCGGGCCAAGACGTGCCGAGCGTGCGCGAGACGCCGCTCGCGCAATCCACGACGCGTGGGCGCAGCCTCGCGCCGACGCCGACGGCGATGCCCAAAGGCACCTACGCACCGGCGATTGTCGTGCTGTTGAGCGACGGACAGAACACGACGGGTCCTGCGCCGCTCGACGCCGCGCAGATCGCGGTCAGTCGTGGTGTGCGCATCTTCACTATTGGCGTCGGCACGCCGCAAGGTGCGGTGATCAGTCCGCAAGGTGGCGGCGGGCCGGGCGGTGGTGGCTTCGGCGGCTTCCGCGCAGAGTTGGATGAAGTGACGCTGCGCAAGATCGCCAAGCTGACCGACGCTAAATATTTTTACGCGGCGACCGAGAAAGACCTGCACGAGATTTACGAGACGCTCGACAAGCAGCTCGTCCTCAAGCCGCAGCAGGTTGAGGTCACGGCACTGGTGATGGCAGGCGGTGCGCTGATGCTGTTGCTCGGCGGATTGCTCTCGCTGTTGTGGTTCAATCGGCTGCCTTGAAGTTATATCGCCAACAGCAACACTTCGGGTATTGCACACGCGTTTGTGAGCAAAATGCACATGTGATTCGATAACATCAGCGGCTGCTATCGCCCCATGAAAACCGTGTCGCGGAGCCTGCGTACCCATGCACCGAACTTTGTTACTACTCGTTGCCGTCATCCTGAGCACGGGCTGCGATTCAGCGCCGAGCGTTCTGCCCCTTCCGACAACAACTCCTCTCAGTCCGCCCAGTAATACGTTACCGCTCACAACACCACAATCTACCAGCACCAATACGGCGACGCGCCAAGCAACTGCCGTGCCGCCGCGTGAGACATCAGTGCCCACACCGGTCGAACCATCCGGGACCGTGATTCGCGATGATAGGCAGAGCTTGTTGCTCTCTCATCCCGAATATTTGTGGACACTCAGTTTGCCGCACGACTGGCTCATCACCAGTGATGTGGGCTTCCAACTGCGTGCGAACAATCCGCAGCGCACGGCGTTCGTCAGTTTGCTCTCGCAGATTTGGGAGACGGAGGCCGAGCGGAGACCAACTGCACGTGCGTATGTTGAATACTGGCAGCATCACCTGTTGGGAAATCTGTTCCCCGTTGAAGCGGCAGGCGCTCAAGTTGCCGAAAACGAAATCAGCCACGACAAGTTTGGCGGTCCCTATCTGCGCTATGAGTTCAACGACCAGAAGACGGGTCGCCACTACTGGCAAGTCTATGCATCGGGCGGCGGTCGCAACTCAGTGGTCGTGACTATCTGGACGAACAGCAATGATTTTCAGCGTGAGCGCGCGACACTGGAACGTATGCTCAATTCCGCAGCGCTGCTGCCAGCGCGCTGAAGCGCGGTGACGGATGAAACGCAGAGTCATTTTCCTGATCGTAGGACTGCTCGCGCTGGCAGCAGCGCTGCGCGCGCAGCCATCGGCTGCACAATTGTTTGCAGACACCGAGAAGCGAGCCGTTTGTCCGCTGTCAGACGCGCAGCAAGACAAAGCAGTGCGGACGTTTGCTGATGTGGAGCAAATGCTGAAGAGCAGTCCGCCGCGCTGCATCAACTGTCACGGAGCGTTGCAGCCTTTCGCGGCGGACACGAAGCATCCTGGTGGACGGATGGACCCGCTGTTTACAAAAGGGAAGCTCGACGTCGAAAAGACTCGAAGGATACAATGCATCATTTGTCATGACCCGCCTTGGCAAGCGCCCCACCCAGATGACTTTTGGGTTGACAAAAATGCAGTGCAGTTGTGCAAGCATTTCAAAGGTCAGTTCCAAACGCCACAGGCATTGCTGACTCACCTCCAGCGTGATGTGCTTGCGGATTTCGCCTATGCGGGCACGCGCGCACTCAACGACAACGGTGAGTTGATCTCAGAGGGAGAGTTTGGGAAGCCACCCAAACCAGAGCCGCCGAGTTTCACACGTCAGGACTTGCTGCTGCGAACTGCTTTCTGGCTCGACGCGCAGAACGGAAAGTTTCAAGGCGACGAGGAATGCGGCTGCAAACCACACCGCTATTTCCTCAGATTCATCATTGATATGGCAATCGTGGCAGATAAGGCGCCGCCGCTGTTTGGTCGGAGTGACGCGCACGAGGATTTCAAGATTCCGATCACGTTCCGCGACGACGGCTCGTTCAGCGGACAAGCCAGTGTAGACCGCAACATGTCGGGCACCATTGGCGCACCCGGCAGACCGCCCGTCGTGTGCACCATTAAAGCCGTCGTTCCGCAAGAAGTCTGGAAAGTCGAAGGCAAGCCGACCGACGAGACCGTATTTGCGTGGAACGTGACGCTCACGAATACGTGGCCGAATCCCCTGCGCAGTGAGGCGCGCTGTAACGTGGGCGGCAGCGCGTTTCAATCACCGATGGCAGCGGCGCCAACGGGAGTCCTCATGTTCCAACTCAATCACTTGCTCGACAGCCCCATTGATCCGATTGACCTGACGCAGCCGCCAATGGGCGAAGGGAAAATTCAAATGGAGTGGGTGGTCGAGTCTGCGCCGTGAGGCTGTCCAACGTGCAACGTGCAAGGTGCAACGTCACAGCACATTGGACATTGCACCTTGCACGTTGGACGGCGCGTGCCGCCGATGCATCAGCGTGATGACGTGCGGCATGACTTGCGTGTAGAGTTGATAGCGCGCGCGCGACGGCGCATAGTCCCACGCGCCAATGCCGCGAAACAACTCCGCGCCGAAGCCTTCCTTAAAACGATAGACACCCCACATTGGGTCACTCTCGTTCAACTCGTTCGGCGCGCCCCAGAAGTCATAGACCTCGCAGCCGTTCGCCTTTGCCCACTGGATCGCGCGCCACTGCAACAGATGATTCGGCATCAAGTCACGATGCTCGGAAGACGACGCGCCATAGAAGTACCATGCGCGTTTATCGCACATGAACAGCATGATACCCGCGATGAGTTTGTCTTGATGATACGCGAGAAACAGCGACGCAAGGCCGTCTTGCAAGAGGTGTGACCACACATCTTGATAGTAGTCGAACGGGCGAATCAAAAACTGGTCGCGCGCAGAGGTCTGCGCATACAAGTCGTAAAACTCTTTGAGCGACGCTTCTGTTTGTTGTCCCTCGTCCGTCGCGGGCGTCTCATCAATGCCCGCACCAGCACTACCCAGTGCAGGTGTCTGCCGTCCACCATCCACCCTCCGTATCTCGACTTCCTTGCGCTCCGCCACGCGAATGTTATAGCGCCACTTCGGCTTCATCGCGGCGAGCAATTGCACTTCCGATTGGCGCAAGTCGAGCAGCATCGTGTTGCGATACTGAATCTGATCGTACGAGAACACCCAACCGCGCCGCGCAAGTTCGTCCGTCACCTCGCCGTGCTCGACCGAAACATCTGGATCAATCTTGATGAAGATGGCATGTTGCGCGCGCGCGAGTGCTTCGAGTTGATCGAGAGCCTGCGCGCGCGTGTGCGCGTCAAGCCAGTTCACGTTAGGTCCTTTAGGCACATACAGAATTGGGAATGGCAGCGGACCCACGCGGCGCGAGAGGACGGAGATGTGTGAACCCTTAGCTTGGCCACCCCCGTTGTCGAACTGCGAAACAGCGGAGGATTGCAATCTCCTGCCCTGCATAGCGGGGGAGGTTGGGAGGGAGTTCACGATGCTCCACCCCCAGCGTGCCTTGAACTCCGCCCACGCGCGCGACTGGAGGATGTGCGGCCACGCGCATAGTTGATCGAACAGCGCGTTCATGCCAAGCCGCGCCGCTTCGCGATCAGGTAATCGAGTGCGCGATACATGAGCGGGTTGTACACGATGTCGAACGCTCCCGCATACTGCACCACGCGTCCGCCAAACCCTTCTTTGAATTTGAGCAAACCTTCGGGCAGTCGTTCGTCGTTCGTCGTTCGTCGTTCGTCCACATTCGGCACGCCCCACAAGTCGTACACCTCGCAGCCGCGCTCCTTTGCCCACTGCATCGCGCGCCACTGCAACAGATGGTTCGGCATACGGTTGCGCTCTTCGTCCGACGATGCGCCGTACAAATAGATCGCCATGCGCCCGTACGCCACGACGAAGATCGAAGCGACGGCGTTGCCGTTGAATTCGGCGATGAACAGCGCGACGGAATTGCGCTCATTGAACAACTGCCACGCGGTGCGATAGTAGTCGTCGCTGTGAATCGCGAACTGATCGCGCTGCACGGTGATCTGCGACAGGCGATAAAACTCTGCGAGGTCTGCCTCACCGCCGATACGCACCGTGATACCTTTGCGCTCGGCGAGGCGAATGTTGTAGCGCCACTTCTGTTTCATCTGCGCGAGGATGTCGTCGGGCGATGTGCGCAGGTCAACGTGGATGGTGGTTTGCGGCTGGATGGCGGCGGAAGGATTGGCGACTAGAGACTGGAGATTAGAGACTGGGAGATTAGATTCCCACTCTGGCTCCATTCGCAAGAAGAATGCGTTGTGCTCACGCGCGACCTGTTGCAGCGCGTCAACCCATTCGGGCCAGAGCGGCGAGTCGGGCGCGATGACGGGCCCTTTGGGGATGTAGCCCATCGCGCCGAGTGGAAACTTGCGGAAGAGGATTTGCGCGCCGGCGACCAACTGCTCGTCGTCACACAGCGCGACGCGGACGGGCTGCCAGTCGAACTTTTCTTTGAGCGCGCCCCACGCCCATGTCTGCAAAAAATGACCGCAGGGATGAGCGCACGCGAATGCATCCCAGCGGTCCGGCTCGGTAACGTAAGTGACCTGTGACATGAACAAAACGTGCGCGAGTGCATCAATTACGTGTTACGCATCACGCATTGCTTTCGATTATAGCACGTTGACAGATTCGAGGGCTGACATTAGAATAGAACTCGCTTGAACAGCAAGGGTTCCGCCGCTCTCCCGAAAGGGTGAGAGGAACTTCCCGACTCCCACATAGATGGTTGCCGCACGAAACAGCAAGTGCGGGCGCACCAACGATGGTGTGACGACAACTGCAACAGCAAACAGCCCTCACCGATGGCTCGCAAGGGATCAGGCGAAGGTTGAAAGAGGTGCGGTAAGAGCGCACCAGCGTCGTTGGCGACAACGGCGGCTAGGCGAATGTCCAACTGGGAGCAAGGCGGGTGGGCGGGGCAGCGTGAGCCGTTCCGTCCCGTCGCAGTGTTGATGCCAAGCGCGGTCACGCCGCGCGGCACAATCAGCACCGACTGTGGGTCGAGCGACCCAAGCCGAGACAGATGGCGGACAGCATCCGCAAATGCGGTGCGGAACAGAATCGGGAGTACACCTGCTGGGCTGGCAAGCGTAGGGGAGTAGCTCAATTGGCAGAGTCCCCGTCTCCAAAACGGGTGGTTGCAGGTTCAAGTCCTGTCTCCCCTGACCGAAACACCATCGGTAAGGCTGTCACTCTATTTTTGTTTCTGGCGAGTCGAGCCCATGGAGAAAATAGATGGCAGCCTTGGCCGAATCAACACACGAGCATCGTGATCGTCTCGCGCAGTCGAGCGAACGGCGTTTTTCGTTAGGGGATTGGATGAGCGCGCCAGAAGCGCCCACGTCTTAATAATCTATACCGCAACAAGGACTAAAACCATCGCGCCTCTGTTGAAACCGTAGCTGGGTGCTACGGTTTTTTTGTGAAGAGCCACTATGCCCCAATCCTCTGAAGCCTTCTCGCGAGTTCTGATTGACCGCGCCACAGCGACGACGTGACGCTCAGCATTCAGGATGACGGACGCGGCTTCGACGTAAACACACGGGGCAAGGGCTTAGGCATCGTGGGGATGTACGAACGCATCGAGGCTCTTGACGGGCACTTCGAAATGGAGTCGCAGGTGGACACGGGCATGACAGTCCGAGCGCGCGTGCCCGCGCCGACGCGTGCGTAAATGAGACGCTCAAGAAAATAAAACGGCGTGCAAGCTTGAAACTTTGCACGCCGTTGTTGTTTTATTGTGCGTCGAGCCAGTTAGCGCGGCCCCTGATTCCAGGAGCCTTCGAACTCGCGTGAGTCGTCGGGCAACACCACTTCTCGGATCAAGGCTTTTGAAACCAGTTTGCGAATCAAGTCGCTGATGGAGATGCGGCGGCGATCTGCTTCAATGCGTAGGTCATTGGCTTCCCAGCCATCGAAGGTCACCATGAAGGATTCACGCTGCTCGAATTTTTTTGATTTAGCCATAAGCGCGATGGGCATGATCGTCCACGCCAGAGATTTAATTGCGTGGGGATAAAAATCATATCGCGCAACATCAAGGCTGTCAAGTGGCGCGAGCACCCTCGCGGCGGCTGTTCGCGGCGCTAAATGTTTGTCGGCGTGGAGTTACTTGCCGCGGCCCAAGACGCGCATCACCAGCGGATCAAGCGCGCGGAAGACAAGCAGCACGCCGATCAACGAAAGCACTAATATGTTTGTATCCATCATTCCCTCCGCAACCTTCAGGTTCTATTTCAGTAAACGCTGGAAGCCACAGAATTCATTGAGAGAATGATGAGAAATCGGTGAGAGCCAGAGGCGCCGCATGACTATCAGCACGCGCCCATTGGCTATCGCATCTCGACCAACTGCGCCAGCCGATCCACCATGCTTGCCATCGTGTCGAACGCTTTCTGCACCGGCACCGGCGATGCGAGGTCAACGCCGGCCATTTGCAGCGCGTCAAGCGGATACATGGAGCCGCCCGCGTTGAGGAAGCGCCGATAATCTTGCGCCGCGCTCTCGCCGTGCGTGAGCACGCGCTCGGCCAGTGCGTGCGCGCCCGCGATGCCCGTCGCGTATTGATAGACGTAGAAGTTGCTGTATAGGTGCGTGTGAAACTGCATCCACGTGCTGCCCACGCGCTCACGATCCATCACTACCTCGTCGCCATAGACCTCGCCCATCAACTCCGCCATCAGGTCAATCATGCTGTCCGCGGTGAGCGCCTCGCCGCGCTCGACACGCTCGTGCGTGGCCAACTCGAAGCACGCGAGCGAGGGCATGATGAAGAAATAGCGATAGAAGTTCGCCATCGCTTCTTCGATCACTGCGATTTGGAAATCGGGATCGTCGTTGCTCGCGAGCAAGTGCCGCCGCACCAGCGCCTGATTGAAATTCGACGCGACTTCGGCGACGAACAATCCGTAACGCGCATAGATGAACGGCTGCGACTTGCGCGAGAAGTACGAGTGCAGCGAGTGGCCCAATTCGTGCGCGAGCGTGCTCATGCTGAAGATGTCGTCGTTGTACGACATGAAGATGAACGGGTGCGTGTCGTATGCGCCCGTCGAGAACGCGCCCATGCGCTTGCCCTTGTTCGGATAGATGTCCACCCAGCGCTGCTCCTGCACGCCGTCGCGCAAGATGCTGACGTATTCTGCGCCGAGCGGTCTCATGCCTTGCGAAATCCACTCGACGGATTGCGCGAACGGCACGTCAATTTTCTGTTTCGTCAGCGATGCGCGCGTGTCGTATGGATGCAGTTCGTCCAGAGCGAGCGCGTGACGGCGCACGCGCCAGTAACGATGCCACGTTGGGACATTCTTGCGGAACGCGCTGATCAGATTGTGAAAGACTTCGAGCGGAATATGACTCGGCGCGAGTGCGGCTTCGAGCGACGAGTCGTACTTGCGTGCGCGCGCCATGAACACGTCGCGCTTCACGCCCGCCGCGATGCAAGTCGCCATCGTGTTCTTCAATTCGAGGTGCGCGTCGGCATAATTTTGATAAGCGGTGCGCCGCACGTCGCGGTCGGGATGCGAGAGTAGAAAGTTGATTGTGCCTTGAGCGACCTCATACGATTCGCCGCCGTCGGGCGCAGCCCGCGCGGGTTCAAATTTCAATTCGGCATTGGCGAGAATGCCGTGAATCGCGGCTGCTGTCATGAACGGATCGCTCGCTTGACTGAGCACCTCTTCGACTTCGGCTGAGCGCACGTGTGGCGCGCGCCGCGCCAAGCGATCAATATAATGCTCGTACTTGGCAAGGCGAGGCTCGATACTCATCCAGTCGCGCACCTTATCCAATCCAAGTTGCAGCAATTCTGGCTCGGCGAACGACATGGCTGCACCCGCGCGCGCCATCAGTCCGCGCGCGCGGTCGTTGCGCGCCGCCGCTGTCTGATCGTTCGCATCAACGGACTGATTCATGCTCGCATAGACTGTGAGCTTGCCGAGTCGCCGCTGCAACTGTTCGGTCGTGTCGAACCAATCGGCGAGCATCGCGGGACTGTCGCCCAAGCGGCCGCGAAAGCGCGCGAGCGACGGCAACTCGTCCGAAATTTTCTTGAGCTCCGCTTCCCAAGCGTCTGCGGTTGGAAAGATGCTCGTCGTGTCCCACGTGTGCTCGACGGGGATTTCGTGGCGAGCGGGAATGGTTTTGTTCACAAGAGGTCTCCTCAAAAGAATGCAAACCGCGAAGCCGCGAAGAACGCAAAGAAAACAAAACAAGTCTTCGCGCTCTTCGCGGCTTCACGGTTCAGTTAGCCTTTTATGAGTGCCGGCGCGCACGCCCGCATCACCGCCAGCACCGAATCAATGCCGGGCTGCGCGGCGACGACGCGCACAATCGCGATGTCGAGTCCTTGCGCGAGTCGCTTGAACGCGGCGGCAGCGCCACTGGCATTACCAAAGTAGCCGACCTTCAGCAGCCACTCGGCGGGAAAGTTTTCGATCAATTCGGACTGGGAAGCGCCACGCTCACGCCGCGCTTCAAGTTCAGTCGAAACTTCGTCGAACCCCATGCGCGCGAAGTGTGCGCGATAGCCTACCTCTTTCGGCGCGCCCGGTCTTGCCGTCGCGTAGCTCATTATTGCCCGTGCCAATGCACGCCGCGCGGTGTCTTCGTCGTCGTCAACGCAAATGCGAATGTATTCGACGACTTTCACTTCTGACGGATCGCGTCCGGCGCGTGTCGCGCCTTCGGCAATGCGCTCGCGGCTCCACGCGATCTGCTCGGGCGTGCACCAGTTGAGCGATGCGCCGTCGGCATGTGAGCCGGCCAGTTTCAACATCTGCGGGCCCAACGCGCCGAGCAGCACGGGCACGCGCGGCGGCATGAAGCCAAGCCGCACGCCGTGCAACTTTACCACCGTGCCATCATAATCTACTTGCTCACCCGCGAGCAGTTTGCGCAGCGTGATGAGATAATCGCGCATGAGCGCAATCGGCGGATACGCTTCCATGCCGAGATTTTTTTGCGCGCCCTCGTAGAACGCGCTGCCCGCGCCGATGCCGAGCATGTGGCGACCGCCGCTCAAATCGCCGACCGTGCCGGCCTGCATCGCCAGCACCGGCGCGGAGTACATGGCGACGGGCACGACCGAGATGCCGGTCGTCAAATGCTCGCTCGCCTGCGCCCACTGCGCGCAGATTTGAAATGGATCGTGATTCAATCCGGCCGGCGTCCACGCGCTCGTATATCCGAGCGCCACCGCTTCCTTTGCGATCTGTGTTTGTTGTGTTAATGGGATGCCGAGTGTTGCGTCGAGTCCGACTCCGATTTGCATAGCTGTTCCCCTTGACGAAGATGACTGCGCTCGTTCAGCGCAACTATCATAACAACTGGCGCGCAGAGAATCAACCGACGATTGTTTAGCGGGCCCCGCTCAGCGATTCTTTTCAATCACCAGCAGATGTGACAAGCCGAGCGCGCGCAGTGGGGTGGATTCCAACGCATAGGTGATACTTCGCAGCACCTTGCCGAGCGCGGGGCGGCGCGCGACGATGTTGTCGTAGCCGGGATAGACTTGTGTGTGCGCGATGATGCGCGCGGGCAAGCCGTCCGCCAGTTTGCGAATGCTGCGCACGCTGTAGGTGCGCACGTGCGGCGCGTAATGATTGCGCCAGCGGTCGGGTAGATAGGGAATGAGCGGAATGTTGCCGAAGTGATATTTGCCGCGCCAGAAGAAGCCGTGTGTCTCGAAGGGCCAGCCGCGATTCGGCGCGAAGATGATGACTCGCCCGCCGGGCTTGACGATGCGCACCGCTTCGGCGATGGTCTGCCGATCATCCGCGACGTGCTCGATCACTTCGTGCAGCAGCGCCATGTCGAACGTGTTGGCGGGGAATGGCGCGCGCTCGGACACGGCCTGTGCCAGTTTCAGATTGTGGCCATGTTCGAGCCGATCGAACTCAATGTCCACGCCGAATGCGCGCGCGCCGTGCGCCTCGAACTGCCGCACGTAAGTGCCGATGCCGCAGCCGATGTCGAGCACGCTTTGATCGGCGAGCGGCGCGAAGTGGCGGATCATGTCGAGACGGCGGTCTTGGCCGAAGCGCCACACGAAACTTGGATTGCCGCGCGTGATGGTGGACTCGTCGTGCATGAGTTGATTATAAAACAAAGTAGGGGCGAGTCGCTGACTCGCCCCTACTATTTGATGGGTGATGAATTTACATCGCGGGTGCAGGCGGCGAATATGCCGTCGCAGCCGGCGGCGCTGCGCCTTGCGATTGGCGATAGACTTCGCCGTACAGATAATACTGCACCATCTGCGACCAAGGGATGGTGAAGAACAGACCGATCACGCACGCTATGAAGCCAAAGCCGGCGATGAAGCCTGCGACCGCAGCCATCAAGACGGCGATGATGTAGCTATTGAGATTGCTGCGAATGTACGCAATCACTTCACTGATGCGGAACGCCGCCGCGAGTTCGTTCTTGACCGCATACATGGTGGTCGCGGCGGGCACGATGACTGCCAGCAAGATGCCATACAACGTGGAGAAGCAGCCGAAGCAGAGTCCGACTATCGTTACAATGCCGGAGAGTGTGCTGTTGGGCGTCGTCGTCGTGCTGGTGCTGCTGCTGCTGCCACCCGCAAGAATATTCAATGCTACATTGCAGCATGCGAACAGAAGCAGTGGCAGCGCATAGACGATGCCGATCGCAAAGGCATTCAAACCCTTGAACAGTTTCGCGCCGAACTCGTTCCACTCCGGCAGCGGCTGCGCCATCCCGCTCGCGGTGTTTTGCAGCAACTCAATCATGTAACCGCCGAGGATGAGCAGCGGGATGATGCCGATTAACACCGGCAGTAAGATCACGCCCGCAAGGGTCATCACGCCCGCGATCAACAATTTGTTGATCCACTGCGGGTCTTCGGTCATGAACGTGAACGACCGGCCGAAATCCATCGAAGCCTCCAAATAGCGACAGTAATATCGTATAGCGTCGTGCTGAATGTTTAGCGCATCGGCGGCGGCGGCGGATAATTTGTGCTTGCGGGCGGCTGCGGTTGGCTGCGCAGCATCACTGCCGTCGAGCGTGTGTTCTCTTCAATCGAGAGCAAGATAGAAACAAAATCGCCCACGGCGAACAGCGTTACCGCCCAGATGATGCCGATTAGTAACGAGAACAGACCGCTGATGATCGCGCCGACCACGCCGGCGCCGGCAAAGGGTAAGCCTGCCTCGCGGCCTGCATTGGCGAGCGCCGCGCCGCCGAGCAGTGCCGTGCCGCACAGCGCCAACGCGCCAAGCACGGCGAAGATGCCGACCAGCACGCCGAGTATTTTGAATATGGTGCCGATGACGCGCAACGCGCCGTAACGCTTTTCCATAGTCGTCCAATCTCCGATTTATGCAACCGTGACAAACGCTACGCGACGGGGCCGCTCGACGGCGGATTGCTGGGCGGCGTATCCATTGGCCCGCTCGGCGGAGTCATGGGCGGCGGTGGCGGCGGTGTGCTCTGCGCCATGCCCATCGGCCCACTTGGCGGCATTGTGCTTGGCGGTGTGCTCATCGGTGGCATCAGGGATGCGCCGCTCTGGTTCTGCTTGTACATCGCATAGCCCGCGCCACCCACGGCGCCGAACACGGCGCCGAACACCGTGATGCCGACCATCGTCACGACCAAACCGATAAGCAGCCCAATGCCAAGCGCAACCGCGCCGCGGGTCGCGTCACCTGACTCGACGCCGATTTGAAATGCTGCTCGCAATACTCCGATCAGCAACGATGCGATACCGGCGATGAGACCGGCGATGATGCCAGCCAATCCGCCATCCACCGCATCTTGCGCCAGATTGCCGGCGGGGCTGCCTGCCTGTCGGGCCCACTTCACCGAAAATGCGCCTGTCGCGATTGGTACCAGCAAGCCGACGCAAACGGATACGGGTGCAAGGAGACAGCCCAGCAGCGGAATCAGATTGACGAGCGACATGGTCGCGCCGACCACGCCCCCGATCACACCTGCACGCATTGTCGTGGGTTTCAGTTCAAACTTCATAGCACATCTCCTTACTTAAGGTTCGCTCATTTTTAGACGAGAATGAAAGATTAGGTTAAGCTCTGGGCATGAGCCCAGAATTGAGTATTAGAAGCGAACGCGTTGATGATATTCCCGTATTGCTGGCGTTTCAGGAGCAGATGCAAGTGGCTC
>JBBPZQ010000070.1:0-37034 GCA_038198935.1 Anaerolineae bacterium
CCACGCCTGATAACCGTGCCGCTCTGCGTCAAATGGTTGATCGTGGTTTTGCGCGACTGCGCCATCGCCGCGATCTCCTGCTTGGATTCTTCCATCAAGCAGGTTTAGTTGTTAAGCAACTTTGGTGAAAAGGAATAATAGTCTCTGCACCTCTGCGATTAGTCGTTGGTCATTAGTCGTTTGTCTTCGTTGTTCGTGGCAAACGACAAATAGCTAATGACTAACCACCAGCAACATTAAACCGCTTCCGTGAAGAAGAGGTGCGTCACGCCATTTCGACTCGCTCATCTTCCAGAAAACATCTGTCGGATTTAGCACCACTTCGCAGTAGAGACGTTGCATGCAACGTCTCTACGCAGGTTGCCGAGCCTTCACAGGGCTGATCCCTCCGCCGCTCTGGATGAGTGCCGTATGCGATTCAATTCAATGACGCACGCGCGTTGGACGTCTGTGATAAAGACGTGAAGCGTGAACAGCGCACGCACACCAGTCGCCCGCATCTTATCGAGCGTCAGACATACTGCGCGACTCTGTGCCAATACTCTTCATCCTCAAGCGCCAGCGGCGAAAAGATGAGCGGGTTGTCTTCATTAGGCGCGAGCAGTTGCTGGCGTTGAAGCAATTGTGCATCTTGCTGCGCCGCAATCCACTGGACGATGAGACTGACTTCGTGGCTGAGGTACGTCGCCACCGACTTGTGCTGTTGATAAAAATCTTTGAGCAGCGTTTCGACGCGCACAAGGTCTGCGCTGGTCGGCCGCGTGCGCGTGCGCCGCACCACTGTCGTGAGCGCGTCGGCATAATGACGATTCCAACTTGCCTGACTGCTGTCCGCGTTCATGGCATATTGCCAGCCAATCAGGTCGGCGATCAATTGCTGCGTGGCGAATGTGGTGAGTCGCGCGTTCGCGCGCGCCATCAACATGCCTTCGAGGGATTGCTGCTCGCGATGCAAACGCAGCGGCTCGAAGATGAGTTTGATCCACTGCGCGCGAATAGGAAAGACCAGTGCGCCCGTCGGCGTGACCGCCGCCACGTCGAGCCGCGCGTGGCCCTCCATGACCAGCGCGGCATATGCGCTGAACAGTAGCGCACTGCACAGTGACGACCAGTCAAGCATCGTCCCAAACAGCCGCGCAATCAGCGAACGCTCGCCGCTTGCGCGCACGACGAAAAACTCTTCCGCCAGAAAGTACGCGACTGCACTGGCCGGCAAGACGGGCTCGCTCGCGCCTGGCGCAGTCGTGTCGCTCGCGCGCGGCTTCAGGAACGAGATCAAGCCGCTCGGACGTAGTGGCTCTCCGCAATGTTGGCAGTGCGGAAGTGTCTCGTTTGTCTCGCGGCGGCAGTGGCGACAGATCATAAAAGATGAGAGACTGGAGACTGGAATCAGTCTCCAGCTCCAGTTTCTTACCTGCCCGCGCTCGCCGACAGCGCCTGCGCGGCAAGGGAAGGCGTTTCCAGTTCGCGCGGCTCGCGAATGGCGAAGCTGGCAATCGCGCCGAGTGTGGCGACGACGGTGTTGGCGATGATGATCGCGGTGTAGTTATGCACGAGGTCGTAATTCAAGCCGCCGAGATACGAGCCGACCGACGAGCCGACTGTCATAAACGTGAAGATGAACGCAAACAGGAAGCCCGACGATTGGCGTCCCCACGTCTCGGCGGTGATGGCAGCCGAGAGCGAGGTCGTGGATGTCCACGACAAACCGAGCACGATGCCGAACACAAACAGCGTGAACTCGTTGTTGGCGAACAAGAGGATGACGAACGAAAGCGCGCGCAGTGCGTACGTGACGCCGAGCGGGATGTGCCGCCCGATGCGGTCCGACCATTTGCCCATGAGCACCGCGCCGATGATGCTGAACAGTCCGGAGATGCCGAGCGCACCGGCTGCGGCTTCGTGATCCATGCCCATGTCGGATGCATACGCGACGAAGTGCACCGACGCGAAACTCATCGTGAAGCCGCACGCGAACACGCCCATCAGCAACAGCCACCATGTCGCGTGGCGAATCGCTTTGCGAACCGGCGTGTGCTGCGAATCACGCGTGCGATGGCTGTTTTCATCCTTTGAAATAGTTGGTGCGTTGCGCAACAGCAGCAGCACGAGCGGCAAAACGATCAGGGCCATGAACACGGCTTCGGCGCGATAGGCGGATTGCCAACCGCCATTCATCAGCAAGTACGCCGCAATGGGCGTGATCGCGAGCTGGCCAATCGCGGCGCCTGCGGTGGTGAGCGAGAGTGCGGTGCCGCGTGAGCGTGCGTGGAACCAATTGTTGACGAGGGCAGTGGACGAGACGGGCGACACGAGCGCGAAGCCCAGCGCGCCGAGCACGCCATAGATCAGGTAGAGTTGCCACAACTCCGTCACCACACTCATCGCAAACAAGACGGCACTCGAGAGCGCGAAGCCGACGGTGAGCACCAGCCGCGCGCCGAAGCGGTCGCTCAGCCAACCGCCGATAATTTGAAACGCACTGACCAGAATCAGGCTGACTGATGCGACGGCCGAGAGCGCGCCGCGCTCCCAGCCGAACTCTTCGGTCAGCGTCTTGAACACCACGCCGAAGGTGTAGCGGCTGCCCGACGACAGCGCAAACATGCCCATCAGCACCGCGACGACAATCCATCCGTAGAAGTATTTTTTCCTGTGCATGATCTTATCAAGAGAGAGACTGCAAGTTTGAGAGATGAGCGCGTTGTGATCGAGGTTACGCTGTGATTGTCAATCTGAGCGGCGCGAAAATCTGTGTGACAATGCCTAGAGCGGAGCGTATTCATGCACGCTGCTTGCAGTGTACTGGTTGTAGCCTGGCATGATTTCGTGAAATGTACAGCAGAGATTCTTCATTTCGCTTAGAAAGACACGTCGAGGCAATCTCCC
This sequence comes from Anaerolineae bacterium, assembly GCA_038198935.1. GTDB lineage: Bacteria > Chloroflexota > Anaerolineae > JACRMK01 > JACRMK01 > JBBPZQ01. Next base: position 2,890 of record JBBPZQ010000070.1, read on the forward strand.
ACAGTCTGAACTATTCAATTCCTTCAACCTCAAAGATTCATCGGCGCATTGCTAATCATCACCAACCCATCGCCGTCTGTCAGCAGCTGATCACCGTTGGGACTGAGCAGCACACTGCCGTTGCGGCACAAACCGATCAGGATGACGTGTTGCTCGCGGCGCAAAAACTTTAAGACATCGTCGAATGATTTGCCCAACATGCTCTTCGGCGCAGGCGTGACGATCACTTCGGCGCTTTGATCGAGCCGCATCAATGTCGAGATGACGTGCCCCACGCCGGGATTGAGCGCAGTGCGCGCGAGCAAACCACCCGCCAACTCGCTGCTCGCCACCAACTCGTCCGTCTTCGTGCGCGCGAAGTGGCGGCGGTTCAGCGTGTCGCGCACTTCGGCAATCGTATAGACGTGCGAGTTGAGCATTTCAATTGCAAGCGCGGTCAGCACGGTGCGCGCGTCCACCGTCGAGTCGTCTTTCGGTCCATGACTTTCGTCGGCGAGGATGATGACGGAGCGCGCGTGCGCGGCAGCGGCGCGCTCGAGGTCGGCATCCACCGTCGGATCGCCATGCAGGAACCGGATGCGCGCGTTGGGCATCGGATTTTCGGTCAGGTCTGCCAATAGCACGACGGACACGTCACGCCCGAATGCTTGATCGCTCAAGACTTTGATCATTTCTTTGGCGTGATTGTTCCAACCGCACACGAGAATATGATGCTCTAATTTGTAATCGCCCAAGCCTTTGCCCTCCACAATAATGCGATTGACGAACGCCGACGCCACTGCTGCCGTGAACACACCCTTCAGCGCCGAGCCGAGCACGCCGCCGATGATCGCAATCACGCGGCCCGTCTCGCTCAATGGCACTTTCGCGCCGACCGAAATGCCCGCGACCGATTGGAGCATGTACCAAAACGCGCTGTCCCATTGTTTGAACTCTGGCTCGCCGTTCATGGCTTGCTCGGTAATCCACAGCGCCGTCGCACCGAGCACGACGATGAGCAACGTGATGAGCAGAACGAGCACGATCAGGCGCGGACGACCGAACCAGTAGATGACGGTTTCGAGTGTGCGGCGCAGCAGATAGCGGCGAGACGCGAGCGAGGTGGAACGCATAGTCTCCAGTCCCCAGTCTCCAATCACCACAGACTGGCGATCGGAGACTGGAGATTATACAAGGTAACTACTCAGCCTCCCGCAGGTTTTTCGGTGCATTGCAGGCAATTATCTATGGGCTTGAGCGGCTGGTTGTCGCGAGCGCCCCATTTATCAACCTGCGGGAGGGTGCCTGAGTAGTAACTATACAAGCTTATAAAACTCTCGACGGCCGACTTCGACCATGCCCAACAACTGCTTGCGCCATTGACCGTATTCGGGCAGCGCATCAATTTTTTGCAGCGTCTGCTCCCACGCAGCCAGACTGTCGTGATCGCGGCTGCTGACGACGGTGAACATGGGGCCACTGAGGTCGGTATACAGGGCGAGCGGCGGAATGTCGTGCCTTTGTGCAAGTTTGCTCTCTGTCATCAAGTGCTCGACCAGCGCATCGGCTTTGCCATAGCGCGCCTGATAGACGTTGCGCGCACAGACGCCTGCCCGCGCATCGCTGAAGCGCGGCGGCGCGGCGTGGACGCGCCACAACTCGCGTGTGCCCGCTTCGGTGCAGGTCACCATTTGGTTGAACCAAACTTTGTACTCGACGTGCTGATACATCTCGTCCACTTGCTGCATCCACTGAATAAAATTTGCGGGCGAAGCCAGCGTCTCGGTGACGACGTGAAACATATCGCCGCCGTAGTCCACGAGGTAGCGGAAGCGCAGGTCGGGGAATGTATTGGGATACAATTCCGCGACGAGCGCCTCGTTCTTTCTCATCAAGCTCAGCAACTCATCCACTTTGCCGTAGCGCGTGCGAAACACTAAGCGCATCAATACCTGATCACGCATCAACTCGCCTCCTGAGATGACGCTATTGTAGCAAAGGTGACGGGGAGTGCGCAATGCGGGATGGAGTGCCTTTCAGTTGGGGTCGAGTTTGTCTCCGCAACCCGCACGCCGATTCATGATTCTGCCGGCGAAATTAAAGAGTCAAGCGGCTGCGGCTATAGCCCCGAACCGAGTTGCGCGTCGTGGCGGGCTATGCATACAGCGCCCCGTAAGCGGGGCTTACATTCAGCACGCTTCAGCGGGCGTTGGTTATGTCGCCCGCTGACATACACCAGCAATTCTCATTTTGGAAAAGCAGGCGCCTACAATCGCACCTAATGAGCCTTCGGCTGATCGTCCGCCTGCGCGGACGAGGCGAATGGTTGTCGTTGCGGGCGTCCACGCAGGTGGACGCTCGGCTGCAAGCCTCTCAGGCGCGACTTCCAGTCGCCTGCTTTGGTGCGCGTATCGCAAAATGAGAATTGCTGAAATACACCCGAGAAGGCGCGCCGACTCGCATTTGTGTTATTATCAGCACTGCTATCGCGCCGTCGGTCGCCACCTTGTGACGCGCGCTGTCGAGCGTCGGCAGCGTGCTAGGGACTTGAACAGACAATCACGCATGGACAATACACACTCACACAATTTTCAGACGACGCTCAATCTGCACGAAGTCGATTTGCATTCGTGGCCCAACGATCTGTTCATGCTGCACGTCATGGACAAGCCGTGGGGCGATGGCTTGAACATCCGCAGCAGCATCGCGTTCCATGATTTGCGCCAAGTGTTGAGCGAGCGCTTCAGCGTGCGCTTCTGCTACGGCGACAAGCGGCTGTTTGCATCCAACGAAACGGTCGCGCTCGTACTTGATTACAATCGCATCAGTCAAATGTACGCGATTGAATTTGCCTGCGCGCATCAGGAGCAGTTGCAGTCGCTGCGTCACTGGCTCAAAGAGATGCTTCCGCCAGTGGTGGATGACGAAGCGAATTTGTTCGTCGCGTTCTGGTCGAAGAGCAGTACACGCGGCGCGCACGCGCGCGGGCGCAGCATTGCCGTCAGCAGTTGGGCATCCATTCGTGGCAACTACAGCACGCACACGGTGAGAGCGATGGACACGCTCATCAACTTCCAACCCGAAGATGTGGCGGCCGGCAAGTTGATTCTGGTGCACGGTCCGCCCGGCACCGGCAAGAGTTACGCACTGCGCGCGCTGATGCACGAGTGGCGCCAGTGGTGCAAGCCGCAATATATTGTGGACGCCGAGCAATTTTTCGGCGACGCCGAGTATATGCTGAATGTGCTGCTCGACAGCGAAGAAGCGCGCTACCTGACGCTCGAACTGGACGAGGAGGACCGCCACCAAGAATGGCGGCTGATCACCGTCGAGGACGCGGGCGAGTTCTTGAAGCCGGATGCGTCGCTGTACGAAGGGCAGGCGCTGTCGCGGCTGCTGAACCTGACCGACGGCTTCATTGGGCAAGGCTTGAAGGTGCTCGTGCTGCTGACGACGAACGAGGAGATTGACACGCTGCACGCAGCAGTCAGCCGCGAGGGCCGCTGTATCGCCGACATCCTTTTCGACAAGCTGTCGCCCGACGAAGTTGACCGCTGGTGCGCGCAGCACGCCCTCGCACCACAAGGACACGAGTTGAACATCGCCGAGTTGTACGCACTCACGCGCGAGGAGCGCAAGATTTCACATCGGCGCAAGAAGACAATCGGCTTTGGACGATAAGTATCATGCGGCGCTTGCCGCGCTCGTCGCCGAAACGGACGTGCGCTTGCGGCGCATCTACGGCTCGCCGCGTCGCCGTGAGCGCGAGCCCGTCGCGCAGTTGGTCGGCACGATCTTGAGCCAAGCGACGACAGACACGCAGACGGCACGTTCCTTCGCCGAGTTGCGCCGCCGCTTTCCAACGTGGGCACACGTGCGCGATGGACGGGTCACTGCCATCGCCAAAGCCATTCACTCGTCCGGGCTGTCGCAACAAAAAGCGCCGCGCATCAAAAAAGCGTTGCAGCATATCACGCGCGAGCGCGGATGTATCGAGTTGGATTTCTTGAAGTCGTTGCCCGTCGCCTCAGCACGCGAGTGGTTGATGCGCATCGGCGGTGTTGGACCCAAGACGGCTTCGATTGTGCTGCTGTTTGCGTTCAACCAGCCGGTCTTCCCGGTGGACACGCACATCCATCGCGTGACAGGGCGACTCGGCTGGATTCCATCACGTGCGAGCGCAGACAAAGCGCATCAGTTGCTTGAACCTGTCATCCCGCGCGGCGCGCATTATCGCTTGCACGTCAATCTGATTCAGCACGGACGCGAGGTGTGTCAGGCGCGCCGTCCGCGCTGCGAGGTGTGCGCGCTGAAAGACATATGCCAGTACTGCGCGCACGGACGCGCGGTCGAAGCATTGCAGCATCAATAGCCAATATGCCCCAGTACCTGCGGGGAGTTGGATCGCCGATGGACTTCTGCTATATTCGCAGCACACGTGACAAGTGGCAGGCGACAATTCGCGCGACGCATCCTCGACTGCTCACTTTCCACTTTTCACTTTTCACGTTCTGCTTGGCATACGGCCTCATCGCGCTCGCCGCGTGTGCGACCAACACGCCGTCTGTGCTCGTCGGTCATTGGGAGCGGCGCAGGAGTATGCAAGAAGAGCGCAGCTGGATCGGCATGGCGAGCGTCGCCGGCAAGATTTACGCCATCGGCGGCATGGTGGGCCCGCAAGGGCATCGCTTGAACTCGGTCGAGGCGTACGATCCAAAAACAAATGAGTGGATGTACGTCGCGGCGATGCCGACCGCGCGCAGCTCGCCGGCCGCCGTCGCGGTGCGCGATCAGATTTACGTGATCGGCGGCTACACCGAGCGCGGCACGACGACGGCGGTCGAAGTCTATAACACGCAGACCGATCAGTGGCGCACTGCGAACGCGCTGCTGCCGACCAAGCGCTTCGATCTCGCATCGGTCGTGATCGGCGACGTGATCTACACCATCGGCGGCTACGACGATCGTGAGATGAATGTCGTCGAGGCATACGACACAAAAAGTGACCGCTGGTCGGCACTGCCGCCGCTGCCGACTGCGCGCTATGCGCTGCAAGCCGTCGTGGTGGATGGAAAAATTTGGGCGATGGGTGGACGCAGCGAGAACGGCGCATTGGACGTTGTGGAAGTCTTCGACCCGACGACGCAACAGTGGTCGCGCGCCGACATCAAACTTCCAGAGCCACTCGCGGGATTCGGTGCGACCATCGGCAGCGGCGAGGCGCACGTGGCAAAGTACGACAAGCATTACGCGCTCGATTTGAAAAGCAAACAATGGACGAAACTGCCAGCCATGCTTACGTCGCGGCACGGCTTGCAGCTGGCGTACATCGGCAGCGTGCTGTATGCAGTCGGCGGCTGCACGCCGAGCGAAGCTAATCTTTACGACGTGGCGAAGAACGAGGCATACGTCGTGAGCGCGCCCGCGCGCTGAGGTGCGTATGAATAAAAAATTTTATCTGATGCCGTATCACTACTACTTCGAGAGTTGGCGCTTGCTGGCGGCCATGCTGTTCGTGCTCGCGTTCAGTCTGCTCATTTGGTCGCCGCCGCAAGTGCGTGATTATCAAAGTGTGCTGATGTTAGCGGCGGGACTGGGCGCGCTCGTGTTCGTATTCGGCTTCGCGCTGCATCGGCTCGCGTTCGTCGTAGTGGGCAGCGGCGGTGTCGCGGTGCAATTGCCGTTGTGGCGCATGAAGATTCCGTTCGACGCGATCAAATTGACGCGCACCACGGCGCTCAACACCATCACGACGGGTAAGTGGGATCCAGACCTGGCCGAATTGAGCGCGCTGTTCATTGAGCTCAGTCGCTGGCCCCAGCCGCACTCGGTTTTGAAAATGTGGTTGGGCAAGCTAGTGCTGGCGAATGGCATCGTGCTGCCAGTGGATGACGTGATTGGCTTGAACCGCGCAGTGGACAGCGGCTTGTCGCGTCTGCGTGAGGTCAAACTCGAAGCCGTGAAGCGAGCGTACTGAGGCAACGGCATATTAGCGAAGAGACGAACGATGCCGCGCGCAATAAAGAAACCGTTCTCACACATGAGAACGGGTTTGCTTCATCCGTTTGTCTCGGTCGTGCAGTGGTCTCAGTTCACAAAAATGCTCGACCCACTGCCGGTCTTCACCACGTCTATGCGCACGGGGAACATGTCCTTCAACTCTTCGATGTGCGTGATGACGAGGATGCACTCGAACTGATCGCGCACGGCATTAATTGCCTCGACCAACCGCTCGCGGCCGTGCGCGTCCTGCGTGCCAAAGCCTTCGTCAATCACCAACGTCTGCAAGCGTGCGCCCGCGCGCCGCGCCAGCAACTTCGAGAGTGCGATGCGCACGGCGAAGTTCACGCGGAACGCTTCGCCGCCCGAAAACATTTCATAGTTGCGCGGCCCGAGGTCGTCGCTGATCACGATGTCGAGCGTCTCAATGGTCGCGCTCTCGCCTTGCTTTGCCGTGACCTTCTCACGCTGCGTCTCGAAGCGGACTTGCATTCGTCCATCGGTCATTTGATTGAGCAGCGCGTTCGCCTCCTGCTCGATCTCCGGAATCGCCGCCTCGATCAGCATCGCCTGCACGCCCTTCTTGCCGAACGCAACGCGCAATTCCTCGAACAGTGCGCGCTCCGATTGATTCTCTTTCAGCTGTTTCTGCCGTGCGACGAGTGTCACTTCCATTTGCTTGGCGTGCTCAACGAACTGCCGCGCCGCGCCGAGTTGCCGATTGAGCGCAGCTTGCCGTCCCTGCAAATCATTCACCACAGCTTGCTGCTGTTGCGCGCTGCGGGTCACGTCGTCCAGCCGTGCGAGTTCGCCTTTCAACGCCAGCCATTGCGACTCGTCGGTGGCTAACAACTGGCGCACGCGCGCGCTATTCGCGTCGAGATGGCGCAGCACCTCGCGCTCGGCGTCGAGCCGCTCGCGCGCCACTTGTAACTGCGAGTGCTCCTGCTCGAATAATGAAAGCTCTGCTAACTGCTCGCGAATCGTTTCGTGCTCGTCGGGTTTGTAGCCAAGCGCGCCCAAGCGCGTATTGATTTTTTCAAGGCGTTTCTGCTGCTCGACGGCGTACTGCTTCTGTTCCAACGTCGCGCGCATCACCTCGACATCGGCTTGCCGCTGCGCGTAGTCGGCTTGTGCCACTTCCGCGCGCTGCATCAGATCAGTCAGCCGCGCTTCGTGTCCCTGGGTCGCGGGTTTGGCACGCAAGTCTTGTTCCAGTTTGGTCAGCGCGCGCTTGATGCCTTCGGTCTGGTGCGTGCGCTGATTCATACGCTCGACGTTCGTATCGTACTGCTCGCGCGACTGCTTGCCCTCGCGTGTGTACTGCTCGCGCAGCCGCGCCGCTTCGTCCGCAGAAATCGGTTGGCCGCACAGCGGACATGCCGCTGCCGCGCTTTGTAGCAAGGCGATTTTTTCTTCAAGCCCCTTCATGTGCGTCAGCAACTGTTGATTGGCAACGCGCAATTCTGTCGCCTCGGTGGTGAGCGACTCGCGCGTCTCGCGCAGTTGATCGCGTTCTTCTTCTTTGGCGTTCAACGCAGATAAGCGTTGGCGCACGTTTTCCAATTCGGGCGCGCGCGCGTCGGCGTCGGCGATTTGCGCTTCGAGTTGCCCCACTTGCTCTTCGGCTTGGCGCAATTGAAAGTCGAGCAATTGCCGCTGCTCGCGCACGACATGCTCGAGTTGGCTCTGCTCCGACGTGAGCTTGAGCGACTGCTTCAACAATTCGTTGAGTGCGTCGTTGCGCTGGCGCATCTGCTGCAACTGCGCGAAGCCGTCGCTGATGCGCGCGCCGTCGTTCACGCGCGTCGTGTACGTCGCGATGGTCGCGCGCTTGGCTGCCGCGTCGCTGTCCAGTTGCTGCAACTCACGGCGTGCGCTCAGCATGCGCAGTTCGAGTTCGCTCGCCTGCCGCGCTTTGAGATCGAGTTCGCGTTTTTCGTCGCGCAGCCTTTGCAGCGTGGCTTCGGCGTCGCGCAGTTTCACATCCACCTGCGCGAACTCACGCTCACAGCGCGCCAGTTCTGCTTCGCGCTGCGGCTTCTCTTTCAATTCCTGCTGGATCGCCATGATCTCGGCGTTGAGGCGCAGCGTCTCCTCTTCGAGCTGCTTCACGCGCTCGCGCGTCTTCTGCTCATACTCGTCGTAAGCCGACAGTCCGAGAATCTCGCCGAGGATTTGCTTGCGCTCGCCAGCGGGTTTGCGCGCAAACTCGTCGGCGCGACCTTGCAACAGAAATGCTGAGTTGATGAACGTGTCGTAGCTCATGCGCAAGAGCGCGCTGATGCGCGCCTGTGTCTCACGCGCGCTGGTGCCCGTCTGCGCCTGAAAGCGTTCGCCGTCCCACAGTTGCAGTTCCAGCGCGCTCTGCCGTGTGCGCCCGCGCTTGCTGCGCTTGCGGATGACGCGATAGCGCTCGCTGCCGAGCAGAAACTCCAACTCGACTTCCATCTCGTCCATGCCGAGCGTGATCAGGTCTTCCTCGCGGCGCGCGCGCGCTTCGCCCCACAGCGCATACGTCAGCGCGTCAAGCAGCGCGGACTTGCCGTGACCGTTCTCACCCGAAAGACAGGCTAACTGAATGCCGGATAAGTCGAGCGTCGCGTCGCCGCGATAGCACATGAAATTGTGTAAGCGCAGTCGTACAGGAATCATTCGCAATCCAATCGAACAAATTTGCGAAAGTCATTCTACCACGCAGGCGGGCACGCACCAATGCGGAGGGCCGCGCGACAAAGTATGACAGATGAGCGATGGCTATCGTCAGCACGGCGCAAACAAAACAGCCCTCATGTCGAGGGCTGTTCTAATCGGATTGCAGCAATCGTGCGGTGGTTGTACCAGACCGTTTGATTATTGGTTACTGCCGACTGGCTGCTGGTTGCTCATCTCACGCATTCTCTTTGACGCCTTCCGCATCCATGCGCTCGAGGATCGTGTACAACAATTCGAGCAAAACTTTTTTCACGCTCTCTTTGTCTTTGCCGACGCACGGCACGATCTTGATGCGCTCGTCCACGCCGAGCGCGAATCTTAAATCGTCGGGGGGCCACGCGTCTTCGAGGTCTTGTTTGTTCGCGGCGATGACGTAGGGCGTGTCACTGTACGAGCGGAACACGTTGAGGATGCGCTTAGCTTCGCGGAATGTTTCGGGACGCGACGAATCCACCAGCACGATGAAGCCCAACATACCCTCAGATAAAATCTCCCACATGAAGTCAAAACGCTTTTGCCCCGGCGTGCCGAACAGATACAGCACGAGGTCTTCGTCAATCGAGATGCGCCCGAAGTCCATCGCCACCGTCGTCTCGGTCTTGACGCGCGCCGTCTCGTCGGTGATGCGCCGCTCGGTCGCCACCACGTCAATCTCGCTGATGGATTGAATGAACTGGGTCTTGCCGGCGGCGAAGGGCCCCGTGATCACCATCTTGACTGTCTGCATAATGTTTTGGAAATTGGAAATCGGAGGTTGGAGATGGGACAGCCATGTCCCTCCAACTTCGAACTTCTAAATTCCAGCCTCCATCACAATTGTTTGATGCGATTGATGAGTCGCATGATGACGTTGCGGCTGGGCGGCGCAGATGCGACGGGCGTTGACGGTGGCGCGGCTGAACTCGCGGGCGTGGCGGTTGCCGTCGCGGGCGTTGGGCGCGGCGCGCTGGGTGGCGTTGTCGCTTGCGCTGATGATTTTGCGCTCGGCGTTTGCGATGCGGCGGTGGGCTGTGCCGCGCTCGGCGGGCGCGTGAGCAACCGCTTGAGCGGCGCGCCTTCGGGATGTGCCAAGTCCACCAATCCCGCCTGCATCATGCGATAAACGATTTTGCGAATTTGAAAATCGTTCATCTTGTTCTGATCGGCAATCTGCTTGATGCTGTTGCGCGGGTTGATCCACGAGATGACGCGCCACTCGTCCACGCTGAGATTGATGTCGCGCAGGTTCGTATTGGGCCGCTCACTGAACTTCATCGCCATGTCGAGGTCGGGCAGCTCGTCTTGCAGCATCTCCCATTCTTGCACACGGCGTGTGCCTTCCATGATGACGCCTTCGAGGTGAATCGGCACGGTGATGCGGTCTTCGGGAGGCAGCACGGACGGCTCAAAGAGGAACGTGCCGTCGCTCCACGTGAACAGCAGATACACCGTGTCGAGCAGGTGGCTGCGCACCGCTTGCACGACGTCGGTCTGATTCACATGGTTGGCATTGATGAGCAGCAGCGCCAGTTCTTTGTCGGTGCGGATGCTGGCGTGCGAGAGGATCGTCTTCTGCTGGTCGGCGGAGATTTTACCGACGCGATAGAGCAAGGTCGTGAGTTCGGGCGCTTGGCCGTCAAGCCCGGCGTCGGTGAGTTTACCTTCGCGGAAAAAGAGTTTGGCGGTGGACGATGGAGGACGCGTCAGATGCAGCGCGCCCGTCTTGCGTGCGAGATTGACGAGGTTGAGCAGCTGCGTAAGTGTGAAATCTTTCAGGTTGCCTTTAAGCGCCATGCAGAACCTTCTGACTAAGAGTACGCCTTAGCCGCGAGGCGAACGCAGGCATTATAGTGGAGGTGCGTGAGGAACGTCAATGTCCAAAAGTCCCAGAGCGGTCGCCAGTCGCCAGCCGCCAGTCGGATACGCCTCAATCTGGCGACTGATTACTGACGACTGGCGACTGAATCAGACGACGATGTTGACCAACTTATCTTTGACGTAGATCACCTGTCGTGGCGTTTTGCCGCCGACGTACTTGCGCGCGCCTTCGCTCTGCAAAGCCATTTCTTTGGCGCGTGACTCTTCGATGCCGATGCGTGCGGGCACACGGTCGCGCACTTTGCCGTTGACCTGTACGATCAGCATGAACGATTCTTCGGCGGCAACTTGCGGATTGTAGGTGGGCCAATTCTGGATGTGAATGGAGTACGTGCCGCCCAGCCGCTCCCAAATTTCTTCTGTGATGTGCGGCGCGACGGGTGCCATCAACAGCAGCAATGAGTTCATCGCTTCGCCCCACACCGCGTCGGGATACCATGCCGAGTCTTTCGCGCGAGTCAGCGTGCTCGTCAACTCCATCAACGACGAGACGATGGTGTTGAACTTGAATGATTCGTAATACTCCGTCACGCGCTGGATCGTTTGATGCACGGCTCGACGTAATTCTTTGACTTGTTCATCGGTCGCCATCGGAATGTCGGACGGTGGACGGTTGAGCGTGGACGGCTGGCCGTCATCTGCCATCTGGTGTCTGCGGTCTGCCGTCGGTGCGTCCAGCATCAACGCCCACACGCGATGTATCCAGCGGCGTACGCCGTCAATGCCGCTGTCGTCCCACGGCCCGCCTTGGTCCCAGGGCCCGATGAACATCAGGAACGCGCGCACCGTATCTGCGCCGTACTCTTGCACTAAATCGTCGGGCGAGACGACGTTGCCTTTCGACTTGCTCATCTTCTGCGCGCGCTCGCCCGACTTCTCAACGGGCGCTAAGATGGTGCCCTGATTGAACAGCCGCCGCATTGGCTCGTCGTCTTCGGTGATGCCCAAGTCGCGCAGCGCCTTCGTGAAGAAGCGTGTATACAGCAAGTGCATCGTCGCGTGCTCGATGCCGCCCGTGTACTGATCCACGGGCAGCCACTTGTCCGCCATCGTGCGATCAAACGGCGCGCGCATATCGGCAGGACTCAGGAAGCGATATTGATACCACGACGAGTCCACGAACCCGTCCATCGTGTCGGTCTCGCGGCGCGCGGGGTCGCCGCAGATCGGGCACGTTGTGTTCAGGAACTCGGCGTGTTCCAGCAGCGGCGATTGCCCTTCGGGATTGAATCGAATCGAATCGTCCACCGGCAAGACGACTGGCAAATCATTTTCGGGCACCGGCACGATGCCGTGCGTATCACAGTAGATGATCGGAATCGGCGTGCCCCAGTAACGCTGGCGCGAGATCAACCAATCGCGGATGCGATAGGTGACAGCCGGCTTGCCCGCGCCGATTGCTTGCAACTTCTCCGCAACCTTGCGCTTGCCCTCCGCGCTCGGCGTGCCATCGAACTCGCCGGAGTTGACCATCACGCCGTCGCCTTCATACACTTCGTCCAGCGGCTGGCCATTCCAAGCGGGCGGCGCAATCACGACGGGGATCGGCAAATTGTATTTCTTCGCAAAGTCCCAGTCGCGCGTGTCGTGCGCGGGCACACCCATGATCGCGCCCGTGCCGTAGCCCATCAAGACGTAATCGGCGATGAAGATGGGCACGCGCTCATTCGTCAGCGGATGAATCGCGTGCGCGCCGATAAACACACCCGACTTCTCGTTGTCGGTCGCCTCGCGCTCGATCTCGCTCATGCGCCGCGTCTGCGCGATGTACGCATCCACTTCCGCTTTGCGCTCAGGTGTTGTCACCTGTGCCACCAAAGGATGCTCGGGTGCCAGCACGATGAACGTCGCGCCGTACAGCGTGTCGGGCCGCGTGCTGAAAACAGTGATGGAGTCCTGAGTGCTGAGTGCTGAGTCGTTTTGACTAGGCAACTCAGCACTCAGGACTCGGAACTGAATCTCTGCGCCTTCGCTGCGGCCGATCCAGTTGGTCTGCAAGGTCTGCACGCGCTCGGGCCATTGCATCTTGGAAAAGTCTAGCAGTTCGTCTACGTATTTCGTGATGCGGAAGAACCACTGCTCTAAGTCGCGCTTGATGACGGGCGTGCCGCAGCGTTCGCACACGCGCTCCTCGCCGACAACTTGCTCGCGCGCCAGCACGGTCTGGTCTTTGGGGCACCAGTCCACAGGCGCCATTTTCTTGTATGCCAGCCCCGCCTTGAAGAATTGCAAGAAGAACCACTGGTTCCATTTGTAAAACTCTGGCAGACAGGTCACGACTTCCTTCGTCCAGTCGAACATCGCGCCCATCGAACGCATCTGCCGCCGCATCGTCTCGATGTTGCTCATCGTCCACTTGTACGGATGGATGCCGTGCCTGATCGCGGCGTTCTCGGCGGGCAAGCCGAAGGCGTCGAAGCCCATCGGGAACAGGACGTTGAAGCCGTTCATGCGCCGATAGCGCGCGCCCGCATCGCTTGGCGCGATGGCGTACCAATGGCCGATGTGTAGGTCGCCCGACGGATAGGGGTACATCGTCAGGAAGTAGAACTTGCGCTTGCTGTTGTCGTTCAAGTCCGTTTCGTACAGGCGGTCTGCCGCCCAACGCGCCTGCCACTTTGGTTCAATCACCGATGCGTCGTAGCGGTTTGTTCGTTGGATGAATGGATGGATGGTTGGTTCAGTTGTGGCGACTTCGATGGTTGTGCTCATTTGCGTTGTCATGTCAGGTCTCCTGTTGTTCCCTCTCCCCTTTTAGGGAGAGGGAAGGGTGAGGGTTGATCCATGAGTTGTGATGCATCACCCTGCGAGCAGCACGCGTCCCGCGCAAGGCGAGACACGCTGAGCACCTCCGAAAGTTGTGTTAGTCACTATGAAAACCTCCGCATCATTTCCGCCAATACGGGCTTAATTTGGTCTGCATGTTTCGCTCTTTCAATGGCAGGCATGAACTCTCGCTGACTTGTGTAGAGTTGGTCACCTTGATAGCGCGGAGTTACATGTGAGTGATAATGCCAAACGTCTTGTCCGCCCGCTAGTTCATTATGTTGTCGGGTCGATACTCCGTCACATGAGTAAACCAGTTTGAATGTCAGAGCAATCGCCTTGGCAACCTCGTGCATCTTTGGTACGAAATGGACAGGCAAGTCGTAGATGTTCTCAAAGTGTTCATTCGGAATGACAATTATATTTCCGTGATTGTTAGGCCACTGGTGAGAACCGACAAAAGCAGTGACCTCGCGAGCGCGATACACGATGTCGTTTTGCAATGAATGGACACTTTCGTGCTCAATTCCTTTCACAATAAGACAGAATGGGCAGACGTAATCCTCAGGTGCGTGGTTATACATAAGTCACCGAAAGAATGCTTCGCCTTTAAACGCCTTTGCATCCTGCGCTTTCAGCGCGCAGCAGGGCTGCATCGGTGGCAGGTGGTCGAGGTCGAACCAGCCGATCTCCAGCACCTCGCTCTCCTGCATCTGCAATTCGCCGCCGCGCACCTCGCACTCGAAGAACGTGATGAACACTTGCGTCTCGTCGCCGTTCGCGTATTGCTTATCCAGACTTGGCGAAGTGTAGATGCCAATCAATCGCTTCGGCTCGACCTCCAATCCAACTTCTTCGCGCGTCTCGCGCTGAGCCGTCTGCGCAATCGTCTCGCCCAACTCTTGCAGTCCACCGGGGAAACCCCACTGCGAATTGTCGCGCCGCTTCTGAAGCAGCACGCGCCCTTGCTCATCGCGAATCAATGCGGCTGCGCCGGTCAGAATCACTTTCTGATGACCGACGTGCTGGCGGAGCCAAGCGACATAGTTGGGAATCATGTTTCACGACGGACGACAGGAGACGGACGACCGAAGCGAACTTCCGTCCTCCGTCTATCGCACCGGCGTCAGCCAGCCGTACTGGTCCTCAATCCGACCCTCGACCAGATTGAAGAAATATTCCTGCAAGCGAGTCGTGATCGGACCCCGCTTGCCTGCGCCAATCTGGATGCCGTCCACCGAGCGCACGGGTGTGATTTCAGCAGCCGTGCCCGTGAAGAACAACTCGTCGGCGATATACAGCATCTCGCGCGGGATGTTCTCCTCGCGCACGCGATAGCCGAGGTCGCGCGCAATCTGCATCACGGCGTTGCGCGTGATGCCCAACAGGATGGACGAACTGATGGGTGGCGTCCACAGTTCACCTTGAAATGCGAGAAAGATGTTTTCGCCGCTGCCCTCGCTGACGTAGCCGTTCATGTCGAGCGCAATGCCTTCGGCATAGCCATGATTGTTGGACTCCATAGCGATCATTTGCGAGTTGATGTATTGTCCGCCGATCTTCGCCTGTGCGGGGAACGTGTCCTGTGCCATGCGCCGCCACGAACTCACGCCGACCTCGATGCCGTTCTCAATCGCTTCGGGTCCCAGATAGCGGCCAAATGGAAATGTGATGACTGCAACCTCCACGGGCACCTTGCGCGAGTCGAGACTGATCTCGCCGAAGCCGCGATAGACGATGGGCCGGATGTACGCCGACTCCAGTTCGTTGCGCACGACCGTCTGAATGATCGCATCTTTCAGTACCGGCTTCTCGTATGGAATCGGCATGCGATAAACTTTGCACGAGTTCCACAAGCGGTCGAGGTGGCCATCCAGCGCGAAGATCGCGGTGCCATTGATGGTCTTGTACGCGCGCAATCCCTCGAACACACTCGACCCGTAGTGCAGCGAGTGCGACATCACGTGCACGTTCGCTTCCTTCCACGGCACGAACGTTCCGTTCATCCAAATCCAATCGGTCGTCGTGATGGGCATTTCTCCTCCAGTAGCCAGAAGTCGTCGAGACGTTGCATGCAACAGCCCTACAGCAAACAAAAAACTCCTCGCCCGTATCGGGACGAAGAGTTTCTCCGTGGTACCACCCTTTTTGATATGACTAGGTGGAGACGATGGGATTCGAACCCACTACCTCTTCAATGCCATTGAAGCGCTCTCCCAATTGAGCTACGTCCCCAAGTCAATCCGCTTGGTTCCATAACGTGGATACACGGCAGCGGCTAGGCGACGTCGTCGCGTTCACCCCTGCGGCTCACAGGCGAGTTCGGTCTAGTGCGCTCCGCGTCGGCGCTGTGTCGGGCTTCCACTCGTGCTTTCCCGATTCGCTGTGCGGATGACCTACTACTCCTGCTCAAAGCCATTTTTGATTATTGATCTTTGATTTGTGATTGGGCTGGGAATTTAACAATCAAAATCAAAGATCACAATATCGCAGGTGGAGCCGAAGGGACTCGAACCCTCTACCTCTTCAGTGCGATTGAAGCGCTCTCCCAGCTGAGCTACGGCCCCACGCGCATTGATGATAATAATTGAAGTGACGACAGTTGTCAAAAAATCCGACGGTAGATCGCGGATGGCAGGCGGTGCAATCGTTTGCATCAGCCGCTGTCGATCGTCCGCCGTCCGTCGTCCAAAATTTCCTTGCAATTTGATAATAGATAATGTATGATGTGCAAACGAACCGACCTGAAAGTTTAAAGTTTATAGAGGTACAACCTTGCCCGCGACGGACGGAAAACAGAAAGCACTTGAATCCACGCTCGCCACTTTGAAGAAGAAGTATGGCGAGGGCGCAGTGATGAAGCTGGGCAACCAGAGTCATCTGAATGTTGCCTCCATTCCGACAGGCTCGCTCACGCTCGATTTGGCATTGGGTATCGGCGGCGTGCCGCGCGGGCGCGTGACCGAAATCTACGGGCCTGAGTCGTCGGGCAAGACGACACTCTGCTTGCACATCATCGCCGAAGCGCAGAAGATGGGCGGGCTAGCGGCGTTCATTGACACCGAGCACGCCTTCGACCCGACCTACGCCGCCAAAGTCGGCGTGGATGTGGACAATCTCTATATCTCGCAGCCGGACACGGGCGAACAGGCGCTCGAAATCGCCGAAGCACTCGCTCGCAGTATGGCTGTTGACATTATCGTGATTGACTCGGTGGCGGCGCTGGTGCCGCGTGCGGAAATCGAAGGCGAGATGGGCGATGCGCACGTCGGCTTGCAGGCGCGGCTGATGTCGCAGGCGCTGCGCAAATTGGCGGCCGTCATCAGCAAATCGAACACCGCCGTCATCTTCACGAACCAGTTACGCATGAAGATCGGCGTGATGTATGGCAACCCGGAGACGACGACGGGCGGCAACGCGCTGAAATTTTATGCATCCGTGCGCATGGACATTCGCAAGACGGATGTCATCAAGAACGGCAACGATCAAGTCGGCACGCGCGTCAAAGTGTCGGTCAAGAAGAACAAGGTCGCACCGCCATTTCGCATCGCAGAGTTCGATGTGATGTTCAACGAAGGCATCTCGCGCGAGGGCGACATCCTCGACGTGGCGACCGAAATGAGCATCGTCGAAAAGCGCGGTGCGTACTACTCGTACACTGACACGCGCCTCGGACAGGGGCGCGAGCAAGCCAAGGATTATTTAAGGAAACATCCTGAGGTCACATTGGACATCGAAAACCTAGTGCGGGCAAAGGCTGGGCTGCCGCTGAAGTCCTCATTAGAACCCGCCAAGTAATCGTAGAACTATCGTCACAGCACATTCGACAGAACACATTCAGAGATCAATGCAGTCATGCTCAACGCGAATCGGACATTCGGATCATCGAATCAGATTGGATTGGAACTCACGACCGAGATTACACGAACGAGAAGATTGAGGGTGTATCAGTTAGCGCGTGAACCGCACCGATTCTCCAGCCATGCGACGATGCAGGTGTAGTCTGCGCGCTTGATTAGCGCGCCGTTGATCTCTGTGATTTGACAAGCTGGCGCGTGCGAGCGTGAGCGTCGCGCGTGCGGATAAACTTGTGTGCGAATGGGCTGTGACCAAGGGTCACGGCTTTTTTTTGTCGTTCGCCGTTAGGCTAATGTTGACTACGAACGACCAATAACTAAAGACTAACGATCAATGACTAGACGAATCACGGCGCTCGCGCCGCAGCTGAAGAACAAAGAGCGCGTCAACGTCTATCTCGACGAGAAATTCGCGTTCGGACTGGCCGCCATCGTCGCCGCGCGACTGAAGGTGGGGCACCCGTTGAGCGACGACGAAATTGCTCGCCTGCGCGCGCTGGACGAAGCGGAAGAGGCGTACAACAAGACGCTCAATTTCTTGTCGTATCGTCCGCGCAGCCACGCCGAACTGGAGAAGTATTTGAAGGACAAGCGCGTGTCCGACGAGACGCGCGCGCAGGTGTTGAAGCGACTCGAAGCGATGCAGTTGGTCAACGACGAGGAGTTTGCGCGTTACTGGGTCGAGAACCGCGAGCAGTTTGCCCCGCGCGGCAAGCGGGCACTGCGCGCAGAGTTGCGGCAGAAGGGGATCGCCGACCTCGACGCGCAAGCGGCGCTCGCAGACGTGAACGAAGAAGGCAGCGCGTACGAAGCCGCGCGCAAACGCGCCGCGCGCATGGGCAGCCTCGACCGCGAGACGTTCTATCGCCGTCTGAGTGGCTTTCTGGCGCGGCGCGGCTTTGGCTACGATGTCGTCAAGCCCATCGTGACGAAGTTGTGGAATGAGGTCAGTGCGGGCCAGAGTGAAAATGAATGAACCGCAGCGGCGTGGCGAGCGCAGAGATTGACCGATGCTCTCGTCACCTTCCGTGCTGCTGCGGTGCACGAGTCTTTATCCGTTTTCCATCCTATGGAACGATGCGATGAGCATCGTTTCTATCCTGACAGAAAGAGAGGTTGAACCGCATGGAACTGTGGATCGTCGCCGTGATTGTCGCAGCGGTCGTGTTTGCCGCGTTAGGTTTCCTCGTCGGTTACCAGTTCAAGCAAGTGCGCTATGCCGAGCGTGTCAAACTCGCCGAAGAAGAAGCCGCGCGCATCGTGCTTGAAGCGCAGAACAAGACCAAAGACATCATCATGGCAGGCAAGGACGAAGTTCAAAAGATTCGCGAGCAGCAAGACGTAGAGTTCAAGAAGCGCAGAGCGGAATCGCAGGATGAAGATCGCCGTTTGCAGCAGCGGCGGCAAAGTCTCGACAATCGCAACGAGCAGTTGGAGAATCGCACGCGCCGCTTAGACGCGCGCGAGAAGGAGATCGAGAAAAAGCATCAAGAGATTGCGGACATTAAAACCAAACAGGCAAAGGAGTTGGAGCGCATCGCCGCGATGACGCGCGAGGATGCGCGCGCCGTGTTCCTGAAAACGGTCGAAGACGAATCGCGGCAGGACGCCGCGCGCCTCATGCGCGAAATCGAAGCGAAGGCTCACGAAGACGGTGAGCGCAAGGCGCGCGAGATCATCGCGACGGTAATCCAGCGCGTCGCATCAGAGCAGGTCGCAGAATCAACGGTGGCGATGGTGCCCATCCCGAACGAAGAAATGAAAGGGCGCATTATCGGCCGCTCCGGACGCAATATCCGCTCGATTGAGTTGGCGACGGGTGCTGACCTCGTCGTGGACGACACTCCCGAAGCGATCATCATCTCGTGCTTCGATCCGGTGCGTCGCGAAATTGCGCGACTCGCCGTGTCAAAGTTGGTCGCCGACGGACGCATCCATCCCGCGCGCGTCGAGAAGGTCGTCGAGCAGGCGCAAAAGGAAGTCGAGCTGATCATCGTGTCCGAAGGCGAGCGTGCCGCGTTCGAATCAGGCGTGCACAACTTGCATCCTGAAATCATCAAGCTGCTGGGCCGTCTCAAGTTTCGCACCAGTTACGGGCAGAACCAGCATGCGCACGCCATCGAGACCGCGCACATCGCAGCCATGTTCGCGCAGGAACTCGGCGCGGACGTGAACCTTGCGCGCTCGGGCGCGCTGCTGCACGACATCGGCAAAGCCGTGACGCACGAGGTCGAAGGCTCGCACGCGCTGATCGGCGCCGACCTCGCGCGGCGCTATGGCGTGCCGCCGAAAGTCGTCAACGCGATTGCCGCGCATCACGGCGAAGAGGAGATGCAGTCTATCGAGGCGATGATCGTCGAAGCGTCCGACGCCATCTCCGGCGCACGCCCGGGCGCACGGCGCGAGACGCTGGAAATATACATCAAGCGGTTGCAGGCGCTCGAAGAAATCGCCAATTCGTTTGAAGGCGTGTCGCAGTCGTTCGCGGTGCAGGCGGGCCGCGAGATTCGCATTCTGGTCAAGCCCGATCAGGTGGACGATCTGGCGGCGCAACGACTGTCGAGGGCCATCGCGCGCAAAGTCGAGGAGAACGTGGAGTTTCCGGGTCAAATCCGCGTGATGGTCATCCGCGAGACGCGCGCGGTGGAGTTTGCGAAATAATCCCTAAAGTTTGACGCGCCTAGTAATCAAGAGTAAGATGATGACACTGAGGGAACGCAAAATTCTTGGAGGCTGTCACCCCATGGACGTATTCAAAGTTTCTGCGCGCTCACGTTCCACTTCAGTCGCTGGAGCGATTGCGGGTGTGATCCGCGAAGGGCAAATCGCCGAAGTGCAGGCGATTGGCGCGGGCGCGGTTAATCAGGCGATCAAAGCCATTGCTATCGCACGCGGCTACTTGGTCAAAGATAACATTGACGTGGTGTGTTTTCCCACCTTCGTCGAAGTGGATATCGAGGGCCAGGAGCGCACGGCGATTAAAATGACGGTGCAAACGCCCGACAAGCCGCTGCCGCCCGCCACGCCGCTGCCGCGCGCGGCTGACCGAGAAGAACCCCAGCATGACGAAGAACCTGTGGCGTAGCGCGTGTCGTTGCATAATGAAAACGAGTGAGCATTTGGCTCACTCGTTTTTTATTTGCGAGAGGTGGACAGTGACCGAGCCGCTGGCCGGTTCGCCGTCCGCCGCTTCAACTACACAGGTGCACTGAGGAGCATTACTTCGACCGCGAGCCGCGCGTTCACGTTCTGCTCGATCTGCTGGCGCGCGCTCTGAATCGCGAGCACGTAGCGTTGAATCGCGCTCAGGTCGAGCCGCGCCGCGTCGCGTGCGAGCCGGTCGCGAAAGTCTACGTTCATGATCGAGTGCTCGCACTGTCCTCTGACCAGCAGCAGGTCGCGCCACCAACTCAGCCACAGATCGAGCGTCTGCATCACATCGCTTTCGTCGCGCGTGAGTTTGCCCGCGAGTTCGATGCGCGCGGAGCGTCCGTGCGGCAGCGCGTCGAGGATTTGTTGCAGGCGCGCGCGCCTCTCGTCCAACAGGGATTCATCTTCACTCGCCTCAATCGCCCAGCCGATGCGCCCGCCGCTCAAGCGCGCGAGTAATTGAGCGCGCTCCGGCTCGAGCTGCTGTCGCTCATGTAATAGCTGCTCAACTTGCGAGATGGGCAGTGGCCGCAGTGGAATCATCTGACAGCGCGAGCGGATGGTGGCGAGCACCGCCTCGGCGTTGCTCGCAGTCAGCAGCAGCACGACTTGCGGCGCAGGCTCTTCGAGGGTTTTCAAAAAGGCGTTCGCGGCGTTCGCGTTTGCCTCATGCACGTTCTCGATGATGGCGATGCGCCAGCGACCTTCGTGCGGCTTGAGCGCGAGTTCGTTTTGCAATTCACGCAGCTGCTCAACCAGAATCTCCGTCTTGTCAGGCATACGCCGCACCACGCGCACGTCGGGATGCTGTTCCGTCTCGATCAACTTGCACGAGCGGCACACGCCACAAGGCTTATGCTTGCCCGTGCAATTCAGCGCGCGCGCAAAATCCTGCGCCAGCGTCAGCTTGCCAATCTGCGCCGGTCCGACGAACAGATACGCATGAGTTGGCTGTTCCGCCGCACGCGCCAGCATGTTGACCGCCCACTCGTGACAGATGGTGTTCCAAGGCATGTGGGTGATGATAGCGTGAAAATCTCAAAAGCCAAATCAGCGATTTGAATTCTAAAATGACTATGATATAATTTCCTTTGCGCGGGCGGTTAGCTCAGTTGGTTAGAGCGCCACGTTGACATCGTGGAGGTCAGAGGTTCGAGCCCTCTATCGCCCACACAGCTTGTAGTGCTATTGCAATGCAACAGCTCTACCGATCACAGCGACGACCCAGACGAGAACGCGCACGCACGGCGACAGGGACGCGATGCCAGCGATTGAGAGCCTCGCACGCGACGGCGGCGCGGAAAACCACTGGCGAGCCAATCTTGGAAACGCGAGTCGGAGTATAAGATTGCGGGTACGCCCGTTACAGCGTGAGAGTAGGGGTAAGCCTCGTGCTTACCCTGACTAGGGTGGAACCACGGGAGCCATGCGCCTCTCGTCCCTTCGCGGACGAGAGGCGTTTTTGTTTCTATGTGCTCCCTCCCTGTTCGCGTTCTGTGCGAACGGGCGAGGGCTTGCCCTGTGCCACGCGGCAATGCCGCGTCTGCACGCGAAAGCGTGCGGCACAGGATGCGGGTGAGGCTATGCTCGGCGACCCAATGACCATGACACTCGAACAGCAGATCGTCATGGCGCACTACAACCAATACTGGGGACTGGCGACGAGCGTGCTGCGCTATGCGTTCTCGGACGCGCCACAGGATGCGCCGTTCGTTTGCGAGTTCGCGGTCGGCGCGGACGCCGAGCCGCTGCACGTGTACGCGACCATCGGCATGAGCGACGCGCCGCTCGCAAACGATCAGCACATCGAGTTGTTCGTGTATGCGCGACAGCCGAGCGACGACCTGCGCGACAGTCTCGCGCTGTTGGCGACGTATCCCTTCCAGCACAACCTCGTGCTCGCACCGCTCGACACGATCTATGGCAGTCGTGCGATGCTTGCAGGCTCGCAACTGACGTCTGTGCTGCTCGCATTGCCGACGCGCGAGCCAGAAGAGTTCGCCGTGATTGAGCGCGGTGAAGATGGGCAAGTGCAAATGCTGATGGTCGTGCCGATCACGGAAGGAGAGCGGCAGTTCGCCGCAGAGCACGGCCCACTCGCGCTGTTGGCGGCGTTCGCGCGCAACAACGTGGACTTGGCCGATCTCATGCGCGGCGACATCAAAGGAGGTGATTCAGCATGACTGAGGATGAGACTGCCACTTTGAAACGGAACACGTGATGCGTGTTGCGTGTTCCGTTCAAGTCGCAAACGGAACACGCAACACGCATCACGCAATCACATAAGGAGCAAGCATGTCCAACTCAAACTCAAACAGCAACGACGACAAACTTTATCGCATCCGCCACTCCGCCGCGCACGTGATGGCGCAAGCGGTGATGGAGATGTTCCCGCCCGGCGACGTGAAGATCGCCATCGGGCCACCGATTGAAGACGGCTTTTACTACGACTTCGACTTGCCGCGTCCGCTCACGCAGGACGACTTCCCCGAAATCGAAAAGCGCATGAGACAGATCATCGCGCAGAAGTATCCGTTCGAGCGCAAAGAGGTGTCGGCGGATGAAGCGCGTCAACAGTTTGCCGATCAGCCGTACAAACTTGAATTGATTGACGGACTCGAAAAGGGCGGCACCGACGAGTATGGCAATCCACTCAAAGAAAAACCCGTCATCTCGTTTTATGTGGACGGCTCGTTCGTTGACCTGTGTCGCGGACCGCACGTCGAGAGCACGGGCAGGCTCAATCCGTCGGCGTTCAAGTTGATGAGCGTGGCGGGCGCGTACTGGCGCGGCGACGAGCGCAACAAGATGCTCACGCGCATTTACGGCACGGCGTGGGAGAATGCAACACAACTGGGAGAGCACATGCATCGTCTTGAAGAAGCGAGGAAGCGCGACCATCGCAAACTGGGTAAAGACCTCGGGCTGTTCTTCTTCTCGGACGATGTGGGACCCGGCATCCCGCTGTTTACGCCGAAGGGCGAGATCGTGCGCTATGAGATGGAGAAATACGTGCGCGAGCTACAGACGACATACGGTTACCAGCACGTCTGGACGGGCCACCTCGTGAAAGAAGATTTGTATCGCCGCTCGGGCCATCTCGAAAACTACGGCGACGTGATGTTCCCGCCGATGCAGGACGAGGACATCACGCTGCGCCTCAAGCCGATGAACTGCCCAAGCCACATGACGCTGTTCAAAGAGATGGGCAAGCACTCGTACCGCGAGCTGCCGCTGCGCTTCGCGGAGTTCTGCACGCTGTATCGCTACGAGAAGCGCGGCGAGCTGAGCGGCTTGGCGCGCGTGCGTGCGCTCACGCAGGACGACTGCCACGTGTTCTGCACGCCGGAGCAAATCGAGAGCGAGTTCGGGCTGGCACTCAAACTCGTGAGCGAAGTCTTGGCGACGTATCAAATGCACGATTACAAAGTGCGCCTCTCGCTGCGCGGCAGCGAGGGCAAGTACGTGCAGGACGACGAGAAGTGGGAGAAGGCGACGAACGCATTGAAGTCCGCGCTCGACGCCTACGACGTGGACTACTTCGTCGCCGAAGGTGAAGCGGCGTTCTATGGACCTAAAGCAGACTTTCTGGCGAAGGATGTGTTGGGCCGCGAGTGGCAGCTCTCGACGATTCAAGTGGATTTCATCCAACCCGCGCGCCTCAACGTCGAGTACATCGGCGAGGATGGCGCAGCGCACACACCGGTGTTGATTCATCGCGCGGTCACGGGCGCGACAGAGCGGTTCCTCGCGATGCTGATCGAACACTTTGCGGGTAACTTCCCATTGTGGCTCGCGCCCGTGCAGGTGATGATGATCCCAATTGCCGATCGCCATTTGGAGTACGCGAACAAGATCGCGCAGCAACTCAAAGGGGCTACCATTCGCGTCGAGGTGGACGAACGCGCCGAGCGCATGAACGCGAAGATTCGTGACGCGCAGCTGCAGAAGGTGCCTTACATGTTCGTCGTCGGCGACAAAGAAGCCGAAGCCGGCAAGGTTGCCGTGCGCTCACGGGATCGCGGCGATATGGGCGCACAGCCCATCACGGATGTGCTTGCGATGCTGAAGGACGAGATCGCGCGCAAAGCGATCATTCTGAAGTCATGACGAATGATGCAAGATGCGAGCGCACTCATCCAGCAGCCTGCATCTTGCATCCCCATCCTGGGGAGTATCAAATAGAGAGGCTATCAGTAGAATAAGCGCACGAGTACCTGTCCGCATTGTGAGCGCGCTGACCGGCAAGTGAACGTGGGATACAACGCTTCAGGCAGTCAGCATCCCACGCGATGATTTCTGGGCGACGTTCGACAGCAACAATCCGGAACCGCACTGCATCCATCAGTTGACGGGCGTGGTCATTCTCGGGCCCAGCCTGCACTTCGATCGCCACTGGTCGAATCTGCGAACGAATGATCAACGGCGAAGCGTTCAAAACCCAGCATTCAGCCGCGTGAAACCTCAGACGTCAATTCATGAGCATCTTATTGGAATGGCGTGTCCTCAAACCGAGTCAAAGCGTTGAGGAACTCAGCGCGCAACACGTCGACGATTTCTGCCGCTTTCGATTGCGAGATGATGCGCATCTCATACCGCTTCACCGCAGCAGCGAGCCTCAGCTCACGCAAGAACGTTTCCGGATCCTGACGCAAGGCAGGGAGAACATCATGCGGTCACTCTCTCGAAAGTTGGACCGTGCTCACACGATGTTCCTATCTCCGCAGTGCCGCTTCCAACGCCTCGTTCAAATTTCGCGCGCCGAGCAGTTCGAGTCCGTCGGGGACTTCGACGCGCTTGAGCAGCGAGTGCGGCACCACGCAGCGCCGATAGCCTAACTTGGCGGCTTCACTCAAGCGGCGTTCGCTATGGTTGATCGAGCGCAGTTCGCCGGACAGTCCGACTTCGCCGATCAGTGTCATATCAATCGGGATCGGTCGGTCACGATACGACGACGCAATCGCGGCGGCGAGGCTCAGGTCGGCGGCCGGCTCGCTCACCTTCAAACCGCCGACCACGTTCACGAACACATCTTGATTCGACAGGTTCATGCCCACGCGCTTGCTCAACACCGCGATCATTAGCAGCAGCCGATTCATGTCCACGCCGTTGCCGGTGCGGCGCGGCAGCGCGAACGAGGTCGTGCTCGTCAGTGCTTGCACTTCGACGAGCAATGGACGCGAGCCTTCCATCGTCACGGCAATCGAAGAGCCTGCGAACGTCTCGGCGCGGTCGGATAAAAATGCTTCCGACGGATTGAGCACTTCTTTCATGCCGCCCTGCTCCATCGCGAATACGCCGACCTCGTTCGTCGCGCCGAACCGATTCTTGGTTGAGCGCAGCAGACGGAACGCATGATAGCGGTCGCCTTCGAGGTACAAGACCACATCCACGATGTGTTCCAGCACGCGCGGACCCGCAATCGCACCGGTCTTGGTGACGTGCCCGACGATGAAGATGGGCATGCCTTGCGACTTTGCCATGTGCTGCAAACGCGAGGCACACTCGCGCACTTGCGAGACACTGCCCGCCGACGCCATCAGTTCTTCGAGATAGACGGTTTGAATCGAGTCAATAATCGCGGCACGCGGCTTGAGGTCGTTCAACTCTTGCAGGATAATGTCGAGGTTGACTTCGGAGAACAGATACAAATTCGCCGCGTTAATGCCCAAGCGGTCTGCGCGCAACTTGATCTGCTGCGGTGATTCTTCGCCGGAGACATATAGCACGGGCCCGATTTGGTCCGCCATCATTGCGGCGACCTGAATCAAGATCGTGCTCTTGCCAATGCCCGGATCACCGCCGATCAGCATCAGCGAGCCGGGCACGATGCCACCGCCCAGCACGCGATTGAATTCCTCGAGCGGGATGCGATAGCGCGCATACGCATCTACGTTTACGTCGCGCAGCGGCTGAGGCTTGGCGCGATAGCCGCTGTTGACGTTGAGCGTGCCGGTGGTGCGGCGCGTCTCTTTGATCTGCTCGACGAGCGTGTTCCACTCGCCACAGTCCGGACACTGGCCAACCCAGCGCGGCGCTTGGTGTCCGCACTGTTGGCAGACATACACCGTCTTAACTTTTTTGTTGGTGGGCATAGCAAATGAGAAAGTAGAGACGTAGCAATGCTACGTCTCTACCATCAGCTTTCTAGTCGCGTGAGAGTTAAAGTGATGAGTCTAATTTAGATTCAGTACTCTGCACGAGCGCAGGGCGGAGCGACGTTATTTGCGTAGGGCTTCGGGGTTGACGACTTTGACTTTCCAGCCGTAGGAGGCGTCGTCCACGATCTTTACGCGCTTGTCGTATTTGTCGTCGGCGACGACCTTCACTTTTTTGTCGAACGCGTCGTCGTCCACCTTGACCTTGATGTCGTAGTTCTCGTCGTCCACTTTCACTTTGAGGTCATACGCTTCGGCGACGACTTTCGTCGTGACTGACTCCTCGTCCACGCCGCCCGTCGCTTTGCGGAATTCACGGATGCCTTTGCCGAGCGCGCCGCCGATCTCACCCAATCGGCCCACGCCGAAGACGATGAGCACGATGACCAGAACAAGAATCAACTCAGGTGCGCCAATACCACGCAGAAACATGTTCGCCTCCTTGCCATGACTGGCGGGTGATTCAGATTACGGCTTCGTCGTGCTATCCGTCGGCTTGCGCTCTTCTTTCTTGGCATCTTCGTCGGCGCCCGACGACTCACGCCGAAACTCGCGGATACCCTTGCCGAGCGCGCTGCCGACCTCGCCCAGTCGCCCGACACCAAAGATCACGATCACGATGACCAGAATTACAATCAGTTCCGGTGCGCCAAGATTTGGCATAGTTCCCTCCAAAAACCAATCTGTTGGTGGAATTATAGCATTGAAGGATGAAGGATGAAAGATGTAAGGATGAATGAGTTCACTACCATTCATTACGGAACTACACTTTCACAGCACGCATCGAATGACTGTCCGACGCAGCAACACGACGCGCGAGTGGTACGCATTAACGAGATGCCACAGCCTCATGTGAAATATTGAAAGCGTGTCGCAGGGTTGAGCCAGTAGATTTGCTGCACAATAAGATTGGACGACCATGAGTGGTCAAAAAGAACTCTCAGAAACTATCAGCGCCGCTACGCATAGCGGTATTACCTTATTGTGAAGCTTGTCTAGTGCATTGACCAGAATCGCAGGTTGCGGTAATCTTTGCTGCCATGAACGCGCCGCGCGCGGAGCTGCCTCCGTTTCTTGCAGGTCCCCCGATCACGCATCCGCGCGCATTCTTCGGCCGCGAGCGTGAAGTGAAGCGAGTCTTCAACCTGTTGCGACGGCCGCCGCTGCAAAACGCCGCTATCGTCGGCCCGCGGCGCAGCGGCAAGACCTCACTACTGCATTATCTGCGAACCATCACCCTCACGCCGCGCGAGAAGCTACGCCTAACTCAGCGCGCCGACTGGCTTCCGCAGCCCGAACGCTATCGTTGGGTCTTCGTGGACTTCCAAGACCCGCGCATGGGGCAGCGCGCGGAGTTGTTGCGCTATCTGCTCGCGCAAATCAATCTGCCTGCACCCGCGCTCTGCAATCTCGAATCGTTCATGGATGTAGCGAGCCGCGAATTGCGCGCGCCGAGTATCATCCTCTTCGACGAGATCGGCGTCGCGCTGGAACGCTACCACGAACTGGACAACGCGTTCTGGGAGGGCTTGCGCTCGTTGGCGACGAATCAGGTCGAGGGCAATCTGGCATTCGTGTTGGCGGCGCACGAGTCGCCGACGCAACTCGCGCAGCAGGGCGGCCTCGGCTCGCCATTCTTCAACATCTTTGGCTACACCGCGACGCTCGGGCCATTGACCGACGCCGAAGCGCGCGAACTCATCGCCAGTTCGCCCGTCGCGTTCTCGCCCGCCGACGTGGAATGGATCCTCGCGCAGAGTGAACGCTGGCCGTTGTCCTTGCAAATTCTCTGCCGCGAGCGACTCATCGCGCTGGAAGACGGCGAGCGCGGCGATGCGTGGCGCGCGGATGCGCTAAAGCAAATTTCCAACTTCCAACGTCCAACCTCCAACCTCCAATTCGATTTGAGCGCGCGCGAACTCGAAGTCTTGCGGCTCGTCGCCGATGGTCTCTCGAATCAAGAGATTGCCGCACACTTGGTGGTTGCGGTTAGCACTGTGAAGACGCACATCAACAGCATCTTTGGCAAGCTCGGCGTCACGACGCGCACGCAAGCCGTCGCCACCGCGCGGCAACAGCGGTTGTTGTAAACCTTCACAATCCACCCACGCTCCACCCAGCGGTGGATGACAGCCATTCCACTTTCTGATAGATTGTCCTCACAAATCTGAAACCTAAGGACTTACGCAACAGACAGTTCAAGCAGGGGTTGCACCCCTGCGCCGCGCGGGTACAACCCGCGCTTGAACGCTCATCGGCAAAAGTCCCGATCCGAAATCCAACATGCACTTCTCCGACTCACCCGCACTTCATCCCAACCGCCTCGTCGCCGCGTTTCAACTCGTCGGCTGGCTCTTCTGCCATCCGTCCGCGTGGCGCAATCACGTCGCGCGCATTGACCCGACGCTGCGCCCCGACTTCGCGCTCGTCGAGTTGCGCCGCGCGCAATGGCGCAATCCAACTCTGCGCCACTTGCTCGTCACGAGCGTGTGCGTTGCGCCGTTGTTGAAGGGCGTCTTGACCGCAATGTTGCTGTGGGCATTCGCCATGCCTTCCGACCTGATCGTGTTCGGCGTCGTGCTGTGCGTCGCGCTCGGTGTAGCACTGAGCGCGCTGGCAGGCGTGGCATACGGCGTCACGGCCAGCGCAGCCATCGGCGTGGTGATGTGCCTCGTGCTCGGCGGAGTGACGTGGCTCACCCAACAACCCCTGAGTGCGTGGCGCAACAATGAGCCGTTGATTGTTGTGTTGTGCATCGCGCTCGGTATCGTCGGACGCTCGGCGGGCGTCCCTGAAGGGATCAAGTTGTTCGGCCAGACCCCGCCACACGCGGCGGTTTCGCGGCGACGACAAATGCTGGCGGTGACGATGGGCACGCTCGTCGGCATCGTTTCATTCGTCGCGTTCATCGTGACGATGCAGGCGAGCAGTGGCGCAGGGCGCGAGGCGCTGTCCTTCGGCATCGTCATCGCGCTAGCAGGTTTGTTTGTCGGGATGGCAAGCGCCTTTGCGGTGGGGCGGCGGCGTGGCGCGCTCGTCGGCGTCGTCGCCATCGTCGGCTTGCCGTTGTTGTTCGTGATGTTGTGGCTGCTGGGAAGCGCGCTTGAACAACTACTAGGCGAGCGCGAATCGGGCGCAACATGGCTCGTGGTTTTTGGCGCGCTGTTGAGTTTATACGTGAGCGTGTTGTATGTGCTATCGGCGGGGCTGACCGCGCGCATTGCAGGGGCAACGGCGGGCGGCGTCGCGGGCGCGCTGGCGAGCGGACTTGGGTTGATTGTCGCGTTCACCATCTCCGAAGACCTGCCGTGGTTTTTTCGCAACGTGGCCGCGGGTAGCCCGCTCGACATGATGCTATGGCTGTTCGTCACGCACCTTAAGTGGGCGACACTGGCGTGGAGCGTGACGCTTGGGGTGGGCGCCACGTTCGTCGGCTTAACGCTGAACACATGGCGTCCGATCCTCGCGTATCCTTTCGAGTTGCTGTGGAACGGCATCTTACGCCGCACGGACGAAAGTGGTTCTTTAGACCATCAGCGCCTGCAATATCACTCCGCCTTCTGGGACGAATGGCAACGCCTGCCGCTGTTCGGTCTCGACCAACACATCGTCGTCGTCGCGGAGCGCGACCCCGCCGCCGCGCAAGCCGCCATCGAATATCTGTCAACCCATCGCCAGCGTTGGGCGGCGCAGGCGGCGCAAATCGAACTCGACGCGCGGCAATTGGAACGCTGCGCGGATGCGAACACCATCGCCAATGCACAGTCTCAGCTCGGCGCGGGCGAACTGACGGGGCCCGCCAGCGCGTTGTTGCGTAGTTTCGCGCGCATCAGCCAGGACGTGGACGCGGCCCTGCGACAGGAGAGCGCGTACAATCAGCGGCTCGCGTTGCGCGCGGTCGAAGACCGACTCGACGCGCTCTTGCGCGAACTGACGCGCAGTGATGAACGCTACGCCATCCGCTTCCGCCCGATTGCGACGCAGTGGCGCGAGACCATCGCCGCGCACGAGCGCGCCGTCGCCGTCGCCGCCGAGCAGCGCCAGGAGATTGACAACCCGTACGTCATTGGCGTGCCGCTGACCGCGCAACAAGAAATCTTCGTCGGGCGCGCAAACATCAGCGCGCGCATCGAGCAACTGCTGCTCGACCGCCGCCGCCCGCCGTTGCTGCTCTACGGCCAGCGGCGCATGGGTAAGACCTCGCTGCTGAACAATCTCGGTCGCCTCTTGCCCACGACCATCGCGCCGCTGTTCGTTGATTTGCAAGGGCCCGCGTCGTGGGCGAGCGACCATGCGGGCTTGCTCTACAACCTCGCGCGCGGCATGTGCGATTCGGCGCAGCGACAACGCGGCCTTGTGTTGCCCGCGCTCGCGCGCGAGTCGTTGCAGGCCGACCCGTTTACGCGCTTCGACGAGTGGCTCGACGATGTAGAGCGCAGTCTGGGCGACAGCGCCGCCTTGCTCGCGCTCGACGAGTTCGAAACGCTCGACGCGGCCTTCGATGAAAAGCGTTTCAGCGAGCCGGCCGTGCTGGGCATGTTGCGCCACATCATTCAACACCGCGCGCGCTTCAAGGTCTTGCTGGCCGGCTCGCACACGCTCGACGAGGCGCAACGCTGGGCGAGTTACCTCATCAACGCGCAGACCGTCCACATCGGCTACCTGACCGCCGACGAAGCGCGCACGCTCATCGTCCAGCCCGTCAAGGATTTTACGTTGCGCTACGAGCCAGACGCGGTCGAGCGCGTGCTGCGCCTCACGCGCGGCCATCCGTTTCTCGCGCAGTTGCTCTGCGCCGAAATCGTCGCGCGCAAGAACGAGCAAGCGCCGAGTGAGCGCCGCCTCGCGCGCTTGGCTGATGTCGAAGCGGCGATACCCGATGCGTTGAACAGCGGCAGTTTCTTTTTCGCAGATGTGGAACGGAATCAGGCGGACGAGGCTGAGGCGAAATTGCTGCGCTGGATGGCGGCGCACGGCGAAGGGGCGGTGATTGCGCGCGACGACGTGCGGCAATGGGCGACTGACGCGGCAGACGGCGAGCGCGCATTGCGCCGTCTCGTGCGGCGCGAACTGCTCGAGCGCGTGAACGGCGGCTATCGTTTTCAGGTCGAACTCGTGCGGCGCTGGTTCGCGCGCGCAGACATGGAGACACGATGATTCATCCGCCTTCGGCTTATCACGACGCGGGTCGTTGGATCGCCAATCCTGCTGATGATACAGATGAACGTAATTGTTTACCGCGTCTGCGGGCGATTAGAAATCGCGCCTACACATCACAAAGTCGGCCTCCGCCGACTCACGCCTAGCCTGCGGAGGCAGGCTTTGTTATGCGTTGCAGCGAATTTATTCGCCCGATGCCGTAAACAATTACGATGAACCAATATATCGAGCGCTCGAAAGCGCTTGGTGTCTTCGACATAAAAGGAGCATTTCAAAATGTCATCTTCCAGAATCAAATTCTTGGGCGCGGTGTCAGCCATGGGGGGTGGCGTCATATGGCTATTGCTCTGGATTCACTTCTTGCTTACGCATGGATTGACCAACTACGACGAGAAGCGTCTGCTGTTCGGCCTCACCTGGATTGACTCCAATAAGCTGGCGGTCATTCCGTTGCTGCTATTCATGTTGTTCTTGGTGAGTCTTCGAGCATGGCAGAGAGAATCCACCAGTCGGCTAGGAACGGCGGGGTATGTTATCGCGCTCGTCTGCTCCGCATTGGTTATCATCGGGCAGGCGTTGAAGTTCTGGCGCGTTCCTTGGGGATACTATCCGCCTGAAAGTTATTGGAGCGACCTCTTTGCTTTTCAGGTTGGCGTAATTCTCACCTTTGTGCTTACTCCAGTTCTTAGTCTCGGCTTAGTATTGTTTGGTGTTGACATCCTGCGCCGGAAGCCGTTGCCGCATGGCAATGCGCTGCCGCTCCTGCTGGGCATCGTGTTGTTCACCTTGCCGTGGCTTCATGAAAGTATTCACGCCGGGTTGTTCGGCCTCGGTTGGGGAGTGCTCGGCTATATTCTGTGGAGAACTGCACGTCAGGCGAGTATTCGGTCTTCGTCCAACGCATAGACCCGGAGGAAAAATGACGACTCACAATTCCCACCGTCCTGTGCTTGATGCGATGAGCATACCTTATGTTACAGCGGATCAAGCCTTTGGCCTCTTGCAGGTCGAACTGGAGCGCTTCACGGCGCTGGTTGAAACACTTGGCCCTGACGACTGGGGCAAGCCTACCGCCTGCACCGCCTGGAACGTTCGCGACATGCTCGCACACCAAGTCGGAGGCTATGCTAGTGGAACGGGCCACAAAGAAATGTTTCGCCAATATACCGCCAAGCCGAAAAAGGAACAGCTGCCCGAGGATGCGGTCAACGAACTCCAACTGCGCGAGCGGGCTGGCAAATCCCCAGCCGAACTGATCGCCGAACTGCGACAGGTGGGGCCAGTTGCCATTCAGAAATGGGCTTACCAGTTCCGTCTCATCAAGCCGATAGTGGCACCGCATCCAGTTGGCGGGCGTCTCGCTTTACGACATCTGATGTGGGTCATCCACAGCCGTGACACGTGGATGCATCGTCTGGACATCTGCCGCGCAACCCATCACGAGTTTCAACAGACGCGTGAGCATGATGGGCGCATTGCAGCGCTCGTGATGCGCGACGTGGACATCCTTCTCCGAAAAAAACTCGGTGGGCGGGCAGTGGTCTTTGACTTATCCGGTGTGGCTGGCGACGTCTGGAAAGTCGGCACCGGCGAAGCCGCGGCGACGATCCAAATGGATGTGCTCGATTTCAACATCTTCGCTTCCGGGCGTTTTAGCTACGACGAAGCGCGCGCTCGGGCAGCACTCTCTGGTGATACATCTCTAGCGGATTTGACGCTTAAGAGTACGCTGATTCTGTATTGAATTGGCATTTTGAAAAATAAACGGCCCAACCGAGTAGCATCACGAGGGGGAACATGAACCACACAGAATTGGCTCGGCGCGCAGCCGTCGGCGTGCTGGCGGGCATCATCGGCGGTCTTGTCGCAGGCGTTGGCGCGCGGGTCGCGATGCGGATGGTCGCCGATGCGCTCGGCAAGTTCGGCGAGTTCACCATCGAGGGCACACTCCTCATCATCGTTCTTGGCATCATCCTTGGCAGCGCGCTCGGTCTGCTTTACGTCGCCGTCGAACCGTTGCTGCGCGGCGGCGCGCTCGTAAAGGGCATTGTCTTCGGCGGTGCGCTGCTCGTCGTGCTCGGACTGCCGATGCTATTGCAGCCAGCGACGGGCGAGTTGGCGCTCGCGCCAGAATTGGGCAAGCGGCTGTTTGGCGCGCTGTTCGTGGTGTGTGGTGTCGTGATCGCGCTAGCAGAACCGCTATGCGACCGTCTGCTGCCGTTGCCGCGCCGCGCTATGTCTTCGCTGTTAGGCTATGGTGTATTAGTCGCGCTCGGCGTGTCCGGTCTAGCGATGTTCGGCGCGATGTTCTTCAGCGTATTCGGATTCGTGATGTAAAGACAAATCGTTCAATCTTTGATTACAGACTTAAGGTTCGCTCATTTTTAGACGAGAATGAAAGATTAGGTTAAGCTCTGGGCATGAGCCCAGAATTGAGTATTAGAAGCGAACGCGTTGATGATATTCCCGTATTGCTGGCGTTTCAGGAGCAGATGCAAGTGGC
>JBBPZQ010000071.1:0-10527 GCA_038198935.1 Anaerolineae bacterium
GGCGTTTCTATCGCCCATGCCGCGACTGTGTTATGATGCATCTCGACCTCCTTCGGTCTACTGGGGTTTAGGCAACGCCAGTGTACCCGAAAGAGGTCACTTTTTCATCTCCTGTCAACCGACTTTGGAAAAGCCCTACCTTCCATGTTCTGTCTGATATGAACAACACCTTGGCTATTACGGTAATTACATCTGCGCCACCATCACGATCATGTAGCGCACGAGGAAGCCGCCGATGAGGACGAGCACCGCGGCGAGCGCGAGCAGGTTGCGCGGCGGCTCCGCCCCGCCGAGACTACTGCGCGCTTGCAGCAGCAGTGGCACGGCGATGCCAACCGCGATGAACGACCAGAACACAATCGCAAGTGGGCCCGACGTCAGCGCGCGTGCCATCGTCGTCGCGGTGGCGAGCACGATGACGAGCATGGCGATCTCGACGATGAGCGCGGTGTTGTCTAAGCGCGTCAGCCGTAAGCCGGCGTCGGCGTCCTGCTGGCGATTGCGGATCGCCAGCACCAGAGCGATGGCGGCTGCACCCGTCGAGGCGGCAGAAGCGACGAACAGCGCACCGATCCAATTGGTCTCTGCCCACATCGGCTGCGCCGTCGTCGTGACGAGCACGCCCGTGTAGCCAGCGAGGAACCAGCCGAACAGCACGCCGAGCGCGGCGTATAATTTGCGCGGCACGACGTTGTAGAATTTTTGTAAGGGCGCAAAGCGAATGCGCTGTTCCTCCACCCATACGTCGAGCAGCGAGAGGAAACTGAAGAAGCCGAAACCCAGTAACGCGTAGCTGCCAATCTGAATCGGCGACTGCGCCTTGAACATCGGCGACCAGCCAATCGGCGACGCATCGTTCGGCGTGATGAACAATTCCCAGAAGCGCAGCGGCTGGCCGAGGTCAACAATCAACAGCACACCGCACACGAGCACGAGTGGGAATGCGATGTAGTAGCCGACCTTCGCCAGCTCGCGGTCTTCTTTGCCGCCGAAGATTTCGGCGAGCGCAGCCGTGAAGTACGCGCCCGCCGCGATGCCGCCGAGAAAGAAGTAGCTGATGATGTATATGCCCCAATCGAAAGGTTGTTGCATGTGTCCTCCTCGAGGTACGTGCGTTGACAAGTAGACACGTACACAGGTAGACAAGTGCGCAAGTTGTCACGGCCCCTTGTATACCTGTGTACCTGATTACTTGTTTACCGCGCTCGCGCTCGCACCCCGCTTTCGGAAATTCACCAACGCGGCTAGCCCGGTGAGCAGCGCCGCGCCAACGGTAAGCGCCGCTGACGTCTGCAAGTTTTTCTGCGGCAGCACCGGCTTTTCAGGCTGGCCATACACCGACGGTTTGTCCATCAGCAAGTAGAACACGTTCAAGCCCGCGAGGTCGCCGTTGGGGTCTGCGCCGTACAGTTGTGCTTTGTCTTGGCCCGCCGATTGGAGCGCGGCGAGGCGCGCGTTCGCCTTCACGCGCAGTTGCTCGACGTCGCCGAACTCAATCGAACCCGTCGGGCACGCTTTCGAGCACGCCGTCGCAAGTCCTGCATGAATGCGATCGTCGCACAGCGTGCACTTGTGCACCTTGCCGTCAACCTGACTGTAACTGATGACGCCGAACGGACAGGCGGCGATGCAGTAGCGGCAGCCAATGCATTTGTCTTGCAGCACGAACACGTTGCCCAAGTCTGTACGCACAATCGCATTGACAGGACACGCTTCCATGCAGCCAGCCTGATTGCAGTGCTTGCACGAATCGGACATGAACAGCCAGCGGCCGTCGCGACGGTCTTCGCTGAACTGCTCGATGAACATCACATGCCGCCAGTCGGTCGCGCTCAACTTGCCGGTGTTGTCGTACGAGTTGCCGCTGAAGTTGGTTGCGTAGCCGCCATCGGCGGGCGCTTTGCTGAAATGCGCGGGTTCGGGGTCGAGACCATTCCACTCTTTGCACGCCACCTGACAGGCTTTGCAACCTGTGCAGATGGACGTATCAACGAACATGCCTTTGCTCATAGTGACTCCTTACGAGTAAGCGAGTTAGGGCAGACAGGTACACCGGTACACAAGTTGACAAGTAACAACGTGTGTACCTGCTTACCTGTCTATCTGTCTACCTGCGTACCTGCATCCTCGCCTACCCGCTTCCTCCTTTCGCACGTCGCCCCGCTTTGATGTTACCTGTGAACACTTTCGCTTCGTGGATGCTCACGTTCGGGTCGCCGACCAGTGCGCTCAGATTGTTGACCACATCGCCTTTCGCGCTGCCCTGCCAACCCCAGTGCCACGGCAGACCAATTTGGTGAACGGTCTTGCCGTCAACCATAAACGGTCTCATGCGGCGCGTGACCAGCGCGCGCGCTTCGATCTCGCCGCGCTTCGTGCTGATGACGACGTAGTCGGTATTCTTGATGCCCTTCTCAGCAGCCAGTTCTGGCGAAATTTCGCAGAAGAGTTCCGGCATCAATTCAGCCAGCCACGGCAGCCAACGGCTCATCGTGCCCGACAGATGATGCTCCGTCAAGCGATAGGTTGAAATCACAATCGGGTAATTCGCATCGCCGACTGCGTGATATTCGTTAGCGCCCTGCACGAGCCACGTCTTCGCCACAGGACTGCTCTGCTGTTTATACACGGGATTCTGCACGGGCGACTCATATGGCTCATAGTGTGTCGGCAGGGGCCCATCCACCAGTCCCGCCGGTGCAAACAACAGCGCCTTGCCGTCGGGCCGCATGATGAATGGCGCAGTGCCGTCTTGGTAGTCCCAGCCGAGCACGCCGTCTTTACCGTGATAGAACGGCGACTTGGTCGCGTTGAAGTCTGGCACCTCACCCGCCGGACTGACCCAGCGGCCCAAGATCGCATTGCCGCTCGCGTCCTTGTTGCCTGAATCGGCGTTCTCGTCCCACAGCACCAACTTCTTGCGCTCCGACCATGGCTTGCCGTCGGGCCGCGCTGACGCGCGGTTGTACATGATGTGCCGGTTCGCGGGCCATGCGAAGCCCCACTGCGGGCTGATCCAATCGTCGCCCTTGCGCCGCGCCGCGTTGTTCGTCTTGTCGTCGGGTGCGACACCCGTGTAAATCCACGACGCGCCCGCCGTCGTGCCGTCCTCTTTGAAAAGCGTGAACGATGTGAGCTGCTTCTTCGTCGCCCACTCGTAGCCATTGATCTCTTTCAAAATCTTGAAGGACGACGGCTCGTCCTTGATGCGCCAGTTCTTCACTTCGTCGGGATCGGAGTCGTAGTTGAACAGCAAGTTCTGAATCGCCCAATCGTTCTTGTTGCTGCTGCCCTTGTACAGCGCGATTAGACGCTTGCCGAAATTATACGTAAACCACGAATCGCTGCGCGCATCGCCCGGCGGGTCAGCCGCCTTGTCGTGCCATTGCAATAAGCGCTGCGTGTTCGTGAACGAGCCTTCCATCTCCGCGAGTGCGGCGGCAGGCAGGAAGAACACTTCGGTCTTGATGTCCGGTGTTTTGAGTTCGCCGCTCTGCACTTCAGGCGAGGTCTTCCAAAATTCAGCCGTCTCCGTTATGAACGAATCGCGCACGACCATCCAATCCAGCTTGGCGAGCGCCTTGCGCTGCATGCGCGCGTTCTGGCCACCCACCGCGGGATTCTGGCCCATCACGAGGAAGCCTTTGATCTTGCCGTTGTACATGTCCACGAACATCGGCATGTGCGAATGGTCTGCCGTAATCTTCGGGTGGTAATCGTAGCCATAGTCGTTGTCTTTGGTCGCCGCGCCGCCGAACTGCGCTTTGAAATAGCTCACGGCGAACTTCGGCAGGTTCGACCAGTACGAGGTCGCGCCGCTGCCGGTTGTCTCGGTGACAATGTAATCTTTGAGCGTCGCGTGCGCTTTGCGCGCGTCGGGCATGTTCAAGTAGCCGGGCAGTGAATGATAGAGCGTGGCGATGTCGGTGCTGCCTTGTATCGTCGCGTGCCCACGCAGCGCGAGGATGCCGCCGCCGGGGCGGCCGATGTTGCCCAGCAGTTGCTGCAACACGCCTGCGGCGCGAATCATCTGTACGCCAATGGTGTGCTGCGTCCATCCGACGGCATACACGATAGACGACGTGCGGTCTTCGGTTGAGTTGTTCCAGAGCGTGTCCGCGACTTTGAGGAATGTGTCTTGCGCGCAGCCGCACACGCGCTCGACCATCGCGGGTGTGTAGCGCGCGTAGTGTCGCTTCACAATTTGGAATACCGTTTGCAGGTCTTTCAGCGAGCGGTCTTCGAGCGGGCGGCCCGCAATTGTCTGCGCGACGAAATCGCTGTACGTCTGCGGTGTGCCGTTGAAGGCGGCCTTCGCGTCCTTACGCTGATAACCCCACGTCGTCGCGTTGTACGCTTTCGTTTCGGGGTTATAGCCAGAGAACAAACCGTCGAGGTCTTCGGTATCTTTGTAATCTTTGTTGACGAGCAGCGCAGCATTCGTGTAGTTGCTGACGTACAAGCGATGGAACGATTCGAGCGGCTCGGCTTCGATTTTGTCGAGCGCGTACTTGATGAGCGCGCCGAGGAACACAATGTCGCTGCCCGCGCGAATCGGCGCATGAATATCCGCCATCGCCGAGGTGCGCGTGAAGCGCGGATCCACGTGCATGATCTTCGCGCCCTTCTCTTTGGCTTTCATGGGCCAGCGGAACGCGACGGGATGGCACTCCGCCATGTTGCTGCCCATAATCATCACAGCGTCGGAGTTGGCCGTGTCGCGCGCAAACGTGGTGGATGCACCGCGACCGAATGAGACCCCCAGACCGGGGACCGATGCACTGTGTCAGATACGAGCCTGATTTTCGAGATACACCACCCCTGCCGCGTGCATCAACTTCTGATGAATGTAGTTCCACTCGTTGTCCATCGTCGCGCCGCCGAGCGAGGCGATAGCATACGTGTTCATCACACGCTTGCTCGTGCCGTCGGGCATCGTGACCGACTCGTTGAAGTTCGCGTCGCGCGTCTGCTTGAACAACTGCGCGATGCGGCTCATCGCATCATCGAGCGACATCGCTTCCCAGTCGCTCCCGCCCGCCTTGCGGTGCAGCACCTTCGTCACGCGGTTCGGGTTCTCGATGAGTTGGAGCGTTGCCGCACCTTTCGGGCAGAGCGTGCCTTGATTGACCGGGCTGTCGGCGTTGCCCTGAATATCAATGATCTTGCCCGACGCCTCGTCCACCGTGACGATTTGGCCACAGCCAACCGCGCAGTACGGGCAGACAGTCGGCACCTGTCGCCCCGTCTTGCGCGGAGCGTTCGCGCCGTGCGCGTACGCAGACTGCACGTTGAGACCAAGCCCAACCGCGTCAACCGCTGCACCGGCGAGCGTACCGCCCGTCATCTTCAAGAACTTCCGACGTGAAATTGACATCGCTTCTCCTCTCGTATCGTTACTGATTCTCGTCATCCCGATTATTCTGAGCGTTTGCGGAATTATCGTCCTGATCAGAGTCCGCATTAGCCGACGACGTTGCTCTTCGGTTTTCCATCTCCGCCATCTTCTTGCGCAAACTGAGCGGCCGCATGTCCGTCCACACTTCTTTGATATACGCCAGGCATTCTTCTTTGCTGCCCGTCTTGCCCACATCGCGCCAGCCGAGCGGAATCTCTCGATTGGCGGGCCAGATCGAATACTGCTCCTCGTGATTGACGACGGCTTTGTAGATGGTCGTGTCTTCTTGCTCGTCGCGGTTCATCGGCTCTCCGTTAGTTGCGTCGGGTCAGCAAACAAAAACGAGACGCGAGCAAAATCGCCTCTCGTCGTGTTTCGGATCGAGACAAATGGTCGTGCGAAAGTGTATGATTCTATAAGTGTTCGCCATACGCAGCAACTTCCGCGAGGAAGTTGGCGGTATTCTATTCTGGTGCGGCGCGCATGTCAAGCGCAATAAAAAGATGTCAGACTTCTTGAAGAAGTCTGACATCTGATCTGGTCATTGGCATTCCGTTCAATCGTTACGGCGCGGGCGCGCACGACACGGTGGTGTTCGTCGTGTTGCAGATATAGTTCTGCTTCAACAGGACGTTGGTCGTGTTCATCACGTACACCGTAATCGTCGCGTTGGTCCAGTACACGAAATCAATACTGGCCGACCAGTTGTTGTTGGGGCAGCCGAACTGCACGGCCGGCAGATTGTTCGTGTCAGGATTGTTGGTTTCTACGCCAAACAGACTTTTGCCGTTCTTGCTATAGTTCAGTGCAGCCAAGAACTGCTTGCCGCTCGCGCTGACTTTGGGCGGATTCTGGCCCGGTGCCTGATTGCCGCCCAAGTTCGTGCAGGTCACGGCGGGTATACCCGTCGCGGTCAATGTTACGGTTACGTCTGTTTTACCCAATCCGACGAGCGTGCCGTTGGCGATCAGTGAGCCGAGATCGAACACGACGGGCCCATCGAAATGCACATCCCCAGCAAAAACCGACGTTGCTGTCAGACACACGACGACCAAAAGCGATACGAGCGAAATAAATTTTCTGCGCATGATTCTCCTCCTCGAAGCAATAGCTGAATTGTTACTGATAGAGCGCAGGTACTATACATGAGGACTTGCAGGCGGTCAAAAATGCCGCGCAGGTTGCACGCGGATACGTTGGGCGTATAATGGATCAGGCTTGTCCACGCACGCTCAGCAGCCCATGTCACGAGATTTATGCTGCATGACATGACGCAATGAACGAACAGCAACAACTCGAACAAACAATCATCGCACTCGAAGCGCAGCGCGCCATTCTCGGCGACGCCGTGGTGAGCATTGCCGTTGCGCCGCTGCGCGAAAAACTGGCTACACTCAAAGCGCGCGCCGTGCCCGAAGAACAGCAACGCAAACAAGTGACGGTGCTCTTCGCCGACATATCCGGCTTCACCGCAATGTCCGAGATGATGGATGCCGAAGAAGTGACCACGCTCGTGAATGCCTTGTGGACCCGGATTGATGGCGCAATTACGTCGCACGGCGGACGCATTGACAAACACATCGGCGATGCAGTGATGGCGTTATTCGGCGCGCCAACCGCGCACGAGGACGATCCAGAGCGCGCCATTCGCAGCGCGCTCGATATGCTTGCCGCGCTGCGCACATTTGCGCAGACACACGCGGACGATGCGGATTTGCAAATGCGCATCGGCATCAACACGGGACCCGTGCTTCTGGGCGCCATCGGCACCACTGGCGAATATACCGCGATGGGCGACACTGTCAATCTGGCCAGCCGGCTTGAGCATCACGCGCCCGTCGGTGGCATCCTCGTGTCGCACGATACTTATCGGCACGTGCGCGGCATCTTCGACGTGATCGCTCAGGAACCGCTAGCCGTCAAAGGCAAAGTCGAGCCGATACGCACCTATGTCGTGCGCGCAACCAAGCCGCTCGCTTTTCGTGCCCCCACGCGCGGCGTCGAGGGCATCGAGACGCGCACGATTGGGCGTGCAGCAGAACTTCACCGCTTGCAAGAGGCATTCATTGCCGCGCGTGACGAGCGCCAAACCCATGTCGTCACCGTGCTGGCGGAAGCGGGCGTTGGCAAGTCGCGTCTGTTAGCCGAGTTCTTGAACTGGCTCGAACTGTTGCCGAACCGCACGCGCCAATTCAGTGCGCGCGCCACGCCAGAGACGAGCCGCATGCCGTATGCGCTTATCCGCAGCATGTTCGCGACACACTTCGACATTCAAGATAGCGATCGCGCCGCGCTCGCGCGCGAGAAACTGGAACTCGGCATTCTCGGTTTGATGGGCGCGGGCCATGAGGAAGAAGCACACTTCATTGGCCATTTGTGCGGTTTCGATTTCTCTGACAGTCCATACTTGAAAGGTATCCTCGCCGACGCGCGACAGATTCATGATCGTGCATTTCACTACGTTGCAGAATTCTTTGCCGCGATTACGCGCGAGTCATCAGCTGAACCCGCCAACGACAGGGTGCCCCAGAGTGTGGCTCGTGACGATGGGCAGCCCGTCGCGCTCATGCTTGAGGACACCCACTGGGCAGACGAAGGCTCGCTCGATCTCATTGACTATCTGGTGAAGGACAGACCTAAGCTGCCCTTGATGGTCCTCAGCGCGAGCCGGCCAACACTGCGCGAGTCGCGCCCAAGCTGGGGCAATGGAGCGCCTATCAACCTGCGCGTCGAATTGAACCCACTTTCAGAGCATGAAAGTCGTGAATTGGTGCATGAAATACTCTTTAGGATTCCCAAAATTCCTGCGGAGTTGCAGAATCTCATCGTCAGCCGTGCCGAAGGCAGCCCATTCTACGTCGAAGAGTTGATCAAGATGTTCATCGAAGACGGCATCATCGTCACGAGCGAGAATGAGTGGCACGTCGTCTCAGAACGACTGCGCAATGTGCGCGTGCCGGCCACGCTCACGGGCATTTTGCAGGCACGCTTGGACGGCTTACCGCCACACGAACGGGAGACGCTACAACAGGCTTCGGTCGTCGGGCGTGTGTTTTGGACGCGAGTGCTCGAGCAATTGCATCGGGCTAGTGCCGCACACGCGGCGCGCACGTCAGACAGCGGGTCGCTTTCTGACAGCGCGCTGCCCGCTTTTCCAGCGGACAGCGTCATGGCAGGCGCGAGCGTCGAAGTTGAGCTGGAAGGTCTGGCGCAACGGGAACTGATCTTCCAGCGCGACGAATCGTCATTCGCGAGTACCCACGAGTTTATCTTTAAGCACGGCATCTTGCACGAGGTTACGTACGAAAGCGTGTTAAAGCGTTTACGCCGCGCCTATCATGCACAGGTCGCCGTGTCGCTGCATGAGCTGAGCGGCGAGCGTGTGAACGAGCACGCGGGCCGCATTAGCCACCATTACGAGCAGGCGGGCGACCATGCGAACGCGGCACACTGGTACGCGCGCGCGGGTGAGCAGGCCCAGAATACATACGCGCTCGACGCCGCCGTCAACTATTTTCAGAAAGCGCTAAGTCTGTGGAGTATGCAAACGGAGAACGCGGCAGCCGTAGAGCGCTTCGAGACGTATCAAGGGCTGGGTTTCACATTCGTCGCGCAAGCGCGCTATGGCGAGGCGTTGGAGACTTTTGAACGAATGCGCGCCGATGCCGAAGTGCTGGGTGATATGCGCGCGCAGTCGCGCGCGTGGTATGGAATTGCGCACACTCGTAGTGTACAGGGCAATCATCGTGCGGCGCTGGTGGATGCCGCGCACGCCGAATCCACCGCGCGAGCGATAGATGCGCGCGACGAATTGATGACAGCCATGGAGATCAAAGGGCGCTGCTTGTTCCGCTTGGGCGATAGCGACGCTGCACTTTTGCTTGGCGAGGAGGCGCTGGCACTGGCGCGCACGCTCGGCGCACAGCGCCGCGCCGCACGCTGTCTCAACCTGATCGGCGCGATTCACAACTCGCTTGGGCGCTACCCGCAAGCGCAGCAATCTTTTGAGGAAGCGCGCGCCATCGGTGAATCATTGGGCGACCGTTCATCGGCGACGACGATCACGAACAATCTCGGCGTCATTGCCGAGGCGCTCGGGGATTACCAAGGCGCATTCGACTATTATCAATCTGCGCTCAACGTTGCTCGCGCGATCGGATTCCGTGACGGCGAAATGGCGTTCCTCGGCAACGTCGGCGCGGCGCAAGTTGGCATGGGCGAATATTACGAGGCTGAGTTGAACCTGCGGCAGGTGATTGAAGTCGCAACGGCAACCGGACATGGCGGGTTAGAGAACACCTATCGCTGGCTGGCGGAAGCGTGCCTGCATCAAGGCAAAGTGGACGAAGCGTTGAGCGCGGCGCAGCGAGCAATGGAATTGGCGCAACAGCGCGGCGTGCCATCGTATCTCGGCGCAGCGTGGCGCGTGTTCGGGATGGTCGCGGCCGAACTGTCCGAACCCGTGCGGCTCGCGAGCGACGCAGAAGCTGATTTGCGTATATATGACGCGCGCGAATGTTTCGCCGAGAGTATGCGCATCTACACCGAGACGCACATGGAAGGCGAGCGCGCGCGCACGCTGCGCGAATGGGGCGGATACGAGATCGAGTGCGGTAATGCGGAGTTCGGCGCTGAGTTGATGCAAGAAGCGCGCGAGACCTTCGCGCGAATCGGCGCGGTTGCAGAGTTGGCGCGGGTAGCAAACCGGGCTAATACATGACGGTCAGAAAACAGACGGCGCGTTCGAGAGTGAACGCGCCGACTGTCTTGGGGTGATGCTCTCACCGCATTAGGTTGTCGCCCACTCAACATACTGCAACTGCA
The DNA here is from genome assembly GCA_038198935.1 of Anaerolineae bacterium. Classification (GTDB taxonomy): domain Bacteria; phylum Chloroflexota; class Anaerolineae; order JACRMK01; family JACRMK01; genus JBBPZQ01. The sequence goes on from JBBPZQ010000071.1 coordinate 10,223, forward strand.
ACATGCTCGACGATTTCGACTGCGACTCCATATCCGGGTTTGGCGGCACGTACGGACGATGCGGCAGCGCGAACTGCTCGACGGGTGATGTCACACTGCTCGGCGCAGGATGTATCAGAATGGACGACACCACCGAAAATGCTGCCAGCGCGAGTAGCAGCAGGACGGAGGGTATCATAGATTTTGTGTAAATGGTCATCACTCAGATAATCCGAAAGAAGGAGAATAGCGATGACCATCCGACCGGAACTGTTAGACGAACTACTGAAAGAGTATCAGAAGCCTGAAGATCTGTTGGGCGAAAC
>JBBPZQ010000072.1:0-53020 GCA_038198935.1 Anaerolineae bacterium
ACAAACCGTTGGCAAAAATCATCGACATGACAGAACAGTTCCAGCAAACTCATCATAGGACTCCTTTCATGAGCGCAATAGGGTTGGTTACCACTATTTTACTCGCAAAGGAGTCCTACCTTATCCCGAATTGACGTTAAAAATATTATTTCTCCAAGTACGACGAATCCAGCATGTCTTCGGCTTTGACGGGCGTGGTCAGGTCGCCAATCTTCGTCTTGAAGTCAATCGCGAATTTGGTCGTGGTCAGCACGCTGCCCTGACCCGAGCCGCTGAAGAATGTGGCGTTGCGCGCTTTGTCGTACAGCGTCGCGCCTTCAAGGTCTGCCTTCACGTCTTCGGGTTTCTCGTAGAAGCCGCCCAGCCCTTGCTGCATGATCTTGGCTGCGTCGTCCGGGTTGGCTTTCTGATAGTCAACTGCTTTGTTCCACGCGCGCACCAACTTGTTGCCGAGTCCGGGGTTCGCTTGCAGCACATCCTTGCGCATAATCATCACGTCCACGATCAGTCCCGGCGTGTCCTTCGATGTGGCGAGAATCTTCACGTTTGGGTCTTTGGCCGCTTTGGACAGGTGCGGCTCCCACGTTACGCCCGCGTCAATGCGCGCGGCGGCAATCGCGGCGGGCACATCGCCCTGCTTCATGTTCACGAGCGTCAGGTCGGTGTCCGCCATGCCTTCCTTCTGCAACAGGAAGTTGAGCAGGAACTGCGAGACCGAGCCTTTGTTGACGCCGACGCTCTTGCCTTTCAAGTCCTTCACGGAGTTGATGTTCTTGTCTTTGCGCACGACGATGCCGTCGCCGCCCGACGAATCGTCCAGACCGAGCATGGCGACGAACGGCGTCTCTGATTTCCAGTATGGCACCATCGTATCCAGCGTCGAGACGAGTCCATCTAACTGCTTGCCGTTGAGCGCGGTGAAGCGGTCTTTCGGGTCTTCCACTTTGATCAGTGTGATGTCCAGCCCTTCATCTTTGAAGTAGTTCTTATCGCGCGCGATGAACAAAGGTCCATAGCCGACCCACACGGAGTAGCCCATCTTGAGTGCGATGGTTTTAGCGGCGGTCGCCTGCGCGGCGGCTGTGGGCGCAGCGGTTGCAGCGGTGGTTGCGGCGCGTGTTGCCACGGCGGTGGCTGCCGGTGCTGACGTAGATGCAGGTGCAGAGGTTGGTGCAGTCGTCGCCGACGGTCCACACGCGACGAGCACGAGCAAAGCGAGCACGGACAGTACGAACAGAATGCGCTTGTGCATGGTTTCTCCTCCTGATTCGATTTCGGCAGATTGTATCACAGCGACTGCGCAAGCGTCAACGCAAGCGCGCTGCGATAACGGTGACTCAAAAGTCATAGTGTGCGACAGGTGAGCATGGCCACTGCGTGGGCCGGGCGCGCAGCGCAGTAGCGTCGGAGTTGCGGCAAGCTCGTGAAGCCGAGCGGCGTGAGCAACCCGACGAGGAGGTTGTTAATGCTGGCCCAGACCTGTGCCGCGCGCGGATTGCGCATGCGCGTGGCATCTTCATGCAAGCTCACAATGCAAGCTCACATCGCGTCGATAGTGCAGGCCATTCTCAATGCGCCAGTAGTCGCGCGTGACGGCTAACAAGCGCGCGGCCTCGGCCTCTGCAGCGCTGAGGCTGGTCAGCCCATACACGACTTCGCTGTGCAACGGCTGACCCTGCAAGGTCCGCACCTGTCGCTCCAATTTGAACACTGGGTGCACGTGCGGCCAGTCTAAGTACTCGTGCAGCAGACTGCTGGTCGTGAGCGTGCGCGTTTCAATGCGCCCATGCTCAGCGTCCGTCGCTTGCGCGCTCTGAAAATCCGTCGGCAGCGGACTCGAGCCGGCGCCACACACTTCCGGTTGAAACAGTTGAGCAATATCGTGATGCAGCTGGGCTTGATTGTCCTTGGCATACCAGACATAATCGCCGCCCGCGTCCACGATCTGGATGGACAACTCGCGTATGTCCTGTGCCGCACGCATTCGCGTGCAGGCGTGCGTCGCACGCGGCACAGGATGAGGTGTGCAGCGCATCGCCCATGACGATTTTGCCCCGTAAATCAATACATTTGAGCAATTGGGGAGCGACGCTGATCTCGTTGGTCTTGGCGTCCACGGCCAGTTGCATCAGCACCAGCCCTTGATCGGGGACATAGGCGGCCAGCAGATGCACGCCCGAGCGATTCGCCGCGTTGAGCGTGCCGCGCAAGGTCTTGCCATCAATGCAGATCAGCAGCTGGCGCGCGGCTGGCGCTTGTGTCTGCAGAAACTCGCTGATGACCATTTGCAAGGCTTCGGGCTCGACGGCGTCGCGCGCCACATTGCGATAGGTATTCGCGCACGGTAGCGTCTCGCGTTCGATGGGCAGCAGTTCAATCAGTGCGCTCTGCCGTAGGCGCACCCAAGCGGCAATGCCTTGCGGCTCATCTTCGCCCGACAGTTTCGCCAAGATGATCAGCAGCAGCACCAGCGCCAACGCGTAGCGCTTGCCACGTCGGTCGCGTGCATCCGCCAAGCCGTCGAGGCGCTCGTACACGCTACCGACCTCAAACACGAAGCCACTGTCCGGCAGCACCCATGTGTCGAACGCATCTGTGCTATGATTCATCTCGACCTCCTGCGGTGGACTGTGTTCTGGCGAACTTCAGTCTAACCGTAAGAGGTCTTTTTGCCTACTTGTCAACCGACTTTTGAATCACCCTACGCTGCGATCAGCAATTCTCAATTTGGCGCAACGCCCGTTGAAACGGGCTGAATGCAAGCCCCGTTCACGGGGCGTCGTACCGTAGCGCGGCGACTTCATCGCCGCGCGGTCAGCCGAGTGCAAACCGTCCGTCAAAATGAGTATTGCTGCGCTGCGATTAAGGGCAACGGCGTCTTATTTTTCGCGGTGCGCGTTAACGGCAGATTCGTAGGGGCGAAGCACAGCGAAGCGGTCCTTTAGGATTCGCGGCGCGCGATAGTCTGACCCGGATGCGTTGCGAATGCTTCGCCCCTACACGGTTCGAAATTAGACGCGATTGCCCTATGAGTTGCCCTAGCTGCGATTCCGTCCTAGCGTCCCGCTCGTGCCGTGACGTTCATGTTTCATCTTCGCATGAACAACGCCGCCGTTCATTTGACCGCACGCAAATGAAGTCGGTAAGATGAATTCAATGGAAATTCCACACGGAGGACAGACTTATGCCAAACGACGACGCCATACCCGATGTTGCACGAGCCAGTGAGCCGCGCTTCGATCCTGCCGAAGAAAAAGTGTTTGCGCGCGCATTGACCACGCTCAACGACGCGGGCGTGCGCTACGTGCTCGCGGGCGCGTTCGCCAAACATGCCTACACGGGCATCTGGCGCAACACCAAAGACCTCGATTTGTTTCTCGCCGCCGACGAGCTGAAGTCCGCGCTCGACGCGCTCGCGTCGGCAGGCTTTACGACCAGCATCGAATACGAACACTGGCTGGCCAAAGCACATAGCGAGCCATACGTGATTGATTTGATTTTCGGCTTGGGGCATGGGCGGCTGCGCATTGACGATTCGTGGTTCGAGCACGCGCAGACGTGCGAGGTCGCGGGCGTCACGACCAAACTGATTCCGATCGAAGAATTGATCGCGTCGAAGGTGTTCGTCGCCGAGCGCTATCGTTTCGACGGCGCTGACGTGCTGCACCTGATCCAGCGCAGCGAAGGCAAGATTGATTGGGCGCGCGTGCTCAAACTGCTCGGACGCAATCACGAGTTGCTGTTGTGGCATCTGCTGCTGTTCGATTACGTTTACCCCGGTCAAGCGGATGCGCTGCCGCAAGACTTGATGCGCGAGTTGTTCGAGCGCGCGCAGCGGCGCTGGCACATGCCGTCGCAAAACCCGAAGGGGTTTCGCGGCACGCTGCTCGATCCATTCTCGTTCGCCGTGGATATCGAAGATTGGGGCTACGAAGATCGTCGCGAGTTAGATCCGTTGGTAGATGAAGAAGGAGAATTGCTATGAGAATTGCTGCGATTGCCGACTTCCACTGCCGCAGCAACTCCGTGGGCCAGATCAAGCCATTGCTTGAAGGCGTGGAGCAGGAAGCCGATCTGCTCATCCTCGCGGGCGACCTGACCGATAACGGCCAGCCGGCCGAACTGGAGGTGCTGCTGCGCGAGACCGAACACATCACGCTGCCGAAGATCGCGGTGCTCGGTAATCACGATCACGAGAGCGATCAAGCAGAGCAGTTGGAGCAGATGCTGTGCGACCACAACATCATCGTGCTCAACAATACGCTGTATGAGAAAGACGGCATCGGGTTCGTCGGCACCAAAGGTTTCTGCGGTGGCTTCGACAGTCTGATCATTCAACCGTTCGGCGAGCGCGCGTTGAAGGCGTTCATTCAGACGAGTATTGACGAAGCGATGAAATTGGAAAACGCATTGACCAAACTCGATTGTCCGCGCAAAGTCGCGATACTCCACTACGCGCCGATCAAGACGACGCTCGAAGGCGAACCGCTGGAACTGTATCCGTTTCTCGGCTCGTCGCGTTTGGGCAATGCGCTCGATCGGCATGGTGTTGATCTTATCCTGCACGGACACGCGCATCATGGCTTCCCCGATGGCGTCACCGCAGGCGGCATCGCCGTGCACAACATCTGCCGATTCGTGCTCACGCGGCATGGACGCAAACCGTACGCCCTGTACGATCTCTGATCGGCAAGTTGATCACATCAGTAGATTTGTTGCGTCCTGAGCGCAGTCTCGGCGTCATTATTTTGCAGCATGGGGCGATCTTCAGCATAATATAGGGCGTACCGCCTAAATAGAACGAGAGGATAGTTCGTCAATGTATCCTAAGATGTAACCGCATCGTATATCTCGATGCATAGACGAACGTGGGTGCGTCCCGTATTATAATGAAGATGCTTTAACCATGTGACGTTTCGTTCACACGCACCTGTACGTCAATTCTCCCGCAGTCTGCTCTGCGGGAGAATTGTGTCAAGACGTATGGAACAAGAGATTGTGCGTTTCAAAGCTTGACATAGCAGTGATGCAGTTGACGCCCGACTCGAAAGACAATTCCAATCCAACGGTGCAAGTCCTCATTAAAATATGAATGAGTTTGATTTGATTGTGTTCTCGCATTTGCGCTGGCATTTCGTTTATCAGCGGCCGCAGCATTTGCTCTCGCGGTTGGCGCAATGGGGCCATCGCGTGCTCTTCATCGAAGAGCCAGTTGAAGAGCGCGACACACAGACGCCCTCGTGGGAATTGACCGAGCCTCAGCCCAACGTGATGGTCGCTACCCCACACACGAATGCCACGTCGGGCGGCTTCAGCGACGAGCAGATCGCGCTCATGCAGCCTATGCTTGCGGAAATCATCGCGCGTGCGAACGTAAATGCTTATGTGCTGTGGTTCTACACACCATTGGCGCTGCCGCTCGTGCAGTCGCTCGCGCCGCGCGCCGTCGTCTATGACTGCATGGACGAGCTCTCGATGTTTCTGGGTGCGCCGCGCGAACTGATCGCGCGCGAGCGCGAACTGCTACAGCAAGCAGACGTGGTATTCACCGGTGGCCCGAGTTTGTATCGCGCCAAACAAAGCAAGCACCCAAACCTGCACTGCTTCCCCAGCAGCGTGGACGCGAGCCACTTCCGACAAGCGATGCAGCTAGACGAAGCCGCCGACCTGCGTGCGCTGCCACCTCCACGACTCGGCTTTTTTGGTGTGGTGGACGAGCGCATGGACGTGCATTTGCTTGACGCGATGGCGCAAGCACATCCCGATTGGCAAATCGTCATCGTGGGACCGGTCGTGAAGATCGCGCCCGACGACCTGCCGCAGCATCCCAATCTGCATTATCTCGGCGCGCGGCGGTACGACGAACTGCCGTCGTATCTGGCCGGCTGGGATGTGTGCTTGCTGCCGTTCGCGCGCAATGACTCGACTCAATTCATCAGTCCTACGAAGACACTCGAATACATGGCGGCGGAAATAATGATCGTGAGCACGCCCATCACCGATGTCGCCGAGCCGTATGGCGAGATTGTGTTTCTCGGCAGCACACCCGCCGAGTTCATCGCCGCGTGTGAGCGCGCGCTGAATATTGACGAGCGTGAGCGTGCACGACGCGTGGCAAAGATGCGTGCGGTGCTGTCGCGCACGTCATGGGATCGCACGGCGCAACAGATGGAGCAATTGATTGGCGACGCGCTTGCCAATCATCAAGCGCTAGGTACGTTTATGCGAACGGAAGCGTTGAGCAACTAAACTGAGTCTGTACTGACTGACAAGCGGGAGTAGAGGGAAGAGAAACGATGCGGAAGTCAATTGTAGTGGTGGGCGCGGGCCCCACGGGCTTGAGCGCCGCGTATCATTTGGGCGACGACGCGTTGCTGTTGGAACAGAATGTGCGCATCGGCGGTTGGTGTCGTTCGATTGTGGACAACGGGTTCACGTTCGACTTTGCCGGTCATATCATGTTCTCGAATGAGACATACGTGCACAAGATGTATGAACTGCTGCTCGGCGACAACGTGCACTGGCAAGACCGCGAAGCGTGGATTTATAGCAAGGGCGTGTACACGCGTTATCCATTTCAAGGCTCGCTTTATGGTCTGCCGCCAGCGGCGATTAAAGAATGCATCGTCGGCGCCATCGAAGCGCGCTTTGGGCCCATCAACGAGAAGCACAAGGTTGCGCTCTCGCTGCTGCCGCGCAGCAAGACCGCGAATAGTGACAAAGACGACAGCGGCGTCGGCCCGCCGTGCGATCCAAAAGATGCCAGCATTGAGGACTGCTGCGCGGATGGCATCGCCGACGCGACGGTGCCGCTCGTGAAACTCGAAGGCGGCGCCGATCATTTCATGGGCGAGCCGCGCAACTTTGAAGAATTTATCTACAAGGTGTGGGGCGCGGGCATCGCCGAGCACTTTATGGTTCCCTACAATCGCAAGTTGTGGGCAGTACCGCTCAGTGAAATGGAAACGTCGTGGCTTGGCGGACGCGTGCCGCAGCCCAACCTCGAAGATATGATCGAAGGCGCGCTCTCGCCGACACCGAAGCCGATGGGGCCGAACGCGCGCTTTGGCTATCCACTGCGTGGTGGCTTCCAGGCATTGATGGATGGCTTCCTGCCACACTTGAAAGGCGAGCTGCAATTGAACGCGCGCGTGACCCGCGTCTCACCGCGCAAGCACACGATCGTCGTCAACAACGAGGTCGAGATTCCTTACGAGCACCTCGTCAGCACGATGCCGTTGCCGGTGCTCGTGCGCCTGATGGGCGACGAAGCGCCGCGGCCCGTGCGCGAAGCGGCGAGTGGCTTACGCCATGTGTCGGTGCGCTGTGTGAACATCGGCGTCGGGCGCGAGCACTTGACGGAGAAGCACTGGATCTATTATCCAGAAGATACGGTCTTCCATCGCATCTTCGTGCAAGGCAATGCCAGCCCGTATTGCAATCCCGTGGGTGGTTTCGGCATGACTTGCGAAATCACGTATTCGCCGCACAAGCCACTGCCGGCCGATGGCGACGCGCTGATTAAGCGCTGCATCGAAGACTGCATCAAAGTCGGCTTCTTCAAGCGCGACGATCCAATTTGGGCAGCCAATCAAGTGGACATGCCGTATGCCTACGTCGTGTACGATCACGCGCGCGCGGCGAATGTGCAGGTCGTGCGCGACTGGCTGCTCACACAAGACATTGTGCTATCGGGCCGCTACAGCGAATGGGAGTATTACAACTCCGATCATGCATTCATCGCCGGCAAGCAAGCGGCGGAAGCGGTGCGCAAATTGCAGCAGCAGCGCGTGAGCTCCGCGGCCGGATCGCCGATGCTCGAACGCGCCGCCTGAAATGGCTGCACCCATACAACCAGAGCATGACCAACAGCGGGCGAACTGTGAAGTTCGCCCTTTCGATGCGGAATGGTCATTCTTCGCTGCGCTCCGAATCACAATGCGAGAGGTTTCGATTTAGATTCAGACGATGATCATTGACGCACATATTCATTGCTCAGGGCAGGAGTCCGCGTGTGAGGTGCTGCAAGCGCTCGACGAGGCGGGCGTGGACGCAGCGGTTCTGCTTGCTCCGTTCCTGAGCGAGCCATACACGCTCAACGATGCCGCAATGCTGCGCCGCGCGAACGCGTATCTGGCAGAACTGATACGCGACCATCGCGATCGGTTGATCGGCTTCGCGGTGCTCAACCCACTGCACGACTGCGCGCCAGACGAGTTGTCGCGGGCAGTCGAGTTGGGTCTGCGCGGACTGAAACTCGTGCCGAGCGGCTGGTATCCTTATGATGACTGTGCACATCGGCTTTACGAGCGCGCGGAGCAACTCGGCTTGCCCATATTGTTTCATTCTGGAATTTTTATTGACGGGCAATCTGGCCGTTTCTGTCGTCCGACGTTTTACGAAGCGGTGCGCGATCACCCTAAACTCAAAGTTACGCTCGCGCATTTGGGCTGGCCCTGGTGCGACGAAGCGAACGCCGTCGGCGTGATTGATTTGATCAACGGCGTGCAGCCAGCACACAGCCAATTTCGTTTTGACATTTCATTTGGCCCGCCGCCCATCTATCGCCACGATGTATTGCAACGGGCGCTGGCAGTGCTGGGACCAGAACTGTTGCAATTCGGCAGCGACCGATTTTTGCCATGCAGCGGCGCGCACATCAAGGCCGCACTGGACGACGTTCACGCACTGCTCGACGATCTGAAGGTTGGCGAGCAAGCACGCGCGCAGATCATGGGCGGCACCGCGGCGACGTGGCTAGACATTTGAAAAGACCGCGCGCGGCTTCGTGAAGACTATAGTGAGGAGACAACATCATGCCGAGTCAATCAGATGAGACACACCCACGTCCACTGCACGTGATGGAGATCATCGGCAATGCGATTGTGGGCGGCATGGAACATTACGTGCGTAACCTCGTTCGCCATTTACCGCGCGAGCAATTTCGCATTACCTGTCTTTGTCCGTTCGAGAGTCCGTTCACGCGCACGCTGCGCGAAGCGAACTGCGACGTTTTCATCACGCCGGTCACCGACGACCCCGCATGGCGCTCGATCCAACTCGCCGTCGAATTGATCCGCCAACAGAGCATTGATTTAATTCACGCGCACATGCCGAAGGCGCACGCGCTGGCCGGCTTAGCCAGTTGCCTCACGAACAAGCCGGCCGTCGCGACGGTGCATGGAATGCACGTGACCGCGCAGGAGTTGGGCATCAGCCTGACGACGGGCACGCATCTTGTCGTCGTCTGTCAGGATGCATACGCGCAGGCACTCACGCTCGGCGTCCCACCTGAACGCGTCACGCTCATCCCGAACGGCGTTGACATCGAGATGTTCGTTCCGAATTGCAAGCGCGAACGTTTGCGTAATGCGTTGAACATTGCGCTCGACACGGCGCTGGTGGGCTTCGTCGGACGCATTGATCACGACAAAGGTCCTGACGTGTTTTTGCGCGTCGCCGAGCTCGTGCATCGTCAGCGCGGCGACGCGCAGTTCGTGCTTGTCGGCGAAGGCGAACTGGACGGTAGCATCGCAGCACAGATCGTGCAAGCCGGCAGCGGCGCATACGTGCGCATGGCCGGTATGTGGCCGGAGACGCAGGATGTTTATCCCGCGCTCGACCTGCTGGTGTCCACCTCGCGCAGTGAAGGCATGCCGCTCGCGCTGCTGGAAGGGATGGCGTGCGGTGTACCGATTGTGGCAATGGGCATCGGCGGGGTGCCCGAAGTCGTCGAGTATGGCGCGACCGGCTACGTAACACCGGCAGGCGATGTCGAGCGCACGGGCAACGCGATCGTCAAGCTGCTGAACGAGCCAGAGCGGAGGCAGCAGATGGCATTGGCGGCGCGTCAACGCGCGCTGGAACATTTTGACTTGCGGCAGAGCGCGCGGTTCACGAGCGAATTGTTCAGGCGAATCGTGAAGGAGACGAGCACGACACCCCTGTACGTCACCACGCGCACGCCGACGCGCGACGAACAGGTTCGCAAAACCGCGTAAATATTCAGCGCGTGGCGCTGCTCCGCCGCGCTCATTATCATTGAGCCGCAACATCGAGCGATGATGCGGCTCGTATTTTGCGATGGCATTGCGACGCTCACAACCATGAACGATGCCCCGCGTGTCTCAGAGACACACGAGGTCTGAGCAAAACGTGGAGACCAGTAAGTATCATGTTTCGCAGTTTCTTCCTCGCGGGTTTTGAGAGCGCGACCGGATTCAATCTGCACCGTGAGTGGATTGATCAGATTGCCGCTACCCAACATGACCGCAATATTGACGAAGACTATCGTCTGTTGCGCGCCGTCGGCATTCGCGCCGCACGCGACGCGATTCGCTGGACACTTGTTGATCGCGGCGGGCAATACGATTTCTCGACGGTGCTGCCGCTGATCGCAGCCGGGCGCAAGCATGGCATCGAGATCATCTACGACTTATTTCACTTCGGGTATCCGCACGACGTTGATCTGTTCGCGGACGAATTCATCAGGCGTTTCGCCGACTACTGCTGTGCCGCCGCGCGTTTCGTCCGCGCGCACAGCGACGGCGAGTGCTACTTTACGCCAATCAATGAGCCATCATACTTTTCGTGGGCGGCGGGCGAAGTGGGCCGCTTTGCGCCGCACGCGCAAGGGCGCGGCTTCGAGTTGAAAGTCCAGTTGGCGCGCGCGGTGATTGCGGGCATCAACGCGATTCGCAGCGCAGTGCCCAACGCACACATTGTCAACGTGGACTCGCTCTGCCGTGTCGTGCCGCCGCAGAACAATCCAGAATTGGTGCGCATCTGCGACGACTTCAACTCGAACGCCGTCTTCCAGAGTTTCGACATGCTGAGCGGGCGCATGTTGCCCGCATTGGGCGGCTCGCCGTCGCACCTCGACATCGTCGGCGTGAATTATTACTGGACGAATCAGTGGGAGATGAATCGCACCGGCGTGCCGCTGCGCGACGACGACCCGCGCCGCTGGTCGCTCAGTCAGTTGGTGCGCGTCGTTTGGGAACGCTACCGCACCGACATCTTGATCAGCGAGACGAGCCACGTCGGCGAGATGCGTGCGCCGTGGATGCGTGAACTCACGCGCGAGACGCAGACATTGTTGGCAGCGGACGTGCCGTTGCGCGGCATCTGTCTCTATCCGATTCTCGGCATGCCCGAATGGCACGCGCAGCAACAATGGACGCGCATGGGCTTGTGGGATTTGGCACCCAATCAGAGCGGCGCACTGGCGCGCGAACCATACAGACCAATGCTCGACGCACTGCGCGAGTCGCAGCGAAGCCTTGAGAGTCACGTGAAAACCGGCAAGCACGCACCCGCTGCATCCATGCCATCGCCTCTAGACACGCGTCGCAGCCTATGCGCGCGGTCGAGATTGCGTGACCAATGAAATTTAACTTGTGCTTGTTTACGGATAGCCTCGAACCTTCGGGTCTCGGCGAAAGTATGCTGAGTCTGGCGAGCGAGTTGCGCTTGCATTACCGCGTGTCTTTCGTGTGCCCGCCGACGCGCGCAGGCGTCGCGCTGCTTGAGCGTGCACGTCGTTTAAGCCTCGACACATTGGCGTTAGAAGTGCGCGGCGAACGCGCCGCCTGGGAAATGCTGCTCAACTGGTTGCGCTCACGGCGCATAGACATCTTTCATATTCACGCGGGCATTGGTTGGGAAGGCCATGATGCCGTGTATGCCGCGCGCGCTGCACTGACGCCGCTCATTCTACGCACAGAGCACTTGCCCGATCTGATCACGGATCAACGCCAGCGCATAGACTACCAGCGCATGACGCAACGCGTTGACCACATCATCTGTGTTTGCGCCGCGGCACGCGCTAGTTTTATGCAAGCAGGTGTTCCCGCCGAGAAGCTCTCCGTGGTGCGCAACGGCGTTCAACCGCGAGTGGCTAAACGGGACCCGCGGGTGGTGAAAGCGAATCTTGGTTTGCCGCCGCAAGCACGCATGGTGCTGACGGTGGCGCGTCTGAGCGAGCAAAAGGGTCATCGTCATCTGCTCGAGGCGATCCCCGCCGTGCTCGCGCGCGCACCCGATACGTACTTTGTGTGGGTCGGTGAAGGGCCGCTGGAAGGCGACCTGCGCGCGCGTATCAGTCAGTTCGATCTTGCCGAGCGTATATTGTTGCTCGGCAGACGCGACGACGTACCGGACCTCATGGCGGCGTCGGACCTATTCGTTCTGCCTTCGCTCTTTGAGGGTTTGCCCATCGTCGTGCTCGAGGCAATGGGTGCCGGCTTGCCCGTTGTGGGTACGAGCGTTTGCGGTACCAGCGAAGTGGTGGCCGATGGCATCAGTGGACGACTGGTGCCGGCGCGAGATGCAGCGGCGTTGGCAGCAGCAGTACTCGAAGTGTTGACACAGCCTTCGGTTGCCGCGCGCTGGGGAGCCGCCGGAAAGTTGCGCTTGGCGCACGAGTTCAGTGCCACCCGCATGGCGCATGAGACGATGGCGATTTATCAGGCGCTGTGGCACCAGCGCAAATCTTCTCATCTGAAAGAAACAACCATCACTAACGTGATGAAATAGGAGCGGTCATGACAGTTAGGATCGGTTTTATCGGCGCTGGGATTATTGCGAGCCGCCATTTGGGAAATCTGTTGAGTTTTCACGACGTGGATGTGGTGGCGGTGGCCGACCTGCTCGCCGACAAGGCGCGAGCCATGGCGCAACGTTGCGGCGGTGTGGCGTACCGTGAATACAATGAGATGCTTGAGCGCGAACGGTTGGACGGCATATACATCTGCATTCCACCGTTCGCGCATGGCGCTCCTGAAGCCGCCGTGGTAGAACGCGGGCTGCCCTTCTTTGTCGAAAAGCCGCTTGCGACGAGCTTCGAGGTTGCCGAAGCGATTGCGAGCGAAGTGAGGGCGCGCAATCTGATCACCGCTACGGGTTATCACTGGCGCTACTTGGACGTGACCGAACGCGCACAGGAATTGCTGAGCAAGAATCCAGCGCGTCTGGCGTTGGGCTATTGGTTAGACTTCACGCCGCCGCCCGTGTGGTGGTCAACCGAGTCGTTGTCGGGCGGGCAGTTCATGGAGCAAACCACACACGTTTTTGATTTGGCGCAGCTGTTGCTGGGCGATGTCACCAAAGTGTACGCGGCGGGCGCCCGGACGCCGCGCGCCGCTTATCCGCAATCGGATATTTGGGACGTGTCAGTGGCGACACTGCATTTCGCGTCGGGGGCGCTCGGCACCATGGCTTCGACCTGCCTGTTGAACTGGCCACATCGCATCGGTCTGCACCTATTTTGCGAGGGCATGGCGATCGAGTTGACGGAGTTCGACATCATGGTGGATGTGGGCAAGGGCCGACCTATGCAAAAGGCTGAGGGCGACCCGATGCTATGCGAAGACCGCGACTTCATTGATGCTGTGCAGGGTAAGCCTAATCGCATTCGCGTGCCCTACACAGAGGCGTTGAAGACTCATCGGCTTGTGACGACCGCCGTGCGCTCTGCGCGCGAAGGCTGCGTGCTGGAATTAGGAACTGAGCAAGTCTATGTCTGAGCCGCGCATCATTCATTCACTGGGCGTTGAACGACCCGGCCAAATGGCTTTATATAGTTACACGGAAGAGCCACTGCGCGACGGTCAGTTCAGAGTCGAGACACTGTATAGTGGCTTCTCGGCGGGAACCGAGCTGACTTTTTTCAAAGGCTCTAACCCGTATTTGCGTTCGCACTGGGCCAGTGACCTGAATGTTTTTTGTGACGGTCAGCCCGCCGAGCATTATCCCATGAGGTTTCTGGGTTACATGGAGGTGGGCCGTGTGAGCGAAAGCCGTACGCCTGCCGTTCAGGTGGGCGAGGTCGTGGCGATGCCTTATGGACATAAGACTGGCCACACCGCCGATGCACAGCACGATTTTTTTGTTTCGCTTCCACCCGACCTTGATCCGCTGCTCGGCATCTACGTCTCGCAGATGGGGCCGATTTGCGCCAACGGCTTGCTACACGCTGCCGCCGATTTCATGGGCACCAGCGCGCTCGCGCTCGGCGATGGCGTGCGCGGGCGCAACGTGCTCGTCATAGGTGCGGGAGTAGTCGGGCTGCTGACGGCGTTGTTTGCTCAGCATCATGGCGCGGCCAACGTCGCCGTGGCGGACACGACGAGCGAGCGGCTCGACGCCGCGCACGCGCTGGGACTGATCACCATCAATGAAAACCAAGTGGAAGCCTGGCGTTTTTGTAAAGAGCGCTGGCACGACGGTCCACAGGATCGCGGTGCGGACATCGTGTTCCAATGTCGCGCCAAGTCCGCCAGTCTGCACAGCGCCTTGCGCAGCTTGCGACCGCAGGGCACGGTCATTGACCTCGCCTTTTATCAAGATAGCGCAGCCGACCTGCGTTTGGGCGAAGAGTTTCATCATAACGGTCTGAGCATTCGCAGCGCGCAGATCGCGCGCGTGCCGCGCGGGTTAGCTCATCGGTGGAATCGCCGGCGACTGGCGCTGGAAACGATCGAGTTGCTGCGAGCGTATAGCTCGCTGATCCAGGCTCATCTGATCACCGATGTGGTGCCGCTGGCGGCTGCGCCCCATTTGGTTGCCGACCTGGCGGCACGCAAACGACACACGCTCCAAGCGGTCTTTCGGATGCAGGAAAACTAATGGATCACCCAACAAGCCCCAGACGTATCCTCTTTGTCTTCGCCTGGTTGGTCGTCGGCGGCGAGGAAACCGAGGTGCGTTTGCTGGCAAAGCATCTCGACCCGGCTCGCTATCAAATTCATGTCGTGGCCTGTTTGCGCAAACCGAACATGTCCGAGCAGACCCATCGTCAATTGGAGGCGCTCGGCGTGTCGGTAGATCAGTCTCCATATGCTTTATCTTTTACGGACACCGTCGCATACTTGGCGCACAAAATTCCACAGTTCGATCTGATCATCGCGTGCCAGGCAGTGCCCGACGTGTACCCCGCACTGGAGCGACTGAGCCGCCGGCCACCCCTGATTGAGCACGGCGGTTTGGTCCGTGAAGCGACCGCTGGTCCGAAACATCTGACGGCGCGCTACGTGGGCGTGTGCAAAACCATTCGTGACGCCGCCGCCAGCGTGATGCCGGAGCGGCCACAACATGCGCTCGAAATTCCCTCGATGGTGGACCTCGCCGAGTTCATGGCGGCAGACCGTTGTGCCATCAGGCGCGAATGGGGCGTGATAGATACCGCGCCGATAATTGGCTGGGTCGGACGGCTCGATCGCAAGAAGCGCGTCGAGGATTTTATTCGGGCGGCGGCGCTGGTGCATCCTCATCAGCCCGACGCGCGTTTTGTCATCGTCGGCGGACCCGACGCTTTCATGCCCGACTATACCGACGAGCTGCACGTGCTGACGCGCACACTGGGACTGTCTCAGGTCGTGACCTTTATGGGCGACCGTCCCGACGTGCCACGTTTGCTATCGGGAATGGATGTATTGGTATGGCTCTCGCGTGGTGAAGGCATGCCGCACGTCATCAGCGAAGCGGGCGCGGCGTCTCTGCCCGTCATCGCGACGCGCGATAATGGCAGCCTTGAGCAAATCGAGGATGAGCTGACGGGCATCTTCGTCCCACACGAATGTCCCGCCGCCGTCGTTGACGCGCTCATGCGACTGATGAAGAGTCCTGCACTGTGTCAACGCCTAGGCGTGAATTTGCGTCGTAAGGTCGAGCGAGAGTACAGTGCCAGCGTGATTGTGCGGCGATGGGAAGCGTTATTTGACGAGGTGATCGCGGAGGCAAAAGGGTGAAGCCTGACGCCTGGCCCTTTGGCTCATTCTTTTTAGGCGGTTTTGAATGCTCCACGCATTTGACCATGGAAGGTCGGCGGATGGATCTGATCGCGCAGACACAGCACGACAGGCAAGCGCGCGACGATTACGCGCGCTGCCGCGCCGTCGGCATCAAAGCGGTGCGCGAGGCTGCGCGCTGGCCGATGATTGATCGCAAGGGCGTGCTCGACATGCAAGGCGTGCGAGAATTGGCACGTCTGGGCGGTGAGATGGGTCTCACGCAAATCTGGGACCTGATGCACTATGGCTATCCCGACGACCTTGATCCGTTCTCTACGCAATTCATCGAACGCTTCGCGGCGTATGTCGGAGCCGTCGCGAGGGTGGTGCGCGCCGAAACGCCGGGCCCTACCTACTTTACGCCGATCAATGAAATTTCCTATACGGCTTGGGCAGGAGCCACGGTCGGTTATATGGCCCCTTTCGTGCGCGACCGTGGCGGTGAATACAAACGTGCTCTCGTGCGCGCGGCCATTGCCGCCATCAACACCATCTGGGCGGTTGACCCGCAAGCGCAGATGCTCAGCGTTGATCCACTCATTCACCTGCACGTTCCCGACGGGCGACCTGATTTGCAAGCGTTTGCTGACAACTTCAATCAGAACGTCGTGACCGAAGCGTTTGATCTGCTGGCCGGTTTCCGTGAGCCTGAACTGGGTGGCTCACGAAGGCATCTGGGCATCGTCGGGATCAATCATTACGCCTGCAACCAGTGGACGATCCCAACGCCCGAGCAGCCACAGCGTTTTCTCAGTTGGGATGATCCGAATTGGATTCCGCTGACTGGTCTTTTGCATGCGCTGCAAGCGCGTTACGGCGGGCCGCTGATTATCGCCGAAACGGGGGACACGGGTGATGGGCGGTCAGGCTGGTTGACGTACCTGACGCATGAAGCCAAACGCGCGTTGGAGCAAGGCGTGAATTTACAAGGTATTTGCCTCTATCCGCTCATCACGTCGCCGGACTGGGAAGACCCAACCGCCTTTTTTGATGGCGGTCTCTTTGATGTGGTGCCACAGGCCGATGGGAATCTGCGGCGCGTGATCGTGAGCCCTGTCGCCGCCGCTCTGCGCGAAGCCCAGTCCGCGCTTGATTCAGAGAATCTGCCAGCCGAGCCGCCCACCACCGAGCCGCCGCTGCAACCCGAGCCGCCGCTGCAAGTCGTCAAGCCGCTCCAGCACGCCCGCTTCAAGCCCGACAACTTTTCTTACCAGACACTTATCGCCAGCGAGTCCTTGGTCGTGGAACTGTACGGATTTGAGCCAGGCGCCTCGCTTGCCGCACACCGCCACGAGGGCACCGAGCACGTACTGACCGTCTTGTTGGGTGAAGCGCACGTGCGGGTCGGCAACCGCACGGTTACCTTACGGGTGAGCGAGAGCGTGCTCGTCCCCGCTGGCTTCTACCACGGCATCCATAATCCCAGCACGGAGCGCCTGCTTGTGCAGCAGGTCAGTGCGCCCAAACCATGGGACGCGCGTTTCGTAGGGCCGCATCCATCAGCGCCTCGCTAGCAACATGCGATGTAGCTTCAGGGCGAGTCGCAGGATCATGCCCTGAAGCGTTTCGCGCGCGCGCGCTTTCACCCGTTCGGTGAGATTGTTCCAATTCGGCAGTTCCGTCCAAATCAGAATGCCGGCGCGGTCGGCGGCGGCATAGTAGCGCGGGTCGGTGATCTTGATGTGCGCGCAGACAATTCAAACCCATGTGCTTGGCTTTGAGAAACCGCGCGTCGAGTTCGGCGACGCTGAACGGCGTGTAGATCAAGTCTGGATAGTAATCCTAGTCGAGCGCGCCGCGCAGAAAGAGGATGCGCCTGCATCATTCGACGGCTTCCAACATCGTTACGATTTCCTGCGGGTCGCGCCCCAGTTCGAGTGTGTAGTTGCGCGCGCGTTGGAGAAGCCCATCAATCGCGGCGAGGTTTTGCGCCATGACGTGCGGCTCGTCGAGATAACTGGTGCTGGTAACGATCTGCTGCAACGTGGATTCCGCATCCAATGGAGTCAGTCGTGTGCGCGCGTCCGCCGAGCGTTGTACGAGACAGAGCGCGATACTGCGCGGCACGACAGCAGCAGGCTCGACGGCTGCGGGCATCAACGCTCGCAGGTCGTAGATGGGCTTGCGCCGCCCATCCATGGAAACGTCCGCCGTTGCGCTCGGCAGTTCGGGAAAGAGCGCGCGCCCTTCGGCTGTGAGCTTCAATTCGCCTACCGCGTAACCGAGCAACTCGATATCTTCATTCGTACCACGTGCAAAGATCAGCGTGTCGGAGATGAGCCGCCAACCCGCGCGCAGCAAGTGCAGCGCGGTGGTGGACTTGCCCGCGCCGTGCGGACCCACCAGCAGAATGACGCGACCATCTTTGACCAACCCCGATGCGTGCAACATGCCGAGCGGCTCGCGCAGTAACTGCACGAGCATAAACGTGTCGAGCGCGTGGCGACTCGCGATGGTCGGATGCGCGAGCAGCGCGCGCGCGATGACGCCAAACGCGCGTCGCCCCGACCAGTCGGCGTAGATGCTGCCCCATGCGCCCAGTTGAATCAAGCCGTGTCCGCCTCTGGCCACAAGGCTAAATTGATTTTCCAATTGGGTTGGCACAACGGGCTTGGCATCCTCCAACACGTGCAGCTCAATCGCCGCGGCGTGCGCGTCGGCGCGCAAGGCGCATGCGCTGAAGCGGCGCTCGCTCAAGCGCGCGAGCGTGAGCACGTCGGCGCTGTTGCTGCGCACCTCGAATGGATAGCCGAGAATGTTCAGCACGCATTCATGCGCGCTGACGGTGTCGCGCCGATGCCAAGCATCCTCGATGTGCGCGCTGTGTGCCTCAATCAGTTGTCGGTAGCGATCCAACGTTGGCGTCCTCACGTGAAATGGTCATAGCATTATGAGAGATAAACCGCGTCGTCGCCAAACGTGAGACGACAAAAACCCGCTGGTGGGTGCAGCGGGTTTTTCGATTCGCAGCGACGCGGTCACCGCGCCCTTACTTGTTCGGGAACTTGCCGTCGAATGTGACGACTTTGGTCTGGCCCGTTTGCGATTTGAAGTCGGCAGTGCCCTGTGTGGCGCGCACGGCAAACTTAAAGTCGCCGATGTTCGTCCACCAGTTCTGCACGAGCGCGGCGGTGTTCGTGATGCCGAGTGCATTGAGCCGCTGCCCACTCGTCACCGCGAGGTTGCCCGGCACGATAGACGAGTCGAGCACGGCGGTCGTGCGCAGTTGGTTTGTCGCATGTGCGGGCACGGACTGCTTGTCCTGCACGATGACCGTATTGAGCGGGAAGAATTCGTTCGGCTTCTGCGGCGCGGCTTCGAACTCGACCGTGAACTTCATGTTGTCGAGCATGACCGGCTGATCGTTCGGGTTGTTGATGTCCCAGATGAACGCGAGCACCATCGGAACGGGGACCGCGCCGGGGAATGGGATGTACTGTGCGGCGGGCGTGCCGGCCGGCGGGGCTGTCGGCGTGGGCGGCGGCGCGGGCCAGCCCGCCCACGGCGGCGCGAAGTAGCTTTGCACCTCGACGCGAACCAACTTTACGGTCGGGCTTTGCATCTCGCCCGTGGCAGGCGCCGCCGTGTCGCACGCGCTCAAGATGAACAGCACGAGCAGGAACGGAATCAGTTTGTGCATGTCTCCTCCAATAATGTGACGGGTGATAAGTGACAAGAAATTCAACCTGACACCTGTCACTTGTCACCCGTCACCTGAATTAAGTCAACCACCTTTTCCTTCGCTTATAGTGCTTGACCTCGCGGAAGCTCTTGCGCGTGCCGAGGTCGGTCAGTCCGAGATAGAACTCTTTGATGTCGGGGTTATCGCGCAACATGTCGGCGGCACCCTCCATCACCACGCGCCCGCTTTCGAGCACGTAGCCGTCCTTGGCAACGGCGAGCGCGAGTTTGACGTTTTGCTCGACGAGCAGGATCGGCAAGTGCTCTTCGTGATTGAGGCGCATGATGATCTCGAAGATTTCTTTGATGAGCAGCGGCGCGAGTCCCATCGAAGGCTCGTCCAACAGCAGCAGCTTCGGCTGCGCCATCAGCGCGCGTCCCATCACCAACATCTGCTGCTCGCCGCCGCTCAGGAAGCCAGCGGTGACGTTGCGCCGCTCGCGCAGGCGCGGAAAATATTGGTACACCTTCTCGATGCCGCCGCTCGCGCCGCTCGCGTGCAGGTGCGAGCCGACTTTGAGATTCTCTTCGACGCTCAGGTGCTCGAACACGCGCCGCCCTTCGATCACTTGAATGATGCCCATGCGCGAAATCGCTTCCGCCGAATGGCGATCAATGCGCTCGCCCATGAACTCAATCGAGCCGTCGCTGACGCGCCCGTTCTCGTGCTTGAGCAAACCAGAGATAGCCTTGAGTGTGGTGCTCTTGCCCGCGCCGTTCGCGCCAAGCAGCGCAACGATGTCTCCGCTCGGCACGAGCAGCGACACACCCTTCAACACGAGAATGACTTCGTGGTAGGTGACTTCGATGTTATTTAGTTTCAGGATAGAGTCTGGTGTCATTCAGAAGTCCTGAGTCCTGAGTCCTGAGTTGATCAACTCAGGACTCAGGACTGGGCACTCAGCACTTTAATAGCCTATCCACTTCGCCCAGTCGTTTGCGAACTTTGCCTTCATATCAATCTGCTTGACCAGATCGAACTTGCCTTTGTTGATTTTGTAGATGCGCACCTGACTCGTCGGACGATGGTCGGTTGCAGTCCACGTGAGCGGCGGCACGCCAAGTCCGATGTCGAAATCTTTGAGCGACTCGATGGCTTCACGGATGCCGTCGCCGTTCAACTTGCCGGCCTTGTCCGCGCGCGTGAGCGCCTCGCGCAGCACCATCACGTTTGCCCATGCCTTGACGGTGTGAATCAGTCGCTGATCCTGCGGCGTGTTCGGATCGTATTTCTGCGCGGCTGCTTTGACGCGATCCATGTTGGACACGCTCTCGCCGTAGAACGCGGCGACGCCGATGCCCATCGCACCCTCGGCGGCATCGCCTGCCAGCTTCGGCAGGTTCTCGTCGAAGCCGTAGGTGTTGATGATGTGATCGGCGTTCACGCCCTGCTTCTTAAAATCTTTCAGCGCCGTGGCGACTGAGTTGGTCGTGTTGCCGTGCCAGACCAGATGCGGCTTGAAGTCCTTTGCCGCGAGCACTTGCGAGGTCGCGTCAAGCGCGGTCAACGAGATGTCCTGATCAAACCCCACGTCGAAGCCAAGCAGTTGTGCTTGCTCCTTGATGGCTTTGATCGGTGCGCTGCCGTAGGGCGACGACTTCTGATAGAACGCCATGAAGCGCGGCTTCGCGCCGGCCGCTTTGTCGGCGGCGAAGCGCGCGTCCTTCGACCACACTTCTTCAAACCACACGGTCATCGCCGCACGCGCAGACGTGGAGTAGTCGGGCGCGGCGAACAAATTGAACGGCGTCTTGGATGGATCGGTCAGGTCGCCGGCATACGATGCCGAGATGTATGGGATCTTGTCTTGATTGATCTGCGGCGAGAGCGCGACCGTGTCGCCTGTGCCCCAGCCCAGCACGGCGACAACTTTATCCGTGTCGCGGAAACGTTTGTAGGTCGTCACCGCTTCGGGCACGCGATAGCCATAATCATATTGCGACCACTTGATGTTCTTGCCGTTGATGCCTCCGTTCTCGTTGATCCATTTGATCGCTTCCTGCACGCCGAGCGCATAGTCTTTGCCCACATCAGACGTGGGACCCGTCAGGTCGCTCAACACGCCAATCGCGATCTCGCCACCCGACGTCGGCGCTTGTGCGGCCGGACTGGCTGGCGCACCACATGCGCCGAGCAGCAGCGCAGTTATGCAGAACACGAGCAGTGCAATCGTCTTGCGTTCGTTCATCTCTCTCCTCCTGAGATTGTGGACATGAAGCACGACTCGATCAGATTCTGTTGCGACTCACCTCCCTTCGGCTTGGAAGTTAGATGTTTAACTTTGGACGTTGGGTAGAACACGTCCAGTCCAACGTCAAATGCCAAACGTTTAATACGAGAAGGGCCACAAATGGATGTAGTTCTTGATCTGCTGCCAGCGATATGCAAGTCCTTTCGGTTCGAGCAGCAGGAAGATACAGATTGAAAGACCAAACACGATGTCTTTGACGTGCGCGATCCTCAGCGCGAGCGCGGGCGCGATCTGGCTGAGCAGCGGCTGCAACAGCGCGGCGATCAGTTCGAGATAGAGCGCGCCGAAGATAGTGCCGTAGTTGCTACCGATCCCACCTATTAATACAACACCAACCAGCCATAACGATTCGGCGAACGTGTAATTCTCCGGCGAGACGACGGAGGTGAGACTGTTGCCGAATGCGCCGGTCAAACCCGCGAGCGCGCCCGCGACGAAGAAGGCGAGCAACTTGTAGCGCACCACGTTCACGCCGAGCACCTCGGCGGCAATGTCGTTGTCGCGGATGGCAATCCATGCGCGCCCGATGCGCGTGCGCATCAGGTTGGCGATGAGCACGAGGCAGGCGATCAGCAGCACGAGCATCAACACGTATTGCGACCAGTCGCTGTCCACATCCCACGACCCGATGCGGAACGAGCCGCGCGGCAGCGAGAACGCCATCTCGCGTCCGCCGATGCGGCTGATGTAATGCGTGATCACGAAGTCAACCGTGATGAACTGCGCCGCCATCGTCGTCATGATGAGATAAAAACCTTTGACGCGCGCGGACGGCAAGCCAAATAGCACGCTCCACAGCCCCGCGACGAGCATCGCCAGCACGATGCTGAGTGGAAAGGTCAAGCCGAGTTGTCCGAGCGCAGGCGCGCTTTCGTTCACGCGCAAGATGAACAACGCCGACGTGTATGCGCCCATCGCCACGAATGCCATGTGCCCCAGCGTCACTTGTCCCGCGAAACCAATCAGCAGTTGCACGCCGAGCGCGCCGAGAATCGTGTAGCCGATGCGGTTGGCAATCGAGAGCTCGTAGCCGCCAAACACGCGCGGCACGATCAGGAACAAGATCACGCCGAGCGTGATCATGCGCACGCTGACGAAGCGCGTTTGCCACCACGCCTGATCCTGCTGGTACGATTCGTGATAGACGCCGGAGGGGAGGCGCATTGAAGACATTTTAGATTTCAGATTTCAGATTTAGCAAGCATAGCATCCTGAGGGTGCCTGCCTTGCGGGATATAACGCACGGGTCGAAGCATGCGCCTGAATGGACATCACTACTGCGTCACCGGAAAACACTTTACTGCAAATCCACTTTGATCCAGTCCACCGCGATGCTCAACGCGCGTGCGTCGGCGCTATCCGGCAGCACGTCCGACGGCACTGCGGCGCTGCTTGCCTCGAACGTGAGCTCGTTGAGTCCAGGCTTGATCTTCGACGCCGGCACATCCACAGCGTATTCAGTCCACACGTCGTTCAGACGAATCGCGGCTGCAATTGGCTCGCCGTTCCACATGAGCGTGATTGCCTGCGGTGAATGATTCGCGTACACGAACGGCAGCGCGCGAATCGTCATACGATAGTTGCCCATCACGCGCAGCGGCACGAAGGCGCGCGCCTCGCGTCCAACGAGCCAGTTCACGCTGACGCCTGCCACGTCCTCGTTGCGATCCCAACCTTCTGCGCGATTCAGGTTCGATGCGTCGCTGCCAAAATCAAGCGTGAGATGCGCACGCGGCGCCGGTTGATTGACGCGATAGACCGTGATGCCGTCGGCTGAATCTACCTGATCTACATCGAACAGGTCGAGCACATAGTCGCGCACGCGCGGCGCGGTGGTCGTGTACGGCGTCGGCGCGTCGCTCGGCGTGTGAATGAGAATATAGCGCAGATCAAAAAAATACGCGACCTCGGCGGCGAGCGATTTGTCCTGCACAGCATCGCTCTTCGGCAAGCGGCCTTCGGATTCGAGAACGGCAATCGCGTTCAGAATCGGCTGACGCTTGAAGTAGTCGAAGATGAACAATGGCGTGCGCGCTGCAAAGCCGCTCATCAAATCTTTCTGGTGCGCGACTTGATAATATTGCAGACGCGTGTTCTCGGTGCCGATCGGCCCAAAGCCCGACCGCCAGCCCAGCGGCACGTCCATGATGGTGAATTGGCCGGGCTCCTGTGCGATACGCGCATAGACATTCGGAATGCGCGCATCGCGCAGCGGAATCGGAATTAGGAGATGCTCTGCGCTGACGAAGACGGCCGCGAGCGCGAGCACACCCACCTGCACGAGCGCGCCGCGTGATACGCGTGCCACGAGCCACTGCACGGCATAGCCGGCCAGCAGCGCGAACGTCAGCGTCGCCACCACACTGAAGCGCTGCGGTGCGCGCAATCCGCTCAGAATGGGGATATAGTGCAGCGCGACATAGGGCAAGCCGACCGTCAGCTTCATGCCGTCGAGATCGAATACGGATTGTTTGTTCATGTGCAGGATAGGGCCGAGCGATAGCACGATCACGATGAGCGACAGCCACAACCAGCGTCGCGCTTGCGGCTGCACAATCGCGCCGACGAGCGCAAGCGACGCGACGCCGACGCCGATCACGAAAATGTTCACGTCAAAGAAGTGTGCTTTGCCCGCAAGCACTTGCGCCCACTCGCGGGGCCAATCGTGCGTGCCAAACATTGTGCTGAGGCTGCTCGGCGTGAACAGGCTCAGCGGTTCCGATGACAGCACGGGTGCGCCGCCCCAATACTGCGGGATATATTTTGGATCGAACGACTCGCGCATCGCGGGCACGAGATACGGCGAGGCGATGATGATGGCGACGACGAAGATCACCAACATGGCGAGCAGATTGCGGATGCGTGCGCCGCGAACGACCAACCAGTAAAGCAGACTAAGCAGCACTAGCATCACGCCGAGCGACAATTCGACGACGATGCTCAACGCGAGGAACAGCCCCGCGATGAATAGCACGCGGCGACTTGGCCGCTCGAATGACTTCAAGAAGTACAGCATGTAGAACGGCGCGAACGGTGTCGTCACGAAATTGTAATGACCGAGCGCGAGCAGCACGAAGCGATGCGTGCTGAACGCAAACACGATACCTGCGACGAACGCCGCGCCGTGCAGCGCGAGCGACGAACGCGGCTGAGCGCGCGAGAGCACATACAGCGCGAGCAGATACATGCCGTAGCCGCACAGAGCAATTGAGGCGAGCACGATCACATTGCTCGTCGTCACGACGCTCACGAATGGCAGCAGCGGTAGCGCGAGCAGATCGCTGAACACGGTGTACGAATGCAGCGCGAGCGGCACGCCGAGCGGAACGAATATGCTGTTGGTAAAGAACGGATTTGCGTTCAGGTCGAGCAGTGCGTGCTTGAACCACCAGACGTTCCACAGCAGCGAGAAGCCATCATACGTCCACGCCTCACCCGTCGGCGCGGCGGTGGTCAGGTTGAAAACGAGCGGATAGGTGAAGATGATAGTCAGCAGCGCGTATAGAGACAGAACGATGAGCGAGCGGTTGGACATAATTTTAGATTTTAGATTGGCAGATCAAATCTAAAACCTCAAATCCAAAATTTGAAATTCCTTACACTCGCTCGATGCGCTGCCAGCCGAACAGCCCATACGGTCGGAACAAGAGCGCAATCGTCATCACCGCAAACGGGAACACGTCCTTCGCACCGCCGGGGATGATGTTCACGCCCGCGATGGTCAGGTTGTCGAGATAGCCGCCCGCCAGATTTTGCAGCACGCCAATCAGCAAGCCGCCGACAATGGCGCCGGGCATGGAGTTGAGTCCGCCCATCACAACGGCGGGCAGCACCAGTAAGCCGAGATAGCCGACGGAGACATTCACGCCGTTGATGTTGCCGAGCAGCGCGCCACCCATGCCCGCCGCCATGAACGCAATCGCCCACGCAAGTGCATACACGAACTTCGCGCTCACGCCGATGGAGAGCGCAGCCATCTCGTCGTCGGCCGTCGCCTGCATGGCGAGTCCCCAGCGCGTGTAGCGGAAGAAGACGACGAACAGAATCACCAGCGCAATCGCAGCGATGAAACTCCAAACATAGACTTGGCCCACTGCGATGCTGCCGACGTGAATCGGTTCTTGCGGGAAGACGGGCGGATTGAACGTGCGCGTGTCGGTGCCCCAGAGCAATCCAATCACGCCGCGCAGGAAAAACGACAAGCCCACCGTGACCATGATGATCGTCAGGATCGGCTCGCCAATCAGCGGACGCAGGAAGATGCGCTCGACCAATAAGCCGAGCACCACGCCGACGGCGAGCGTGAGCGCGAGCGCGAGCGGGAACGGCATGCCCCATTGGTAGAATTGCAGCGAGACATATGCGCCGACCATCGTCAGTTCGCCCATGGCGAGGTTGAGCACGCCCGACGATTTATAGATCAGCGTCCAGCCGAGCGCGACCAGCGCATAGATGCTGCCGACCATGATGCCGGTGATGAGCAGTTGTAAGAAAACTTCCATATAGAATTCAGATCAGTCTAATGCCTGTGCGCACGATTTCGGCGATGATGCACGGCTGCTCGCGCGCGCGCGCAAACTCGGCGGGCGTGTAGCAGAGCGGGTCAACCACCATATCGCCATTGCGCCACATACCCGTTTCGATCAACAGGCGCGAGCGTCGCCTCAACGGCTTACGGCGCGCGAACTTCTGAGAAATAATCAACAGATCGAGGTCACTCCGTTGACGAGGGCGGCCATGTGTGTATGAACCAAAAAGCCAAACTTGTTCTGGCGCATATAGTTCCGCGATGACTGGCAAATATTTTTGCGTAAACGTCTTGACGCGGGGGTGAGCGAGTCGTTTCTTAATGTTTTTGTTGGACATGATTTATTTCATCCTGAATCAATTCTAATGCATCCGCAGTCATGCGGGTATCGCGTTCCGCATCCTCGCGCGTAGCCAGTTCGTAAGGCATTGGTCCTTCGGCTGATGGATAACGCAACTGGATGTAAAAATCTTCCAACTCGAGCAGCATCTTGTCCAAACGCGTTTCGAAATGTGTCAGCTCGGCAAGGTCTTCGATAGCGTGTGTGCGCGGCGGCATCTTGCCGGTCTGCGCAATGTAGAGCGCCTTCAACGCCTTTTCGAGCGCCTGCTCGCACATGACGATAGCCAGATCATAAACCTTGATGTCGAAATTCTTGCGCGCCACTTCCAAGTTGTGTTCGGCTTGTTTCATCCAGCGTTCGACTTGAGTGGCAATACGTTTCGTGGCAAACGATTTTGGCATACAAGTACTGTGCTCGATTAAGTTATGGTGTCCAGCCGAGCGCGACCAGCGCGTAGATGTTGCCGACCATAGGTGCATTTCAGTTTGGGCGAGTTGATCGGGCGCAACGCCGTGAAATAAAATTTCACGGCTGGCTGCGTGGAAGTTGGCTCAAGCCAACTGGGGCGGTGCGCAATCGGCTTCAGCCGATTTTCATGTGTTCAGCCAGCAAATTCAATTCGCTGGCGTTCGTCGCCGCTGATCTGACCCCAAACTGAAATACACCCGCTAACCATGACGCCCGTGATGAGCAGTTGTAGGAAGACTTCCATACTCTTTCAGACGAGTGACACCGTGCAGACCGTCCGATCCGATTCGAGTGCGGCGTCAATCACTTGCTGCACTTTCAAGCCGTCGTAAAAATTCGGCGTAAGCGGTTCGTCGGCGATGATGGCGTCAATGAATTGACGAGCGCCCGCGGTCTGCTTTTCAAAGATGCTCCAAACGCGGTTGCGCTCAGCATCGCCCCACAAAGCCGCGGGCACGTCCAACCGCTGTAGGCTGCGCTCGCCCTGACGGATGCCCCGTACCTCGATGTCGGAAAAGGCGCGAAACTCAACTTCGAGCGTTCCGTCGCGGCCGTGAAATTGTAGCTGCTGCTTCATGCTCGGCTCGACGTAGAACAAACTCAGGCTAACGTAGATCATGCCCAGCGCTCCGCTCGCGAATTCCAGCGTCAGCGGCTGCCCAATCGTTGGCGGCGTCGAATGAAGGGCTGTCGCTGCTCGGACGCTGCGTGAACTCGGCAAGCCGCGCATGAACGCTCACGATCTCGCCCATCGTCCAGCGTGCGAGGTCTATCATGTGAGAGCCGATATCGCTCAGAGCGCCATGCGAACGCCGCCGGTCCAATCGCCACATGAAGGGATCGCTGCGTGCATACGACGACAAAAAGTTGAATTGCGCATCGAACGGCTGACCGAGGTAACCAGCGTGTACCAATTGCTTCAAATGACGATAGGCTGGGAACCAGCGATAGGTGAACAGCACCATATGCTTGCATTGGCTCGCCTCAGCTTTTTGGTACATGGCACTGGCTTGCTGCGCATTCAACGCCAGCGGTTTTTCGCAAAGCACGTGCAGTCCGGCGTCGAGCGCCGCCATCGTCATCGGAAAGTGCAGGTCGTCGGGCGTCGCGATTACGATGGCGTCCAACGCTGCACGTTCGATCATCGCGCGATAGTCAGTGAACACTTGCGGGATGTCGTACTGCTTGGCTAACGGTTCGGCGCGCTCGCGGGCGCGACCGCAGATCGCGGCGACATCTGCGCGTGGATGACTTTTCAGGCTGGGCAAATACATGAAGTTTGCCCACCAACTCGTGCCGATCACGCCGACGCGCACGCGCTCTGTCATGCTTGCGCTTCCAGCAAACGCTTCAAGTTGGCAAGGTGCTCGGTATTTTGTTTCTTGATGTAGCCCGCCATCAGCGGTTCGAGCAACTTGAAGAAGCCGCCGAATTCTGGACGCGGCAGACTCGTGACCTTCGTGCCGCCCTCCACCGACTCGAACAACATGCTGCCTTTCGGCTTTGCCTGCGCGGGTTTATCCGCGTCGAACGAGATTTTTCGATTCGGCTCGAACTCGGTGATGACGAATCGCGATTCGACGCGCTGCCCCGGCACCTTGAGCACGCACTGAAACGTCGTGCCCACGCCGATGGGGCCCGACGACGTGCGCTTCACGTCCTGAAAATTCGTCTCCCACTTCGGGTTGTTCTCAAAGTTCGTGGCGAACGCAAACACATCGGCAATCGGGCGGGCGATGATCGTGCTGACTGAGACGTTGATCATGGCATCTCCTCCTTGGCGAGTTTCTCATTCACAGGCTCAAACTGAACACATGCGCGAATATCGTCCCCGCTCAAATCTGGATAATGCTCCTGCCTGATCTGGTCGAAGGATGCTCCTTCGCGCACGAGTTCGATCACATTCTGTACGGGAATGCGTGTACCTGCCACGCAAGGCTTGCCGAAATGGATGTTTGGATAAATTGAGATTTGTTCGTTCACGAGATCACATCCTTGCTATCGTATCCTGGTTTATTTACTCTGTTCAAGGGTATGACTGTTTACGATGCGGCTTTATCATCGTTCTTCTTAATGAGTTGAACTACCGCATGTATAGTCGCCAAATAGAAGTAAAACATCCAATTAAGCCATACGTCGGGGTCATACGCGGTCTTCTGATTTGGATTGTGATGACGAATACCAAAATTGTTAGCAATATTGAATAAATCACTCTCATCTTTGGATAAGAGCACCTCTCGCAGCCGAGGGCGTAGATATTCAAGCACATCGGCTAAAGACCTCACTGCTTCCCTTCGTTCATCAACAGAGGACCGATAGCGCCTAAATTTCAAAATTGCTCGCTCAATGCGTGTTTCCACGTTTTCTGTGTTAAGCTCTGGCAGATGGGTGACCAGTAAATCTTCAAGTCCCTGATGTGCGCCCAAAAGGATTTCACCATCGCTGGAAAGCTCGTATCCATCAGCATAATCTTGAATTATGTCATTGATCTCATCGCAATACTTGTTTTGGCCTGATTGCCTGTCGAAACTTTCATAATGCCAACCGCAATCGCTGTAACCGTGATAGAAACCGTCCACAGGCGCTGAGACCAAGTCAAAGAGAAGTTCAATTGCATCAAAGAGATCTTCCTCTCCGTAAGTTTCCCAACTGTCGTCTACTGGCCAGAGATCCTTGCGGAGTTTGCGCAGAAAGAATGCGCCTATATTCTTGCCTATTGCCCCTGGCACATACCCACTGTCAACGCATACATAGCCAAAACTTTGTTGAAAATATCCTTTTTCAACAAAGTCCCTATACATGGCATAAAACAACTCGCGCATGATTGGGAGATCGAGTCTGTTAGCACTCGGATCTGTTTTCGTTCGTGCGGAGTAGTATTGGCGTCGTTTCATCTCTAGCCCTTATTTCGCGACTTCCATCACCCGCAAATCCGCCTTGATGCGCACCACGCGCCCGTCCTCGTAGTTGATGCTCGTGTCAATGTGCACCTGCTCGGCATGCGGCGCATAGAGCGCGGCGACGATGTCTTTGTATTTCTCTTCGAGGAAAGCGCGGCGCAATTTGCGCGTGCGCGTCAGTTCGTCATCGTCGGCGTCGAACTCTTTGTAGAGATTGAGGAAGCGTTTGATGCGCGCAGGCTCTGGTAGGTCTGTGTTCACGCGCGCGATGGCGTCGCGCACCAATTCGTACACGGGCGTCTGCTGCGACAACTCGTGATAGGTCGTGTACGCGATGTTGCGCTGTTCCGCCCACTCGCCGACCACCGCGTAGTCAATGGCCATGACCGCCGTGACGAACGGCCTTTGATGGCCGATGACCCACGCATCTTTGATGTACGGCGAGAATTTCAAGCGGCTCTCGATATACACGGGCGAGAACTGCCGCCCATCGCTCAACGTCATCACGTCTTTCGAGCGGTCGAAGAAGACGAGGTGGCCATCTGCTGTGAGGAAACCTTTGTCGCCGCTGTGCAGCCAGCCATCGCGCAGCGTCTGCGCCGTTTCGTCGGGCGACTTGTAGTAGCCTTTGAACACGGCGGCGCTGCGCTCCAGAATCTCGCCGTCGGGCGCAATGGTCAACTCCGTTTCGGGAAGCGGCTGGCCCACCGTGTCGGGCCGAACGTCGTCCGTGCGATGCAGGACCGAGATGCCGCTGATCTCCGTCTGCCCGTAAATCTGTTTGAGATTCACGCCGATCGCGTGAAAGAATTTGAAGTGATCCGGACTGAGCATCGAGCCGCCGCTATAGGCGTTCTTGATGCGTGACAAGCCGAGGTGATCGCGCAGCGTGCGCAGCACGAGCCAGTCCGCCGCCTTGCCCTGCAATTTTGTCGCGGCTGACGGCTCACGCTTGTTGAACTTTGCGTCGGCCATTTTATAGCCGACATCCAAGCCCCACTCGTACACCTTGCGCTTGAGCAAACTCGCGTCGGTGTACTTCACTTGCAGCGTGCGCGCCATCTGCTCGTACAAGCGCGCAGACGAGAACATCGTGTGCGGCCCAATCTCGCGCAAGTCTTCGAGCACCGTCTCTGGCTCTTCGGGGAAGTTGATCGTGAAGCCCGCCATCAATCCGCACGAAAGAGACATCATCTGCTCGCCGATCCACGCGAACGGCAGGAACGACACGAAATCTTCGCTCGGCGCGTAGGGGTCAACCCTCATCATGTTCTGGCCCATCTTGAGCATGTTCGTATGCGAGAGCAGCGCGCCCTTCGGCTGTGAGGTCGTGCCCGATGTGTAGAACAGCAGCGCGGTGTCGTCGCCCTTGCCCTGCGCGACGAGCTCATCAAACAAGTTGGGCTGCTGCCGATCGAGCTCCGCGCCGCGCCGCATCAAATCGTCGAGCCGCATGAGCGTCGGGTCGTCGTAGCTGCGCATCCCTTTCGGATCGTCCCAGATGATGCGCTCCAATTTCGGACACTGCGCTTTGATGGCGAGCGCCTTGTCCACTTCTTCCTGTCCCTCGCAAAACATCACGCGCCCATCTGAGTGGTTCACGATGTACTGCACTTCGTCGAGCAGCGACTCCTGATACAGCCACACTGCCACGCCGCCGACACACAGCGTGGCCATCTCCGCGAACAAGCCTTCGGGGCGATTGTCGCCGATCAGCACGACCTTGTCGTCTTTGCGAATGCCGAGTTGATACAAGCCCAACGCGATCTTGCGCACGGCGGCGCGATACTCACGCCAGGAAATCGCGCGCCAGATTCCAAACTCTTTTTCGCGCAGCGCGACCTTGTCGCCGAATTGTTGCGCGGCGGCGACGAATGCTTTCGGGATGGTCAGGTCAGGTGTGACTTCGATGGTGTTGCTCATTGTGTCATCTCAATAGGGTGTTTCTTGCCATTGAGCGCGTGATCCATTCCACTCTTCAGCAAAATACCAGCAAATATCTCGAACTCTTGCGTCCGATTTCAGCAGATCATCCAGCGCAAATGAGACAGCAATACTTCCTGGTTGAGGTTCCGGTGAATGGGATACAAGCCACCTGTTCGGCTCGGCGGACTGGATCAGCAATGTATGAAAGATGGTGCCAGTCCATGTGTAGGTGAACTGAACAATATCATCACTCAATGTTATGTTCGATACTTCGTAGCGTGGTGATCTAGCCATCAAGTAATTTCGTATCCAAGTTGCTAAATCTAAAACGGACCCCAACTCCGTTGCATCGCTTGCGTTCGTGGCGACTTTAAATGTGACATGGTTGCGCAAGACAGGCTTCAGATCACTGGGCCCAGGATAATCACACGCATCAGCTTCACCGATCTCGATGAGTCTGCGCAGTATCGTTGGATCATTTCCGCCATACCGCAAACAACCTGCACACGAACCCCAGACTGCTCGAATTGCATGGTAGGCTTCTTCTTCTGTTTCTGGTTGTCGCTCAAAAAAGCAGTGCAGGGCTTCCTCATCAAATCCCATCAACTCGGGCGCTTGCACGTGAGGCTGTTTGCAGAAAATGCAACATCCATTTTCGACGTAGAACTGCCCTGCGGCATTCTTTGGATAACGGGTCGGTTCTGTCATACGATCTGAACCCGCTCACAATTTCAAAATCATAATGCAGCATCCTGAACCTGTCGAAGGATGCGAGTAAGACGGGCGCGCATGGTTTGACAGGCTCACCATGCTTGTTTGTTTGACAAGATAACTCTTCGCGTCTTCGCAGTTCACGCGTTTTTGGTCCGCGCCATCTCCGCCACAAACTTGTACGTCCGCGCGCGCGCCGGCGGGTCGTCGCGCACGTCGTAAAACGCGGCGACGAAATCGGTCACGCCGATGTCGGCGAGGCGCCCGATCTGCTTCGCCACCTCTTCCTCGTCGCCGATGATGGCAACGTCCGCGGCGTCGGCTGCGCCGCCTTTGTCGAGGATAGCGCGATACGACGGCAACTGCGCATAGACCGCGAACACCTTCGACGCCGAGTTGCGCGCCGCAGCGCGGTTGGTCGTGATCGCGACCGGGAAACTGGCGACGACGCGCGGCGCGGCGCGGCCCGCCTCATGTGCGGCTTTCGTGATGGTTGGAATGCAATTCTCTTGCAGATACTTCACACCGCCCATCCACACAATTGTGCCGTCCGCGCGCGTGCCCGCCAGTTTCAACATCTGCTCGCCGAGCGCGGCGACGAGGATTGGCGGCTGGGTCGCGCCCGGCACGTTCATCTGCGCGTTGACGCGATACTGTTTGCCTTCGAACGACGTGGGTTGGCCCGACAGCAAGCCGCGCAGCACGGTCAGATATTCGCGCATGTGCAGGATCGGCTTCGAGTAGTCGAGACCGAACATGCCTTCGATCACGACGCGATGGCTCAAGCCGATGCCGAGCGTGAGCCGATTGTTCGTCGCGGCTTGCACCGTGAGCGCCTGCTGCGCGAGCGCGGTCGGATGGCGCGGATAGGTCGGCACGACCGCCGTGCCCAACTCGAGGCGCTGCGTCGTGCGGCCCGCGAGCGCGAGCACAGTCAGCGCGTCGAAACCGAAAATGTTTGCCAGCCACACCGACGCGAAGCCGTCGCGCTCTGCTTGCTCGATTTGCGTGAGCAGCTGGTCGAGCATCGCGCCTCTGCTGAGTCCTGCATTGATACCGATACGCATGAGTTCTCCGATTCAGGTTCGCGCAGGCGTTGAACGCCTGCGCGCGCTGGGGTGAGCAGTTCAACGTCCGCACCAGCCCTACGTGTTCGCCGCGTCACGCAGCGCCTGCGCCATCCGTTCGGGCCCAATCACCGCCGCGACAGCGCGCAACGCGTTCGGCGGCTCCTCCCACAGCCACGCGACCTTGAGCCAGAAGCTCGCCAACACGCGCGAACGATAGACGTCCTCAGCGTCTAGCGTGATGGACCGATATTGACCCGCCTCATTCAGTTGATAGAAGTACGCGCGCTGACGTTCGGGACGATTATCAATAATCCAATATTCAGGCACGCCCGCGGCTTCGTATTCATCAAACTTGGCGACGCGGTCACGGTTCACGCTGTCATCCGAAACAATCTCGACAATCAGATCGGGCGGGCCGCTGACGCGATCCTCGGTCAGCCGCTCGCGATGCTCGTTAGCGATGAACAGCAGGTCAGGCTCGCGCGCATTGCCCTTAGGCTGCACGCGCACCTCGAGCGGCGCGACGCGCACCACTCCTAACTGAAAGACGTCAACGAACGATTTGATGAGATAACTCAAGAAGTCGAGCATCATTTGATGGCGGTTTTTCGGCGGCATGAATTCAATCACCTCTCCGTTGACCCACTCGGCGTGCGTATCCTCGTTCGCCCAGGCGCGAAATTGCTCGTAGGTCATTTGCTTGGGGTGCAATTCGCTGTCGCCTGCGATTGGTTCAGCCATTGTCTCCGTCGCACTCATTGCGTACTTCCTCCTTTGCGGTCAGCGCCGCGAGACGTACAACTCCACGCCCTCTTCCGCGCCCATGTACGCTTGCCGCACTTGCTCGTGATGGCGAATTTCGTCGGGCGTACCCTCGGCAATCTTCTGGCCGAAGTTGAGCACGGCGACGCAATCCGAGATGTCCATTACCACGCCCATGTCGTGCTCAATCAGCACGCACGTCACCTGCCACTTCGGCTCCTCGTTGATGTCGAGGATGAAGCGCGCCATGTCCTCGACTTCTTCGAGGTTCAGTCCCGCCATTGGCTCGTCCAGCAAAATCAACTTGGGATTGAGCGCGAGCGCGCGGCCCAACTCGACGCGCTTCTGTAAACCGTACGGCAACATGCCGACGACTTTGTGGCGGATGTGCGCGATCTCCAACAGGTCAATGATTTCTGCTTCGATGAATTTGCGCAATTCAATCTCTTCGCGCTCGGCAGGTCCAATATACACGCTTGCATTGATCAGATTCGACTTGAGGTGAACGTGTCGTCCAAGCCGAATGTTGTCCAGCACGGTCATGCCGCGAAACAATTCGATTTTCTGGAACGTGCGCGCGATGCCGAGTTCGGCGCGATGGTACGGCTTCAAGTGCGTGATGTCGCGCCCATCAATAACGATGCGGCCCTGCTGCGGGCGATACAGACCGTTGATGCAGTTGAGCAGCACCGTCTTGCCCGCGCCATTGGGCCCGATGATGGAAAATATTTCGCCGCGCCGCACTTGCAGCGACACGCCTTTGAGCGCGCGCACGCCCCCAAACGCCATGTGGATATCGGCGATGGAAAGTTGCACGCTGGAGTTGTGCGGGTTGTCGTGCGCGATCATGCGCTGCTCCGTGAACAGGATGCGCGAGGATGGCGAGATTATATCGTGAGTGAGGCGACAGGGTCAAGGAACGGCGTCAGCGAACCGCAGAGATGCCGTGGGATAAAGGAATTAAAAATATTTCCTCTCGAAGTTCGATCACGAAAAAAGGGCAACTCGGACGTTGAGTTGCCTATTGTTGCATGACACTGACCAGCAAAATTATGCGATACGCAAGCGCGGGTCGAGCGCATCGCGCAAGCCGTCGCCGAGCAAATTGAACGAGAGCACCGTGAGCATGATAGCGACACCCGGAAAAAAGACGAGATGCGGCGCGTTGAAGACGCTGTTGCGTTCCTCGCCCAGCATCAAGCCCCATTCGGGCTTTGGAACTTCTGCGCCGAGTCCGAGAAACGACAATGCCGCTGCTTCGAGGATTGCCGTCGCGATGCCGAGCGTGCCTTGCACGACAATCGGCGTGAGCGCATTCGGCAGAATGTGACGGAACAGCAGGCGCATGCCCGAACCGCCGACCGCGCGCGCGGCGGTGACGTATTCTTGCCCCTTCACCGCGAGCACACTCGCGCGAAACAGCCGCGCGTAAATCGGTATCGAGACGATGCCGATCGCGAGCAGCGCATTGATCAGTCCGGGTCCGAGCACGCTGACGATGGCGATGGCGAGCAGCAGACTGGGAAACGCGAGCACCACGTCCATGACGCGCATGATGATGTTGTCGCTCCAGCCACCCGCGTAGCCTGCAATCGCGCCGAGCAGACTGCCGATGATCAGCGCGAACAGCGTCGTCGTGAATCCGATTTGCAGCGAGAGGCGCGAGCCGTGAATGACGCGCGAGAACAGGTCGCGGTTGTTGCCGTCTATGCCCATGAGATGTTCTGGCTGACTCGGCGGACAGCCGAGCAGATGGATGCACGGCGTGTCGCGCCGCTTCACGCCAGATAACGGCCGGATCGGATCGAACGGCGCGATCACGTCGGCGAAGATAGCGATCAGCACGAGCAGACTCAGCAGTACAAAGCCGATTTGGAACGAGCGATGGCGGCGCAGCTTGCGCAGCGTGTCGCTCAGTGGCGAGCGCTGCGAGAGCGCAGGCGCACTCGCGAGCGCGGACGTTGGAATGCGTTCAGCCGTTGCGGTCATCAACACTCGATTGAACCGCGAAGACGCGAAGGGTGCGAAGTTCTAACGTTCTCTTCGCGTTCTTATGTCTTCTCGGTTCAGTTTCACTGCACGCGGATGCGCGGGTCGAGATACGCATACGACAGATCAACCAAAATGTTCACGCTTGCAAAGACGACCGCAACCACAATCGTAAAGCCCTGCACGATGGGATAGTCGCGCCCTTCAATTGCCGTCACGAGTTGCGTGCCGATGCCCGGCAGGGCGAACACCGTTTCCGTCAGCACCGCGCCCGACAGCAGGCTGCCAATCTGCAAGCCGATGATGGTCACAATCGGCACGAGCGCGCTGCGCAGTGCGTGACGGAACAGCACCCAGCGTGACGGCAAGCCTTTGGCGCGTGCGGTGCGAATGTAATCTTGGTGCAGCACGTCGAGCAGGCTGGAGCGCGTCAGGCGCGCAATAATCGCGAGCGGGATCGTGCCGACTGCGAGCGACGGCAGAATCAAATGCCACAAGCCGTCTTTGAGAATATGTAACTTCCCGCTGATGAGGCTGTGCAGAATGACGGAATTAGAAATTAGTCCGACCACGAACGCCACCAAGCCGTTCGCGTCCTGCAAGTTCCACTCTTGCAGCAGCGGTGTCATGCTCAAGCCGGCGGTGAGCCGCCCCGATGGCGGGATGAAGAACGGCGTATCGCGCAGCACGAGTGCGAACACATAGGCGAGCATCAAGCCGATCCAGAACACCGGCATCGAGACGCCGATGTTCGCGCCGATCATCGTCGCCGCGTCAATACTCGTGTTGTGGCGCACGGCGGAGATGATGCCGAACAGCACGCCGACGCTCGTCGCGAACAGCATCGCGCCGATGGTCAACTCGACAGTCATCGGCAGACGCTCGGAGATGATGTCGGTCACCGATCGACCGGTACGAATCGAGTTGCCGAGGTTGCCTTGAAAGACTTGCGCGAGATAGCGCAGAAACTGCACGGGCAGCGGATCGTCCAGACCGTAGATGATGCGGAAGTTCACGCACTTCTCCGGCGTGTAGCGCTCGCCGAGCATCGCTGCGCATGGGTCGCCGGGAATCAGCCGCGCCAGCGCGAACGTGACGAACAGGATGCCGATGAGAACGGGAATCAGGAAGAACAGACGGCGCAGGATGAATTGAGCCATGAGGTTGGACGGTTGGTTGGTTTGTTGATGGCGAACATTCACCAACCAACATGCCAACCAACCAACGAACTACACCACTAGCACTTCGGTCCGTTCAGGCACGCGCCGAAGAAACTGCCGAAATACGTGTAGCCCAGTTTCTCGCCCGTGTGGTTTGGACTCTTAGCGTTCCACTGCGATTCGTACGACGCAACCACGTCATTCGCGTCGAGCTCGTGGCCGCTGAAGAACTTCACACCTTTGCGCAGATTGAACGTCCACGTCATACCATCTGTGCTGCTCTTGAAACTTTCAGCCAGCGCAGGCTCGACGTCCACGCTGCCGACCTTGAACGTGAGCAAGCCTTCGTAAATCTGCAAGCACGCGCGGAACGTCTCGCCGTCTTCCTCGTCGGCGCACCACAGCGTGCCGGGTTCCGCGTTCTGCATGTACACTAATTGAGCCTTGCCCGGATCCATCACGACGAACTTTTCGTTCTCGATGGGGCTGGCGTGCGCGCCCTGCACGGTCGCCTTGAACGCGTCGGCGGACGTGCCGTGCGCCAGCGGCACGACGGGCGCATGCTGCTTGATGAGGTCGTTCACTTTGTCGTAATGCTTCTGCCGCTCGACGGGATCGAAGATCGAGCCGCCCGCGCTGATTTCCTGAGCGAGGTCAGAATAGACCGTGCCGAACTGCTTGATCGCCGCACTGAAGTGCGTGTCGTAGAAGTTGGTCGCGTCCGGATAGTCCGCGCCCCAGCCCAGCAGGAACATCGTGCGCTCACCTGCGCGTACCGACTGAATGAACGCCGACGATTCGACGGGCGTCAGTTTCACGTTGATGCCGATATCTTTCAGTTGGGCTTGCAGGTCTTGCGCGACTTTGCCCGGCGACGGCAAATAGACGCGCGTCACTTCACGATACGACAGCTCGACGTCGAAGCCGTTCGGGAAGCCCGCGTCGGCGAGCATTTTCTTCGCGGCCGCTACATCGTAGTTGTACCACTTGCTCGCGTTGTGGCCGGGCGTGATGGCGGGCGGCGCGAACTGCTCCGCGACGAGCGAGCCGGCCGGATAGAAGTTGTCCACGATGCGCTTGCGGTCAACCGCCATAGCAATCGCCTGCCGCACCTTCTCGTTGTCGAACGGCTTCTTCGTGTTGTTCATGCCGAGATAGACGATCGTCAGCGGGTTGCGCGGGAACACCTTCAGCTTTGCATCTTTCTGCACGTTGGCGATGTCGTCCACCGCGATGTTCGTCATGCCGTCAATCGTGCCCGACTGCAATTCGAGCAGACGCTGCGCCGCTTCTTTCGACCAGCGCAAGATGACGGTCTTCACCTTCGGCTTCGTGCCCCAGTAATTTGGGTTCGCTTCAAAGGTGATGTGGTCGCCGTGTGCCCACTCCTTGAGCATCCACGGACCCGTGCCGTTCGGCTTCTTGCTCAGCTCGGCCGAGTCGCCTTTGGTCTGGTCGAGGATCGCCTTCTCTTGAATCGAGTTGGTCACGAACGCGACTGCTTGCGCGAAGGTCGGGTTCTGATGACACAACGTGAACACGACCGTGTACTTGTCGGTCGCTTCGATGGACTTAATGCCGGCCGGGTTGTCTTTGTCGCCGTAGTTGCAGTCGGGCGCGGCGACCTTCATCAGGTTGCCCGTTGGTGCGGAAGTTGCCGCGCTCGTGGCCGCAGTCGTAGCGGCTGTCGTAGCGGCGCGCGTCGCTGCACTGGTCGCTGCCGCCGTTGGCGCGCTTGGTTGAGTGGTCGCCGCGCTGGTCGGCGCCGATGGCGTGCTGGGCGTCCCGCACGCGGCGAGTGCAATCAGCAGCACCACCAGCAAGCTCAAAATCGTTCTGTGCATGTTCTCTCCTCCCGATTAACACGTCATGTTGTCGTCGTGCAGTCTGAAGATTTGCGCGCCTCGTGAATGAGTGGCTATCACCTCCTCCCTAAGTGATGAATATGGAGCGCGGCCAAGCGGGTAACACGGATATTCACACGAGCCGCCGTTGCGCAAAGCGATGCCGTGGCAGTTCTCAATGGCGCGTGAGTTGAAGTATTCATCAGCAGTCATTATAGCCAATGTCCGTCGAAGGCTATCACCGGAAATGTAAGGGCGGCTCGCGAGCCGCCCTTACAGATTTTGATCAGGCATCCATTCAGAACTTGGTGCAAACCGCATAGGAGTTCAGCAAGTGTGCAATGGCTGTGGTGTTGGTGGCAAAGGTGTGCCAACCATTTCCGTCTTTCGACGTATTGAACACGATTTCGCCAGAATTGGCCGCATAGCCGCCACCCGTGACGATTCTCCCACTGGGGCAGGCGACGCTGGTATTGCCGTTTGTACCTGCACCGACTGTCACTTGCGTGAAGGGCTGCGTCGAGGTCGCACCCGCACCATTGTAGCACAGCGCGTACGCATTCAGCAGCAGTCCTGCACCCGTGGTGTTCTTCGCCGCTGATTCCCAGCCGTTTCCTGACGGGGCGTTGCTGTACACCTCCTCGCCAGTGTTCGCGGCAAAGCCACCGCCTGTTAGCACGGTGCCTGCTGGACATGCCTGCACGGCTTGCCCCGTGCTGCCTGCGCCCACCGTGACTTGCTTGAACACGAGCTGCACGCTACCCGCGAGGTCCGTCACGCAGATCGCATAAGCATTGAGCAACCCGCTCGTGCCCGCGTTGTTTTTCGCAGCGACTTCCCAGCCGTTGCCGTCCATGGCGTCGCTATACACGCTCATACTGCCTGAGGTGGCGAAGCCGCCGCCCGTGACTTTCGTGTCACTGGGGCAAGTGGCGATTGCCTGATCGCTTGCGCCGCCGTTGATAGAAATTTGTTTCAGCACCTGCGAGACACTCGGCGTTGGTGTGCTCGTCTTCGTGGGCGTGCGAGTTGGCGTCGCGCTGGGTGGAATACTCGTGTTCGTTGCCGTCGCCGGGAGCGGCGTCGGTGTTTTAGTCGGTGGCGGCGCGGTGTTGGTCGGCGCTGGCGGCGGTGCCTGCGTATTCGTTGGCTGCACAACTGCGGCTGTCGTATTCGTCGGTTGCGCCACCGGAATCGCAGTAACGGTCGGCTGCGACGGCGACGTGATAGCCGCAGTCGGTATATTGGCTGCCTGCGTCGTCGGCGCGGCGGATGTTGGCGAGGTGTTCGGCGGCGCAAATGGACCGCATGCGGCGAGCACACCCAACAGCGTCAGCACGACAATCGTCACGTTTCTCATCGTCGCTCCTCCCGTGCACGGCCATGACCATGGCGTGAACGGAATCTACCAGCGTAATGCCGCCGCGCTCACCTCTGCCTGAATCGCGACGGCGTGCCGCACAAGGTTACGCGCCAGAGATTAGGCGCGCGCAGCGGTGAAAAAATTATAAAGCGCAGAGCGAGCGCTTGTCAATGAAAGCGCGCCAATTCGAGCCGACACACGCCACCGAAAAAGGCGCACTGACCTTGACAGGCGCATTTGAGTATGCTTCTATCAACTCACGCAGCAAATGCTTGAGGAGCGACGATGGACACGCAATCTTACACGCAGGAACGTGAACTGGTTCAGCAAGTCTCGCGCGATTGCCTGTGGGAAACGAACAGCCGCATCGCGCAGTACGTTCGCTTGTCCGGCAGCGCGGACGAACGCAAGGCGGTCGAGTACATTCGAGACACGCTCGATGAATACGGATTGCGCACGACGCTGCTCGAACATCCGGCACTCGTCAGTGGGCCCCTTGAATCATCACTGGAAGTCATTGACGCGAACGGTGTGACGCTCGCACGCTACGACTGTCTCGGTCACGCGTTCAGTGCGAGCGCGGATATCGAAGGTGACTTGATGGATGTCGGCGATGGTTCAGGCGATGCGTACGCGCGTGTTGACGTGCGCGGCAAGCTCGCGCTCGTGACGGGGCTGGCCACGCCGACGGGCGTCTATGCGGCCGAACGCGCTGGCGCGATGGGCGAAATCTTCGTCAACGACGAATACCTGCATAACATGATCGTCAGCACCATCTGGGGCACGCCCACGCCGCAGTCTGCGCAGCGCATCCCGACCACGCCCGCTGTCTCGATTGTCGAGCGCGACGGCGCGGATTTGCGCGAACGATTGAAGAGCGGCGATGTGCGCGGGCGACTGCACACGAAAAACTTTTTCGGCTGGCAGACGACACCTATCGTGATCGGCGAACTCGACGGGCGCGCGACCGATCAGTTCGTGCTGTTCAGCGGCCATCAAGACTCGTGGCACTACGGCGCGATGGACAATGGCAGCGCGAATGCGACCATGCTCGAAGTCGCACGCTTGCTCGCGCAACAGCGGGACGAGTTGTATCGCGGCGTGCGTCTTGCGTTCTGGAGCGGACATAGTCACGGACGCTATTCCGGCTCGACGTGGTACGTGGACAATCACTGGGAAGAGTTGTACGAGCGCTGCGCCGCGCACGTCAACGTGGACTCGACGGGTGCGCGCGGCGCGACGTTCTACGGCCGCTTCCTCACGCACAAGGAGTTGGCTGACTTCGGCGCGAGCGTCATTCACGAGCACAGCGGTCAGCCGACGCAAGCGCGACGCATGAGCCGCGCGGGCGACATGAGCTTCAACGGCATCGGCATTCCGTCGCTGTTCATGTCCATGAGTCAGGTGCCCGTGTCTGCCGACGAGAGCGGCGTGTCAGCCGCGCTCAGTCAGTTGATGGACGGCAAGATGCCGTGGTGGTGGCACACGAGCGAGGACACGATGGACAAGGTGGACCTCGACGTGCTCACGCTCGACACTCAGATTTATGTCAGCACGCTCTGGCGCTTGTGCCATGAGCCGTTGCTGCCCTTTGATTTTCGTCCGGTGATCGCCGACATGCAGCAGGAGCTGACGACTTTGCAGCAAGCGGCAGGCGCGCATTTTG
This sequence comes from Anaerolineae bacterium, assembly GCA_038198935.1. GTDB lineage: Bacteria > Chloroflexota > Anaerolineae > JACRMK01 > JACRMK01 > JBBPZQ01. Next base: position 42,455 of record JBBPZQ010000072.1, read on the forward strand.
ATTTGAGCATGGTGCGCGATCGCATCGCCCAACTCGCGTCGTGCGCCGCGCAGTTGGCGGACCGCGCGGCGCATACGAATGACGACGAAGCCGAGTTGCTCAATCGCAAGCTGATCGCGCTCTCGCGCAGTCTGATTCCGATCACCTACACCGAAGCGGGCCGCTTCGATCATGATCCGGCCTGGCCCATTCCGTTCATGCCGGGCTTGCAGGGCGCGAAGCAGTTGGCACAACTGAATCCGCAGAGCGACGACTATCAATTTCTGAAAACGCAGCTCACGCGCAACCGCAACGCGCTCCTGTTCGCGCTGCGCGAAGCGTTGGCCGTTTTGCAATCAGAACCATAACAGAAGGCTCTTCGACTCCGCTCAGGATGATGCATCAGACGTAGACCACATGCTTTCGACGGGAGGCGCGGATCAATGCAAAACCGACAGACACTCGGCATGGTGATCGCCGCGTTGGGCTTGCTCACCACCTGCTGCACGTGCCCGCTCACGCTGAACCAGTTGTTACTGATCGGCTCGCGCCAGAGTCTATATGGGCAAATCTTCTCAGCACGCGTTGGCGATTTCACTCTGGCTGCCTACGTACTCGCGGCGCAGGCGTTGTGTCTGAACGTGCTCACGCTCGCCGTGTTGATCGCCGGCATTTCCATCTTGACGCAAGCGCGCAGGCTGAACAGCGCCCGAAATCCATCAGAGGTGAATTCACAATGAAAGAAACGTTTTCGATTGCAGGCGTGACTGCCGCAGCGGGACAACGCGAAGCGCGCGTGCTGGAGCAATCGTTCGACGGCACGCCGATCAAGCTGCCGCTGTTCGTCTTGAACGGCGCGCACGAAGGTCCGACGCTCGTCGTGACGGCGGGCATTCACGGCGCGGAGTACGTCGGCATCGAAGCGGCATATCGTCTCGCTCAGCGTACCGACCCGACCGAGCTGCACGGGCAACTGGTCGTCGCGCCGATCAGCAGCATGAATGCATTCGCAAAACGTTCGATTTACATCTGCCCACCCGACAACAAGAATCTTAACCGCTGCTTCCCCGGCAATCCGAACGGCACGTTCGCGGAGCAACTGGCGGATTGGATTTTTCAAAACCTGATTCGCCGCGCGGACGTGTATCTCGATTTGCATGGCGGCGACCTGAACGAAGCGCTTGTGCCGTTCAGCATCGTGCGCCGCAGCGGCAACGCCGCACTCGACGACAAAGCACTCGCGCTCGCGTCGGCGTTTGGTCTGCCAAATGTGATCACAAGCGTGGTCGTCGGTGGGACGTATGCGGCCGCCGCCGACGCCGGTATCCCGGCCGTGCTGGCCGAAGTCGGCGGGCAGGGACTGTGGAACGAGGATCAAATCCAACAAATGTACGACGGCTTGCAGCGCTCACTCGCCCACGTTGGGCTGTCGCAGGAGAGCGCGCCGCCTGTTCCTGAGACGCCACGCCTGCTCGAAGAGATGGCGTGGCTGCGCTCGGAGCACGACGGCTTGTTCTATGCAGAGGTGAACGTCGGCGACGACGTGAAAGCGGGCCAGCCGTTGGGCCGCGTCGCCGATTTTCTCGGCAACACGGTGCAGCCCGTCGTCGCGCCGACCAGCGGCGTCGTGCTGTTCCTCGTCACGACACTGGCGATGAACAACGGCGACCCGCTGCTCGCCATCGGGACGTGAGTGTTGCGCTTCGTTGTGGCTGATGCTAAGGATTCGCGTGAGAGCGATGCGATGTCAATCTTAACGCCACAAGAACAAGAGTTGGTCGAGATGTTCACCGAGCGACTGCCCAAGTTGCTCGACGACCATCCCGAACATGAACCGCAATTGTATCACGTCTTCCTGCGCACCTTCGCGCGCAAAGAAGAAGTCGCTGCCGTTCACCACGAACTCGTGGAATTCCGTCAGGAGATGGGCGAGTTCCAGACCTCGACGCGCGAATTCCAAACTGGGACGCACGAGTTCCAGACGGAGATGCGCGAGTTCCAAACTGAGACGCACGAGTTCCAGACCGAGACGCGCGAATTCCAAAAGGAAACGCGGGAGAATTTTGCGCGCGTGGATAGACGCATAGACAATTTGCAAACCGAAACGCGCGAAGGCTGGCACTGGTTCAGTTCAGTATGAAAAGATAATGCAACCGGAACCGGTCAGCAACGGACAAGCCTGCGCACAAGATGCCCAAAGCGACGGCTGGCACCGCTTTGGTGGTGAAATGCGGACGGACAAAGTTGTGCCACAGCCAGTAGGCATCAAGCCGCGTTTGCAGACGTGTGTTTTTTTGCATAGGTGTTGCTCTTGTGCCGATAGCTCGCCATGCGCCGACGCAGGGCCGCATTGAAACCTTCCAGATGGTTGGCATGGATCTCGTGTTGTTTCAGCGTGGCAACGTCTCGCACAAGAACGTCGCGCTGTACTACGAGTTGCCCGCGTTCTTGGCGTTTCTGCCTGAGCCGCCGAGCGCGCCGCCGTCTCCGACGATTTACGGCTACGGATTGCCGTCGCTCCAAGGCGTGTTGAGCGATTTCTCCGGCGCGACACTCATGCCGGATGGCGAGCGCATCCTGTTCGCCGCCGCTGTCGAGGACACGACGACCGAACTGGAAGATGGGCCCACACTCGGCAGTTTTCTCGGCGTGCTGGACGTCGAGCATGCACACAGCGCACAGCACGACCCAATCGAGCCGAAACAGGTGGCGCTCGTGCGCGACACGAACGGCGAGACCGACACGGGCAAGATCGAATCCGTCGGTGTGCTGGGGCAAGACGACGCAAACGACTTCACGCTGCTCGCCGCCACCGACGACGACCTCGGCGGCTCGGTGCTGCTGCTCATCCACCTCGAACTCGATTGACGGGTGCTTGTGGCGAGAGCTATACTCCGCGCAGGGGTGCAACAATGGCGCATCCATTTCCCAGCATGAACCCGTGGTTAGAGAATCCGCTACTCTGGTCGGACGTGCATCATAGTCTAATCACGGCATTGCGTGATGATTTGGCGCCGCGTCTGCGTCCGCGCTACTTTGTGGCGGTCGAGACGCACACGTACATCACGCTCCCGCCCGACTGGGAGTCTCGCTTGCGTCGGCCCGACGTGCTGGTGCGGCAACGCCGCCTGCATGAGCCTGGGAGCGGCGCGACGGCAACGCTCGAATACGCGCCATACCTGAAGGTCGAGATGCCGCTGCACGATCCGATTGAAGAAGGCTACCTCGAAGTGCGTCTCGTGCCGACGGGCGAAGTCGTGACGGTCATCGAGTTGCTCTCGCACACGAACAAACAACGTGGACCGGAGCGCAACAACAACATAGCGAAGCGTCGCAGTTTGCTCGATTCGCACGTGCACTTCGTCGAGATTGATTTGCTGCGCGACGGGCCTCAGATGCCATGCACCGAGAAGGCGCGCAGCGATTATCGCGTGTTTATTCGCCGCCGCGAAGGACCCAATCACGCGCGACTATATCCATTCAACGTGCGACAAGCCGTTCCAAATTTTCCGCTGCCGCTGCTGCCCGACGACGAGGAACCTGAAGTCAACATGAGTGCGCTGCTCGCACAAGTCTATGAGCGCGCGGGTTACGATCTCGTCATTAACTACGCACAGCCGCCAGAGCCGCCACTGAACGATGACGACGCGCAGTGGGCGGCGGAATTGTTGTCCCGCCTTGAAGCGCAGCCCCGCAATGGCTGATCCGATTCCCAACAACCTGCCGCTACAATTCAGCAGTTTCATCGGACGCGAGCGCGAGATGTCTGAGGCGAAACAACTGCTCGCGACCTTTCGTCTCGTCACGCTCACAGGCGCGGGCGGCTGCGGCAAGACGCGGCTGGCGACAGAGGTGGCCAGAGACCTGACAGGTTTCCAAAACCTGTCAGGTCTGTTCGCGGATGGCGTCTGGCTCGTCGAACTCGCTAAACTCTCCGACCCCGCGCTCGTTCCTCAGAAGATCGCGTCAACGCTCGATGTGCGCGAGCAGCCGAGCCAACCCATCCTCGCCACGCTCACCAACTATCTGCACGACAAGCATCTGCTCTTGTTGTTGGACAATTGCGAACACCTGATTGACGCGTGCGCGCAACTCTGCGAATCACTGTTGCAAGCCTGCCCACATTTACGAATCCTCGCCACCAGCCGTGAGCTGCTCAACATCGAAGGCGAACGCGTTTATCTCGAACCATCGCTGAAAATCCCAGACTCCGCCTTCCACGACCGAATTGCGAAGCTGGAAGAATACGATGCCGTGCGGCTGTTCATCGAACGCGCGAGGGCGGCGCACGCACACTTTGCGCTCACTGAGCAGAACGCGAATGCGGTCGCGCAGATTTGTCGGCGGCTCGACGGCATGCCGCTCGCGATTGAGTTAGCGGCGGCGCGCGTGAGTGCGCTCTCAGTGGAGCAAATCGCGGCGCATTTGGACATGAGCCTTGACTTGCTCACGGGCGGCAAGCGCACGGCGCTTCCGCGCCAACAGACGATGCGAGCCGCGCTCGATTGGAGTTATGCGTGGTTGAGCGATCCCGAGCGTGCGTTGTTCCGTCGGTTTTCGGTCTTCGCGGGCGGGTGGACATTGGAGGCGGCAGAATTTGTCTGTCAGGATGGCTACCATGTCTTGCACGTGCAATCACTCTTGGTGGACAAATCGCTCGTGCTCATTGAGTGTGGGGAGGAAGCACGCTATCGCATGTTGGAGCCGACTCGACAGTATGCGCGTGCAAAGTTGGAGGTGTCGGGCGAAAACAAACTCATGCACGAACAGCATCTAGCCTTCTACCAGCAATTGGCTGAGGCAGTCGAGCCGAAACTGTTCACAGGTGAGCGGCTGACGCGCAAGAAGCAGTTGGAAACTGAGCACGATAACCTGCGAGCGGCGCTCGAATGGTCGCTATCAACAACGCAGGAGGGCGCAGTAGAGACGGGATTACGCCTGGCTAGTGCGCTGCGGCGGTTCTGGCACTTCGTGGGTTATTATCACGAAGGGCGCACGTGGTTGGAGAAAGCACTGGCGAAGGCGGGTACGGACAATGTCGCGTCTACCTCAATCCGCGCCAAAGCCTTTTACGCGATGGGCTATCTGGCTCTTTTTCACGGAGACCACATTTCGGCGCGCGCCGCCGTTGAAGAAAGCATCCGATTGTACAGGAAAACCGCCCTCGCAGATCAACGGGATTTAGCCGCCGCGCTGGTGATACTGGCCGGAACCCTAGACATGGATAACCTCAGCGTGGCGCGCGCGCTGTGTGAGGAGAGTGTGACGATTGGTCGGGGATTAGACCCTTCGGGTAAGTGGATCTTAGCGAATGCGATTGGTTGGAAGGGGCTTATTGCTCGTCGGCAAGCAGATTATGTGACAGCGCGTTTATGCGCTGAAGAGTGTGTGGCGCTTTTGCGACAAACAGGTGATGTATGGGAGGCGGCTTCGTCGATCGCCATGCTGGGGACTCTTGCCGTACGGCGGGGCGATTACACCGGCGCGCGCGCGCTTACTACGAAGAGAGTCTGCGCCTGTTTCGAGAGGGTGAAGATAAATACGGCATCACCAGCGGCTTGTACGTGCTCGGCACGGCAAACCTTTTCTTGGGCGACTATGCAGTAGCGAATGAGTGTTTCGAGGAAAACCTAAGCCAGTGGCGGGTTATGGGGAACAGAAGAAATGAAGCCTCGGCTCTCTGTAGTTTAGGCATGGTGGCGCTCTATCAGATCCGCCATGAGCAAGCGGCGAGATTGTTGTTGGAAAGCTTAACTCTATTCCATGAGTTTCAGGACACGTTGGCGATCTCATTGATTTTGACCGGGTTTGCTGACATAGCCAGATTACAAGGACAAATGGCTCACGCGGCGCGGTTGCTGGGAGCGGCAGAGGTGCTGGTCGCGGCTACCGGCTCCCTCGACGCTGTGGGAGGTAGCATGCTCGTCGGCACCCATCGTCGCATCGAATATGAGCGTCTCGTGGCGAGGGTGCGATCCCAACTCGGCGGGCTCGCATTCGCAACCGCACGAGCCGAAGGCAGCGCCATGACATTGGAGCAGGCTATCGCGCTCGCGCTCAGTGAACCGGCACAGACAGCCGAAGGCAGCGATGCGACGAAATCCTTCGGCGCTGACACACAGAAAGAGTATGGTGGGTTGACGGCGCGCGAACTCGAAGTTGCAGCGCTTGTTGGGCAAGGCATGAGCAACCGCGAGGTCGCCGAGCAGCTCGTCGTGAGCGAGCATACCGTCGAGGCGCACATTGGTCACATCTTCAACAAACTAAACTTCACGACACGGACCCAAATCAGGAAGTGGGCGAGGGAGAAGGGTTTGAAATAAGTCGTTTGGAAGTGCGTAAGTGTTTTTCCCCTATATCGAAAGTTCATGGTCGTACGCCTCTCTAAAAGTGTAGTGTTTTTCCCCGACGACACAGGCGCGTCTATCGTGTTTAATAGTGTCAACAGTCGGAGCTACAAAATTCAAATGGAGGAACCCCATGAATACCTGGCCATATCTTTTGGATGCCTTGTATGAACAACGTACAGCTGACGGCCGCGCGGACTCCGTCGCCTGGCTGGCTGTGCGGCTCGCGGAAAACGAGCGAATGATTGCACAGGACAAGCACACCACATTTTGGCAGTCACCCGAGCGTCAAAGTGAATCGCAACCATCCGCAAAATCGTTCCCATTACAAGCGCGCGGGTTGGCTGTGACTGTGCTTCTGGTGGCGGTATTGATCATGCTGCACCTGGCGATAGGGTAGGAAGAGGAACCCCATGAATACCTGGCTACATGAAAAGATGTTTTGGATGTCGTATATGACAAACATGCAGCTGCCCGCCGCGAGGCCGAACGAGTTGCATTGGTGCGAGCTTACCAAGTTCCGTTAGTGCGAAGCCACCAGACAGGCAAGCGATTGCAGCAAGCCGTGTGGCGCATTGCATTCGTGATAATCGTCGTGGGCGTTGCTTTGGTATGGCAACTGTTGTGAGCCTGATAACCCAATCTGAGTACCTCACTTGATGAAGACAAGTGGCTTGAGCGGCGCTCGCAGTGAATGGGCGCGATGTCTATCGCGCCAAAACATAGCACGCCAAGAGGATTGCTCTTAGCGTGCTCCGCGTCTGATGCAAGACCTCGCGGGTTTTCAAAACCCGCGAGGTCTGCTCACGCCACTCTCGCCAGCTGCCCATCGCGCGCGAACACCAGTTTGCCGTTCACGTCGTCCACCACGACCGTGTCGCCGTCGTGGAACTCGCCGTGCAGAATGCACAGCGCGAGCGGGTCCTGCAACTCGCGCTGGATGACGCGCTTCAACGGGCGCGCGCCGTACACGGGATCGTAGCCCTTCTCCGCCAGCCATAGCTTCGCCGCGTCGGTGAGTTGCACCTGAATGTTGCGCGTGTGCAGCAAACGGTCTAGGTTGCGCAGCTGGATGTCCACGATGCGCGTCAGCTGTTCCTTCCTCAGCGAGTGGAAGATGACGATCTCGTCAATGCGGTTCAGAAACTCTGGGCGGAAATGCTGATTGAGCGCATCCAGCACGCGCCGCCGCATCGTCTCTTCGTCCGCGCCCGCCAACTCGCGAATGTACTGCGAGCCGACATTACTCGTCATGATCACCACGGTGTTCTTGAAGTTGACCGTGCGACCTTGACCATCGGTCAGTCGTCCATCGTCCAACACTTGCAGCAGCACGTTGAACACGTCAGGGTGCGCCTTCTCGATCTCGTCGAACAGCACGACCGAGTATGGACGGCGGCGCACGGCTTCGGTCAGTTGGCCGCCTTCGTCGTAGCCGACGTAACCCGGCGGCGCACCGACCAAGCGCGAGACCGTGTGCTTCTCTTGGTACTCGCTCATGTCGATGCGCAGCATGTTGTTCTCGTCGTCGAACAGGAACTCGGCCAACGCGCGCGCGAGTTCTGTTTTGCCGACGCCCGTCGGACCCAAGAAGATGAACGAGCCGATCGGCCGATTCGGGTCTTGCAAGCCTGCGCGCGAGCGGCGCACCGCATTCGATACGGCGCTGATCGCTTCGTCCTGACCGACCACACGGTTGTGCAGCCGCTCTTCCATCTTGATCAGTTTCTCGATTTCCCCTTCCAGCAACTTCGAGACTGGCACGCCCGTCCACTTCGAGACAATAGCGGCGATGTCCTCGGCGTCCACCTCTTGCTTTAAGAGTGTGCCGTCTTTGGACTTCATGCTCGCCTCGGCATCCGCCAACTGCTTCTCCAAGGACGCCAGTTGGCCATATTGCAACTGCGCCGCCTTGTTGTAATCGTACTGCCGCTGCGCGCGCTCGATCTGCGTGCGTGTCTGCTCGATCTGCTCCTTGATCTGCTGCACCGACGCGAGCGCGTTCTTCTCCGCGTCGTAGCGCGCGCGCAGTTGATTCGACTGCTCTTTCAGGTTCGCAATCTCTGCTTCGACTTTCGCGAGGCGATCCTTCGACGCTTGATCGCGTTCCTTCTTCAGCGCCTCGCGCTCGATCTCCAACTGCATGATGTGCCGATCCACTTCGTCGAGCGCCTGCGGCTTGCTGGTGATCTCCATCTTCAGGCGCGACGCCGCTTCGTCAATCAGGTCAATCGCTTTGTCGGGCAGGAAGCGGTCGCTGATGTAGCGGTCGCTCAGCGTCGCCGCCGCGATCACCGCGCCATCGGTGATGCGCACGCCATGATGCACCTCGTAGCGTTCCTTCAAGCCGCGCAGAATCGAGATCGTGTCCTCGACGCTCGGCTGACCGACGAAGATCGGTTGGAAGCGCCGTTCGAGCGCCGCGTCCTTCTCGATGTGCTTGCGATATTCATCGAGCGTGGTCGCGCCGATGGTGTGCAGCTCGCCGCGCGCGAGCATCGGCTTGAGCATGTTGCTGGCGTCCATCGCGCCTTCGGCTGCGCCCGCGCCGACGACGGTGTGCAGCTCGTCAATGAATAGAACGACCTTGCCTGCGGCTTCGGTGATTTCCTTCAGCACCGCCTTCAATCGCTCCTCGAACTCGCCGCGATACTTCGCGCCCGCGATTAGCGCGCCAAGGTCGAGTGCGACCACGCGCTTGTCCTTCAAGCCTTCGGGCACGTCGCCGCGCACCACGCGCTGCGCCAACCCTTCGACGATGGCGGTCTTGCCGACGCCCGGATCGCCGATCAGCACCGGGTTGTTCTTGGTGCGGCGCGATAAGACTTGAATCACGCGCCGAATCTCCTCGTCGCATCCGATGACGGGATCGAGTTTGTTGCGGCGCGCGAGCTCGGTCAGGTCGCGCCCGTACTTTTCGAGCGCGGCATAGATTGCTTCTGGATTTTGCGACGTGACGCGCTGCGAGCCGCGAATCGTTTGCAAGGCTTGCAGCATCGCGTCGCGCGTGATGCCGTGGCGTCGCAGCAATGCGCCGACGGTCGCGCCATCCTCGGCGAGCGCGAGCAGCAGATGCTCGGTCGAAACATAATCGTCGCGCAGCGACTGCGCTTCCTGCTGTGCCTTGCTCAGCGTGTTCATCAAATCGCGCGACGCGCCGACCTGCGCGTTGCTGCCATACGCCTGCGAGCGATTGTTTAACATGCGCTCCAGTTCGGCGGTTAGGGTCTCTGCGCGTGTGCCTATACGCTGCACGATCTGCGGCGCGACGCCATCGCTCTGCTGCAAGAGCGCGAGCAGCAGGTGCTCCGCCTCGATCTGCGCGTGATTGCGCGACTGCGCTTCTGCCTGCGCGGCGGCAATCGCCTCTTGTGCCTTCTGGGTGTATTTATCAAATCTAGCCATAGCCATACCTCAACAAAGACGGGAGACGGCAGACCGAAACATCCGTCCCCCGTCTCCCGTCAACACAATCAGAATAATTCCTGGCTCAATTATAAATGCAAGGTGTTGGAGAAGTCTAGGAGGATTGTCAGAGGGTTGTTTGAGGTGATATAATTCCGCGCAGCTATCTACAACTACAAACAAGTGTGTGCGAGAGGACTTTCTAATGAGTGTGGAAACCGAAATCGAGGAATTCTGGAAGCGATATTTACAGAAGTCTGGTAATAGGGAAGAGCATGGATATTATTTTGACTTCAAAAACGATCTTGAAGAAATTCATTCTAAAGCGGCAGAAGAATCCAACAAGTTTTTACAGCCTTGGCTATCAATTCTAGAGCTCGAGATCCAATGGTTGGCGCTCGTTAATACGGCCTTGAACGATAATCTGGAAGCATCACGCGGAGAACTTGTTGCAACTTGGGTGTTGACTGGAGTAGCCTGTGCCCATGCCGTGGCAATCAGAAAGTTATGTCTTTGTGGATTAGACACGTCAGCGAGGATTATCCTTCGAAGCTTAATCGAGACACTCGACATTTGTATTCTTACTACTTTCGATGCTGAATCACGCATCAAATTTATTCGAGCTCACGAGCCAAATGAAGCAGAAAAAACTTGGCGAAATTTTCTCTCTGGGAAGAATCTCGAAAGAAGTTATGCTGGAGGGTATCATAGATTTTGTGTAAATGGTCATCACTCAGATAATCCGAAAGAAGGAGAATAGCGATGACCATCCGACCGGAACTGTTAGACGAACTACTGAAAGAGTATCAGAAGCCTGAAGATCTGTTGGGCGAAA
>JBBPZQ010000073.1:0-5900 GCA_038198935.1 Anaerolineae bacterium
CTTTTCCCCCTCGGCCCGATAGACGCCGCCGCTCGCTGGCGTCTATCCATCGCCAAGTTGTCGAGTGTTTCCGTTCTAAAGCGTTGGCCGAGTTTCTCATAAGTTACGTCCCGCCAGTCATGCATCTAACAGAGTAGTATTCGGGCAGATTCGGCTCGTCCGCGACGGCGACGATCTTCAGGCGCGGGTGCGCGGCGATGTAGGGCGCGTAATCGCGTTGATGGCGCACGCAGGAAAGTAAGAGAATGCCCAGTTGATTAGTCATGTGTCAGGTATCAGATGTCATGTGTCAAGTGTCAAGTATCACGTGGCACGTGACACTTGACACATGACACTGTTGAGGGTTCACCGCTCACCGTTCACTGCAACAACCCGCCCCGTCCGCGCCGACTCGTCTGCCGCGAGCGCAAGACTGAGCGAGGTGCGGATTTGTGCGGGCGTGACGATGGGCGTGGTGCCGCGCTCGACGCATTCGACGAAGTGCGCGACCTGCCTGGCGATGGGCGGGTCTAGACCATCTTCGACGAAATGCAGTCCGTTGTCGCCGATGATGAAATCGTCGTGCGCGAGGTTGTGATGCGCCGAGCCTTTGGTGCCGACCAGCATCGCCATGCGATACGTATCGCCGCGGCGCGGCAGCGCATAACTCAACTCGGCGATGGCGGTGGCGTCGTCGGCAAACTTCACGATACACTGGTAGTAGTCGTTCATCTCCATCTCTGCCGAGGCGCGCCGCTGCGTCTGCGCGTACACCGAGCGCGGCGCGACGCCGAACAGCCACACCAGCAGGTCGAGCAGATGAATGCCGAGATGCAGAAAGATGCCGCCCGATTGCTGCGGGTTGAACTGCCAGCCCTGCCAGCCGCCGGGCCAGAAATGCCCCGCATCGAAAGCGACGCGCGCGAGCACCAACTTGCCAATCTGGCCGCGCTCCAGCATGTCTTTCATCGTTCGATGCAACGGCTTGAAGCGCTCGGTCTGTCCCGCCATCACGAGCACGCCCGCGCGCGCGCACGCCTCGAGCAGCGCGTCGCAATCATTGATGCGGGTGGCGAACGGCTTTTCGACGTGGATGTGTTTGCCCGCCTGCGCGGCAGCCAGTCCGATGCTGACGTGCGTCGCGCTGACCGTGCAGATGTCCACGATGTCGCCCATGCCCATCACGTCGCGGAAGTCGGTCGCCCAGCGCACGCCGCCCGCCAGCGCCGCGAGTTTTTGCGCGCGCGATGCATCCACATCCGCAACCGCGACGACCTGCGCGTTCGGCAACTGCAAGTATCCTTTTAAGTGACTCTCGGCGATGAACCCCGCGCCGACGAGGACGATGCGAATCATGGACGCTCCGCAAAGGTGAGGTGGTAAACAGGTAGACAGGTTTAATATTGACCCGTTGACCGGTTTACTTGTTTACCCTGTTCCTCCCCGCAATAACCAACGGTGATGGTTCTCAATCTTTTCCCGCGCCCACTCCTGCCACTGCTGCGGCATCGGCAGGAACGGCTGGCGCGGGTCGCCCGCGTCGGTGAAGCCTGTGAGGTTGCACATGGCTTTGTCCACGACGGGGTCGAGGAAGCCTTGCGCGACGAGCGGCTGCGCCACATCCACCAGAAACGCGTTGATCTGGTATTGCCGCTGCATGGCCGCATCCCACTCACCGCGCTGTGCCAGGTCGTATGTCTCTAGCATGAACTGCGGATTCCACATCGCCACTGCGCTCCACACGCCGCGCGCGCCCAGTTGGAGCGCGGGCACGAACAATCCATCCACGGGCATGTGCGCCAACTGCGGCGTTTGGCGGAACAATTCGAGCCAGTGCGACCAATCGTTTCCGATTTGCTTCGTGCCAACAAAGTTCGGGATATCGGCGAGGCGCACGTAATCTTTGGCGCTCAGATAGACGCCCGCACGCAGCGTGTTGTAATGCGTGATGCCGATGGCGGGGCACGCGTCCGCGAGGTCGGCAAAGTATTGATACGCTTCGTCGGCGCGCAGCGGCACAAAGAACGGCAGCGCGTTGATCACGCCATCGGCGCCCGCGTCCTGCGCGAACTTCGTGCGGCGGATCGCTTCGGCGGTGTCCACTGCCGAACAGCCGACGATGGTCAGCGTTCTGCCATTCACTTCTTCGATGAACGCGGTCGTGATGCGCTGGAACTCATCCCAGTTCAGCGATTGAAACTCGCCCGAGCTGCCCGCGATCCAGATGCCGTGCAGTCCAGCCTCGACATAGCGGCGAATGTTTGCGCGAAAGCGCCGCGCGTCGAAGTGGCCGTCTGCATCCCACAGCGCAGGCGCGCTCACGAACACGCCGCGCAAATTATGACGGGTTAGCATGGGTCATGCAATCCTATAGGACACGCAGCTGTATAGACAAGCAGAAACGAAGACCTATGTAGCTGTTTGCCTCGTCAAGCACGCTTAAAACATCGAACTTGAAAATCCGCCGTCCACGGCGAGCGCGGTGCCGGTCACGAAGTCGCTGGCGCGGCTGCAGAAAAATATCGCTGCACCGGCCAAGTCGTCGGGTTCGCCCCAGCGCCCGGCCGGGGTGCCCGCTACCACGCGCTCGTGCAAGGTTGACACGGCTCCACGCGCGCGCTGCGTCATGCCGGTGTCAATCCAGCCCGGCAGAATGCTGTTGACCTGAATGTTGTCCTTCGCCCACGAGACCGCCAGCCCCTTCGTGAGTTGGACGATCCCGCCTTTGCTCGCGCCATACACGACCGCACGATTCAAACCAAAGTAACTGGTCATCGAGCCAATGGTCACAATTTTGCCGCCGCCGCGTTTCTGCATCTCTGGATATGCGGCCTGACAGCACGCAAAAACGCTCGTCAGGTTGGTGTTAATAATCTGATGCCATTCGTCCAGCGTGTACTCCTGCGGCATTTTGCCGATGTTAATCCCCGCGTTGGCGACGAGGATGTCGAGCCCGCCGAACTGCGCCACCGTCTCTGCGACCATGCGCTTGACTTGCGCCTCGTCGGTCACGTCGGTAAGCGTGCCGAGCGCCCGACCACCTAGACTCTGCAACTCGCCGACGGCGGACGCGAGTTTGGTTGCGTCGCGCCCGACAATCATCACGTCCGCGCCGGCTTGCGTCAAGCCGCGCGCGATGCCCAAGCCAATGCCGCCGTTGCCGCCCGTCACGAGCGCGACCTTGCCGCGCAAGTCAAACAAGTTCATGTGGCTCCATCATTTTCAACCGCAGAGAGCGCAGAGAGCGCAAAGAAAAACCGAAATCGTTTACCGCCTGCGCAAATACTTGAAACTGCTTATGACTCAATCCACAAAGAAAGTTGTCATTCCGAACGAAGTGAGGAATCTCTACGCCGCTGAACAGAGATTCCTCAGCGCAGAAAGCGCGCTTCGGAATGACACTGCGTAAGATGCGTAATGCGTCGCAAGCGGAGATAAAAGGCACATTCGCTTTGCTTCGGGCAGTAAGCAATGATGAAATATCGCTACTGCTCAGCCCACGAATGCCGTGGGATAAATCTCACGGCTACAGGCATGTAAGCCCAGTAAACTGGGCTGTGCGCCACAGTCGTCTTTAGACGACTTTCATGATTTCAGCCGTGAAATTTTATTTCACGGCGCATCCCTGTGAGCAGTAACGAAATATCTATTGAATCTTCGCGCCCATCGCCGTTCAAATGCCCCACTCGAATTGCGACAAGACCTCGGGGCCTGATTCGGTGACGAGCACCATCTTCTCCGAACGCGTGCCAAACGTGCCGCCCGGACCTTCGTACGCGCCGGGCTCCAAGGAGAACACCATGCCCGCTTGAATCGGCGTGTGATCGTAGGGCACCACGCGCGGCAAGTCGTTGACGACCACGCCGACCTGATGCCCCATGTAGTGCGGCATCGTCATGCCGTGTTTGGCATAGGCCTCATTCGCAGCCGCCCACGCTTGCGACGCCAGTTTGCCGGGTCGCAGATTTTCGCAGGCGGCGTCGAACGCAGCTTGCGAGGCGCGCGCAAATTTTTTCTGATGCGCGGTCGGCTCCATGCCGACGACGTGCGTGTTCGTCACGTCCGACCAGTAGCCGTCCACGCGCTGGCTGATGTCCATCAGCACCGCGTCGCCGCGCTCGGTCACGCGCTCGCGCGGTCCGCCCGGATAATTCACCGTCGTCGTGCGTGTGCCCGTCACCAGTTCGCCCGACACTGTGATTTCGTGTCCCGCCGCCTGGTTCATGCGCGCGCACACTTCGCCCCACAGCTCGAACTCGCTACGGCCGGGTTCCCGCACCAACTCCGCGAGTGTCATGTGTCCGACATCGCCGACGTGAACGGCGCGACGGAGCAGCGCGATTTCGCGCGCGGTCTTGACGAGCCGCGCGCGTTCGAGCGCGGGCGTGACATCCACCAGTTTGATGTTGGGGAAATGCTCTGCGATGGTTTCGGCCGCGCCGTAAGGCAGCGCATTCGGTTCGATGCCGAGCGTGCCGAAATTGCCCAGCCCCGCGTGCATCAGCGCGCCGCGCACGGCTGAGAGATACGTGCCGCGTGGGTCGGTCTGCTTAAAACTGTCGAAGCCATCGAATGTGGACATGCCGTCCAAGCGCGACTCGCGCTGTGCCTGCGCGGCATGTCCCGCCGACACGCCCAGCCACGTTGCGCTATCGCGCACCGACAGCGCGGCGAACGCGCCCGCGTACACCGTCACGGCGGAGACGCCGACTGCGTGCTGCACTTCAAAACCGCTGACGTAGGTGACGTGATGAATGGAAGACAACAGCGCCACGTCGCACAGCGCGCGCAATTCTGCGCGCGCCTTCGCCAGTTCTTCGTTGATGGTGTTCATGCGGATTTAGCCTTTCGCGGTCTTCGTCAGTTCGACACCTTCACCAACGTCGAGCGCCTTCACCTGCCCCGTGCCACCCAGACGACGATAGGTGTCGGCGAACAGATGGGGATCGAGCGTCGCTTGTTCGCCGCCGCTAAAATCTTTCCACAGAATGTGGTGCATAGGGATGACGACTTGCGGTTGAATGTGCCACGCGAGCAACGCGGCTTCGTGCGCGTTCATGTTGCCGCCCGCGCCGTTGATGACCGTCAGCATCACGTCAATCGGATGCGCCTTGTCATAGGCGAGCGCGCGCAGACGCAAATCGTATTCGGTGTCGCCCGTGTGGTAGATGCGCAAGCCTTCTGTTTCGATAAGCAAGCCGATGGCATCGGGCACTTCCCAGCCGGCAATGCCGGGGTTATGACGTGCGCCAACCGCAGTGATCGTCACATCGCGGAAGGTATGCGTCTGCCCTTCGCTGATGGCGGTCACGCGCTCGCCCGGCACAAGCCAACCGAGCAAGCGCGAGCGGCAACTCGGCGGACACAAGAATTGCGTCGCAGTGCGCTTGGCGAGAATGGGCAAGCCTTCGGGGTCGAGGTGGTCTTCGTGCCAGTGGGTGGCGACCACCAAATCGGGCTGCGCATCTGCAACGGGAATCGGCGGGGGCAGCGCGCGCTCTACGCCGAAAATCTGCGCGACGCAATTGCTGAAGTATGGGTCAACATATACCTGCGTGCCGATGGATGTCTTGAAGACGAAGCCGGTGCCGCTCAACCACCACGCCATCACGCTGCCCGCGCGCACGCGCGTCGCAGCGATGGTTTGCGCTAAGGATGACATGCGTGCCTACTCCTACATGGTCATCGCTTCATACACGCGGACGCTCGCAATCATGGGGCAGCCTTTTGCGATGGCTACACCATCGTCCATGCTGTCCGCATGGATGATGGTGTAGCCCGTTAGTACTACTCTGTTAGATGCATGACTGGCGGGACGTAACTTATGAGAAACTCGGCCAACGCTTTAGAACGGAAACACTCGACAACTTGGCGATGGATAGACGCCAGCGAGCGGCGGCGTCTATCGGGCCGAGGGGGAA
>JBBPZQ010000074.1:0-89295 GCA_038198935.1 Anaerolineae bacterium
ACCGCCGCGTACATAGTGTCGCGGCCGGTGATTGTTCGTTGCCGGGGGGTCGGGGGCGGCACGCGCGCCGCCCCACAATGTCATTTCACAGGTCGTGCAGGGGCACGGCGCGCCGTGCTCCTACCATGTCGTAAGGTGATGGGTGTAGGGGCGCACGGCCGTGCGCCCCTACGATTGCGGTAATGACTCATCCCCATGTTGACGTTCATGTGAGGAATACAATGCAAATGCGTTCCGTCATTCGTGTATTGATCGCGGCAAGCGTTGCACTTGGCGCATGCGCGGCGATTGCGCTCGTGATGCAGCCGCCCGCGTTCGCGCGTCCTCTGGCGACGGTGCGCAATTATCCGGGCTGCGGCACTTCGATTAACGACTGTATCAGCAACGTCGCCAGCGCGGGCGATACGATCCTCATCGCCACGGGTCGCTACACCGAGAACGTCTTTCTCACCAAAGCCATCAGCCTGACCGGCGTGAGCAGCGCGACCGTGATCATCAACGCGCAGACCACGCGCGCGCTGGTTGTGTCGAGCGGCGTCAATCCGATCACGCCGAGCACGATCATTTCAGGCATCTCGTTCGTCGGCGGCAACCTGAGCGCGGGCAGCACCTGCCCGACGTATTGCGGCGGCGGCGTGTACGTCACGCTCGGCGCGCAGCCGTCCTTTGTCAACGTGATCATCAGCGGCAACGTCGGGTACAAAGGCGGCGGGTTGTACGTGGACACGGGCAAGACGATCACCGTCGCCAATTCGCTCATCCTGAACAACGTCAGCACCAACGACGGCGGGGGCGTCAATCTACCTTTCGGCAGCCCGATGGTGTTGGTGAATAGCCGCGTCGAGAACAACCGCAGCACTTCGGGTTTCGGCTACGGCGGCGGCATTCTCGCTGATGCGCCCGTGACGCTCATCAACAGCGACATCATCAGCAATGCGGTCACGGGACCGGGCGGCGGCGTGTACGCGAGCAGTGGCATCACCGCGACGAATGGCCGCTTCGAGCGCAACAGCGCCGGCGATGGCGGCGGCGCAATCCGCACGAATGGCAACGCGATTCTCAATGGCACCAATTTTTACAGCAACACCGCTGGGCAGGGCGGCGCGGTTCATGCGTCGGGCATGGTCGTCGTGAGCGGCACGCAGTTCATCAGCAACAGCACCACGACTCAGGGCGGCGCGATTTACGATGTCGGGAGCAACACGCTGATCACCAACAGCCAATTCCTCAGCAACAGCGCGGCGCTCAGCGGCGGCGTGCTGGCCGGCTCGACGCTGACCGTCACCACAGGGTTCTTCCTGAACAACCGTTCGCTGGGTGGATTTGGCGGCGCGCTCAACGTGATAGCGGTGACCATCAGCAGTTCGCAGTTCATCAGCAACAGCGCCGTACAGAGCGGCGGCGCGCTGAATTATCTCAGCCGCGCCATCATCATCGGCTCCTACTTCGAGCGCAATGTCAGCCAGAGTCGTGGCGGCGCGGTGGACGGTTCGACCAGTTGCTTCTGTGTGGACCTCACGATCCAGAACAGTCAATTCATCAGCAACACGGCGCGCGACGACGACGGCGGCGCGTACGTGGGCGGCTATGCGGATGTGCGCAATGCATACTTCGGCGGGAACACCAGTCAGCAGCAAGATGGCGGCGGACTGTGGGGCTATTACGTCGGCATCACCTCGACTGTCTTCAACAACAATCAGGTCATCAGCGACACGGCGACGGGCGGCGGCGTGTATGCCAACAGCCTCACGCTGAGCAACACCATCTTCATCAGTAACAACGCGAAGTATGCAGGCGGCGCGGCGTATGCCGATGGCGTGGTCACGGCGCGTGGCGATGTGTTCGACGACAATCATACCCAAGATGGGCGCGGCGGCGCGCTGTACGCCAATGGGCCCGTCACCATCACGTTGGGTAACTTCTTGAACAACAGCAGTGTATGCAGCGACTGCATCTACAGCGGCGTCGGCGGCGCGCTGTACGCCAACAACACGCTCGTGCTCAGCGACACCAATTTTCTGGGCAGCAGTGCCAGCGGCAAGGGCGGCGCGGTGATGGCGGCGGGCGCGACGAGCATCTTCAATGGCGTGTTCGACACCAACCGCAGTGGCAGAGCGGGCGGCGCGCTGTTTGTGAGCAGCACGCTCGCGCTGACCAAGACGATTTTCTATGGCAACAGCGCCGACGGCGTGAGCGCGTCCGATGGCGGCGGCGCGGTCTATGCGCTCAGCCCGACGCTGATGAGCGGCGCGGTCTTCTATTACAATCGCTGCCCATTCTGCGCGGGTGGCGGCGCGTTCATCAGCAATACGGCGGCGCTCAGCGGCGTGCTGTTCGTGGGCAATGTGGGGAACGGTATATATCCGTTAGGCGGCGGTGGGCTGTATGTTTATGGCGCTGCCACCATCAACGGCGGACGGTTTGAAGACAATAGCAACGGCGCGCAAAACGGCGGCGGCATGTTGGTGAACGGCGCGCTGAACCTGACGGGCACGCAGTTCATCAGCAACGCGGCGCAGTACCAAGGCGGCGGCGCGATGATGTTCGGTGCGGCTTCGCTCGTCGGCGCGCGCTTCGAGCGCAACCGTAGCAACAGCGGCAGAGGCGGCGGCGCGATGATGTTCGGTGCGGCGACCTTGAGCAACACGCAGTTTATCAGCAATACGGCGGCGCTGCATGGCGGCGGCGCGTATGCCGTTGCACTGATCACGCTCAACGGCGGAACCTTTCAAAACAACCTCAGCCTGACAGAGGATGGTGGTGGGCTATACGCCAGTCGCGGCGTCGTGCTGACGGGTACGCAGTTCATTAGCAATGCAGCAGCCAAGACGGGTGGCGCGCTGTACTATCGCGGCTTTGCCGCAGGCGACAACGCGCGTATCGTCAACGCGCTATTTGCGCGCAACCATGCGGCGAGCGGCGGCGCGGCGCTGCTGCTCGCCTCGCCCAACAGCGCCGTCGTGTTGCACAGCACCATCAGCGACCTGACGCTCAATCCACAAGCGGCGATCACGGTGCTGAGCGGCACGGTCGGCATCAGCAACACGATCATCGTGAGCCACAGCGTCGGCATCAGCCGCACGGCGGGCAGTGCGTACGAAGACTACAACCTCTTCTTTGGTCCGATGTCCTTCACGAGCGGTGGCGTGCAGAGCGGCGGCAACAGTCTGTTCGCGCCGCCGTTCTTCGTCAATCCCAGTCTGGACGATTACCATTTGCTGTTCTTATCGGCAGCGATTGATCAGGGCGTAAACGTCGGCGTGAGCGTTGACGCCGATGGTGAGGCGCGTCCATTCGGCGCGGGCTTCGACATCGGCTACGACGAGTGGGTGGGCGTGGTGCGGAGCGTGTTCCTGCCGCTCGTGCTCAGGTGAGTCATGAGCCGATGGCGATAGGGAAGTCGGTCATGGTTGATGATGTGACTAGATTACGGAGGAGTAAAGTGAACCGCAACGCTCTAATTCGTCTCAGTGTGTCCATGTTGATTGCGCTGTGCGCGCTTGGCGCAACGCTGCAGATGTTAGAGCAGCCGTCCGCGCAGGCGCGCGCGCTCGCCGCGACGACGCGCGTCTATCCGAGCGCCGATTGCAGCACAACGTTGCAGGCGTGCATTAACGGCTCCGCCGACGGCGACAACATCGCGATTCAAGCGGGCACGTACGTCACGAGTGTCACGCTGAACAAGGCGGTGAGTCTGCTCGGTGCGAGCAGCGGGAGTACGACACTCAAGGCGTTGTTGAATCAGCGCGTCATCACCGTGACGGGCGCGAACATCACGTTCACGACCGTCATCTCGGGCTTGACGATTGCGAACGGCAATGTCACAGGCGATGGCGGCGGCATCATGCTGACGGGCAACGCGCAACCGTTCATGCGCAGCCTCGTCATCACCAACAACGTCGCGAGCCACGATGGCGGTGGCATCTACGCCGACGCGGGCAGCCCAATCAATATCCGCGAGTCAACCATCATCAGCAATTCATCGTCCAATTCGGGCGGCGGCGTGTTCGGCGTGGACGACGTGTTCCTGACGACCGTGACGGTGCGGAACAATCACACCAATGGCTCGGGCGGCGGCGTGCGCACCGTACAGGAATTGGTTGGAACGGCTCTCACCGTGCGTGACAACACATCGGGCGGCGTCGGCGGCGGCGCGCACGCCACGCTGAGCGTGACGCTGACGAGCGGACAGTTCATTAACAACGTCTGCACGAACGCCGGCTGCAATGGCGGCGGACTGCGCGCGGTCAGCGGAGATATCATTATCAACAGCACGAAGTTCATCAGCAACAGCGCGATGGGCCAAGGCGGCGGCGCATCGTTGACGCCTACCTCGAATGGTAACATCGTCATCACTGCGCGCTTCGAGCGCAACCATGCCGGCATGAACGCAGGCGGTTTGCAACTGGGCGGCTCGGGCGATGTGCTGCTGATCTCGAACGTCTTTATCAGCAACACGGCGGGTGCGGACGGCGGCGGATTGTTTGCGTCCGCGCCGGTGAGGTCGCGCGGCGATGAGTTCAATCAGAATCGCGCGGGCAGCGACGGCGGCGGCTTCTTTGCCAGCGCACCGTTCACGCTCGAAAAGGCCCTCGTCATCAGCAACACGGCGACGACCTTCGGCGGCGGCGCGAATGTGGTCGGCCCGTTGCTGGTCTCCGTCACCAATTTTATGAGCAACAGCGCGACACATGGCGGAGGCATCAATGGGCTCGGCGCGACGACGATCCTCACAGCGACGTTCGAGCGCAACACGGTGAGTCAGACGGTCGGGTTGGGCGGCGGACTGTTGGTGAGCACCAGCGTGCTTGTGAGCGCGACCACATTCCTGTCGAACAGCGCAGCGTTTGGCGGCGGCGCGTTTGTGAGCGGCACCCTCAGCCTCAGCAACGGCACGCTATTCGCCGGCAACACCGCGGGTAACAACGGCGGCGGCGCGTTCGCGACCACGCTACAAGTCACCAACACGCAGTTCATCTCCAACACGGCGGGTTCCTTCGGCGGCGGCGTGTACGCGTCCGTGGCGCAATCGAACAACGACAAGTTCGAGCGCAACACGGCGACCAGCGGCGGCGGTCTGTTCGTCGTGAACTCGGCGACGCTGACGGGCACGCAATTGTTGAGCAACACCTCACAGTTGAATGGCGGCGGCGTGTTCGTCACGAACACGCTCGTCATCACGGGCGGACTGGTTCAGAACAACCGCAGCGCCAGCGGCTTCGGCGGCGGCGCGTTCGCGGACAATCTGATCGTCGTGACCAACACGCAGTTCATCAGCAATGCAGCAGGCAGCAGCGGCGGCGGCGCCAATGCACTATCCGCACGCGCCTTCGGTTCGCGCTTCGAGCGCAATGTCGCCAACGCCGCGTGCGGCGGTCTGTTCGCCGTTGACCTCGGCGCGTACAACTCGCAGTTCGTCGGCAACACGGCGGCGTTCGATGGCGGTGGCTCGTGCAGCAACTCGTTCGGCGAAATTGTGAACAGCCGCTACGAAAACAATCGCGCGACGGGTGCGACGAGCGTCGGCGGCAGCACACGGCACTTCGGCATTCTCAATATAACCAACACCGTGTTCATCAGCAACAGCGCAACCGATGGCGGCGGCTTGTGGTATGGCAACACCAATCAGCCGCGACTGGGCCGCATCGTGAACAGCCTGTTCGCGCGCAACACGGCGAGCGCGGCGGGCGGCGCGGCGGAGATTTCGCTCGCCAACATCGGCACGACGCAAATTCTGCACACGACCATCGCGGACGCGGCGTTCAATCCCAAACCCGCCATTGTGAGCATCACGGGCACGTTGGGCATCACCGACTCCATCATTGTTTCTCATAGCGTCGGCATCAGCGTCACACGCGGCAGCGGCTATGAAGACTACAACCTGCTGTTCGGCAACACGACCAATACCTTTGGCGCGGTCACGAGCGGCGGACACGACGTGTTCCTCAATCCACAGTTCGTCAATCCTGCCGCCGACGATTACCATCTCACATCGTCCTCGCCCGCGATTGACGCGGGCATTAACGTCGGCGTGACGTTCGACTTCGACGGCGACACGCGCCCCATCGGCGCCGGCTTCGACATCGGCTTCGACGAGCGCAACGCGGCGGCGTTCAAACTATTCTTGCCACTCGTCGTGCGCTGAAAGTAGGGGCGAGTCGTCGGCTCGCCCCTCCAACGTTGCATCACAAGCATAAGGGCGCGGTTGTGTTGCTAGAAATGTAGAGACGTTGCAATGCAACGTCTCTACTCATTTGCGTGCGCGTATACTGGATGTGATAATGACTTTGATCATCAGCAAGGAGTATCAAAGTGCTATCACACCGATTCGTTACTCTGGTCGCGCTGCTTGCGCTGGCGCTGAGCGCGTGCGGCAGCAATGCCACGCCGGGCGTGAGCACGCCTGTTGCGACGACGCGCCCATCAACAGCCACAACAGCTGCAAGCACCCAGCCGGCGGCGACCAGCGTACCGAGCGCTACGCCAGTGGCACCGACTGCAACGGCTCTGCCGCCCACGCCGACGGTCGCGCCGACGGCACGTCCAACCAGCCCGCCAACCCGCCAACCAACAACCGCTGCACCCACCAGCTTCAATCCGACGACGACGACCATTCGCCTCGAACCGGTCGCGAGTGGCTTGCGCATACCGACGGATGTGGTCAGCGCGAAGGATGGCAGCGGCCGTCTATTTGTCAGCGAGAAGGCAGGAACGATTCGCATCGTGAGCAACGGGCAAGTGCAGCCAACGCCGTTCCTTGACATCACGCCGATAGTGCGCGCGAACGAATCGGAGCGCGGCTTGCTCGGACTGGCGTTCCATCCGAAATACAAAGAGAACGGATTCTTTTTCGTCTATTACACCGCAGCCAATCCGATCGGCGATCTCGTGATCGCGCGCTACAAAGTTTCGGCTGACCCAAACGCGGCTGACCCAAACAGCGCGACGGAATTGCTGCGCGTCAAGCACGACCAAGCGTCCAATCACAACGGCGGTAACTTGATGTTCGGGCCCGACGGCTATCTCTACATCGGCATGGGCGACGGCGGCGGTGGCGGCGATACATTTGGCAACTCGCAAAATCCCAACGCACTGCTGGCCAAGTTGCTGCGCATTGACGTGAACAATGGCACGCCGTATGGCATTCCGAAGGACAATCCGTTCGTGAACAAGCAAGGCTTCCGTCCGGAGATTTGGGCGTGGGGCTTGCGTAACCCGTGGCGCTTTTCATTCGACCGCGCGACGGGCGACTTGTATATTGCCGACGTAGGCCAGAATATTTACGAGGAAGTTGATTTTCAGCCCGCCAGCTCGAAGGGCGGCGAGAACTACGGCTGGAACAAATGGGAAGGCATGCACTGCTATCCTGAATCGGCACAGTGCGATCCGACGGGCTTCGTCATGCCCATCGGCGAATACGCGCATCGCAGCGGCGACTGCTCCATCACGGGCGGCTATGTCTATCGCGGCAAAGAGCAGCCCGCGCTGACGGACGCGTACATCTTCGCGGACTACTGCACAGGCCACTTTCGCGCATTGTCACGTGACGCAAGCGGCGCGTGGCGACTGACGGATTTGATCAACGCACAGACGCCAATCAGTTCATTCGGCGAGGACGAGCAAGGGGAAATATATGCGTTGGGTTACGGAGATGGAATGCTCTATCGAGTCGCGGCGGCGCAAAAGTGAAACGGGATGCTCGATACGCGATATAGGATGCAGGATCCAAAATGTAATTCTCGTATTGCGCATCGCGTATCCTGCATCGCGCATCATTTCTTCTGTGGCGGGACAATCGGCATGGAATCAACAAACTCCTGAATCGCCTTGCTCACCTCGTCGGGTTTCTCCTGCATCGGGTTGTGACCCGCGCCTTCGACCGTCACAAGTTTTGCGCCGTTGATCTTATCTAAAAACAGTTGTGAATACCTGGCTGGCGTGCGCCAGTCGTTCGCGCCCGCGATGACTAATGTCGGCGAGACAACTTCGTGCACGCGATCCATCACGTCGAAGCGGTCGCACGCGAGCCAGTCGCCGTAGGTCACATTCTCGCCCGCCTGCTCCTGCATTGTGGGGCGCTCGGCTTGCGGCTCTTCGCTCAACAGCGCGCGCGTGCTCGGGCGGCCTTCGCGCACAGCGCGCAAAATGTTCGGATGCACGCGCAAGCGCGCGCCCGTGCTCACCAACACGAGCCCACGCACGCGCGCCGCTTTGTGAATGGCGAGCCACAGTGCAATCGCGCCGCCGAGTGAATGCCCCACGATGATCGCCGACGAGAGCAGCATCGCGTCCAAGAATCCAAGCAGCACCTCGCCATAGTTCGCCGCGTTGTCGCGCCCCGCGCCGGTGGATTGGCCGTGTGCGGGCAAGTCAAGCGCGTACGCCGTGCAGTTCTGCAACGACTCCAATTGCTTCGTCCACACCGCGTGCGTGTTGCCCGCGCCGTGCACGAACACAATCGGCGCACCCATACCCTCGCCGTGGCGAACGTAAAAAATATCTTCGCCGTTGATGCTTACGCTTTGCATAAATCAGTCCTGAGTTGAAAGTGCTGAGTCTTGAGTGAGCAGTTCACGCTCGGCACTCAGCACTCAGCACCCAGTCTTAGACATCTGTTTTGCCCGGATAGCCGCGATGCTCCAACTCGGCCAGAAACTTTTCGGCTTCCATGCTTGCCATGCAGCCGTAGCCCGCCGACGCAATCGCTTGTCGGAAAACTTTGTCGTGCACTTCGCCCGCCGCGAACACGCCCGCGATGCTCGTGTGCAGCCGCGGGTCCACGATCAAGTAGCCCTCGTCATCCATCTCGAGTTGGCCGTTGAACAACTGGGTGTTCGGCTCGTGGCCGATATAGACGAACACGCCGCTCACCGGCTCGTCATGCGCCAAACGCGTCTGCGTGTCTTCGAGCGACACTTTTTCTACCGCGCCGTTGCCATCAATCTGTTTGATGACCGAGTTCCACACCACCTGCATCTTGTCATTCTTCTTCAAGCGATCCACCAGCGCAGGACCCGCACGCAGATGATCGCGCCGATGGATGACGCGCACGCGATTGGCGAATTTGGTCAGGAACAATCCTTCTTGCAACGCGCTGTCGCCGCCGCCGACGACCATCACTTCTTTGTTGCGGAAGAAGAAGCCGTCGCACGTCGCGCAGTATGATACGCCGCGTCCGAGAAATTCATTCTCGCCGGGCACGCCCAACTTGCGCGGCGATGCACCGGTCGCAATGATAACAGCCTTCGCTTCTAGCTCGTCGCTCGTCGTCTTGATTTTGAACGGATGCTGCTTGAAATCCACCTCGATCACTTCGTCGAACACCGAGCGCGTGCCGAAGCGCTCTGCCTGCTTCTGCATCTGATCGTACAGTTCGGGTCCCGTCACGCCGTTGGGAAAACCGGGGAAGTTGTCCACGTCCGTCGTCGTGGCGATCTGACCGCCCAACTCGTTGCCTGTGATAAGCAGCGGGTTCAGCGCGGCACGCGCCGCATACACGGCGGCGGTGAGACCCGCAGGTCCTGAGCCAATGATAACGATTTCTTCCATAACCATCCTCTTCGTCGAACGACCCAAGCATTTCACCGCACAGAGATTCGATGAGAGTCCGCGAACTCGGCGCCTGTGCGGCTTAATAGTTGAATTGCGCCATGCAGCGTGTCAGCTACAATGCAAAGGGCGCAGTGGACTGCGCCCCAAGCCTGAACGCTTTTATGTAATTGTACTTTTGTTGTCAAACCCCCGCAAGTGCGCCAACTGACAATCGCTTATGCTTGCAAATTGGTTCTATAGAACGCGGTCAAGCGCGCCCACGCATCCTGCGCCGCGGCCGCGTTGAAGCGCGGACCGGTGTCGTTGAAGAAGGCGTGGTTCGCGCCGGGATAGACTTTCGGATCGAACGACTTGATGTATTTCTTCATCGCCGCCTCGAGCGCTGGCTGCATCGGCGTGATGCCTTGATCGTCCGCGCCGTAGTTGGCTTGCACGGGCCCGTTCAATTTCTGCACGTCGTCCACCGACGCTGGATTGCGTCCATAGAACATGACGCACGCAACCACATCCTTGCTGCTGATCGCACCCATCAGCGAGTTGCCACCGCCCCAACAGAAACCGACGATGCCCACCTTCGGCTTCACAAACGACTGCGCCCTGAGATACGTCGCCGTCGCGACCAGATCAGCATTCACATCATCCTGCTTGAGTGAATTGATCGCCTGCGTCGGATCGGCCGGCGCTGCGAACTTGGCGGTGCCGCCGAGCCGCGAGAGCATATCCGGTGCGAGCGCGACATAGCCGAGATTTGCCACGCGCCGTGCCACATCTTTGATGTGATCCACCAGGCCGCGATTCTCGTGAATGACGATGACCGCGGGCCACGAGCTGCCACTCTTCGGCTTCGCCAGATAGCCGAGCATCTTCACCTCGCCGCTTTGGTACGTCACGTCGGATGCGTCCACCGCCGATGGGTCAACAAAGCCGGGAATGGAACTTTGCGACGGCGGTGTGACAGGCGGCGCGGTCGGCGGCGCGGGGCGAGTGCCGGCTGTCGTGGCGGCTAGCGTCGGCACAGCCGGTGCGGTTGTCGCAGTGGCGGCTGCCGCGGGTGCAGTGGTCGGTGCCGTCGTCGCCGCTGGCGAGCATGCCGCAAGCAGCGCATCGGCGGCGGTAACGCTGCCGAGCAAGAACAGCGCGCGCTCGAAGAACTCGCGGCGGCTCATCGCGCCGTGCTCCCATTCGTGAACCAGATGCCGAACGGGGTTGGGGTGTTGAATGTTATCGCACATATTTCTTCCTCCTGATGAGATGCAAGCAACGCATGATTATTCTAACATGAACAATCGGATGCTGCGGTGACGTGCAGCGGAGCTGTCTAACCGGGATACGTTTATATGAGACGAAAAGATTAATGGACACCGCAGTTTGCATTCCTCGCTGACGATCAAGCTGAGCGATCCGCAATGTCCGATTTTGCATTCGCCGCCACTCTCCGATAAGATGCGCACATGCGCCAGCGCCTCATCACGCTTGTGAGCCTACTCGTCTCGGCCATGTTCGCCATGGCACTGTTGGCGCGCATTGTCTCGGCGCAAGCTGGCAAGGCGGAACCGCGCCGCGTGACGAGCGACGGACACTCGACACCCATCGCGTGGGACAGCGCGGGGTTGCTCGTCGCGCGGCCGGGACAACTTCTCGGCGGCCGAGTGGCGAATGAATGGTGGCGCATTGCACCCGCCGATGGGAGCGCGCAGCTCATCTCGGCCGACGCGCCGAGCAGCGCACCCGCTCGCACGATCACGTCCGCAAAGAAAGTTTTCGTCGTCAACGGCGAGACCCTGCAACCGGAGTTGTGGCTCGCCGATGCGAACGCCGGCAACGCACGACTACTGCTCACAGGCGAGAGCGAATACTTCTTCGCACCTGCGCTCTCGCCCGACGGTGCGCGCTTCGTCTTCACGCGCGCACCATCAGGCAGTGAGACGCACGCCTTTAGTTCCATCTGGCTCGGCGATGTGGCAAGCGGCGACGTAAAGCATCTCATCACCGAAGCGTCGTCGCCCGTGTGGTCTCCCGACGGCAATGAGCTCGCGTTCGAGCATCGCGGCGACACGTACATTGGAGATTGGCGACTGGCGATTAGAGACTGGAACGATTCAGTTGCCAGTCGCCAGTCGCCAGTCGCCAGTCCCCAGTCCCTCACGCCGCCTGCGACCATCCGCGTCGTTCACATGCAGGGCAACTATGACTTCTCGCAGATGGCGACTTGTCGGCCGCCGACGCTGACCGTCGGCACGATCATCACCTTTCCATTTGAAGCGTACGTCAGTTACGTCGTGCCGATTGAGAGTTCGCCGTCGAATCCGCCTGAGCAATTGAAAGCGCAGTCGCTCGCCGCACGCACCTACGCATGGGGACGCATCAATCCCACCGCGTCGTATGACGTGAGCGACTGGACGGACACGCAGGCGATGTGCGACTTGCGCGCCGACTCGCGCAGCACGGCAGCGGTGAACGCGACGGCGGGACAATACATCGCGTATGGCGGCTCGCTCATCAGCGCGCTCTACTCCGCCGAGAGCGGCGATCCGACGCGCGCGTGTCCGTTCGGCGGCGGCTGCAATTACTTGAAAGCCGTTGATGATCCGGTCTCGTTCGGACGCACGCGCAATGGCCACGGCGGCGGCATGTCGCAGAACGGCGCGTATCGCTGGGCGCAGTGGTACAAGTGGGATTACATCCAGATTCTCACGCACTACTATTCAAACGTGACGATTGAGGGAACGACTGCTTTCGGCGGCTTCGTGCTGCCGTGGAACAATGGGTACGTCACATCGAATCGCGTGCGCATCCTCGGCGAGGCGAGCAACGGCAGCGCGCTCAATATCTTCGCGCGCGCGCAAGGATTGACGACGACGCAAATTGCAACGAACACGCTGCTCACGTCACTCGATTTGACAACCGTGCCCGATCAACCGCTCGGCGGGTTCGTCGTGACGGGCACGATCAGCAGCACGCAAGCGTCCACGCTCACGCTCGGCATTGATCGCGTGCCGCCGACCGGCACGCTGACTGCACCCGGGTTTACGTTGCTGCCGACGGTCACGCTGCAACTGAGCGCGACCGACAGCGGCAGCGGCTTCGCAGGTTACGGCTTGAGCAATCACTGGATTTGGGAAGGCGAGGACAAATCGCCACAATACATTTTCAACGGGGTGGGCAGCATGGTCACGGACTCGCAAGCGTTAAACGGCAGAGCGTTGTTTGCGTCGAGCGGCAGCTCGATCATTTGGTTTGGGCCCTACACCTTCGACGTGCCGCTCGGCCATCCGTATCGTGCCTACTTCCGCTTGAAGACGAACAATGTTATGACCACCAGTCAGATTGCCAAACTCGACGTCGTTGGCGACGGCGTGACGCCCATCGGCATTAAGCGCGTCTTCGGCACGGACTTCCGCGCGGCGAACCAGTATCAGGAATTTTTTGTGGACTTCAATGATGTGGTGAGTCCGACTATGGGCTTGGAGTTTCGTGTGGACAGCGAGGGCGCACTTCCCGCCGATTTATATCTCGACCGCGTGCTCGTCGCCACCTATCCCGTCACATCGCCGCTCACCGCTAACTGGACGTTGTCGGCGCCATCGGGTCTGCCGCAAATTGTCATCGCCAAATTCTCCGACAATGCGGGCAACGTCTCCGCCGACGTGACCGCCACCGTTGCACTCAGCGCGCCGCTGCATATTTATCTGCCGCTGCTTCGGCGTTAAGATGTTGGTCGTTGGTTATTAGTCGAGGTTGGAGATTGGAAGTTGGAAGATGCGATGATATATCAGCCGCATTTCAATTTTCCGAGCAGACGTTGTAGAGACGTTGCATTGCAACGTCTCTACGGTCGGAATTCTCGTTTGCGGTGAGTATAGTCGTCGTGCAGCAACTTGAAGCCGATATGTGCGGTCGTTGGGGAGCTCATGGCTCTGGGTTCCAGTTTCAGATGCCGTTGAGGTTACTCCCAAGTTAGACGCGATGCCTCATCAGCGCCAATAAAAAATGCGCGACTCGCTTGGCGCACTGATGGCATTGCCGTTCGCGTCGACGATGCTCACGTCCCACTTGAGTGCGCGCAACGTGAGCGAGATGTCGCGCAAGATCGTATTTGGCACACGCCAGCGTGACTCGCGCAGCCAACTGCCGACTGTTTTGGTCTCGTCGCTCTTGCCGATGTAGCGCACCGTCGCCGCAAACTGCTGTCCTTCTAACAGAGTGCCTTCCCACTGCAAGATGATCTCGGCATCTTCACCGCCGAACTCTGTTTGATCTTTTGGGCTTACCAAACGCGCCGGCTCAATCGGCGGCTTCGCGGTGGCGGTCGGCGGTGCGCTCGTCGGCGTAGATACCCCAGCACCGGTCGTCGTCTTTGCGGGAATGTTGAAAACGGATGCCGTAGGAAAGGAGGTGGCTGTGCTCGTCGCCGATGTAACAACGACAATCGTCGGCGTCGCGCTCGGCGTGAAGGTCGGACGTGCGGCAACGATTCGAGGCGTATCGCTTACACTTTCCGAGGAAGGCACGGTCGTCGGATGGGGCACGAGCGGCACGAGCAGGATGCCGATCATCAAGCCGCACAATACGCTCAACGCTGTCGTGCGCCAACGAGTGTGAAAGCGCAAGGGGTCGTGGCCACAGTTTGGGCACACGCTCAAGCCACGACTGACGCGCTGACCACATGCACGGCAGCGCGCGCGCGCTCTGGACACTTGCATCGCGCGCTAGCCGATGCCGAACAAGTGCAGCACGTCATTGAACGTGATGAGCACCATCAACAACAGCAGGATCGCCATGCCGATGAAGTGGACGAGTCCTTCTTTCTCCGGCGCGATGCGCTTGCCGCGCCGCAGACCTTCAATGACGACGAACAGCAATCGTCCGCCGTCCAGCGCGGGAAATGGAAGCAGGTTCAGTATGGCGAGGTTCACGCTCAGCAGCGCGGTGAACTCCATACAGCGCAGCGGTCCCAACTGGCAGGCGATGCCAGCCACGCGTCCAATCTCGATCGGTCCACCCACGGAGCCTTGCGGCGCAGTGCCTTGCGCCAATCGTCGGAAGCCTGTGAAGATTTGTGTGACGGTTTCCCAAGTGCGCGCCGCACCGAGCGGGATCGCTTGGCCAATCGGGGCACTCACGTAATCGTCGCGTATCGCCTGCGCGTCGAGTTTGATGCCCATCGGTCCTTCGCCCTTGGGAGGATTGACGCGCGGCGTGAGGCTCGTCATGAAGGTATTCGCGCCGCGCTGCACTACGAGCGTCAGCGGCTGACCGGTGCGATCAAACGTCGCGCGCAGTAAGTCCTCGCGATTCTCAATCTTCACGTCGTCCACTTGCACGATGATGTCATTGGCTAGCAAGCCGGCCGCCGCAGCGGGCGAGTTAGGCGCGACTTCTGCGACGATCACTTTTTCAATGGGCCTCGGCTGGCCGATGACGGCGAGCGTGCTGAACAGCACGACCGCAAGCAGCAAGTTCATGCCGGCACCAGCGACGAGGATGATCGCGCGCCATAACGGACGCTGCGCCGCGAACGAGCGCGGGTCGCTCGGATTCTCTTCGCCCGTCATGCGCACGAAACCGCCGAGCGGCAGCCAGTTCAACGTGTAGATCGTGCCAGAGTCAAGGTCTTGCACCTGACTGGCGGCTGCCGGGCCGCGGCTGTCAGCATCAACGGGGGTGATGCTCGTCAGCACGTCACATCCGTTTACGACTTGCGTTTTGTACGTGACCCACGCGCCGGTGTGAATGTCGGATGGAAATTTGAAAGAGCGCGGGATCACAATCCGCTTGCTCTGAATCTGAATCCAACCATTCTCTTTCCAGAATTGCAGCGCGCGCGGCGGATAGCCGATGCCAAATTCTTCGACGCGCACGCCGAAGCGCTTAGCGAAAATGTAATGGCCGATCTCGTGCACGAGCACGAGCACGCCGAGCACGATCAGAAAATAGAAAATCGTAATTGCGAGATTTGCAATGTCCATTGGCTTACCTGAATTCTATTAACCGCAGAGGCACAAGCCGCAATGACTTATCACTAATGCTCTGTGTCTATGAGGTACATACATTACTTCAATTATAATGCCGATGATATGTTCGAGCGAATGCATGCCGCGCACGCCGAGAACGTGATGTCATCAAGCAAACTTTGCTACCTTTACGTTCTTAGCGTGAGAAATTTACGGCGGGGTGATTGCGCCTGCCAGATAGATGGACTATAATCCGAATAGCCAACCACACTCCGCGTTGGCTTATCTTGTCTGGATGCTCACCGCATGCCCTCGCCTCGCTATCGTCGTTTGTGGAAGTGGCTTCGTCCAGGTCTGCACGTCAAACGCTGGATTGTGACACTGATACTCGGATTCATCCTGTTGCTCGTCGCCGTCGAGGTCATTCTGCTCGACCTGTTGAAGACACAGCATGTGGACCTGATCGCCACGCCAGCATGGATGCTGGCGCTGGGCGTGCCGCGCGCGTTGTGGGTCGTCAGCGGCGCGTTCGTCGGCGTGTTGATGATCGTCGTCTCCATTGTCAAACTGAATCAGTCGCTGCTCTCGCCGTTCATCGAAGGCAAAGCGACCGACGTGGCACACGAACTGCTCGCGCACCACACACGCAAAGGCGGTCCGAAAATTGTCGCTATCGGCGGCGGCACCGGACTCTCCACGCTCTTGCGCGGATTGAAAGAGCACAGCAGCAACATCACCGCCATCGTCACCGTCGCGGATGATGGCGGCTCGTCGGGTCGGCTGCGCAAAGAGTTAGGCGTGCTGCCGCCGGGCGATTTTCGTCAGTGCATTGCCGCGCTCGCGGAAGACGAATCGCTCACCACTGCGCTGTTTCAATATCGCTTCTCGGCGGGTGATTCGCTCAAAGGCCATGCGTTCGGCAACTTATTCATCGTCGCGATGGCGGGCGTGACCGGCAACTTCGAGACGGCACTGCTCGAGTCCGGCAAGGTGCTCTCGATTCGCGGACGCATCCTGCCTTCGACCTTGCAGGACGTGACGCTGTGCGCCGACCTGCGCGGCGAGCGCGAGGTGACGCGCACCGTCGGCGAATCGGAGATCGGCCACAGCACGTTACCCATCGAGCGTGTCTATCTCGATCCGGATGCGCCCGCTGCTTACCCTGAAGCGGTACGTGCCATTCTCGACGCCGACCTGATCCTTGCGGGACCCGGCAGTCTGTTCACAAGCGTGATGCCAAACCTGCTGGTGCCCGGCATCGCGGACGCGTTGCGCCACAGCCGCGCGCCGAAGATGTATGTCGCCAACGTCGCCACGCAGTTGGGCGAGACTGTCGGCTACGACGTGCACGATCACATGGCGGCGATTGAGCGGCACGTCGGCAAGGGCGTGTTCAATTACATGCTGGTCAACAGCAACACCTCGCCGTTGCTGCCGCCCGATTACACGATCAAGATTCTCGTGCCCGACGGCGAGCGGCCCGACTACGAGTTGGTGCGCGCCGACGTGATTGATGTGAACAAGCCGTGGCGTCACGATTCAAAGAAGCTGGGACGTGCGGTGATGAATTTTGTCGAAGGGCGCCGTGTGCCGCGCACCTTTGAGAATTTTAATGCAATGCCTGCGCCTGCGACGAGGTGAACCCATGAAAACGGCGCGACATGTGATGAACCGTATGCTGCACACCATCTCGCCCGACGCGAGCGTGGCAGACGCAAGCCGCAAGATGCAGCAGAATAAAATCCACAGCCTCATTGTGGAACGCTGCGAC
This sequence comes from Anaerolineae bacterium, assembly GCA_038198935.1. Lineage (GTDB taxonomy): Bacteria > Chloroflexota > Anaerolineae > JACRMK01 > JACRMK01 > JBBPZQ01. The sequence goes on from JBBPZQ010000074.1 coordinate 17,278, forward strand.
AGCGTGGATGCGTATGGCATCATCACCGATAGCGATGTTGTGCAGAAAGTGCTCGCGCACGATCTGAATCCGGCCGCCGTGTATGTGCGCGCGGTGATGACGAAGCCGATTATCACGATTCCACCCGACTGCACGCTGTTCGAGATTGCGCAATTGATGGCACACAATCACGTCAATCACTTGCCCGTCTTCGACGGCGAGCAGTTGCTCGGCATGGTCAGCAGCACGGATATTTTCAATGTGAAATGATCTCACGCATCACGCATTACGGATTACGCGATTCGTGATGCGTGATGCGTAATGCGTGAGGTGTTCATGAAGACGAAAGTTGGTATCAACGGCTTCGGTCGCATTGGACGACAGGTGTTCAAGGCGATTGAGCAGCATTATGGCGACGAGCTCGAAGTGGTCGCGGTCAACGACCTGACTAACAATGACATGTTGGCTTATTTGTTGAAGTATGACTCGAACTATGGCCGCTATCCGGGTGAGATCAAGGTCGTGGATGGCTCGCTCATGGTGGACGGGCGTGAATTGAAAACCTACGCGCAGTTCGATCCGAGCAAAATTCCGTGGGGCGAGCTTGGCGTGGATATTGTCGTCGAAAGCACGGGCGCATTCACCGACGGCAAGAAAGCGAAACTGCATCTCGACGCCGGCGCCAAGAAGGTTATCATCAGCGCGCCCGCCAAGAACGATGACGTGACTCTCGTGCTCGGCGTGAACGAAGAGGATTACGACCCCGCGAAGCACCACATCATCTCGAACGCCTCATGCACGACGAACGGACTCGCGCCCGTCGCCAAAGTCATCCACGACAAGTTTCGCATCAAGCGCGCGCTGATGACGACAATCCACTCGTATACCAACGACCAGCGTATTCTCGACGTGACGCATCCCGACGACCCGCGCCGCGCGCGCGCCGCCGCACTCAACATCATCCCGACCACCACAGGCGCAGCGCGCGCTATCTCGCGCGTCATCCCTGACCTTAAAGGCAAGTTCGACGGTGTTGCCATCCGTGTGCCCACGCCGACCGTCTCGCTGATTGATCTTGTCGCCGATGTCGAAGAGACCGTCGAGCCGGATGCATTGAAGGATGCGTTCCTCGAATACGAGCAGGGGCGCGGCGAAGGCATTTTACACTACAGCGAAGAGCCGCTGGTCAGCATGGACTTGAAAGCCGACGAGCATTCGAGCATCGTGGACGGCACGATGTGCATGGTGCTCGACAAGACGATGGTCAAAGCGTTCGCGTGGTACGACAACGAGTGGGGCTACTCGTGCCGCGTGGCTGATCTGGCAAGGCTGATTGCGAAGAAACAATCCTGATGTGCCAAGTGTCACGTGTCAAGTGCCATGTGCTTACTAGACACGTGACACTTGACGCTTGACACTTCCGAAGGAGACTCCGATGACCCGCATCGCACTGAACGGATTTGGGCGGATTGGCCGGCAGGTGTTCAAGGTGCTGTGGCAAAAGTATCCGCACCTCGAAGTGAGCGCCATCGGCGTGACCGATCCGAACCGCACGCCGACGCGCGCGATCTTGCTCAAGTACGATTCGGTCTATGGGCAATTCGCGCCGGAGGTCGAAGCGTGCGTCGAGGGCAAGAAGAACGCGATTGTGGTCGCTGGGCGGGAGATTCCCATCGTCGCGCGCATGGAGCGCTATGGCCCCACGCGCTGGGCGACCTATGGCGTTGACATCGTAATTGACGCGACCGACTACTGCCGCACGCGTCAACTCGCCGAGCGACATCTGCATCAGGGCGCGCAGAAAGTGATCGTGACGATGCCGATGGAAGGCGAAGACCTGACGCTCATCATGGGCGTCAATCAGCGCGATTACAATCGGCAGCAGCACCACATCATTTCGTCGTCAACGGCTTCGACGATGTGTCTCGCGCCCGTCGCCAAAGTATTGCAAGACAAGGTCGGCGTGATCGAGGGCATGATGACGACTGTGCACTCATACACGAATGGCCAATCATTATTGGACAAAGCGCGCGAAGACCCGCGCGCTTCGCGTGCCGCACACCTGAACATCGTGCCGACGCGTACGACGGCAATCGAGGAAGCCGCGCACATCGTGCCTGCGTTGAAAGGACGCTTCCTCGGCTCCGCGCTTGCCGTGCCTGTGCCCGTCGTCTCGCTACTCGACCTGACGGCGCACCTCGTGGAACCGCTCGCCATTGAGGACGTGAATCAAGCGTTCCGCGATGCGGCAGCCGGCTCGATGCAAGGCATTCTTGGCTACACCGAAGATGAATTAGTGTCGAGTGACTTTATCGGCGACACGCATTCGGCTGTGCTGGATGCGAAGTCCACCATGACGGCGGGCCCGCTCGTCAAAGTGCAGGCGTGGTACGATAACGAGTGGGGCTACGCCAATCGCGTTGCGGACTTGGCCGCGATGATTGCGGAGCAGATGGAAGTGAAAAGTGAAAAGTGGAAACTGGGAAGAGACCGGGTGCCGACGGCAAGCAAATAATCAGAAGGAAGTCCGTTCCCTTTCCATTTCGATCAAGGAGTTCACGATGACGAAAACCCGCATCGCCTTCAACGGTTTCGGTCGCACGGGGCGACAGGCGTTCAAAGCGATTTATGAATTTCATCCAGACCTCGAAGTCGTGGGCGTAGCCGTGCGCGACATCACACAGCACGACGTGATCGCGAGCCTGCTCGCGCACGACTCGAACTACGGCGCGTTCAACGGCTCAGTCAAATCCGACGGACGCAACTTGATCGTGAACGGCAAGGCGATTGCGCTCACCGCCGCGCCGTCGCTCGCGCGCCTGCCGTGGCGCGAACTCGGCGTGGACATCGTCATCGAGTGCACGGGCAAATTCACCAAAGGCTCCGAAGCGGCGGGCCATCTCGAGGCGGGCGCGAAGAAAGTCATCATTACTGCGCCCGCCAAGAACGAGGACGTGACCATCGTGCTCGGCGTGAACGACAAAGATTACGACCCCGAGCGCCATCAGATCATTTCCAACTCTTCGTGCACAACGAATTGTCTCGCGACGACCGCCAAAGTGCTGCATGACAATTTTGCGATTGAAGCGGGCTTGATGACGACGGTGCACTCGTACACCTCGACGCAGCAGTTGCTCGATAAAACCGACAAGGACGCACGCCGCTCGCGTTCCGCGCCAACCAATATCGTGCCTGCCACAACAGGTGCGGCGAAAGAACTGGGGCGCGTGCTGCCGCAGTTGGCTGGTAAGTTCAATGGGCTTGCTATGCGCGTGCCGACGCCGACCGTTTCGATTGTAGAGTTCGTCGCGCTCGTGCGCCGCGAGGCAACAGCGCATAACATCAACGAGGCGTTCCGCCACGCATCGCAGAACGGTATGCGCGGCATTCTCGCCGTCAGCGATAAGCCGCTCGTCTCGATGGACTTCAAAGCCGATCCGCACTCGTCCATTGTGGACGCAGAACTCACACAGAGTTTGGGCAAGATGATCAAAGTCTCCGCGTGGTACGACAACGAGTGGGGCTATTCGTGCCGCGTGGCAGATCTCGCGGAGTTCATTGCGACAAAAGGATTGTAGCCATTCTTAAAGGCAAACCACGAAGGCACGAAGGACACGAAGAAATCTTTGGGCCTTCGTGGTTTGCTTTGAGACCGATGCTCATGAATAAGCAAACCATCTGTGACGTTGACGTGAACGGCAAGCGTGTGCTGGTGCGCGTGGACTTCAACGTGCCGATGAGCGGTGGTATGGTCACGGACGACACGCGCATCCGTGCGGCGCTGCCGACCATCCAATACTTGCTCGACCACAACGCGAAAGTGATCTTGATGTCGCATCTTGGACGACCGAAAGGGGTGGACGATAAGTTGCGACTCGCGCCTATCGCCGCGCGCTTGAGCGCCCTACTTGGCCAGCCTGTCAAAACCGCCAACGATTGTGTTGGCGATGCAGTGGTTCGCACAGTGAGCGGGTTGAAGCCGCAAGAGGTGCTGCTGCTGGAGAACTTGCGCTTCCATAAGGAGGAAGAGAAAAACGATCCAGCGTTCGCCCAGCAGCTCGCGCAACTCGGCGATGTGTACGTCAACGATGCGTTCGGCACGGCCCATCGCGCGCACGCCAGCACCGAAGGCGTCACGCATTATCTGCCGGCCGTGTCGGGCTTGTTGATGGAAAAGGAGCTGAACTTTCTCGGCAAAGCCATCAGCCATCCAGAGCATCCGTTCATCGCCATCCTCGGCGGCGCGAAAGTGTCGGACAAGATCGGTGTGATCAAGCACTTTATGGCGCAAGCCGATCACGTTTTGATTGGCGGCGGCATGGCGAACACGTTCGCGAAAGCATATGGCTACGAGGTGGGCGACTCGCTTGTGGAGAACGACAAACTAGACGTGGCAAAAGAATTGATTGTGCAGAGCAACGGCAAACTGGTCTTCCCGACCGACGCTGTTGTCGCCGATAAGTTCGACAACGATGCGCAGTCGCAAGTCGTCGAAATTTTTCAAGTGCAGCCCGGCTGGCGCATCCTCGACATCGGACCTAAGAGCGTCGAATTGTTCAAGATGTATCTAAACGATGCAAAGACGATTGCATGGAATGGGCCGCTCGGCGTGTTCGAGTTCCCGCGCTTTGCGCAAGGCACCATCGCTATTGCGCGCGCGCTTGCCGATTCGCATGCGACGACCATCATCGGTGGCGGTGAGAGCGTCGCAGCCGTCGAGCAGGCTGGCGTCGCCGAGCGCATGACCCACATCAGCACGGGCGGCGGCGCGTCGCTCGAATTCCTCGAAGGCAAGACGCTGCCCGGCGTCGCTGCGCTGCTGGACAAATCCGCATGAGCACGCGACCCGCTGTGCAGGAACCGAGCGCCACCGATTACGTCGTCAAGAATCGCTTGCAAACTCAGGACGAGCCAATTCACAGTTGGTATCGTTTCGTGTTGGGCTATCCGCCACATCTCGTCAGAGAATATCTCGAAAAGTTTCAAGCCGACCCTGAACGCGATTGGGTGCTTGATCCTTTTTGCGGTACTGCGACCACGCCGGTCGAGGCACGCTTGCGCGGCTTTGCGGTGATTGGCACGGACGCCAACCCGATCGCCTTGCTCGCTACGCGCGTAAAGTTGAATTGGACAATATAGCTGGCGGCTGTCCAAACGGCGCTGGATGACGTGAGCGAGATCGCGGCGAGCATCATGCATAAACATGGATTAGCAACTTCTCCGCTGCAATTTCGTTTGCTCGATGCAGCGGTGCCCATTTACGAAGTGCACGAGACGGATCTTGATGCTGAACTGCCTGAGTCTGTGCACCAACTCATTCCAGAGGGCTTCATCAGCCCGAAGCCACTCGCGCGTGTGCTATCCATCCGTTCGGCACTTGAAAGGCATGTGCCAAACTCGGAGATTCGCGATTTCATGTTACTGGCTCTTGCGACGACGATTGTTTCGACGGCGGGGAATGTCGGTTTTGGTCCAGAAGTTTATCGCTTGCCCGCTAAAGACGATGCCGATGTATTAGGCGAGTTTCGCGCGCTCGTCGCACGAATGATAGATGATATGTGCTTGATTCAGCAGTGCTCGTCATTTCCGCCTGCTCGTATCGCCGCAGACGATGCACGCGAGATGAGATCGCTTGAGGGTTGTCCGCATATTGGCATCGTGATTACGTCGCCTCCTTATCCAAACGAAAAAGACTATACGCGCAGTACGCGACTGGAAAGTGTGCTACTCGGCTTGATCAAGAGCAAAACCGAATTACGGGGGCTCAAGAATGGCTTGCTGCGCAGCAACACACGCAATGTATTTGCGAGCGACCACGACGATCAATTCATCACCGATTTAATGTCGGTCACATACGTTGCGGATGAGATTGAAGCGAAGCGAATTGCACTCGGTAAAACTTCGGGCTTTGAGCGTCTTTATCATCGCGTCACGCGCTTATACTTTGGCGGCATGTATCGACATCTTCAAGCACTCTGGCCACATTTGCGTTCAGGCGCGCAACTGGCATATGTGGTCGGCGATCAGATGTCGTATTTCCGCATTCCAATTTACACCGCACGGCTACTGGCTGATGTCGCAACAAAAGTTGGCTATGAAGTTGCGGGCATCGAGTTGTGGCGCACGCGTAGATCCACCGTAACGAAAATGGATTTGGAAGAACACGTATTGATACTGAAGCGGCCATAAGAGGAGTGAGTGTGCCAAAGCGCAGCAGAAATGATGACATCCAACTCACCTTGTATGACTCAGTGATATTGGAAGTCTTTCAACAGCATACAGCGCAGGTGCGACCAGACTTGTATTCAAGAAAGACGAACTGGCAGAAGCTTGTCAAAGACGTGGAATTACGATTCGCAACATTCCTGACATCATCTACACTTATCGCTCGCGCCGACCATTGCCCGCTGAAATCTTGCAAACGGGCAATTGGGCAATCGAAGCAGCTGGACGAAGCACCTATGCGTTCCGTTTGCTCACCCAAACGCCACACTTCAACATTGTATTCAACGAGTATGAGCCGGTTGATATCCCGAATGCCCTGCCAGACGTAGTTGAGGCATTGCTGCGTACCGATGAGCAATCATTACTGACGCGCATTCTGTACAATCGGCTTGTGGACATCTTTACAGGATTGACGTGCTTCCACATTCAGAATCATTATCGTAGTTTCGTGGAGGGTGTAGGCGAAGTGGAATTAGACGCAGTCTATGTTGGGGTAAACAAAACCGGGCAGTTGCATATTCTGCCGATAGAAGCCAAGAGTGTTGGCGATAACGAATTCATCGGCCGCATTCAAATCGCGCAGATGATCAGTCTGATTCGACAAGACTTTCCGACGATGGTGCATCGGGTGCTTGCGGTCAAGCCGCTCGCTGATAAGAGTATTGCCGTTGCCGAGTTCAACAATACTTCCGATCCCGATGAACTGAGAATTGTCTCCGTTTCTCGCTTCAGACTGATTCGTCGTCGCTAGTGAATCTGGTATACTCCCCACGTTACGCCATCGCCCCAAGAGAACCGCTTGCGAGCGATGGCGTCAAATTTGATTCACAAGGGAGTTGGGATCGTTTATGAAACGCTTCGTCTCGACGTTTAGCTCGATGTTTGTCTTGCTCGCACTGGCGGCATGCGGCGGCGCGCCGAATGCGCCGGCCGCTACGTCCACGCCACCAACAGCCAACGCGCCGACGGTAACTGCGACGAGTGGCGCACTTCCAACCGTCAATGCGACCAGTGTGCCCGTTGCGACAGCAACCACCAGTGTGGCAATTGCGCCGACCAGCGCCGCCACGCGCGCGGCGACAGCCGTCGCCGCGAATACGAGTGCACCCGCGGGTACGCCCGACAACAGTGTGCCGACGCTCGCGCCCAATGCGCCGAACACCAGTTTCCAAACGGCGCGCGTGCTGGACAAAGCGATTCGGGTCAGCGTGAAGGATTCGACGTTCTACTTTAAGATTGACGTGCCGCGCGGCGGCGTCATCAGCAGCACGCTGGCGCTCGATGCGTTCTCGCCCACGCCGGCCAAGTTGGCGCTGTTCGACGAGTTTCAGAATTACTTGAAGGAAGTATCCGTACCGCCGGGACGCAGTGCGCCATTGCGCTTCATCTTCGGCAATAAAGCCGGCGGCACGACGTATTTGGTGTTGAGCGGCAACTCCAGCGTGACCTTGGCCGCGTCGGCGCGCGCGCAAAACGACGGCGGCAGCAAGGGCGACGCGGGCGACGACCTCGACACGGCGACCAACGCGCAGCCGGGCACGCTGACGGGGCTCATCGGCGATGCGGACAGCGACGATGTGTTCGTGTTCGACCTGCCGAAAAGCGGCGGCGTGTTAAGCACGACGGTCAAGACGAGCGACGGCAATGTGAAGCTGACCGTCTATGACGAAGGTAAGAACTACGTTGGCGAGACGACTGCGGAGCAAAACAAACCCACCGCCGGCACGTTCCAGCATGTGCTCGCCGCCACACAAGGCGGACGTTGGTTCGTGCAGTTGCGCGGTGAAGGCACATACACGATCAGCGTGGCGTTCACGGCGCAGAACGATGCCGGCAGCGGCAAAGATGCAGGCGCGGATTTTGATACGGCGCTCGCCGTCAAGCCGGGCTCATACACAGGGTTGTTGGGCGACAGTGACAGCGATGATGTTTATAGTCTCGACTTGCCGAAGACGGGCAGCATGGTCACCATCACGCTGCGCACGACCAACGGCAACCTGAAAGCAACGCTGTTCGACGAAAGCCAAAACTTCGTGAACGAAATCGCCTCGGACAAGACGAAGACCAGCGCGAGCATGCTTACGACCATGCTCGCATTCAATCAGGGTGGCAAGTGGTACGTGCACTTGCGTGGCGACGGCACATACTCGGTCGGCGTCGCGTACACGCCGCAGAACGACGCGGGCAGTGGCAAGGATGCGGGCGATTCCAAAGAAACGGCGCTGACGGTGAGCAGCGCGACATTCACGGGCGCCATCGGTTACGCCGATGCTCGCGATTACTTCAAGATACGCGCCGCGCAGGGCCGCAAAATCAACGTGAAGTACAGCGGCAACCAAGACGAGCTCAAGATAACGCTGTTCGACCTGAATGAGAATTTCATCAAGGACGCGAGTGTGAAAAGCGGCGCAGCGGTTGATCTGGTCGAGGACTCTGGCGCGACGGACGATTATTTTCTGGATGTCACGGGTGGCACGGGCAGTTATACGATCACGCTTGCAAAGTGACGGAAAAAAGGTGCGCAGTTCGTTGTGCCGCTACTGAGCTGGGGCAGCCGTTCCACTCCTGCTCCAGCTCAATCGCAATCGCACAGGACGAACGAACGCAGGGAGATCAGGTTGATGCGCACGCCGATTATCGCCGGCAACTGGAAGATGCATAACGACCTCGCGCAGAGTATCGCATTGATTGATGCGCTCCACAAGCGGTTGACACACGTCAAGAATGTGGATGTGGTGCTCTGCCCGTCGTTCATTGCGCTCGCAGCGGCTGCCGAGAAATTGCGCGGCACGCACATCGCACTCGGCGCGCAGAACATGCATTGGCATGACAGGGGGGCATACACCGGAGAGATTTCTCCCATGATGCTCAAAGGTCTCGCACAGTACATCATCATCGGACACTCCGAGCGGCGCGAACATTTTGGCGAGACCAACGCGACGATCAACCAAAAAGTGCGCGCCGCATTCGCGCACGGGCTCACACCCATCGTCTGCGTCGGCGAGAATGAGCGGCAGCACGAGGCGGAACACACATCGGCCGTCGTCGGCGCGCAGGTGCGTGCTGCGCTGGATGGCGTGAGCGCCCACCACGCGCAGCAGCTCGTGCTGGCGTATGAGCCGATCTGGGCAATTGGCACGGGTAAACACGCGAGCGGCGCACGCGCGAATGCGGTGATTGGCTTGACGATTCGCGGCGCGCTGGCTGATCTGTTCGGCGAAGACGCGGCACAAGCGGTGCGCGTGCAGTATGGCGGCAGCGTGACGCCAGCCAACATCGCCGAGTTCATGCGGCAGCCGGACATTGACGGCGCGCTCGTCGGCGGCGCGTCGCTCAAGGCGGATGATTTTGTGAAGATCGTCGAAGCGTCAACTCCGTCCTGAATGCCGAGTCGTGAGTGAGCACTCTCAAAACTTAGTACTCAGCACTTGACCCTGAGCCATGCGGCGAAGCCGCCTATGCACGCAGCCTAGGGCACGCACTCCTTCATGTCTGCTGTTCTCGAATCACTGCTGTGGCTGATTGGCCTCACGCTGTTGATGCTGCTGCTCAAGCGTTGGATTCATCGGCACGTGCAGGGGGTCGGCTTGCTGTTCACGCGCGATCCCGACCGCGCCTTCCTCATTTACTCGTTCCTACTCTTCCCCGGCACCGTCGTACACGAGACCGCCCATTCGTTGATGGCACTCTTCCTCGACGTGCCCGTGCGCAAATTCTCGCTCGTGCCCGCCAAGCAACCGCGCGGTATGTTGCGGCTCGGCTTCGTCGAAATCGAACGCACCGATACGCTGCGCGAAGCGTTGATCGGCGTCGCGCCGCTGTTGGCTGGCAGCATCGTCGTGCTGCTGCTCTCGCCGCGCGAACTGCCGACGCTGCAAACCGTGTCCTCGCTGTCGGCGCAGTTGGGCGCGTTGATGGCGAGCATGCCGCACGCGCTCGGCGCTGCCGACTTCTGGCTGCTGTTGTACCTGATCTTCGCCATCTCGAATGGCATGTTGCCTAGCGAATCGGATCGGCAGGCGTGGGGACCTGTGCTGATCTGGTTTGGCGTGATTGCGGTGCTCGTCTATCTGTCGGGGCTGGTGAGCAGCATTCCCGATCAGATCGCACAGGGCATCGCGCTCGCGGTAAACTGGCTTGTGCGCGCGTTCGTGCTGACCTGCCTCGTGGATGTCTTCTTCATGCCGATCATCTTCGTGATCGAAAAAATTTTGGAACTACTGACGCGCCAGCACGTGCGCTATTGAGGTTTCGCGCTTCGGCGCGGGTTACGCGATTCAGCGTAAGTGAGCGACTGATTCCAAACGTCACTTGATCGCCAGCGCGTTCGGTGGGCTTGCGACGCCGCCGAGTTTGTTGAGCGGTGCAGATGTGAAGAGGAACTCATACACGCCGTCGCGCGCACAATCAGCCGCGAATAGATCCAGATTGAACAACTCGCCGAGCGGCAAGCCGAACAATGGCAGCAGGGTCTGATGCATGAAGCCGAAACTCTGATCGGGGGGCCACGCCTCGAACGAAGGGCAGTCGCAGGCAGCCGCCGCAAAGTGGTTGTCCCACAAGAAGCGCAGCGTCGCCTCGCTCTGCTCCAAGCCGATGCACTCGAACTTGGTCGAGTGGCCCAACTCAAACCGCTCGCGCGTGTTGAGCCCCTCGTACCACTCGATCCAGCCGGTGCGGAACAGCAGCACGTCGCCAACTTGAAACTCCACGCCCTGCGCGCGAGCGGCCTCTTGCAAATGCTCCGCCGTGATCGCGAATCGTTGGCCTGCCTTGAACTCCAAGCCGTTGTCCTTCGCCCACTTTGCAAAATCCACCAACACGCCGCGCCCGGCGATGCCGCGCCGCGCCCAATGCTCGATGCCGTTGCGCGTGCCGGCTTCGCCCGTGATGTCGTCGTTGCTCACGCCGTGATAGAAGCCGTGCTGCGGATGCGCGACGTGCGTCAAGCCGTCCCATTGCGTGCTGGCTTGCGTGTTCCAATTATCGTACACATCGTCGTGGCCGTTGCCGAGCCGATTCTTAATCGTGTGCCGCAGCGTCTCTCGAAAGAACAGTGGCGGATTCGGTTTCTCCAATTCCCAGTTTAGTGCAAACACAGCGCCCGTGCGCACCAACTGCGCCGCATGCACGACGCGCTCACTCGTCAGCAAATTAATCGTGCCGACCTGATCGTTGTCGCCCCACAAGCCCCACGACGCGCGCGGCGGGTTGCCCGCTTGGAACGGCAGTTGATCGAACGACGGCAGTTGGGTCATAGTCTCCTCAGCAAAAAGCCCTCGCATTCACGAGGGCTTTTGATCAGTTGCAAACAGATCAAGCGGGGCGACCGAAGAACGACGCGAGCTTCATGGCAAACATCATGTCGCCGCCGACTTTCAACTTGCCGGACGAGAACGCCGCCATCGGATTCATTTTGCCCGTAGCGATCTCGGCATAATCTTTGGCGTCAGCGGTGATGGTCATTTTTGGATTCGGCGCTATGCCCGCTTGATAGTCGAACTTGCCGTCTTTGATCGTTGCGTAGTATTCGCCGCCGCCTTCGCCTGTCAGGTTGAACTGTACGACGGCGTCAATGCCTTGCGCCGCATCGGGCTTGAAGTATTGCTTCATGCCCTGCATGACCATCTCGGCGGTGGATGTGTTGGTGCTCATTTCAATCTCCTATGTGAGTGGAATGACGAACTACATTGATTGTATCGTGCTTTGGGCGCTTGACAAGTGCGCTACTGCAAATTCTCAAAGATGCCCGCCGCGCCCATGCCGCCGCCGATGCACATCGTCACCATGCCATACTTCGAGTGGCGGCGCTTCATCTCCCCGAGCAGCTTCGCGGTGAGGATCGCACCCGTCGCGCCAAGCGGATGTCCCAACGCAATCGCGCCGCCGTTCACATTGATCTTGTCCATGTCCATTTCCAGTGTGCGAATAACCGCGAGCGCCTGCGCCGCAAACGCTTCGTTCAACTCGAACAGGTCAATGTCGTCGAGCTCGAGTCCCGCCAACTTCAACGCCTTCGGAATCGCGGCGATGGGTCCGATGCCCATCAGTTCGGCGGGCACGCCCGCGACTGCAAACGAGACGAAGCGCGCGAGCGGCTTCAAGCCCATGCGCTCCGCACGCGTGCGCTCCATGACCACGACCGCGCCCGCGCCATCGCTCGTCTGCGACGACGAGCCTGCGGTCACGGTGCCGCCGTTTTGAAACACGGGCCGCAACTTGGCGAGTGCCTCCAGCGAGGTGTCACGGCGCGGACCTTCGTCCGTATCGAACACATAGGCTGTCTGCTTGCGCTTGCCCTTCTCGTCCAGACTCACGACCTCGAAATTGAGCGGCGCGATCTCGTCCTTGAACTTACCCGACTCGATGGCGGCGATTGCCTTTTGATGCGAGTAGTATGAGAATTCGTCCTGATCGGCGCGGCTGACGCTGTATTCCTTCGCGACGTTCTCGGCGGTGATGCCCATCGAGGTGTACGCAGCTGGATATTCTTCAGCCAGATACGGATTCGGCTTCAGTCGTCCGCCGCCGCGCGAGAGCGCGCTCATGGACTCGACGCCACCCGCGACGAACACGTCGCCAAAACCTGCCATGATGCGCTCGGAGGCAAGCGCAATCGTCTGCAAGCCCGACGAGCAAAAGCGATTCACCGTCTGCCCCGGCACTTCGTAGGGCAGACCTGCGCGCTGGCAGATGACGCGCGCCATCTGATAGCCCTGCTCGCTTTCGGGCGTGGCGCAGCCGATGATCACGTCTTCGATCTCTTTCGGGTCGAGACCCGGCGCGCGGCGAATCGCTTCGTTCACGACCGTCGCGCCCATGTCCTCTGGCCGATGCTGGCTCAACTTGCCGCTCGGCGCTTTGCCAATCGCGGTGCGCGCGGCGGACACAATCACGGCTTCTTTCATCATGCCTCCTCATCGAACTGCAAAGAACGCAAAGAATATTTGCTTCGTGCTTCAGGTCGCGTCATGATCATCGGTGTTTATTCCGAGAATGCAACCGGCAGTGCAGTCAATCCGCGAAACGTCGGATTGTCGTGCCACGCCAAGTCTTCCGTTTCCAATCGCAAGTTTGGAAAACGATGCAGCAGGGTCACGAGTGCGGCCTCGCCTTCGAGCCTGGCGAGCGGCGCACCGAGACAGAAGTGCGTGCCCAACGAGAAACCGAGATGACGCTCGATGTGGCGCGTCAGGTCGAGCCTGTCAGGGTCGGCGAATTGCTTGGGGTCGCGGTTGGCAGCGCCAAGCAGCACGTTCACGATTTGTCCTGTGCGAATCGTTTTCTCGCCGATGCTCACGTCGTCGGTCGCATAGCGCCACACAATTTGCACGGGACTGTCGTAGCGCAGCAGTTCTTCAGTCGCCGCGCCGATCAGCGCCGGCTCCGCGCGTAGGCGCTGCATCTGCTCCGGATGCCGCAACAGGGCGAGCAAGCCGTTGCCAATCAAGTTCGTCGTCGTCTCGTGACCCGCGACGAGCAGCAGTAGTGTATTGGCGACAATTTCTGCTTGACTCAACGACGTGCCATGCTCATGAACTGAGACGAGCGCGCTCAACAAATTGTCCTTGTCGCGCGCTTGCACCCACTCGCACCGTTCGCTGATATATTGGGTCAGTCCGATGAGACTTTCTTGCCCTTTCGCAAACAGTTGAGGCGAGCGGCGCACGACGCCAAGCGTCGCTGCAAAATCGTCCGACCACTGCTTGAACTGCGGGCGTTCGTCGAGCGGCAGACCCATCATCTCCAGAATCACAATCACGGGCAGCGGATAGGCGAACTGCTGGATCACGTCCATGCGTCCATCGTCCGCGACGGCATCGAGCAGACCATCCACGACTTGCTGGACGTGCGCGCGCATGCGCTCGATCATGCGCGGCGTGAATGCCTTGCTGACTAGACTGCGCAGTTGTGTGTGATAAGGTGGGTCGGCGTAGAGCATCTGCTTGGCGAACGCGGCGTACACGGGACGCGCGCCGTCTCGTTCGCCTTCGGGCAGACGATTGAGCGCTGCCTCCAAGCCTTGCGCTTTGGCGAAGCGATGGTCGTGCAGAATGGCGAGTGCGTCGGCGTAGCGCGTGGCCACCCAGAAGCCCATCAGCTCGTCCCAGTGCAGCGGATCGTGCGCGCGAATGTCCGCATATAGCGCGTATGGATTCGCGCGCACGTCGGGACGAAGCAGGTTGTTCAGACTGAGTGACTGAGCGTCGAAAGTCATGTTTCTAATCATTGGCACTCTGAGGAGCGAAACGACGACGAATCTCTGACATGATACTCGACGACTCGTCTGCTGAAGCGCTCAATTCGCGACGACCTGATTACATGAACACCTGACTCTGGCTCCGGCGTCTCAGAGATGCTTCGCTGCGCTCAGCATGACAAACGTGAGGTCGTACTTGCTAATTCCTCACCGCCTTGCCCGTCTGCAAGAAACTCCAGATGCGCTCCAGCGTCTTCGGCTGCTTCATCAAATTGATAAAAGCCTCGCGCTCCAAATCCAAGATGTATTGCTCGCTCACCCACTGACCAAGCGACAGGTCGCCGCCCGCGACGACGTTTGCCAGTTGCTTGCCGATCAGCGTGTCGTAATCGCTGACGTAGTTGCCGCCGCGCATTCCGTTGATGACGATCTTCAGCATCGCCAGTCCGTCGCGCCCGACCGCAAAGACGTTCTTCGATTCAATCGGAGCGCGACAGCCGTCGTGCACCATGTTCAGCACTTCGCGCTTCGCCTCGCCGATCAACTGTTCGCGATTGAAGACGATGCGATCGCGCTCGCTCAGGAATCCCAAGGCGCGCGCCTCGAACGCGCTCGTCGAAACTTTGGCTTGCGAGATCGTTTGGAACACTTGGCTGACGAACGGCTGCGGGTTCGCCTGCGGCGTGGTTTTGATCGGCGC
This sequence comes from Anaerolineae bacterium, assembly GCA_038198935.1. GTDB lineage: Bacteria > Chloroflexota > Anaerolineae > JACRMK01 > JACRMK01 > JBBPZQ01. Next base: position 32,382 of record JBBPZQ010000074.1, read on the forward strand.
GAGGTTGCGGCGCAGCAACTCTTTCACACCACCACCCGCGGGAATCAATCCGACGCCCACCTCGACTTGCCCGATGTACGCTTCGAGATGCGCGACCGCGCGCGACGCCGCCATCACGATCTCCGCGCCACCGCCGAGCGCCATGCCCGCAGGCGCGGCGACGATCGGCTTGGGGCTGAAGCGCATCGCCTGCATCAACTGCTGACCTTTGGCGATGAACGTTTCCAGTTCATCGTACTGCCCTTGCTGCGCCAGCATCGCCATCGTGAACACGTTCGCGCCCGCGCAGAATGCCTCGCCCTCGTTGCCGATGACCATGCCGACCCATTCGGGCTTTTGTAATTCTTCGAGTGCACTCTGCGCCATGTCAAGAATGTACGGGTCGAGCGCGTTGAGTGTCTTGGTGTGGAACTCGAAGCACAGCACGCCGTCGCCGAGATCAATCAAGCTTGCGCTCTCGTTGGATTGCAATTCCTTGCCCTGAGATTTCAAGTCGGCGAGCGATACAATGGACGCATCGCGCGGCAGCGGTTGATACGAGTTCGTGCGCAAGTCGTAGAAGCCGAGCTTACGGCCGCCCTCGTATTGATAGAATGTCGCGTGGCCGCTGTCCAACATCTCCTTCACCCACGAGGCAACTTGCGTACCGTCCGCTTCCATGTGCTGCACTGTCTCGGCGACGCCGAGCGCATCCCACATTTCAAAGGGGCCCAGCTGCTGCGAGAAGCCCGACTTCAGCGCGTTGTCAATTTGATAGAACTCGTCCGCGATTTCGGGCACGCGCCGTGAGGCATATGCCATGTTGAACGAGACTAACTGCCACAAAAACGTGCCCGCGCGATCATCCGACCTCACCAACATCTTGAGTCGCTCGCCGAGTGGCTCAACATCTTTGGCGCGGCCGACGGACTCAAAGCGCGGATTGCTCGGCGGCTTGTATTCGAGTGTGTTGAGGTCGAGCGCCCAGAACTCTCGCCTTCCGCCTTCGCCTTTCATCTCTTTGTAGAAACCTTGCCCCGCTTTGTTGCCGATCCACTTGCGCTTCATCAATTCGTCGTTCAGCGCGCGCGAGCGTTCGTGCCGCAGCAATTCACGCGACTCGTCGGTGGCAACCAAGTCATACAAGTTGTTGCCGACCGACTGCGCGATGTCCAAGCCGACCAGATCGAGCAAGCGAAATGTTGCCGTCTTCGGATAGCCGATGAGCGGGCCCGTCAGCGCATCCACTTCTTCAACCGTGTAGTCGTTGTCCAGAATGGTGTTCAAGGCGAACGCGCTGCTGAGCGAGAAGATGCGATTGCCGACGAAGTTCGGCGTGTCCTTCGCGAGCACGACGCCTTTGCCCAGCACGCGCTCGGCAAACTGTTTCATAAACGCGACGACGGCGGGATCGCTGTCAGGCGTCGGAATGATTTCAAGCAGCCTCAAGTAGCGCGGCGGATTGAAGAAGTGCATGCCGAGAAAATGTTTCTTGAACTCGTCCGAGCGACCGTCGGCAATTTTGGCAATCGGGATGCCCGACGTGTTGCTGCTCACAATCGCGTGCGGCTTGCGCACCGATTCGATCTGCGCCATCAACTTCTGCTTTGCTTCAAGGTTCTCGAAGATCGCTTCGACGATCCAATCGGTGTCCGCCAGTTTTTGCAAATCATCTTCGGTGTTGCCGGTCGTGACGCGCTCGACGAAATCAGGCGACGCGAAGTTGGCGGGACTCGCCTTGACTGCGCGCTCCAGTCCCGCGCGCACCAGACGATTGCGCACGGCCGGATGCTGCAACGTCAGTTTGCGCTTCTCTTCGTCGGGCGTGAGCGCCGTCGGCACGGCGTCGAGCAGCACGACGGGAATGCCCGCATTTGCGAGATGTGCCGCAATCGCCGCGCCCATCGTGCCTGCGCCGACGACGGCAGCGCGGTTGATTGAGTGAGTCATATTCTCCTCAGAACGCAAACTGTTTTGCACTGCTCAAATACCGCAATTCGTTTGAAACGTATCCCCATCTTCTGAACACATCCAGCGTATTCTCGCGCGCTAATCTTGAAGCGAGTGGACTGCGCCCGACGCGATGAAAAAAGATTTCAGTCGGCACATGCGGTGCACACGCGCGCAGGATGCGCTGCAATCTAGGATTCGCATTTCGGGCAGTCGCAGCATCGCACAGCAATCCTAACACGGATAGATCACCGAACTGCCTCGTGTAGTGTAGCAGTCTTCGCTCGTCTAGTTGTTCTATGTGCTGAATGAGCCAATCGAGAACAATCCACGTCAGCCGTCCCGACTCGCGACAATGTGCCGTGCTTTCAGCAATGACATCTTCGGGTGGGCGGGTATGAATCGTCTCTTCGGCGCGCGCCAGTAATACCTCGCCGCCGAGTTGTGCCCACTCTTGAAAGAGAGAATCTAATCGAGTTCCCATCCTTGTCCAACAGAAAGTAACGAAGCCGCTGTGCCCAATCTATTCTCTTGCTTTGAAGATGCGTCACATTACGCTTGACAACTTCTCTATCCGCAGCTTGAAGTTGCGGCAACAGCAATTCCAGGTCTTCCAAATCTTGTTCGCGCAACGCCACTGCTTTCATGGCAACCTGCTCAGGCAAACCGAGGGTGAATACGCGCATGTGTGAGAATTCTACGAGTGGTCGTAAGCGGTCGCGAAAGTCGTCAGGCAGAATATCCGCATAACCCTTGACTGCATCATTCAACTAATCTTCAGGCAAGCCATATTCCTCTGCAACTCGTCGCGCTGCCTTACGCAGCGCAAGCCCATCACCATTCAAAATCAATACGTCAACGTCGCGCGTCGCGCGCAGTGCTCCGAAACTCAGAATCATCGCAGCACCGCCGACGATCACGATGTCACAGGGTGTGTCCAGTCGTTCGTCGAGGTCACGCAACGCTTGAATCAGTTCATGCTTTTCCATTCAGTTGCAATGTAACGTGATCGCCGACTTTGATACGTCCCGCCCGCAGCACCTTCGCGTACACGCGCGACCAGCCGGGATGTGTCTTTTGCAAGATGCGGTTCGAGTTGCGGTCGGCGAATGAGGCGATGATCGTTTGGCACGGCGTCGTGTACTGCGTGACTTCTATCAGCAGCTCGTCGCCGAGTTCCAGTTGCACGCCGGGCACCACGCGCGCCCAATCGAGACCACTGAGCGTGAGGTTGTCGCCGACGGAGCCGGGGAAGATCGGATGTCCTTCGGCTTGTAGCGCCTGAATCACTTCGAGCGAATAGAGGCACAGCGCGGCGAGTGGCCCGCCGTGAATCTTCGGATTACCAACGCGACTGCCCACGATGCCGAGCGTCTCGACTTGCGCCTCATACACGGCGCGCTTCGGCACGCCGCCGTTGGGCGAGATGTTGATTTGGAAGATGCGGCCGTTCATTGATTCGTTGAACGGCGAAGACGCGAAGTACGCGAAGCAATTTTGGTTTTTCTTCGCGCGCTTGGCGTCTTCGCGGTTAGATGCTGATCGAGCCACTCGCCGATGCGCGTCAGGCGATCATAACGCAAGTCAATAGGCCCGCCGCGCGACAAGCCGTGACTCGACTCCGGCGGATAGCGCACGAACACCGGATTCTGTCCGAGCCATTTGAGCGCGGTGAACCACTCTTCTGATTGGGAGATCGGACAGCGCAGGTCACCTTCGCTGTGAATGATGAGCAGCGGCGTCTTGACGTTCTCGACATACTTGAGCGGCGACATCTCCCAGCCTTTGACAAAATCATCGCCCCAGGGTGTCCCTGGCCACAAACCGTCGGGCGGCGCGGGCACATCGGTCGTTGCGACCATGCTGATCCAATTGCAGATCGAGCGGTCGGTCACGCCGCACTTGAAACGATCCGTATGACCCACGACCCAGTTCGTCATGTAGCCGCCGTAACTGCCGCCCGCAATCGCCATGCGTGACTTGTCCACGTAGGGCAGCGACTCGGCGTAATCGGCGACTGCCATCACGTCGGCGTAGTCGAGTTTGCCCCAGTCGCGATGGATGCACGCGCCGAACGATTCCTCGCGTCCGTTGCTACCGCGCGGATTGCTATAGACGACCACATAGCCACGCGCCGCGTGCCACTGCAACTCGTGGAAGAAGGTATTGCCATACTGTGTATGGGGTCCGCCATGCACATACAGCAGCGTCGGATACTGCTGGCCTTTTTTGAAATCGGTGGGACGAATGACCCAACCCTGCACGCGCACAGCCTGCCCTGAGCGGTCACCTGTGACCGTCGAAGGGTCGGGCTGCGTGAGCCAGAACTCTTCGGGCTTGCCAATCTGCACAGTCTTCGACCACTTGTCGTTGATATGCGACAGTGGCTTCGGTGTGAGCGAGCCGCCATCCCGCGTGCGCTCGCCAGAATCCGTTTCGGATTCTGGCACTGTGCCATTCGCCGAAGCGGCGAATGGCGTCATGTCGGCGATGAACACTTCGGTGGGATGCGTCGCGTTGCCGATGAGCAGCGCCGCACACTCACGCGCGCGATCCATCGTCACGCCGACCACATCGCGCGCGCCTTTGGTCAACTGCGTCAGCTGCGCCGATTGGACATCGGTGGCATACAGATGGCTGTTGCCCGCGTCGCTGATGACGACAAAAATTCGCGAGCCATCGGCGGACCAAATCGGAATGGTGGACGCGCCTTCGCGCGTGTCGCCAAGCGTCGTGTCGCCGACGCTGCGATCCAACTCCAGCGAGAGACAGCGCGACTCGCCGCCCGTGCTGCTGATCACCCACAAGCGCGAGTTTTTGGGCCGCCAGCCGTCGTCCGCGCACTCGCTGCCGATGTATGCGATGTGCGCGCCGTCGGGCGAGAACGCGAGCGAACCTTTCGAGCCTTCGTGCGCTTGAAGTTTTTTGGGTTTGCCGCCGCGCGCGGGCACGATCAAGATGTCATTGCGGTAACGATGCCGATCGGGGTCAGCGCCGCGATTAGACGCGAACGCAATCGTCCGACTGTCGGGCGACCACGCGGGTGAACTGTCGTCGTGATCGCCATCCGTGACTTGCTTCGACTCGCCGCTCTCGACAGCGCATACCCAAATGTGCTGACGCTCGTCCTGAAAGCCCGCACCATCCAAACGATAGCGCACGCGCGTGATGACACGCGGCGGCTTCGATTTGCCACTCTCCTCGCGGCTCTTCGCCGCATCTTTAGTCCAGCCTTCGGCAATCGGACGATAGGCGAACGCGAGTGACTTACCGTCAGGTGACCAACTCAATTCGCTGAAGCCGCCTTCGGGCAAGTCGGTCAGTGCGCGCGGTTCGCCGCCACCGGTGGGCGCCAACCAGATCTGCGTCTTTTTGTCTTTGCCGCCACTGGTGCGCACGAACGCGATCATCACGTCGCGCGGAGACCAGCGCGGCGACGAGTCGCTCACCTCGCCAAAGGTGAACTGCATCGCACTGCCGTCGCTCACACTGCTGATCCAGAGGTGCGTGAAATATTTGTTCTTCTCGACGTTCGTGCTCTTGACGGTGTACAGCACGCGCGTGCCGTCAGACGACATTTGCGGATCGCCAACAGGTTTGATCGCGGCGAGGTCTTCAAGAGTGATCGGGTGTTTGGGCATGAGGTGTCTTTCCGAGTGAAGGTGATGTTATTGTGGACGGCCGACAGCAGTTCCCTTTTGCGTTCAGCCGTCCACCGTCCATGCTCATCCGTCCAGTTCGCGCAGCAACGCGCGCAAATCCAGCGGCTCCGTCGTCATCGTCAATTGTCCGTCGCGTATGGGCCATTCGTCGCGCGGGCGGTCGCGATAGATTTCGATGCCATTGCCGTCAGGGTCATGCAGGTAGATCGCTTCGCTCACACCGTGATCGGACGCGCCGTCAATGCGCACGCCGTGATCGAGCAAGCGTTTCAACGCGCGCGCGAGTTCTGTGCGATTGGCATAGAGGATGGCGAAATGATACAGCCCCGTCGTGCCGCGCGGCGGCGGTTGACCGTTCTTGCTCTCCCACGTGTTCAGCCCGATGTGGTGATGATAGCCGCCCGCCGACAGGAACGCCGCGCTATCGAATTGCGCCTGTACTTCGAAGCCCATCGCCTCCGTGTAGAACTTCACGGCGCGTTCGAGGTTCGCGACTTTCAGGTGCACGTGGCCGATTTGTGTTTGCGGATGAATCAGTTCGCTCATCGGTTCGCTCGCTTGGTGGGGTCGCCCTTCGCGTGATTCAGTTTGACCGCTTGTTTCACGAACGCCTGAAACTCTTTCTTGCGAATGTCTTTCACGCTCGTCAGCCTGATGTGCTTCATGCGGTCGCCGTCACCTAGCAGCAAGCCACTCGGATCAGCCAACTCCGCGCCGCGCCAGAAGCCAAACGTGACATGCGCTTTCGCGGGCTTGATGAACGCGAAGGGGCCATTCTCCTCGAACACTGGCTGCGCCCACTTGATTTGCTCGCTGGACTTCGGCGCAGTCGCCCGCACCAATTGGCGCAGCGCGTTGACGATCTCGGCTTGCTCGACAGTCAACTTCTGTGCGATGTACTCGTCAACTGATGTGCCGATCGTCGGACTGACTTTCGGCATGGCTTTAGGTTGAGTCGGCATTGAATCTCCTACGAACTTGGCAAGTTGTACATCGCCTTACGCATGATAGGGCCCTAAGAAGCGTTCGCCGTTAAAATGGATTAGATGCGTTGGTGATTCAGCTACCCACACGTTACACAGCACATGCTCGCGTGCGGGCAGCGGGGGCCGGGCGTCTGGCCGTCGAAAAAAACAGCCCGGCATTGTTGCTGCGCTAGCAGCCTGTCGGAGAGAGCAGTTTTTCTTCGGAAAATCGCTCCCGCCTCATGCAAGAAATGCCTGAAAACAAGGGTTTTCGAATTCCTCTCCGACAGACTGCTAGACAAACGGTTGGAAGCTGCGAGCGCAGGCGATCCGATTACAGGTTTGAAATGGACTCGCAAGACGCTCGCTACGCCGACCCGCCAGTTGCAAAATAAATTTCAAGTCGAACACTCAACGGTCGCACGCATACTCAAATCCAAAGGGGGTTGCCGTACGCGCCAATCGCAAACGCTTGAGCCCGCGCCAAGACGCTCACCGCGACCAATAGTTTCGTTACAGCGCACGCCTCCACCGCAAGTTCCCGAAGGCAAATTTGCCGATGATGAGGGTTGATACGAAGAAAAAGACCCCATCGGCACGTTCAAGAATGCAGGACGCACTTGGCGTCGGACGGCGCTGGATGTGTTTGAGACCGATTTTCTGCGCTGCGTCATCTCGCGCTTGAGCAGGTTGAGCGCGAGATGACGTAGGATCGCAACGTTCTGACCAGCATGACCCGTGCAGATGCGACAGTCATCTTCACGACAGGCGCCGTCGAGCACCCAATGCAATTCATTCTCGATGCCCGAATGCATGCGCACGATCTCTAGCGCGTGCGGCCGACACCGTCAGACTGGACAGGTAGTAGCGCGTTTCGTTTTTTGTCTGAGGTGCGCTTACGGCGCACAGCCAATCACTTTGTATGTCGGGTCGCCGTTGCTCACCGACACCCCGCACGCCGAGACCCATCCATTCCACATGCGGCTCCACACCAAGCCGCCGCCCGCGCCGAACACCGTCTTGTGCGTGGTGATCCAATGTCCGGCGACCCACGCGCCCGTGTAGTTGATATCGCTCGTCGCGAGACGGCTGGTCACACGCGACCAGCGCGCATTGCACGCTGTCGAGTAACGCAGTTCGGTGAATTGCTGATAGCCTGCCGATGCAGTTCCGGGATGCGGGATGATGGCAAGCGTGACCGCATCGGCGTGACAGCCCATCACTTGCGGGTCTTTGTTGCGGCAGCCCGTGCCGTAGCAGCCCGGTCCTCCCGCGTCAGCACTGAAAGGCGTGAGCATGAAAAGGCACACGCCAATCAGCAAAGCAGGAAGGACACTCATGAACCATTTCGAGCAGCGAACGTGCTTGAGCGAGAACTGGAGGTGCATGTTGACGATTCTCCCTTCGTGAAGTTTGCTCAATGATAGGACTTTGAAGCGAGATGGTCAAGCGTTTTGGATACCTATACAGGCGCGCCGTCGGGGAACAACTTGGCCGCTTCCCACGCCTTGTACGATGAGCGCACGAGCGGTCCGGACGCGACGTAGCGGAAACCGAGGTATTGTCCTTCTTCGCGCAGTTTCGCGAACACGTCGGGGTGAACGTATTCCATCAGCGGGTAGTGCCGCTTCTTATCGGTCGGTCGCAGATATTGCCCAATCGCCAGCAGGTCACAATCCACTGCGCGCAAATCGCACATCGTCTCGACCACTTCGTCGAACGTCTCGCCGAGTCCGAGCATGATGCTGCTCTTGGTCATCGTCTGCGGGTTGAACTCCTTCACCGTCTTCAACACGCCGAGCGTCTGCTCGTAGCCCGCGCGCTTGTCGCGCACTTCGTGCGTCAGCCGCTTCACGGTCTCGATGTTCTGCGCGATGACGGCAGGGCGCGCGTCCACGATTTTCTGAATCAACTCGCGCTTGCCTTTGAAGTCGGGAATCAGCACCTCGATGATCGTCTGCGGAGACTTGGTTTTGATCTGCCGCACCGTCTCGGCGAACACGCCCGCGCCTTCGTCAGCCAAGTCGTCGCGATCCACGGACGTGACGACGACGTACCTTAAATTCAACTGGCTGATCGCATCGGACACGCGCCACGGCTCGAGCTCGTCCACGATGCCCCTCGGGTCGCCTGTCGTGACGGCACAGAAGCGGCAGGCGCGCGTGCACACGTCGCCCAGAATCATGATCGTCGCCGTGCCCGCGCCCCAGCACTCGCCGATGTTCGGACACAAGGCTTCTTCGCAGACGGTGTGCAAATTCAAGTCGCGCATCAGGTGCTTGAGGCGCGAATACTCCTCGCCCCACGGCGCGCGCACTTTGATCCATTCCGGACGGCGCGGACGGACAGATACGGGTGTTGTCATATGTAGTGCCAATCAGGCAGGCTGGGCGCTGTGCGCAAAGGATGTTCGCAGGGCGCGCTTAACGTGTGGGGGGAATTCAACGCAGATAAACCAAGCGGACGGATACAAATAGTCTTCGCCGCTTTCATCAATGACGCGCAAGTCGTCATCCTGCTCCGCATCAAGGTCTGGAAGGACACGGTAGATTTTATGCAGTTCGAGTGACGCGGGATATGCTGCGTTGTTAACGCAAATAGCGAATGTCGTGCGCCCGTTCACTTTAGTCGAGATAACGCTTGCGCTTGAATTCTTTTTTGCCAATGCCATGCGCTTCATAGCAGTGTAATTCGGCGCGCCTGGGCCGCCCATTCGCGAGGCGAACCCGTGCACTGCCGTTCATCTTCCGCCAGCGCCCATTGCCATACGACCTTCTCAGGCGAGCAAGGTCGCGAATTGACTTTCCGGTCGCGATTGGTTCGGCGTCTGTGATGTCACCAACGATCTCAAATCGCATTCGACTTCATCTTACTTCATCGCCTGAGCCGCCGCAAATGAAATGAAAAGGAGACAGTCAGAAGACTGTCTCCTCGTTTAAACATTCGCACGTTGAGGCTTAGCCCTTGAACCGCTCCATCAGTGCATCCATCGAGAACTCGCTGCCCGATTTGGCGCGCAAGCCTTTGAGGTTCTCCGCCATGCTCGGACGATCTTCGATGTAATACTCGCCGAGATACAAGTGCTCGCTGTCGTAGGCGTAGCGCATCGCCGCCATCTTGTCGTGCGTATCGTGATCGGCGGGCAGTGGCTTCGTCACTTCCTTGTAATGATCGTAGGTGTCGTAGAACGTGACGCACGGCGAATAGATTTGGATGAACGCGAAGCCTTTGTGCGTCAAGCCGTGCTTGATCAGTTCAGTCACTTCCTTCGGCTTGGACGAGAAGCCGCGCGCCACATACGTCGCGCCATACGCGAGCGCCATCGCAATCGGATTGATCGGCGCGTCGGTGTTGCCGTATGGTGTGGACTTGGCTGCTTTGATCTCGCCATAGGGCGCGAACTTGGGGCCCAGCCCTTGCGGACTGGTCGGCGAGACTTGCCCTTTCGTCAAGCCGTAAATCTCGTTGTCCATCACGATGTAGCAGATGTCCACATTGCGGCGCGCCGCGTGCGGGAAGTGTCCCGCGCCAATCGAGAACGCATCGCCATCGCCGCCAACCGCGCACACGAGCAGCTCAGGGTTTGCCATTTTGATGCCGGTCGCGAGCGACAGCACGCGACCGTGCACGCCGTGAAAGCCGTACGCTTCCACGAACGCGGGGAAGCGGCCCGAGCAGCCGATGCCCGACGCGATCACCGCCATCTCTGGCGGAATGCCTAAGTCGGACACCGCTTTATAGAACGCCGACAGCACGCCGAAGTCGCCGCAGCCCGGACACCAGATTGGTTTAATGTCACTCTTCAAATCATTCGGCTTCAGCTTCGCTCGGCCTAACAGCGGCGTGATGGTTGATACCGTTGACATGGTTGCAGTTGTCATCAAGAACTCCCGGAATAAAGTCAGATTTCAAATTTCAAATTGGCAATCTGAAATCTGAAACGGTTAAAGTTGGTGTGCGGCTCTTACCGCGTCCACGATCTCGCGTGTCGCGAACGGCACGCCGCCGTAGCGATTCAACTTCGTGAACGGGCGCAGGAACTTGGCTTGCAGCATCTCTGCCAGTTGGCCCGAGAAGTTCATCTCCGGCACGATGACCGTCTTTTTGTTTTTCAGGAACGCCGTCAACTGTTTTTCAGGCAATGGCATCAGCACCTTCGGATAGAAGACGTGCACGGTCATGCCGTCGTCCGCCAGCGATTGGATCGCTTCGCGCACGGGCCCAATCGTCGAGCCCCAGCCGATGATGCCAATCTCCGACTGCGCATCCCCGAATTCTTCCCACAGTTGATGCCGCTCGATGTATTCGAGCGCAGCGTCGAGTTTGCGCGCGCGCTTGCGCATGTTGTTCGTGTGCATCTCCACGCTGAACACCGGCGCGCCGCTTGCATAATGCTCCAGACCTTCGGCGGTATATTGTCCGCCGGGTTGGCCGGGAACGGACATCGGCGAGACGCCGCTCGGCGTGTCCAGGTAACGCTGATAGGGTCCGTGTCCGTTGGCGCTTGGCTCGTACCGTTCGCGCCCTTCGTACACCACGCGCGACAGATCGAACGGCGCGATGGTCTGCACACGCACCGCCATGTCTTGATCCGACATGAAGATGACTGGCGTCTGATACTTCTCCGTCAGGTTGAAGGCGTGCGGCATTAAGTAGAAGCAGTCCTCGACGGTCGTGGCGGCGACCACAATGCGCGGACCATCGTCGTTGCCGCCATAGCACGCCAGCCGCAAGTCGCCCTGCGAAACTTTGGTCGGCATACCGGTGGAAGGACCGGCGCGCTGCACGTCCACGATCACCAGCGGCGTCTCGGTCATGCTCGCGTGACCGAGCATCTCGATCATCAGCGCGAGTCCCGGCCCGGAAGTCGCCGTCATCGAGCGCACGCCGGAGAACGACGCGCCCAGCGCCATGCCGCACGCGGCGATCTCGTCTTCGGCTTGGATGACCGTGCCGCCGATCTTCGGGAACTCGCCCGCGAGGAACTCCATGATCTCCGACGCGGGTGTGATGGGATAGCCCGCCATGAACTTGCAGTCTGCAGCGATGATGCCCATCGAGAGCGCTTGATTGCCGGAAATAACCATACGGCCTTCGCGCTCGTCGGTGCGCTGCGGCAGCTGAAACGGCGAGTCCTTGCCGAGCTGCTCTTCGATGTACTGATAGCCACGCTCCAGCGCGGCGATATTGACCGTCACGGTTTCGGCTGCGCGCTTGCTGCCGCCGAAGCGCCGCTCGATGCCGCGCCGCGCCAAGTCCATATCCATGCCGAACAGTTTCACCAGCGCGCCGACCGCGACCATGTTGTAGCCGCGCGCGAACGACAGCGACTTGGCAATGTCGTGCATGGGGATGCCGACGTGCCGCCGACCTTCGCTTTTGACGTTCAATTTCACGTCGTTGCTGTTATAAACGAGCACGCCGCCGGGCTTCAAGAGTGTCGAATAACGCTCATACGTTTCTTCGTCGTATGCGAGCAGCACGTCCACTTCATCGCCTTGTGCGGTGAGCGGCTCCAGCGCGGCGCGCATCTGATACATGACGTGCCCACCTTTGATTTCAGCGGGGATGGTGCGCGTGGTATAGACTTCCAAGCCGGCCAGCGACGCCATATACGCGAAGATTTCGCCCGTGGCGACGATGCCGCCTGCCGCCGAGTCGCCGCCGACGCGCAGCACGAGGTCGTGGCTGCCGTTTTGACCATTCGAGGTTGCCATACGTAACGAACTCCTCTAGGAGCGAACACGAATTTTAAGGAAGTGTGCTGCCTATTATAGCACAGGCATCTTGAAATACCGACTTAGTGCTCAGTCGAGGCAGCGACGGCGTTCGCCGCGCTGCGTCACATTTGGCACGCTCCTTCGTTTGTTCAAGTGAGCATTCGCAAGATATATCTGAACCTATATCGCCGATAGATGGACAGTGCATATATGCATCTATATGAAGTGGACTGTACCGCGTGTGTGCACGTGGAACGCCAGCACGACTCGACGTGGAGGCTGAATGAGTTCACCTTTTGTGGTTGGGTATTTTTTCGCTACTGGACTCATGGCTTGCCTCTCACTGCCGACCTGATTCATTCCGCGTTTGTCAACGCTTTGCGCGCAAGCAAGCATGGGAATCCGCTAGCCACTTCCTAAGGAGGGGACATGTCTCGTCAACGTCGTGAGGCACGTTTGTGCTTGATCAATCTGGGCTTACTCACGTTCTTCTTTGGACTGATGTTCTTCCTGATCCGCGTGATCGTCGCGCAAGCCGCACCCGCGACGGACACGCGCACGGTGCTGCACTTTCAGGGCAACGCGGAGGAAGGCTGCACGGGCGACGGCCGTACCGATCTGGTCGCCTGTGATGGGCCCTTCCTGTTCATCACCTCGACGCTGTCGTCGTCGCCCGCCGCATCGTGGACAGTGCCGAATCCGGCTACGAATGGAACTGCCGACCGCAATATCTACGACCCGAACTGGGTATGGAACCTGACGGGCACGACGACACTCAACGGCGATATGACGGTCGTATGGTGGGCGTCGTGCGGCGCGTGCGGCGGCGCGCTCAACGCCGACTGGTACATCCGCGTGTGGGCTAATGGCGTGAAGAAATTCGAGAAGCGCATCACCGCCGTGCCCGCACTGCCCAACGTGCCCGCGCAACTCTCGACGACGGTCAGTCTTGCACAGTCCATCGTCGCGACGGGTACTATCGTTTTGCAAATAGATCCGGTGTACGTGGACGCGCAGAACAACACGAAAATTTACTACGACTCGACCGTAGCCTGTCCGGGCGCGAGCGGCAGCGGTCCCTGCGATTCATACGTGCTGATGCCGGTGCTGCCACAAGGAGCGAGCACGCCGACGCCGACGTTCACGCCAGTGCCGACGAATACACCCCCGCCAGCGGGTCCCGGCGACGCGCGCTTCCAAGTGTATGTCTCGCCGCCGAACATGGCGAACGATGCAGGCGAGCCGTCCATCGGGGTGGACTGGAAAACGGGCAAGGTGATGTTTCAGTCGCGCCTCAGCACCTATCGCGTCACGTTCGACGATTGCTCGTCGCCCGCGAAGGCGACGTGGGAAGACAAGAGCGCACCGAGCTCGAAGACTTCACTCGACCCGATCCTGTTCGTGGACAAAGACACGGGACGCTGCTTCGTTTCGCAGTTGACGGGCGAAAATAGTTTGTCGTCGTACAGCGATGACGACGGCAACAACTGGACGCTGAGCGAAGGCGGGCCCGGCAACTCCGGCGTGGATCATCAGACGATAGGCGGCGGCATCTATCATGCCGGCTTCGGCTTGCCAGCGCCCGCTCAGCCGTACACGCACGCGGTCTATTACTGTTCGCAAGATATAGCTACGGCGTTCTGCGCGCGCAGCGACACCGGCAGCTTGACGTACAACCCCGGCGTGCCGATTTACTCCATCGCGCAGTGCAGCGGTCTTCATGGCCATGTGAAAGTGGGCCCTGACGGCACGGTATATGTGCCGAACCGCAACTGTAGCTCGCTGCTAGGCGGCAAGCAAGCCGTCGTCGTGTCCGAAGATAATGGCGTGACGTGGAACATCCGCTCGCTGCCCACATCGGTGAATGGCAACACCGATCCATCGGTCGGCGTCGCCAACGACGGCACGATTTATCTTGGCTACGAGAATGGCAACGGCACTGGCACCGGCGACAATCACGCGCACATCGCTGTCTCGACCAACAAGGGCATCTCGTGGACGAATGACGTGGACGTCGGCGCGCCGCTCGGCATCCAGAACATCGTCTTCCCCGCGGTCGTCGCGGGCGATGGCAACCGTGCCGCGTTCGCGTTCATTGGCACCACGCGCGGCGGCAACTATCAAGACGCAGCCGGCTTCGCCGATGCCCTCTGGTATTTGTACATCGCGACGACGTATGATCGCGGCGTGACGTGGAGCATCGTCAACGCAACGCCGAACGATCCCGTGCAGCGCGGCGCGATTTGTACGGCGGGCACGACATGCAGCGGCAACCGCAACCTGCTAGACTTCTTCGACGCGACCATTGACAAGCAGGGGCGCGTGCTCGTCGGCTTCGCCGATGGCTGTATCAACGAATGCGTAAACAATCCGCCGAACTCTGGTACTGCCAAGGGCACGATCATCCGACAGTCGGGCGGCAAGCGCATGTTTGCCGCGAATGATCCGGCCGAACCTGCGGTGCCGAGCGCGCCGTTGGTGAGCGCGACACGCGACCTGGGTGGCGTGCATCTCGGTTGGCCCGTGCCCGACAGCGGCGGCTCACCCATCAGCGCATACAAGATTTATCGCGGCACATCGTCCGGCGGCGAGACGCTGCTGGCCACCGTCAGCACCAATAGTTACTACGACACGTCGGCTGATCCCGCGACGACCTATTACTACCGCGTGACGGCAGTCAATGCACAAGGCGAAGGCGCGTACTGCGGCGAAACGGTCGTGGACGCGACCATCACCGTACTATCCGATCCGTGCACGCCGCCGGGCGTGCTCGTCCTCGCCGACACGACGGACAACGCGCCGAACGTCCCGCCCGATCCGCGTGTGGACATCCAACGGCTGTACATCGGTGAGCCGTATCTTGGCGACGGTGTGAACAAGTTGGTGTTTACGCTGCAAGTGATGACCTCGACGATGAACAGCGCACCGCCTAACAGTCAGTGGTACATCATCTGGACGCGGCGCAGCCCCAACGCGAACGCCGACCGCAACTACATTGCGATGAAGTCGGACGCGCTGGGCGCCGTCGCCTTTGAAGTCGGTACCGTCTCACCGCCCAACGCAAACTTGCCGACGAAGATCACGAACACGGTGGGTTCGTATTTCCCGCTGTCGGGCACGATCGTCATCACCGTGGACAACAGTTTGATCGAAAATGTGCAAGCGGGCAACACAATGTCCAATCTCGAAGTGCGCACGTTCTTCAATCGCGCCGACGGCTTGCCCGTGACACAGACAGCATCGAACGATTATTCGCCCAACGGCAACTACACGCTCTACGGCAATGCGTATTGCCGACCGAACGTCGCGCCCATCGCCGTGCTGAGCGCATCGCCGCAGATGGGAGCCGCGCCGCTGACGGTGTACTTCACCGGCACCGGCTCATACGATCCGGACGGCAATTCAATTCCGTCGTACACGTTTGACTTCGGCGACGGCAGCCCGCCGCTCTCGACGACCGTCTCGACCATCTCGCACATTTACACACAGCCAGGCAACTACATGGCGACGCTCATTGTGCGCGATGTGTATGGCAAGCCAAGCAGCAACGTCGCGTCCGCCGTGATCGAGGTGAGCGACACACACACGCGGCGCTTGTATCTGCCGCTCATGCTGAAGCACTGAGACGCAAACAAATGCAAGCGGGCGATCAACCGATCGCCCGCTTCGTTTTTTCGTATCACAACAGCAGTTCACTGCTTGAGCGTTACCACCGTCAACTCCGTCACGCTCGGGCACGCGCGCATCGGGCGCACGACGTATGCGCCGCTGAAGCCGTTGCCGATGAACGACGCTTCGGCTTCGCTCTGCTCGGCGTCGCTGTTCACGATCTTGTACCCAACTTTGGGCAGTGCGTTATTTAAATACTTCGCGGTGTCCATGAACGCGAGCGTCGTATAACCGACGACCTTGATGTGATTGGGATCGTTGAAATAATTCGAGGTTGCCGACACGCGCAAATCGGATGGGAATGGGAAGCGCGGCGCGAACGTTGCAGGCACGTCCAGCGCGGCGACGATGTTCGGCATACAATCGGGCACGGCGCGCGCGAGTGAAGTGGGCGCGCTGGTCGGCAGAGAGGCGGGTGCGTTGGTCGGCGTGCTGGCTTGCGGGCTGCACGCCAGCAGCGCGCACACAAGTATAAGCATCGAGAGCCATCGCCACGTCATGACTTCGATTATTCCATCGCGCGCGGCGTGTGTCAACGTCGCACGGCGGTCGCGCGCGCCTCGACCCTGCATTGTCAGCATGGTCCCGCGCGCATCACGACATGCAACACTTGACACCCCGCATGAGATTGAATACTCTCGAAAGAGAGTTTTCATCTTTCACGACAGGAGTCGTCCATGTCCACCCGCACCGAAAAAGATTCGCTGGGCACGGTGCAAGTGCCCGCCGACGCGCTGTACGGCGCGCAGACGCAGCGCGCGGTGCTGAACTTTCCGATCAGCGGCTTGAAGCCGTATCCTGCATTCATTTGGGCGATGGCGCTGATCAAACGCGCCGCCGCCGACGTCAATCGCGATCTCGGCTTGCTTGATCCGAAGTTGGCAGACGCCATCATGCAAGCCAGCGACGAAGTGCTCGCGGGCAAGTGGCACGATCAATTCGTCGTGGATCCATTTCAAGCGGGCGCGGGCACGAGCCACAACATGAACGCAAACGAGGTGATCGGCAATCGCGCTAATCAAATTCTCGGTGTCGCGATTGACGACCCGATGAAGCCGGTCAGTCCGAACGATCACGTCAACATGGCGCAGTCCACCAACGACACAATCCCGACGGCGATTCGGCTCGGTGCGCTGTGGCGGCTCGACGAATTGCTGAAAGTGATAGACGACTTGTCCGACGCACTGCAAGCAAAGGCGCAAGAGTTCGACGACGTGCTGAAGTCGGGGCGCACGCACTTGCAGGATGCGGTGCCGATTCGCTTGGGTCAGGAGTTCAGCGGCTACGCGCAAGCCATCCGACACGACCGTGAGCGCATCGCGGCGGCAGGCGAGCGTCTGCGCCCCATGCCCATCGGCGGCACGGCGACGGGCACTGGATTGAACGCACATCCAGAGTATCACGGGCGCATGGTCAAGAAGCTAAGCGAGTTGTCCGGGTTGAAACTGCTCGCGTCGGAGAATTTGTTCGAGGCAATGCAGTCCATGGCGGACGCAGCCGACTTCTCGGCTGCGCTGAAAATTCTCGCGCTCACACTCACGCGCATCTCGAACGACTTGCGACTTCTCGCGTCGGGCCCGACGAGCGGCTTCGACGAGATTCGTCTGCCCGCCGTGCAGCCCGGCTCTTCGATCATGCCCGGCAAAATCAACCCGGTGCTGGCGGAGATGATGAACATGCTGTGCTATCACGTCATGGGCAACGATCTGACGGTCTCGCTGGCGGCGGCGGCCGGGCAACTCGAATTGAACGTGATGATGCCGATCATCGCTTACAACTTGTTTCAGACGATGGACTTGTTCATTAACGGCAGCCGCGCTTTCACGGAGAAGTGCATCGTCGGCATTACCGCGAATCCGGCGAAGGCGGCGGGCTGGCTCGCGCGCAACCCGATCATCGCCACCGCACTCAATCCGCTGATCGGCTATCTGACGGCGGCTGAGCTGGTGAAGGACTCGCTCAAGCGCAACCTGAGCATCCGCGCAGTCGCCGCCGAACGCATCGCGCGCGGCGAGTTGAAGCACAAGGACAATGGCGCGGCCGTCACGCTCGACGAGATTGATGCGGTGCTCGGTGATTTACGCAAACTGACCGAAGGCGGATTGGGTGGGCCCGCGGGTGGAGGATGAGGGGCATTTCAAATTTCAAATTTTAGATTTCAGAATTTAGATTTCGGATTGCGGCGACGTGAGTGCAGGATTGAAACGCGCCTTAGCGCAAGCGGCGCTGAGCGATGCAGACGTGAAGCAGATGATGGCGCTGATGGACGCGGCGGGGATTCGCCAGCAAGCCGAGCAGGAAGCGGAAACGCACGGGCAGCACGCGATGCGGGCGTTACAACAGATCGGAACGACGAACGCGGCGGGAGAAATACTGGCGGAGTTGGCAGGGTCGTTGACACGGAGAGAGAAGTGAGGCGGGTGGCGAAGAAGCGCCCAACGGTTTGCGTTAGTGGTTTGGCGGGAGAACCAACTTGCGAAACGGAAAATTTCTCTCGATTAGATTCAGCCTGTGAATCGGTGCGTACCGCCAAATCCGCTGCACGCTGTGTTAGGCCACCTGAGTCCAGGTAGTGCCACTGAATGGGCCAGTTCGGGTCCTTTGCCAGTCTCCTTCCAGCAGCATCTGCGTTAGTCTCCTACTGAATACCAGTTCAACACTCGTAAGGCGCGCAGCGTGTTCCACCGGCTCGGCCGGCCCTTGCCCTCGTCCGTCTCGACCGGCATCTCGCCGGGATGCTGAGTCTCGAGCGACCACCGACCGTCGCCGTCGCGCTTGGACGCGACCAAGTCGATTGCCTCGGCCACGCGCTCGTCGGGCACGACGCCGGCGCGCCGCAGGTACTCGAGCCCCCGCAGCACGTCGTAGTGCCACCAGGTCGGGAAGGCGAAGCGGGTCCACGCGGCGTCGACGACCGCACCGGTGGACCGCCGGCGGAAGAGGCGGCGCTCGAGGAGGTACTCCTGCCCGCGGAGACGGGCCTCCGTCACCTCGGCGCTGCTCCCGCCGGCCAGTGCGTATTCGAGCAGGGCTTCCAGCACGCAGATCGTGGTGTTGAACGACGACCGCGTCGAGCCGTTGGCGGCCTCACAGTTCCAGCCGCCGTCGGGCAGCTGCTCGGCAAGCAGCCGGTCGATGATCCGCTGGATGTCCTGGCTGAAGTAGGCGCCGCTCGCCCCGACCTGCCCGTTGATGCACGGCTCGACCTCGCCTGCGAAGAAGGGATTGCCGTCAAATTCCGGTCCCCGCCACGTGCCGTCCCAGTCCCATCCCTTCCACCTCACACGGTCGCGGACCAGTCCCACCGCACGACGCGCATCGTCGCTCGCGGGGTCGAGGCCCAGTTCTCGCAACAGCGACAGAACGTGCATCGTGGAGTCCCAACCCTGGTTGAACGCC
Organism: Anaerolineae bacterium; assembly: GCA_038198935.1. Classification (GTDB taxonomy): domain Bacteria; phylum Chloroflexota; class Anaerolineae; order JACRMK01; family JACRMK01; genus JBBPZQ01. Next base: position 51,726 of record JBBPZQ010000074.1, read on the forward strand.
GTGCCAGCCCACGACCCGTCGGCCCCCTGGAGAGCGAGCAGCCGAGCGCCCATACCCTCGGTGGCGACCCGCGCGCGCTCGGCCGCGACCTCGTCTGCGGGCGCACCGATCAGGTCCCGCATCACCTGCCAGCGGATCGAAGGGTCAGAATCAAGCAGCCACTGTATGACCGATCTCTGTAGCTTCGGGGCTTGCCCTTCGGTTTTTTTGGTCGCCATTTGCTGGTTATTCCTTATCTTTGGTCAAGAGATAGTGTTGGTGGCCCAACTATGGCTTAGAGTTGAGTTTCGTATAATGTCCCGCACAGGGATGTTATACGGAATTTTTCCGCATAACATCCTTTGTAGCGGACGGCTACGCCGCCAGCCACAATATCTGGAAATCTCTGGCGCACGAGTATAGCCCATTCATTTACCATGTCAAGCAACCCGTGAGGCGCAAAAATACATAATCGCTCGCCTAACGTGCTTGAGAAGACTCGTGAAATCTAACGACTCAAACGTTACTCTCCCAAAACTGAACGAACTTGATTCGCGCCTTCCGCACTGCGTCGTTAGACGGACAGCCCGCTCGATTTAGTGCCGTTCTGCCAATGCGCCAGCACCACGTTGTTCGGTGCGAGCAAACATGACAGTGCAGCGATGACGCGCGGGCAGGAAACCCTCGACGCCCCTAACAACGTGTAACATGGGCCGAAACCGCCAGCCAGCGGCCCTGCTGTCGCGCCCACACATCCGTGTATCGCCCCGACCCTGTCCGCCCACCCGGCATCTTATAGGAGGTGCTGGCGTGAATGATCGCGAAATCGCCCATAAGCCTAATCTTGACGTCGTGTGCCGCCAGATCCGAGATCTGCACCGGTAGCGCCGTCTGTTTCAGGAAACCCGCCCGATCGACTAGCGATCCGTCGGGATTGGAGCAGTAGAAGTCGTCGGACAATATCTCGTCGAACCGCCCAACATCCGATGTCTGAACCGATCGGATGTAGTCGCGGTTGAGATCAGAAAGGATGTCGAGATCTGAATGTGGCATGCTAGGAGTCTGCATGTCGTTCCTCTCTTTATTGGGATACTTCGGCCGAGTGGCTGTGCAAATTGCGCTTTCGATCTGGCATAGACGGAGGTGCGCATGCCTTGCATCTCGATTTCTCGTTCGAACGCGAAGCCCGCCTTCTGCGCCGTCCGTATCGAAGCCTGATGCTCGGGATCAATCAGCGCAATCAGACGCGATAAGTGCAATTGCTCGAAGCCGTAGCGGACGAGCGCTTGGGCGGCTTCGGTACCCAGTCCTTGTCTCCAATATGGCTTGGCCAGCAGATAAGCGACTTCGACTTCCAGCGTTTGGTCAATCGTCCACGGGATTAGACCACAGCGGCCAATGAATTGACTGGTGTCCTTATGGATGGTCGCCCAAAGTCCTAACTCAGGGTGAGCCGGATGTCCATTGAGAAACCATTCCAACTCTTGCTTCGTTTCTGCATACGTCAACGTGCCTTCGGGGAAATAGCGGCGGATTTCTGGGTCGCAGTAAAGCGCAAATAGACTATCGAGATCATGCGGCAGCAGTCGTCGCAGGCTGAGCCGCTCGGTCTCAAGGACTATCATCGGACTTTCAAACGGTTTTGTCGAGCGTGTACTCGAAGTCATAGAAGTGCTTACCGTCCACGATGTCGATCGTCATTTTGCCAGCAAGCCCGACGAGCTGCCCGCTGCCGGAATCTGGCACGACCGTGATCGTAAGTTGTGGGGCGCCGCGTGTCATGATGCCACTGTGTTGCAGGGCGAAAGTTCCGCTGTGACCGTGCAGCGTTCCGCTGACCCGCTCAAGCGCGACGTAACCGGCCGATCCTTCGACATCCGTAGCGGCAGCCAGCATTTGGCCCTTACTGGTTGCTTCAAGGTCGCCGTGGAACTGCTTGTCAATGGACAGCCTGCCCACGGTTGGGTCTCCGACCTTGTCGTTCACCTGTGGACTCAACTTCACGTCAAACGGTCCGGTTGCGTGATTCGTCAAGACTACCTCCTGTTATGTTTAACCGGCATCACCCTGTCGGCGCGGTTGCGCGGCGCGGCTCAGGGCAAGAACGCGGGCTCACAGCGACCTCTGCGTGTCACGTGAAGTTACCAAGTGAAAGGGATCAGGCGGTAATGCACCTTCTGACGATATTCTTTATAACCGCTTAAGTTTCCATCTAAGGATTTTTCTTCCGCGAGCAATCTAGCTGCGACGACTAATATGAGGGGCAGAGCAAAAGGGAGCCCGCTCCAAGACCCCAACGCGAGCGGTGTAAAGATGAGTAAAAGGATTCCTCCGGCTTACATTGGATGTCGAACGAACCGGTACGGCCCGCTCGAAATCACCTTTTGCTCATTCGATACTTCAATGACGGCGCTGGTATAACTGTTTTCTCTGAACACCAGGAAAATAATGAAAAAACTGAGTGCTACGATCCCGTCTGACATCAAGCTCACAGCGAACAGCATCTCTGACCAGTGAAAACGAAAATCCAAACCGGACACGATGAATAGGCCAATAAAAAAGAGGCTGGCCAGACTTTGGATGATCTGTTGAACCTTTTGAGTTTCGGCGGTGGGCCCGGCGTTGACGCGACCGGCTAACAATGTCTGGTCATATTTAACTAAATACGCAGTGATGAGAATGACGCAAATTGACCATACCCCCAGAAAGACCCAGGCTTGCCAAAAGCCCAAAGAGCCAGCCGGCAAAAATAGGCTGAGTGCCAGAATCAGCATCAGCGCGACAAAGCCGATGATAGTTCTCAATATGAGATTGCTCATTGATTGCTTCCATAGTTACATGCTCGACTAATTGCCACTGCGCTACTGCGACAGCGGCACGCTGTTCGGCATGAGCAAATTTGCGGGCGCAGTGACGACACGCGGAATCGAGTGGACGACGATGGCCGCATTCTGCGCGCCTGAACCTATCGCGCCTCACGCGAGATCGTACGCGGTTTCTCCGTGCAAGGGCTGGTCAAGACCGCCCGCTTCGACCTCAGCGGACACGCGTATAGGCTCAAAGACATTCAGCAATTTCAAGATCAAATAGGTCACGCCGAACGAATACGCCGCCGTGAGCGCGACGGCGAACACCTGCACGAGGAATTGATTGACGTTGCCTTCGATGAGCCCACTGACCGTGTTGATGGAAGCGACAGCAAACACGCCCGTCAGGATCACACCGAGTGCCCCGCCCACGCCATGCACGCCCCACACATCTAACGCATCGTCCCAGTCGCGCTTGATTCTGAACTGAACTGCAAAATAGCAGACGATGGCCGCGAGCAAGCCAATGACCGCCGCCGCCCAAGGTTGCACAAAGCCCGCGGCGGGTGTGACGGTGGCGAGTCCCGCGACTGCTCCGGTGAGCGCGCCTGTGACGCTCGGCTTGCCCTCACGCGTCCACGCGAGCGCCAGCCACACGATCATTGCGACCGAAGCGGCGATGTCGGTATTGACAAATGCAACCGCCGCCACGCCGTTCGCCGCCAGCGCGCTGCCGCCATTAAAGCCGAACCAGCCGAACCATAGCAGCCCCGTGCCCAGTGCAGCAAAGGCGACGTTGTGCGGCAACACTTTTTCACCCGGCTTGAGGACGCGCTTGCCCACGACGAACACGGACGCCAGCGCTGCGATACCCGCGCTCAGATGGACGACGATGCCACCCGCAAAGTCAACCACACCCAGCCTCGCGAGGAAACCGCCGCCCCAGACCCAATGCACGAATGGGATATAGACCAGCAGGCTCCACAATACCAGAAACTTCAAGTAGCTGGTGAATTTCACGCGGTCGGCAAACGCGCCGCTGATCAGCGCCGGGGTGATGACGGCAAACATTTCCTGAAAGATAAAGAACGCAAGGAACGGAATCGTGGGACCGTAACTTGGATTCGGCGCGAACCCAACGTCTTGCAGCGCCACGAGTCTGAAATCTCCGATCACGCCCATCGTGTCGCCGCTAAAGGCGAGACTGAAGCCGACGAGCACCCAGATGATCGTTACGACGCCCATCGAGATGAAACTTTGCATCATGATGGAGAGGACGTTCTTGCGGCGGACCAAGCCGCCGTAAAAGAACGCCAGCCCCGGCGTCATCAGCGCGACGAGTGCGGCGCTGATGAGCACCAGCGCGGTATCTCCGCTATTTAGATTTTCCATGCTTATCCTTGCTGTCAAGCCGAGCGAAAAGAATAACCCACTCGCGCGCAACTCAAGTGGGCAAAAATTTTGTTCGGGGCGATTGTAGCACGCGTGTTAGGCAGCGTCAATGCGCTTGAGGCTGAATCCTCATTGCCCTGTCACGTTATCTTTTACTTTACAAACCACCTCTGCGCGAGCGGATCGTTCTTGAAGAAGTTGAGCAGCAGCGCGGCGACTTTCTGTCGTCCACTCGTGGATGGATGCGTGCCGTCGCTTTGCACGTCGCTGCACGTCCACTGCAAGCCATCGCTACGACCGTCCAGTCCGTCCGTCCACAAGTACGGTCCCCACGCAAGCCACGCGCCCGTGTCGCCCGCCTGCATGTGATCGGCGATCAGCCACGTCACCGCGAAGCCGCTCTGATACGCATATGGCTCCGGATTGAGCGTCGTGGTCGCGTAGCCGGCATAGGTGCGGCTGGCAAGATAGATGACTTGCAGACGCGGGAAGCGCTGCTGCAAGATTTGCACGATAGCTTGCAAGTCGTTCTGCAATTGCTGTGCGTCGAGTGGGAAGGCTTTATTCTCACCCGCAATCGCTTCCTTCAACCACACCACTTGCACTCGTTGGCTCACCACACTCGACGCGCTCAATTGCTGATTGACGTAACTCCAATACGCCGCATTTGGACTCTTGATCGCCTCTGCATCTTGTCCCCCTTGTGCGCCGTCCACAAGCACGACCTGCGGATTTTTCTGCGCGTCCACATCGGCGTTGGACTTGAACGTCGAGAATTCTTGTGTCGCGTTCGACATGCCAATCGAGAGCAATACAATCTTGCCCGCGCTCGACGGTTGGCCCGCTGTGTTGAGCGGCGTGATGGCTCGCGTGTGCGTGATGCCAATCTGCCGATAGGCGAGCGGCGGCGTGTTCATGCCGCCGGGATATAAGCCGCCTTCGTAGCCTTTGTACGTGCCCGCGCCTAAATCCATCAGTGGCGTGAAGCCGACCGAGGTAGTCAAGCAGCGCGTAGGCGTGACGGCGACAGACTGTGCGACAAGCGGCGCGAAGAGGCGATTGGTTGGCGTGAACACGTCAGCGCCGAGTGCGGGATTCGACGACTGCACGGGCGATGGCAGCGTAACCAATATCAGCAGCAGACAGCCGACGCCGATACACATGGCGGCGACGAAACGAGTGCGCATATTTCACCTCAATTCCTAAGTGCGAATGTCTCCACTCAATAACACGCCAGCCGAAGCCGAAACGGTTCAGCGCGAGCGGTGGCTTCTCCTTAAAATGTGGGCAGGTGCCTTGACAGCGCCGCGCGCCCGTATATAATTTAGGCTAGGCTAAATTATGAATTAGTCATAATGGGAAGATATGATTAGCGACAACATGCAGGACTATTTGAAGACGATTTACAAACTGAGCCAGTCGGGCGAGGTCACGACCAGCGCCGTCGCGGAGCAGCTGGATGTGTCAGCCGCGTCCACCACGAACATGATCAAGAAGCTGGCGGAGCTGAAGCTGGCGCGGCACACGCCGTATCAGGCTGTCGAGTTGACGCCAGCCGGGCGCAAGGTCGCGCTCGAAGTCATTCGCCATCATCGCCTGCTCGAAACGTATCTGAGCGAGGCGCTCGGCTATTCGTGGGATCAGGTTCACGCGGAAGCGGAAGAATTGGAGCATCACATCTCCGAAGCGTTCGAGGACAAGATCGCTTCGACGCTCGGCGATCCCAAGCGCGATCCGCACGGCGATCCCATTCCCACGCGCGCCGGCGTCGTGGACGAGCGCCGCCATCACACGCTCGTCGAGCAGCCGTCCGCCGGCCACGCGGGCATCGTGCGCCGTGTGAGCGACGCCGACGCGGAACGGCTGCGTTATCTGGGCGAGTTGGGCTTGCGGCCCGACGCGACGTTCACCGTGCTTGAACGAGCGCCGTTCAATGGACCCATTCGTTTGCGGCTTGGCAAGAAAGAAGTGAACATCGGCACCGAGTTGGCGCAGGAAATTTTCGTCGAGCCAGTCAAGTAGCGGAGGGATGGATGAAGGAACTAATTTCACGAGAAGTGCGTGTCGCATTATCCAAGCGAGCACAGCCCATCTGGTTTCGAGTGCTCAAATGGGTGGTGTTCCTCGCGGTGAGCGCCATACTCTGGAACACGGGCTATTTGGGTTGGGGACTGATTGGCGCGCTGATTCTGAGTCTGACCGTGCATTTCGTGTGGCGTTGGCAGACCAAAGGCTGGACGCAGCCTTGGGGCGGCTGGAACGATGTCGAGGCAGCCCAGCGACACTAGCGGCTAAATTTTCAAAGACTTCGGAAACCTACCCTATCAATGAAGCGCTTGAGGAGACAAGATGGCAAATATCCATGAGAACGTCCGACCGGGAGACGTGGGCACCGTCAGCAGCGCGATGGAGGTGCTGCAAGGGCAGAGCAAGAAAGGGCTGCTCGCTCGCGTGCTGCCGTTCATGGGGCCAGCCTTCGTCGCGTGCGTTGCGTATATGGACCCCGGCAACTTCGCGACGAATATTCAGGGTGGCGCAAAGTTCGGCTACATGCTGCTGTGGGTGATCGTGGCCAGCAACTTGATGGCGATGCTCCTTCAATCGCTCTCGGCAAAACTCGGCATTGCGAGCGGACGCAATCTGGCGGAGATGTGCCGCGAGCAGTTCCCGCGCCCTCTGGTCATTAGCATGTGGGTCATCGCCGAAGTGGTGGCGATGGCGACCGACCTCGCGGAGTTTCTGGGCGCGGCGCTCGGCTTCAATCTATTGTTCGGCATGCCGCTGTTCGCCGCGGGCGTGCTCACGGGCATTGCGACGTTCGTGATTCTCGCGCTGGAGCGGCGCGGCTTTCGTCCGCTCGAAGCGGTGATCACGGTGTTGGTCGGCGTGATCGCGGTGGCGTATCTCATCGAAACAATTTTGGATCGGCCCGACTTGGGCTTGGTCGCGTTCCACGCCGTGGTGCCGCAGTTCGCGCCGGGCGAACAATTTACCGAGAGCGTGCTGCTCGCCACCGGCATTCTCGGCGCGACAGTCATGCCGCACGTCATCTATCTACATTCCGCGCTGACGCAAGGGCGCATTGTCACGCGCGAGCCAGAGCAGCTGCGCCGCCTGTTCCGATTTCAGTTAGTGGACGTGCTGATCGCGATGAGCGTCGCGGGTTTCATCAACGCGGCGATCCTCATCATGGCCGCCTCGACATTCTTCCAGCATGGCTTGACGGAGATCGGCACCATCGAAGAAGCGCACCGCACGCTGGAGCCATTACTCGGCAGCGCGTCTTCATGGGTGTTCGCCATCTCTCTGCTCGCGTCGGGTTTGTCCTCATCCACCGTCGGCACGATGGCGGGCCAAGTTATCATGCAAGGCTTCCTGCATCGGCAGATTCCCGTGTGGCTGCGCCGCTTCGTGACGATGCTGCCCGCGTTGATCGTCATCGCTATCGGCTTCGACCCAACGCGCACGCTCATCATCTCTCAGGTCGTGTTGAGTTTTGGCTTGCCGTTCGCCATCATACCACTGGTGATGTTCACGCGCCGCGCCGATCTCATGGGCGTGCTCGTCAACAAGCGCACGACGACTGTCATGGCTTCACTCGTCGCCGCGGTGATCGTCGCGCTGAACATTTTCCTCCTATATCAGACGCTCACGGATTTGATTGGCGGCTAACAGCATAGACTGCACAGGTCTTCGAGGCCTGCGCGGTCTTGCGTTCAGAGGACAACATGTTTCAACACTTCCTTGTTCCACTCGACGGCTCTAAACTGGCCGAAGCGGTCATGCCCGACGCGCACGCGCTGGCACTACGTTTAGGCGCGCGCGTGACGCTGCTGCACATTGTCGAGCAGCACGCGCCGCCGACGATTCACGGCGATACGCACTTGAGCGCAGCCTCTGATGCCGAAAAATATTTGCGCGCATTCGCGCAGCAGTGGTCGCGCGACAGTGTGCGCATCGAATCGCACGTGCACACCCAACAGCCGCAGAACGTGGCGACGATGATCGTAGATCAAGCAGCAGAGTTGAATGCCGACGTCATCGTGTTGAGCACGCACGGACACAGCGGCTTGCGCGAGAAACTGCTGGGCAGCATCGCCCAGAAGGTCGTACACGAAGGCAGCGTGCCAGTGCTGCTCATTCGTCCCGAGCGCGAAGGCATAATTGGCCCGCGTGAGATTCACGAGATTCTGCTGCCACTCGACGGTGAGCGCGTCCATGAGGCCGCCATTTCACTCGCGGCGGCGTTGGCCGAAAAACTGGGTGCAACCATTCACCTGCTGAATGTCGTACCGACGGTGGAAGCATTGACGGCGGAGGAGTCTGCGCCGAGCGCCGTGCTGCCCAACGCGATGCGCGCGGTGCTCGATCTCGCGCAGCAAGGCGGCGCCGATTATTTGCGCGGTGTGCGCGCGCGCATCGTGACCGCCACGACGGCGGAAGTGGCGCGCGGCGATCCCGCCAAAACGATAGTAAGCACCGCCAAGCGCGTCAACGCCGACTTGATCGTGATGGCGACGCACGGGCGCATGGGCTTGAGCGCGTTCTGGTCCGCCAGCGTCGCGCCGAAAGTGCTGGACGAGTTCAAAGGTCCACTGCTGCTTCTGCGCGCGGAAGAGACGTAAGCAGGACGCTCGCGAGCGTGCATCAGCAACCTGCCAACCGCGAAAACTACTTGACATGCGTTCGAGAACGTCTATAATTTTCAAGACGTTGATAAAAATGACCGCCGAAACTGTTTCCCGAATGTGTCAACCGTAATGCCCGTTGTCAGTCACAGTTGCCTGTATGCGCGGGCATACCCAGTCATCACGGCTGGGTATTTTGTTATGGGTGAATAGACCTAGCCGCTTTCGTGTAACCGCCCGCAGCCGAGCGATGTGGGTTAGAAACCGGGGCGGTCTCCACGAAACAAGATAACTGATGCTCGATACACTGCTCAGTCGTGAACCCGGCAGCGCGACGCGGCGCTTCTTCCTCTCAGCCATTTTCTGGCTGATCGTTCCTGTCTTCATCGGTCTGTTCACGGCGACACTGCTATATGCGCCGCCCGTGCAGAGCTACGTGCCTCTGGAAATTCGCGCCGCGCTCAACTTCGGCCGGCTGCGTCCCGCGCACACCAACATCGCCATCTACGGCTGGCTCTCGATGGCGTACGCCGGCGCGATGCTATTTCTTACACCACGGTTGGCCGGCACGACGCTATTCAGCGAGCGGCTCGGCAACCTCACGATGGTCTTGTGGAATGCGCTGATGATTGGCGCGCTCATCACATTTCCACTTGGCTTCACGCAGGGGCGCGAGTACGCCGAGATGATCTGGCCCCTCGACGTGCTGTTCCTCATTATCTTCACGCTGATGGCGATCAACATATGGAGGACCGTCGCGCGCCGCACCGAGAAGCAGTTGTACATCAGCCTGTGGCATTTCATGCTCTCCACGCTGCTGATCATTCCCGTCTATTTCATCGGCAACAAAGTCTGGCCCTTGTACTTCGCCGATGGCCAACTCACGCTCGACTTTTCGGGCGCGTACGTTGGCATGAATGACAATATCATCAACTACTTTTACGTTCACAACCTGTTCAATACTTGGTTCACGACTGGCGGCATCGGTCTCGCGTTCTACTTGCTGCCAAAGCTGACGGGCAATCCACTCTACTCGCATCGCCTCGCCATCTGGGGCTTCTGGACGGTGTGGACGGGTCAGCATCATCAACTGTATTCGCCGTCGCCGTACTGGCTGCAAACGCTGACGATCATCTTCAGCATTCTCGCCGCGATTCCAACGTCGCTCTTCCTCTTCAACTTTTTTATGACGATGCGCGGCGCGTGGCATCTGGCGGTGACGGATATTCGGCTGCGCTGGTTCGTCGTCGGCGTGATCTTCTGGGGCTTGACGTGCGTGCAGGGGGTGGCGCAATCGTTTCCGTCGTTCAGTCTGCTCACGCACTTCACCAATTGGGTCGTCGGTCACTCGCATCTTGCGTTCATTGGCGACTACACGTTCTGGATGTTTCCGCTCATCTACTTGATTCTTCCCGTCGTGACGCGCAAGAAAATTTTTAGTTATGCGCTCGCCGAAGCGCACTTTTGGCTAACGCTCATGGGACTCATCATCTTTATGATGAGCCTGTGGGTGGCGGGATTGATTCAAGGCGAGAACTGGATGGTGGGCACGCCGTTCATCGAAACGGTGCGCTCGATGAATTTGTATTTCTTCTTCCGGCTGGCGGGCGGCGCCATGATGGTCGTGGGGCAGTGCATCTTCGCGTACAACATTTATCGCACGGTGACCAGTCTGGTCGTCGAAGCGGTGCATCCCGTATTTGCTCCGCAGCCCGCGCCGTTGGTCGGCGGCGATTGATTGGTATCGGTTGAAACGCGCAAAGCGGGCTCCCTGAAAATGTAGCCGTCGGCTGTGAGCCGATAGCGTTTGCTCGAATGGCTGACCTGTTACAAAACGTCAAACTGCTCACCCTCGGCTCGCTGTTCTTTCTGGCGGCGGGCGTGTTCGTGGCGATCTATTTGCCGTCGCTCGATCAGCAAGCGTACACGCCGACCGAGTACGCGCACCCATACAGCGCCGTCGAACTGCACGGGCGCGAGATTTTCAAACGCGAGGGCTGCTGGTATTGCCACACGCAGCAGGTGCGTCCGCCCGAAGCGAACATTGGCACGGTACATCTGAAAGGCGACATTGGGCCCGTCTCGCAGCCCGGCGATTACGTCTTTCAATCGCCGGTCTTCTGGGGCACCGAGCGGCAGGGACCCGACCTGACGCACGTGGCGAGCCGCAAAGACGACAAAGGTTTCAACTACGGCAGCAGCATAGACTGGCAAGTGGCTCATCTCGTGAATCCACAGGCGTTTAATGCTGGCACCGTGATGCCGGCGTTCGCGCACTTGGGCCAAGATGAGCTGCGCACGTTGGCGGCATATTTGGTGACGTTGAAATAAGGCGTGCTTCTTCATGTCCTCCGATCCAATCTTTCCGGCCACGTGGTTCGTGCTCAGTTACATTGCGCTGATCATCATCATCGTGATCGCCGCAGCGTATTGGGCGCGCACGCATGGCCAACTCGACGATACGGAAGCGATCCGCTGGAAGGTGTTCGATGATGGAGTCCCCGACCCGCAGAGCGAAACCAGTTTCCAATCGCAGCGTTCCGCTCGATAGTTTCGCGGACGACAGTTTTCCGCGACCGCCTGAGAACAGCACAGTCTTCGCGGACGAAGTGAAGATCGCGAAGGGCACATCGTCGCCGTGGTGGATTCGCGCGTGGCAGTTATTCCTGATCGTCGCGTCACTGTGGTATGCGTTTCTCGGCGGGCGTGGCGTGTTCCATCAGATTGACGCGCCAGTTGTGGATTTCTTTCTCGTCGTCGTCGTGCTGTGGACGATCTACCATTACGTGCTCGCGCCGCGCTTCAAGTGGCCCGCACTGCCGCTTGGCTGAGAGGAAATGAGGGCGGACTGTAGAGTTGCGGTGTTGCTGTTCACGGTTGTCGGTCGTAAGCCATGAGTGAACGAGAGAGGAGGTGATCCGACGCACACATGGAGGGCAGCTGCTCGGCACGGCGTTTGAGTCAGTCAATCTAATCACACGTTAAGGGAGGATTCTCAGCTATGTCAACAACTCAAGAAGTCAATGACTTCATGAAAGAAAACATGAAGTTCGTCCCGCGCATGTATCAGATTCTGAACGGCGTCATCCCCGACAACGGCATGGCGTTCGCGGGGTTCTATCAGCAAGTCTTCGGCGATGGCGCGATTCCGAAGAAGTTGAAAGAGTTGATGTTCGTCGCCATCGGCATCACGCACCTCTCACCGCGCTGCCTGATTCACGTCGTGCCCGCCATCGAAGCCGGCGCGACCGATCAAGAAATTCTCGAAGCGTGCGTGGTCGGCACCGTCGCTGGCGGCTTCGTGCCGAAGGGACCCGGCATCCCGTATGCGTTCGAGTACGCGCTGAAGGTACTCGACATCGCAGGCAAATATCGCAAGGGTGAGCGCTGGGAATACCTCGCTTCGCCAGAGTTCAACCACGGCGTCGGGTAATGCAGACGAGACCTCACAGGTCTTCAAGACCTGTGAGGTCTTGGCAAACTGCTGATGGATGAGGCAGGTCGCGCAGCCTGCCTCATCACTTTTGTGGCATCACGATTGCGACTACAATGGAAGACATGGACGGCAACACTCGCCTCGCACAAATTCGCGCCATGCTCGCGGACAATCCCGCCGAGACAACCGCGGCTATTCTCGATTTTTTCAAGGAGCAGTACGGCGGCACCGGCTTCTTGATGCACACGCTCGCGCAGGAGAAGCCGAGCGCGTTTGTGCTATACGCGCTCGACGCGGATCGCCTGCTCGGTCCGCCGAACGCGCTCGATGCGAAGACGCGCGAATTGGTCGCGGTGGCATCGGCGACCGCGCTGATGTGCGATCATTGCTTGAAGGGACACATCGAGAGTGCGCGCTCGAATGGCGCGACGTGGGAAGAAATTCTCGATACGATTCTGATTGCGGCGCACGTCGCCGAATCGTCGGCGCTGGCTGTCGCGCTGCGCAGTTACAAGCAGACCAAAGCGCGCCACACGCATGAAGGCGTTGACGAGTAGCGGCAGACCTGTGTGTCTGCCCAATGTACGAGGCATCACATGAATGACGAACCGAAACACAAACCATTCGAGTGGGTGGACAGCATGTTCAGCCGCTCCGACGACGTTGACCCCAAGTACCGCGACATGCTCGCGATGGTCGCGATGTTGATGATGGGCAATCAGGATGCGGCGCAACATTATTTCGCCAAGGCGATTGTAGATGGCGCGAGCGATGACGAGTTGCAGCGCGTCGTCAGCACTGCCAAGTCCGCCAATCTGGAAACGGGCGACCTTGAGCAGAATGTCAAGAACGCGCTTGATGAAATGAAGCGCGCGGACGAGCAGCGCGATGATGCGAATAGCGCGCCGCCGAGCATGAACTGAAAAGTGTCATGTGCCAAGTGTCATGTGTCAGGCTTTACTTGGCACGTGACACCTGACACATGACACTCGTTCCTGAATGACTAATGAAGAATTTCGTTCCTTTGCCATACCGTCGTGTCGCCGTGCGCAACAAGGTGGACTTTCCGCTAACAGAATCCGCCTTGCGCGAGCACCTGCTTGGCCACGACGCCTACCGCCGCACCGAGTTCGTGGTGCTGCATCGCGGCAGTGAGTGCGCCGTCGCGCGCATCGAGAAGGCGAACGACGACGCTTCGACAAGCTTCATCCCTGCCCCGCCAGAGGCGGGCGCGCGAAGCGCGCGGCAGGGACATGGGCAGGCTCTGTTCAGCCCGATCACGCGCGTCGAGTTTCTCGCGCCGCCCGGCGAATGTCACTGGGCGGATGACGCGAGTGTGGATGTCGGCAATCCGTCGCAACTGGCCGCCAAAGCGCGCGCGCTTGGCTTGACGCGCGACCACACGCTCATCGTGCACGGCAAGTACGAACACGTCAACTTCATCGTGCATCCTGAGCCAATCGTCGTTCGCGTGGTGGACGTGATCCCGCCGGAGCCAGCCAAGTTGTGGACGATGGTGAATCAGGTGCTCACCATCGCCGAAGATCTGCCGCCCATTGAGTTGCGCTACGAGCCGATTGACTTGATCGCGCTCGCACGTGCGCAGCCCGCGTCCGAGTATCTGTTTCCCTGTCAAGCATCGGGCATCGAGGTTGGCGCGCCGACAGCGGAGCGGTGCTTTAGCATTCACTTTCTCGACACGCGACCCGCGCCGCGCGACTGGACGATGATCGGCTGTGAGCGCTGCATGCAGATGCACCGCAATTTTTACAATGCCGAGCCCGAAGTGCAAGTGGATTTTTGTCCGCGCACGCAGTTGGCAAGGGCTGGTTGGTTGGATGGTTCGTTCGTTGGTTCGAAGCAACCAACCAGCAATCCAACCCCGTCTGGCGCGGGGCGAACGGGCAACCAACCAACGCTCACACTCACCAAATGCTGTCTGTTCGAGTTCGACAACGAGTACGATGGCGACATCGCCATTGTGCCGTGGGGCGGCAACCTGCGGCACGTCGAAGCGGCGCTGCGATATTTGGTGAAACCAGTGCAGCTAATCTACCAGCAGCGCGAATCCGAATTAGCGGATGCAGGTGACTGCTAGCCAACGTATCGAAATAACAACATGAGTCAAGAAGATATGTGGCGTGACTTCACGCTCTTGCCGCCAGAGGCACAGCAACGCGTTGCTGATTTTACCTCGGCATTGAAAGCCTGCTACGCGACTCGGACAAGCAAGCGCACGCAGAAACGAAATTTGATTGTTGAGCAATTCATCGGAACGTGGCACGTCCGTGAAGATATGAACGACAGGAGCGCGTGGGTTCGCGATTTGCGTGCACGAGAGTCGTGATTAGGCTAGAGAGGTAATATAACATGACGCAAACACTTGAAGCCGTTTTTGAAAACGGCATCTTTCGCCCGCTGACAACAGTTAATCTGTCCATCCACGAGGGTCAACCTGTGCGCTTAGTCGTTGAACCGATTGAGGACACAACAGACGCACTCAAGTTAGCACAGCAGGTCTATGCTGGACTGACGCAACCGCAGATAGACGAGATCGAGCAAATCGCTCTCAATAGGAAGGACTTCTTCGGCGATAGGACACTGAACTAATGTTGTTGCGCACCCTGCTCGACACAGGCACGCTATCTGCGTTAATGCGTCGGCACCCACAGGCTACGACAAGAGCGCAACGCTATCTTGCTGAACACGAACGTTTCACATTTTCCGTTATCACACGCTACGAGATCATGCGCGGTCTGAATGCCAAACGCGCAACCGTGCAACTGTTGGCGTTCGAGCAACTGTGTCTTGCTAGTGATGTGTTGCCACTGACCGATGAGGTCGTCGTGCGTGCAGCGCTACTGTATGCCGACTTGTGTCGGCGCGGAATGCTGATAAACGATGCTGATATTCTGATTGCAGCAACCGCACTCACGCATGATTTGGTGCTCGCAACTAACAACGTCAAACACTATTCACGCATACCTGACCTAATGATCGAGAATTGGCTTGAGCCTTGAGGCGCACGAACATATGCCCGTCAGCATCACCGATTCATTGATTTATGGCTCAGCGTGGGGCACGGAGGAGATGCGCAGTATCTTCGACGACGTGCCGCGCACGCAGGCGTGGCTGGAGATCATTGCCACGCTCGCGCAGGAGCAGGCGCAGCTCGGATTGATCCCGCGGTCGGCGGCGGACGAGATCGCGCGCAAGTCGGACATCAAGCGACTAGACTTCGAAAATATTCGGCGCGGCTACAATGAGACGAGCCACTCGACACTTGGACTGATCCGCGAGCTGCAGCGCGTGCTCTCGCCCGATGCGGGTGAGTGGGTGTATTTCGGCGCGACGGTGCAAGACATCACCGATACGTGGACGAGCCTCGCGCTCAAGCGCGTCTGCGAGATTGCGTACCGTGACTTGCGCTCGCTCGAAGCGTGTCTGCTCGACGATGCACTGCGCCATCGCTTCACACTGATGCCCGGCCGCACGCACGGACAGGTCGGCTTGCCCATCACGTTCGGCTTCAAGTGCGCGGTGCTCGCGCGCGAGATTCGCCGCCACATCGAACGCCTCAAGCAGATCGCGCCGCGCGTCGCGATGGGCCAACTGGCAGGCGGCGTCGGCAGCGTGTCGAGTTACGGCGATTTGGGATTGATCTTGCTCGAACGCTTTTGCGCGCGGCTCGACCTGAACGTGCCCGACATTTCGTGGGACACCGCGCGCGATAACGTCGCCGAGTTTGCAGACCTGAGCGCGCTGATCGCGGCCACGCTGGCGAAGATTGGCAACGAGATTTACTCGCTGCAAAAGCCGGAGGTTGCCGAAGTGGCCGAGCCGTTCAAATTGGGCGTGGTCGGCTCGATCACGATGCCGCACAAGCGCAATCCCGAATTCTCCGAGCAGATCGTCACGCTCGCACGCATCATTCGCTATCACGCCGCGCTGCTGACCGAAGGCATGTTGCAAGAGCATGAGCGCGATGCGCGAGCGTGGAAGGCTGAATGGTATGCGCTGCCCGAAATTTGCATGGCGCTCGGCAAGGCGCTCGACTTGACGAAGGGCATGTTGGATGGATTAGTCGTGCACGCCGACGCGATGCGGCGCAATCTCGATCTGACGAAAGGCTACGTGCTGTCCGAAGCGGTGATGCTGGCGCTGGCGCAGCACGTCGGCAAGCAGTCGGCGCACCAAATCATTTATGAGCTCTCGATGCGCGGCGTCGAAAATGGGGCGACGTTCAAGCAGGCACTGCTGTCCGACGAGCGCGTGACCGCGCGCATGGGCGAGCCAGAGATCGAATCGCTGCTCGACTTTCGCTCGCACATCGGTCAGATTCCAGAGATGATCGAGCGCGTCGTGCAGAACGCGGAGCGCGCGCGCTTCACCGATCCCGACATGTTGTACTCGCATCACTCGGCGGTGCTGCGCCATCATCGTTATCACACGACGGATGCGTGGGGGCAAGTTGCAACTCGACAGTCTGCCACGCTATAAACTCGCGACACTGCCGACACCGCTCGACGAAGCGCCGCGCCTCTCGCGCGAACTCGGCGTGCGCGTGCTCGTCAAGCGCGACGACCTGACGGGCTTCGCGCTCGGCGGCAACAAGGCGCGCATTCTCGAATACTTGCTCGCCGATGCCATCGAGCAAAAATCCGACATGCTTGTAACGGGCGGCGGACCTCAATCCAACCATGCGCGCATCACGGCCGCCGCTGCGCGCGTCGCGGGTATGGACTGCGTGCTTGTGCTGTCGGGCGAGCCGCCAGCCGAAGCGAACGGCAATCTATTGCTCGACCATCTGCTCGGCGCGGAGTTGGTCTATACGCACAGCAAAGACTCGAAGGAAACAGATCGTCTGATTGAGGAAGTCGCGCGCGGCTATCGGGCGAAGGGACGGCGACCGTATGCCATCGGGCGCGGCGGCTCGTCCCCGCAAGGTACGGCGGCGTACATGCTGGCCGTGCACGAGTTGTTGAGCCAACTTGACGCGATGCAGGTCAAGCCCGACATCATCTTCATCACCACCGGCTCGTGCGGCACACAGTCGGGCATCCTTGCGGGTGTGAAGCACTTCGGCGCGAACATTCCCGTCTATGGCATCACGGTCAGTCGCGCGAAGAGCGAAGGCGTGCAGCGCATCGTCATGCTCGTCAACGATGCCGCCGAGTTTCTCGACATTGACATTCCACTCGCGCCCGACGACATCATCATTAACGACGACTACCTCGGCGCGGGCTACGCCATCATCACGCCCGAAGCGCGCGACGCGATCCGACTCGTCGCGCAACTCGAAGGCATCTTCCTCGACCCCGTGTACACCGGCAAGACGATGGCGGGCATGATCGCCTTGATTCGCAAAGGCACAGTCGCCCAAGGCTCGACGGTCGTGTTCTGGCACACGGGCGGCGCGCCGGGGTTGTTTGGCCATCCGAGAGATTTTGCAATCTGACGGGCGACGGAGGACGGAAGACGGAAGCACCATTGGGCTAAACACAGCGGAATACCAAGATTCTGTAACCGTGTCATTCTGAGCGGAGCGAAGAATCTCTGTGAAGTAGCACAAAGAGTCGTGACTCGGATGTACACTCGAACACACGAGTTCAAAGTTCCATGAACCAAGAATTCTGATTGCAGCGTCATAGAGATGCTTCGCTTCGCTCAGCATGACAATCGGTGAGAGAATTTTCATACAGGAACACATTACATGACTCAGCGCTTCCCAAATGAACAACTGCTCGTCAGCACCGATTGGCTGGCGGAACATCTGGCCGACCCTGACGCGCGGCTGGTCGAGGTGAGCACGCCGGGCGCGGGCTACACATTGGGCCACATTCGCAACGCGGCGTATTTCAATTTGGCTGAGGTGTTCAAAGGTGGCACGAATGGCTTGACGCACATGCTCGCGCCCACGCGCGAAGTCGCCGACACGCTTGGGCGCAAGGGCATCGCGCCCGACAAGCACATCGTCATCTGCGACGAGAACGGCGGCGCGCGCGCGGCGCAGATGTTGTGGCTGCTGGAGTACCTCGGCTTCCCGCGCGTCAGCGTGCTCGAAGGCGGCGTCGAGCGCTGGCTCGTCGAAGGTCGCCCGCAAACGCGCAAGCTGCCCGACGTGCAACCCGTCCACTTCACGCCGCAACCGCGCGAAGAATTGTACGCAGATATGAACTGGATGCAGTCGCATCTCAACTCGGATACGGTTGCGATGATTGACTGCCGCACGGAGGACGAATATCAGGAACGTCACATCCCCGGCGCGCACAATCGCAATTGGGAGCAGACGCTGCAGTTGAAAGCGTATCAGACGTTTCGCCCTGCGGCTGAGCTGCAAGCCGAGTTGGCGTCGCTCGGTGCAGCCAACAATAAAGAAGTCGTTACCTACTGTGGAACGGGCCAACGTTCGTCGCACACCTATCTCACGCTGCGACTGCTTGGCTATCCGCGCGTGCGCAACTACATCGGCTCGTGGAGCGAATGGAGCTCGCGCGCCGATCTGCCGCGCGAGTGAGTTAGGCGGGGCGATTCAGTCACGGTATAATTTTCTGCAATCCGTAATGCGCAATGCGTAATCCGTCATTTTACGCATCGCACATCACGAATCACGCATTAGGAGGAATCATGGCTGGCAATGGACTACCGCTTTATCCGACGACAGTCGTCGGCAGTTGGCCCCGACCCCCATATCTGCTCGACGCGCTGCGCAAACACAACAAAGGTCAGATGAGTTGGAAAGATTTCAACGAGGTCGCCGACCGCGCGGTGCTCGAAGCGCTGGAATATCAGGAAGAAGCCGGGCTCGACATCGTGAGCGACGGCGAGCAGCGCCGGGACAACTTCTACTCGTTCGTCGTGGAGAAACTCGACGGCGTGAAGTTGATGTCGCTCGCCGAGATCATGGACGTGGTCGAGGACAAAGCATCGTTCGAGGCAATCCTCAAAGCCGCCGACGCTCCCGCGTGGGCGATCCACAATCCGACTGTCGTCGGCAAGGTCAAGCCGAAGATGCGCCTCGCACTCGACGAGTACGATTTTCTGCGCAAGCACACCAAGAAACACATCAAGGTGCCGCTGCCCGGCCCGTACATCCTCGCGCGCTCGATGTGGGTCAAGGGCATCACGGACAAAGTCTATGCCTCGCACGAGGAACTCGCCGCCGATCTCGTGGACATCTTGCGCGACGAACTGATCGCGCTGCGCGACGCGGGCTGCGACTTCGTGCAGTTCGACGAGCCGGTGCTGACGGATGTCGTGTTCAATCGTGCGGTGAAGGAGCGCACGTTCATGTGCGCTTCGATGTCCGAGCATTCGGGTGACCCGCAGAAGGAATTGTTGCTGGCGACGCGTATGATGAACAGCATCACCGAAGATGTGGACGGCGTACGCACAGGCGTACATATCTGTCGTGGCAATTGGACGCGCAAAGAGGTCTCACTGCTCAAGGGCAGTTACGAACCGCTCGTGCCCGCGATGATGGGCATGAACATTGACCAACTCGTGCTCGAGTACGCGACGCCGCGCGCGGGTGAACTGGGCGCGTTCGCACATCACGCAAAGCAGAAGGAGATTGGTCTGGGCGTCGCCAACCCACGCTCAGACGACATCGAGAGCGTGGATTCGATTGTCGAGCGTGTGAAGGATGCGCGCCAATACTTCGAGCCAAAACAAATTTTCCTGAACCCCGACTGTGGCTTCGGCACATTCGCCGAGCGGCCCATGAACCCCGCCGACGTGGCGTACAAGAAGATCGCGGTGATGGTGCAAGCCGCGCACGAGTTGCGAAAGGCACCGTAACACAGCAAACCACGAAGACACGAAGAACACAAAGAAATCTTTGTGCCCTTATGCCCTGCGCCGCACGCACTCGCGTGCCTACAGCGCGAAGCGCTGTGGTGCAGGGTGATGTCTTCGTGGTTTGCTTTTGAGTTATGAGAGAAATCCATGTCTGAACAAAAAGTTGTAAACGGCATTGACGTGCCCGCGCTGGATGCGGCGCTGAAGACGGTCGGCGCTAAACCCGAAGCGGCTAAAGCGCCGAAGTCGTCGCGCGTGCGCTGGAAGTCAGGGCTAAAGTTTAACGTGCAGGTGCGCAACCATTCCTTCGTCGTGGACGAGCCGACGCACCTCACGGGCGAGGACTCGAGTCCGAACTCGATGGAGTATGTACTCGGCGCGTACGGCGCGTGCTTGGCGACGGGCTTCGTGCTGAATGCGGCCAAGCGCGGTATCCATATCGAAAACATGGAAGTGTCCGTCGAGTCCACACAGGACAACTCGTTCAAATTTCTGGGCATCAACGACGAGGGACACCCCGGCTTCGATCTCGTGACTGCCAAGTTATACGTGCAATCCGATGCGGATGAGCAGACGATTCGGGAAATGTGGGCGCGCACGCTCGATACATCTCCCGTCGCCAACTCGCTCTCACGCGAGGTGAAGCTGACAACGGAACTCGTGACGTTCTAGCGAACGCACAGTCACTCGTTTTGTTTTCTACGGAGTTAGACCTGTCAGGTCTTTTTTCAATTTACGCGAACCTTCACACGTCTGCCGCAAATGCGAATTGCGCAAAACGGCAACCCGCTGTGGGGCTGCCTATTTGTGATTGCGAATCCGTTATAATCAATTCAACTCACGCCAAGACGCAAATGCCTCGATGTCATTGCTGCGCTCGGTGCCGCCGGCTGGTAATCTCCTTTGTCCAATAGTGAGATTGCTGCCGTGGCTCGCCATGACATGCGAGCGGCATTCGCGTGTTCGCATGAGAACTCTTTTGAGGTGTGTACCATGCGCCTCCTGCGCGCTCACTGTATTGCGCTGTTCGCGTTCACCGCTGTCCTCGCCGTCTTGCTGTCCCTCACCACGCTCACCGCGTCCGTGCTGCCACAAACGGCGCTCGCGTCGCCGATCACGAACACGATCTATTTGCCGCTGGTTCGCCGCGCGCCGAGCGCACCGCCGTTCACGCCGACGCAGTTCGGCTTGGCGTTCATCTCGTCTGCCGAGAACGGCTCGAACGAAACACGCTATCAGCGTGCCGCAAGTGTTGGCGCGCAGTGGAATCGCTGGCCCTTCTACTGGTCGTCCATCGAATCCGATGCGCTCAACAGTCCGGGTGCGTACAACTGGTCAGCCATTGATGCGAATGTCGCCAATGACCTCAATCACGCGCTGTCCATCAACGCGCTGCTGCTCAGCACGCCGAACGGTATCGGCACGGCGGGATCCGAGAATGTTCCTGCGCCGCGCGTGAACCAGAAGCCGCTCTTCAACGCCGCGCCGATGGATGTGAATGCCGTATCGAGCGCGAGCAGTCCGCCGCAAGGTTTGTACCTTCCGGTGTTCAATGACAACACAGACGCACCCGGCCCCAATAAAAGCATCAACACCAGTAATCCGTGGGCGCGGTTCGTATATGCGGCTGTCAACCGCTACAAGCCAGGCGGCGCGTTGGCGCAGCAGCAGAGTTGGCCCGCTAACAAAGGCATTGGTGTGTGGGAGATGTGGAACGAGCCTGACCTCGATCTGTTCTTCACGGGTACGTACACAGACTACGCGCGTATCTTAAAAGTCGGCTACCTCGCCGCGAAGCACGCAGACCCGAACGCGAAGATTTTGTTCGGCGGCATGACGAACTGGCAGAAGCCGGATTTCCTCAATCAAACACTCGGCGTGATCGCCGGTTATTCCGACCGCGAGTCGGGCGGCTGGTTTCTCGATTCGGTGGCGACGCATTGGTATTCGTATGCGTGGGAATCGTTCTGGCAATTGTATCGCGCGCGCGTCACGCTCAATGCGTATGGCTTGACAAACAAGACGTTGTGGCTGAACGAGACGGGCGTGCCGGTCTGGGACGATCCACCGGGCCCAACCAACGATCCAACCGCGCTCTATCGCGCGACGATGCAGGAGCAAGCTGCATATGTCATTCAGAGTTTCACGTGGGCGTCGTGGATGCGAGCCGAAGCCGCGATCATCTATGAAGAGTACGACGACTTTGGCAGTGGCTGCCCCGGCATTGACGCATGGGGATTGGTGCGTAACCCGCCAACCGCGCCGTGCAATGCTGGCGACGGTACCCCGCGGCCGGGCTACTACGCCTATGGCGTCGCGACAAAATATCTGTCGGGTACGCTGCCGTACTGGCGCTGGCGTCCGACAAGCCCGCCGACGTACACGGCTGAGATTGTCGCGCTGCAGCGACCCAGCACAAGCGAGCGCGTCGTGGTCATGTGGGCGCGCGACAATTTGTCGTTCACGATCAATCTGACGGCAACCGCATCGTCCGCAACGCTCGTTTATCCGAACGGCGTTACTCAGACCGTCACACCCGTCAACGGCTTCTACAACATCAGCCTGCCATGGGCGACGTGCTACAACACGCCGACCGTATACGGCGAAGCCGCCATCGGCGGCAGTCCGCGCATCCTCGTCGAGCGCGACCCGGCGATTGTGCCGAATGCGATTCAGCTGCCCATCTCGCTCGACGCACCACCGTAAATGTCATGCCGTTGCATCCCGAAAAAATACTGCGCTCCGTGAGATTCACGGAGCGCAGTATTTTTAGACCGGGACTGAGCCGTTACTTCTTTGAGGCAAGCACTGCCGCGTACGCGTCCACATATCCGGCGCCGACTTCATAGAGCGCATACGGTGTGCCATCATTCTTAGTCATGGGACGCGCCGTCTTGACCAAAATGCTTTTCACCTGATCAGGCGTGAGTTTGCCGACTGCTGCTTCTTGCATCAACGAAACCACGCCGACGATGTGCGGTGTTGCCATCGAAGTACCCGACGCGCAGGTGTAGTAGGCGAGGTACAGCACGCCACTCTGAACCAAGCCACACTTGGTCACGTCATGCTGTCCGTCGAGCGCGTTGAGCGTCGTGCCGGTTGTCGCGCGCGTTGAGACGATGTGCGCACCCGGCGCGGTGAGCGTCGGATGGAACTGGCTGCTGCCCGGTACGCCGCGCGAGGAGAAGTCTGCCAGCAGACCATCGGGGCAGTGCGCTACATCGGATGGATAGCAGCCCGCCGCTACGCCAATCACCCACGGCGCTTCTGCGTATGGATTCATGGTGTCTGCAGCGGGGCCATCATTACCGGCGGCGAACACGACCGTGATCCCTCTGTCGTGCGCTTTCTTGCTGGCTTTCTGAATCGGGTCTTTAGGATCGTATGCTGCCGCACCACCCGACGAACCCCACGAATTGTTCACGACCTTGATGTTGTATTGCTGCTGATGATCCATCACGTAGTCAAAGCCTGCCAGTGCCCACAGGATCACGAGCGTTTCGCCGGTGCTGACGCCGACAAGGTTCACGCCGGGTGCGACGCCGGTGTAATAGCCGTTGCTGGCTGTGCCGCTGCCGCCAATGATGCCCGCGACGTGCGTGCCGTGACCCGAGCTCGTGTCCGTGTTGGCAAGGTTCTCGACGTAGAGCGGCTGTGATGGTTTACCTTTGGTTGTAAAGATGTCGCTCTGATTGACGATCACTTTCGCGTTCTGGACTGTCTTGGAGCCGAACGTCAAGTCGGGATGCGTGCCGTCCACACCGCTGTCAATGATCGCCGCGCCGATGCCTTTGCCGGTGATGCCGAGTTGTGACCAGACTTTATCAGCGCCAATAAACGAGTTGGCTTCACGCATGAGGTATTGCAGCTGACGGTTGGCGTACAATTCTGTCACGCCACTGAGGTTGGCGACTGCACTGATCTGGCTCGCCGTTCCCAGCACGGCGACCGAGTCAAGGTTATGGAAAGTGATCGTGCCTGCGCCGAGGTCTTGTATAGCGCTGCTCAGGGCTGCGCCGGATGTCAAAGCAGGATCGAAGTTAGCGATCGCGATGAGTTGTGAAGTGGCTGCGGTAGTGCTCAACTGAGTTTGTAGTAGGGGATCAACATACGCGCTGCTACCTGCACGCACGGGCAGTGAGGTTGCAGCAGCAACGAGAAGAATGACGACGATGCTAAGGCTGCGTTTGAACATGAACTTTGCCTCCGTAAGTTGGATTCCAGAGCACTCAACCTAGGCAGTTTGAAAGCTTGTTCAGTTCACCTCCTTTTTTTCATATACCATCGTTATTCTTATAAGCATACATCAGCCTGAGGCATTGGAGAATAGTAAAACGCGTAATTTTTGTGTCGTATTTTTGCGTACAGCATTGTCGTATTGTTGACGACAATATGTGCCATACACTTCGCAAACCTTTTGACAGAAGGACTACTTCGGATTACAGTACCCGCGCGCTGCTTACCCCGTTACGCAAGGACAAACTATATGGAACCGATGAATCCGATGGTGAAGCGCTGGCGCGAGGATGCCGCGAGTGACCCCGATGCGTTCTGGGCGCGGGCTGCCGACATGCTGCCATGGTTCCGCAAGTGGGACAAGCCATTCGAGTGGAACTATCCGACGTTCAAATGGTTCGTCGGCGGCACGACCAACATCGCGTACAACTGCCTCGACGTGCACGTGGCGAACGGACAGGGCGGACGCGCGGCGCTCATCTACGTCAACGAGCGCGGCGAGCGGCGCGTGTTCACCTATGCTCAGATGCTGCATGAGGTGAAGCGCATCGCGGCGGCGCTGCGCGGCCTTGGCGTGCAGAAAGGCGACCGCGTCGCGATCTACATGCCGACCTCGCCTGAAGCGATCATGCTGATGCTGGCGTGCGTGCGTATCGGCGCAATGCACATCATTGTGTTCGCGGGCTTCGGCTCCGGCGGCTTGGCAGAGCGCGTCAACGCGGCGGGCGCGAAACTGATCTTTACGTCGGACATCATCCTCCGCAAAGGCAAGGATGTGCCGCTTAAAGGCTTGGTGGATGGTGCGCTCGACGTCGGCTGCCCAACCATCGAGCACTGCATCGTGTGGCGACGCTCTGCTGCCGACCTGCCGATGCAAGTCGAACGCGATCTCGACTGGAATGAATTCCTCAAGTGCGGCGACGGGCAAAGCGGTGCGCATGTCGAGATGGAATCGAACGAGCCTGCATATATCCTCGCAACGTCGGGCACGACGGCGAAACCTAAATTAGCAGTACACACGCAGGGCGGCTATCAGGTGCACATTCACGCGATGGGCAAGTGGGTATTCGCGTTGAAGCCGACCGATGTGTGGTGGGCAACGTCCGACATTGGCTGGGCGGTGGGCCACGGCTATATCACTTACGCGCCGTTGCTCGCGGGTTGCACGACGGTCGCGTTCGAAGGCGCACTCGATTATCCAGACCCCGGCCAATTATGGCAGATCGTGGAGGAGTTCGCGCTGACCGCTGTGTTCACCTCGCCGACGGCAGTGCGCTTGCTGATGCGCTACGGCGAGCAGCACGCACGCAAGTTCGATCACTCGTCGCTCGAAAGAATGTTTTGCGCGGGCGAGGTGCTGAACGCGCCCGCGTGGGAGTGGCTGCAAAAGGTCGTGCTGCGCGACCGCATCCCCGTGATTGATCACATGTGGCAGACCGAGACGGGTGGACCGATCTTCGGCAATCCCTATGGCATCGCCATGCTGCCCATCAAGCCCGGCTCGGCGACGATCCCGCTCGCGGGCATCGAGGTCGCCGTGATGACACCCGAAGGCGAGCCGTGCGCGCCAAACGAGAAGGGCATCATGGTTATCAAGCGACCGTTCCCCGGACTCACGCCCGCGCTGTGGGGCGAACCCGAGCGCTACGGGCGCGACTACTGGGAACGAATGCCGGGCGTGTATTACACCGGCGACTCGGCGCACATTGACGACGACGGCTACGTCTGGTTCGCGGGGCGCGCCGACGAGATCATCAAGATCGCCGACCATCGCATTGGCACGATTGAAGTCGAGACGGCGTTCCTCAAGCACCCGGCCGTCGCCGAAGCGGGCGTGACGGGCCGCCCTGATGAACTGCGTAAAGAGGTCATCTCGGCGTTCGTCGTGCTGAAGCAAGGGCAGCAACCATCCGAGCGGATGAAGAAGGAATTGCTCGACACCGTGCGGCGCGAGATGGGACCGATTGCGGTGATTGGCGAGATCAATTTCGTGAACATGCTGCCCAAGACGCGCAGTGGCAAGATCATGCGCCGTGTGCTGAAAGCCGTCACGCTCGACAAAGACCCCGGCGACATCAGCACCATCGAAGACGAAGGCTCGGTCGCCGAAGCGCACGATGCGTGGCAAGCCATGCGCGCGGAGTTGCAAACGGCCGTTACGAGTTAGGCACGCTCAAAACCGCAGACACTCAGAAGGCGCAGAGTCACATGAAATCTGCGCGCTGCCTGCGCTGTTGCGATCAACGCTTATGTTCTCCCGCCCTCGCCTCCTCACGCTGCTCATCATCCTCATCGCGTTTGCCGCGCGGCTGAACACGCTGGGCGATCCCGCGTTCTGGTACGACGAGGGGTTGGTCGGCTGGTCGGCGCGTCTGCCGTTCTTGGAGACGGCGCGCTGGACGGCCGCCGACGTTCATCCGCCGCTCTACTTCTGGGCAGTGACGATGTGGCATTGGTTCGTCGGCGAGAGCGAGTTGGCGCTCCGCTTTCTCTCCGTATCGTTCGGACTGCTCTCCGTCGTCGCCGTGTACAAAATCGGCGAGCGGCTTTACCCACTTCGCTCCGCACCGGGACGGCTACGCCGAGGCGCGACGCTCGGCAACTTGGCTGCGCTGTTCATCGGGCTGTCGCGCTTCCACATCTGGTGGTCGCAAGAACTGCGCATGTACATTCTCGGCTCGATGTTCATGCTGTTCTCGGTCTGGCTCACGCTTCGCATCGCACACGGCACGCCCAAGCGGGGCGACTGGTTCGCGTATATGCTCGTCTCACTCGCGGGCCTGCTCTCGATTTATCTCGTCGCATTCGCGCTCGCGTTTGAATCGTTGTACATCACGGCATTACTCGTCCTCTCGAAAATTAATCTTACTCAAAGGCGAACAGGCGCACAGGAACAGAATCCTATCGGCTTAGCGACTTTGAATGAAACAATGACATGGCGCAAGTACGTTCATTGGGTCGGCGCACAAGCCATTGTGGCACTGCTCTTCGCTCCGTGGTTCCTCTACTTCCTCACGCAGTATCGCACGTGGTCGGACTCGACGCCGTTCGACTTCAAACTGTTCGTGCAATTCTATGCGACGCTGCTGGCCATCGGCGCGCCATCCAACATTGACGCATGGCTCGTGCCGATGCTCGTCGTCTGGGCTGTGCTGATCGTGGGCGCGCTGCTGGGACTGCGCGGCAGACAGCGCGAAGCGTCGGCGCGCGGCGGCTGGCTGATCGTCATGCTGCTCGTGCTCCCGCCGCTCACAGTTTATCTCGGCACGTCGCCGCGCAGTTTCTTCTACACACCACGCGTCGAAGCGCGCTACTTGTTCCCCTTCATCTGGAGTTTTTATCTCGTGCTCGGCTGGTGCGTGTGGCGCATCATGCGCGCGCAGCGAATCGTCGGCGCGCTCGCCGCCGCCGCCGTGCTCGCGCTGATGGGCGCCTCTGACCAGCAGTACTATGCGTCGCGTGCGCCGAGTGATGTCTATCAATCGCTGACGGCGATGCTGCGCGCATATCGTCAGCCAAATGATGGCGTGCTGCTGCACGACGACCGCACGTGGCCCATCTTCGAATTCTACTTCGGCACGCCGAACAAAATTTGGAAGGGCGTACCCAACGGCTCGAAGATCAAAGAGAGCGACGCCGATTTCATTCTGTCCGATTTCTGGAATCAGCATGACGGCGTGTGGATGGTCTGGAACGAAGACGCACTGCGCATAGACGAACAGCATGTGCTTGAGCATTGGCTAGCGGAGCGTGCAGCCGTCGAGATAGACAACAGCTTCGGCAACAAGCGGCTCATGTTCTATGCGCGCACCGCACAGCGCGCGCTGAGCGTCAAGTCGCTTGCGCTCGTCAAGCCAACCTATGTCACCAATCAATTCGTGACGGGCGACGTGACATTGCTTGGCTTCGATCAAGCCATTCGCAGTTATCACATCGGCGACGATGCGGCGCTCGGCATGTATTGGCAGAATCGCGGCTCAAAAGACGTTGAGTTGTCCATCGGCTTGAACGCAGGCAGCACGATTCAATTCGTGGACCGCCTGCTGATCGCGCCCGGCACGTCGCGCACGCTGACGCACTTTGTCGCGCGCGCGGACATGCCCGCACACGCGCAGCTGATCGTGTTCACGGGCGAGCGCGGGCCCCTCAACGCCTTCAGCGAGATCGCCATCGCCCAGCCCGATGCTTTGAGCGATCAGCCTGACGTGAACATTCAGACCGCGCGCGAGGTGCGCTTCGACATGGGCATTCGTCTGGTCGGCTACGACGCCGACTTCACGAACGTGCACGCAGGCGACACGGTGCAGCTCACGCTGTACTGGCAGAGCGATCAGCCGATTGAGCAGCGCTACAAAGCATTCGTTCATGTACTCGGCGCGCAGTACAATCCGAAGAGCAAAAACTTTTTGTGGGGACAGCAGGATCAGGAGCCCGGCAATGGCGCACTGCCGACCACAGCATGGAGCGTGAGCCGCATCGTGAGCGACCCGTACTTGTTCCGCATCACGCCCGACGCAGCGGCGGGCCACTATGTCGTCGAGCTGGGTTGGTATCATCCCATGAGCGGCGAGCGATTGTCGGTGCTGTCCAGTGACGGCGCAGCGCTGGGCGATCACGTGAATCTTTTTGAGTTTGATGTGCAGTGACGAACGGCGAGCCTAAAGTCATCGTCGTCATGCCGGCATACAATGCGGCAAAGACGCTCGAAAAGACTTATGCCGACATTCCGTCGGGTGTTGTGCATCAAATCATTCTCGTGGACGATGTGAGCGAGGATGAGACGGTGGAGATCGCGCGGCGGCTCGGACTGCGCGTCGTGATCCACATGCAGAATCGCGGCTATGGCGGCAATCAGAAGACATGCTACCTGCACGCGCTGGCGGCGGGCGCCGAAATCGTCGTGATGCTGCATCCCGACTACCAATACGATTCGACGCTCATTCCGCAACTAATCGAACCGATTCGCGCGGGTCGCGCCGACCTCGTGCTCGGCTCGCGCTTCTTGAACGGGGGCACTCTGGCGGGTGGCATGCCGCGCTACAAGTTCATCTCGAACCGCTTCCTCACCACGTGCGAAAACGTTGTCTTGCGTCAGCAACTCTCGGAGTGTCACACCGGCTTTCGCGCGTACAGCCGCAAGTTGCTACAGACAATACCGTTCGTGCTAAACTCCGACGACTTCGTGTTCGACACGCAGGTGATCGTGCAAGCCGTCGCCTTTGGCTTTCGCATCGCCGAGATTGGCGTGCCGACGCGCTATCACGCCGACGCGTCGTCGGTGAACTTCCGCCGCAGCGTGATGTATGGCTTCGCGACGTTGACGACGCTGTTCGATTACGTGCTCGACCGCGCGAGCGTGCGCCGCAGAAGCCTCTTCCGCAAAAAACTCGAACAGGTCATCAGCCGCTATCATCGCGAGTTGCTGCTGGGTGGCGCGCACGACGAGTTGAATGCGCTGCAATCGCTTACATTTGATCGCTAACGCTGAAAGACCTAGTGCATTTCTCGCGCTCCGCTTCCCTTCGGGCCGTTGCACGAACTCTATGAGACCGCCGTTCGAATTTGAAACAGACCGCATCAACTCGATGCGGTCTGTTTTTGAAAGACCAACAACTCCTCGCGACCGCGCCGCCGCTCGACCGAATCGCGTGGATGCTCGTGCTGAATCAGTATGAAGCCGCGCGAGCGAAACAAATCGAATAACTCGACCGTAGAAACATAAAACGGCGGGCCTCCTTCGTGCGGGTTCAGCGGATATGCAAGATCAATGAGCGTGCCACCCGGCTTGAGCAGCCGCGTCACGAGGTCGGCGTATTCGGTGCGACGCGATGGATCAATCGCGCAATAGCACATGTACTCCAGCACGTAATCGAACGTGCCGTCGAGCACGTGCGGCAGCGCGAACATGTCGGCATGTAAGATGCTGAGCGGCGCAGCGGCGTCACTCAGTTCGTGCATCGCGCGCACCGCGTCGAGCGCGAAGTCCGCGGCGGTCACGTCGAAGCCGTGCCGCGCAAACTCGCGCGCATCGTGCCCGCGACCCGCGCCGAGTACGATCAATTTGCCCGGCACGAAGCGGCCTTGGTCGAGCAAACGCTTGAACACGGGGGTCGGCTCGCCGAGTTCCCAGCCGGTGTGCCCGTGCTGATATACGTCTTCCCAGAAGATTGGATTGTTCACTTCAGTCATCACCAGATTATAGGACTAGCGCGCGAGCGAGTACAATACTGAGTTGACACATCACGTCGCGCGTTTATCATCGGTACGGCGGAGGAGATCTCTCGGGTCTAAATACGAGGAGATGGTTTGAACGAGAACGAGCAGCGCAAGCAGGCGTGTAGTGGGGTATTTGGTCGTGCCGCCGCCACCTATGACACGATAGGTCCGCAGTTCTTCGCGGCATTCGGTCGGCGCTTGGTCGAGTTAGCAGATATTCCAATCAGTGCGCGGGTGCTCGACGTGGCGACGGGACGGGGCGCGCTGTTGTTTCCTGCCGCCGAGCATGTCGGCGCGAGCGGCTACGTGAACGGCATTGACCTCGCCGAGCCGATGGTGCAGGCGACGAACGACGAAATCAAACGGCGCGGCATCGCCAACGCAGACGTGCGAGTGATGGATGCGGAGCAGATACAATTTGCCGACGAGACATTCGACGTGGTGACGTGCGGTTTTGCACTTTTCTTCTTGCCGCAGGTGCAGCGAGGCTTGCGCGAGATTCGTCGGGTACTCAAGTCAGGCGGGCGCGTGGCGCTCTCAACCTGGGGCGACGACGACAAACGCTGGGCATGGCATTATGAGCTGCTCAAAAAATACCTACCGCCGCGGCCCGAACCGCAGGACACCAAGAGCTCGCGCCGGTTCGACACGCCAGATAAGATGATCGCGCACGTGAGTGAGGTTGGTTTCCGCGATGCGCGCGTGATCGGCGAAACAGCAGCGTTCGTCTATGCGAATGCGGACACGTGGTGGCAGACGCAGTGGTCGCACGGATCACGCTCTGTGCTGGAGATGCTGTCGCCGGATGCGCTCGCTCACTTTAAGCACGATGTATTCGCCGAGTTTGCCGCGCGCCAACTGCCAAACGGTTTGCCGCGGCGCATGTCCGTGCTGTTCACCATGGCGACGAAGTGAGGATAAGTGCATTCTGGCCATTGCTATGCACGCTGCTCGTGATAATGCTGGTCAGTGCGTGCGACAGTTCCGACGTGATCGCGCTCATCATCACGCCGACGCCGACCTTCACGCCGACAGCAACGTTCACTCCCACGCCAACGGTCACACAAACACCCACGCCGACTGTTACGCCAACACCCACCGCCACGCCAACCAGCAAGCCCACTACCACGCAGACTCACACGCCGAGCGTGCGCCCGACGGTGCGTACCGACTGCGAGCCAAGCGGCTTGCAATGGATCGCGCGCTTTCCGAGCAGCAACGCCACTGCCGATTTGATTCCATCATTCCGCAGCGGTGCAGATCGCTTCATCGCGGCGTTGAAGGCGGCAGGCGCGAACGTCCTTCTTTCGGAGACGTATCGGCCGCGCGAGCGCGCGTACTTGATGCACACGGCATATCGTATCGCGCGCGAGAATCTCGACCCGCGCAGCGCCGACGTGATGGATGGCGTGAACATTTGCTGGCTGCAAAAAGATGCGAGAGGCAATCCCGACGTGGCTGCATCGAAAGCGACTGCCGAACTGATGGTGCTCGCATATCAGATCGTGTATCCGCCTGCGCTTAACTCGCGCCACAGTGAGCGCCGCGCAATTGACATGACCATCTTATGGCAAAGCGACTTGAAAATTGCCGACGCGAATGGCAAACTGATTACGATAACGACGACACTGCGCAACGGCGACAATCCAGAACTGCACAAAGTCGGCGCGACGTATGGATTGATCAAACTGGTGAACGACCCGCCGCACTGGTCGGACGATGGGCATTGAGCGGGTTCAGCACAGAGACACGGATGACGGAGTGTAATGTTTCCGCTGTGCACGCTGCGTCCCTGTGGTGAAATGAATTTTTCTCAGGAGTCAACATGTCCAGCACATCACAACGCGTCGAGTTGGCGCGCAGCCAGCATGATCGCTACCTGCACGAACTGATAGAGTTCATTTCGATTCCAAGCATCTCGACCCTCCCGCAGCATCGTGGCGACATGCAGCACGCAGCGGAATGGGTTGCCGCGCAGTTGCGCGCGATGGGCATGAACGGCGTGGCGATCATGCCGACGGCGGGACATCCTGTCGTGTATGCGGAATGGCTCGGCGCGGTTGGCAAGCCGACCGTGCTGATCTATGGGCACTACGACGTGCAGCCCGTTGACCCGTTGAATGAGTGGCAGTCGCCGCCGTTCGAGCCGACGGTGCGCGGCGAACATCTGTATGCGCGCGGCGCGGCAGACATGAAGTCACAAGTTCATGCGGTGCTGAAGGCGCTCGAAGCGTATCTGCGTGATAGTGGCTTGCCCGTCAACGTGAAGGTGATGTTTGAAGGCGAAGAGGAACTCGGCTCGCCCAACCTCGCGCCGTTCATCGCCGAGCACAAAGACCAACTCAAAAGCGATTTGCTGCTCAACTGCGATTCCGGTATCGAGCGCGCCGACCTGCCGTCACTTGTCTATGGCTTGCGTGGGCTCGCATATTTTGAACTTTGGGTGTACGGACCCTCACAGGATTTGCACTCCGGCATGTTCGGCGGCTCGGTGCACAATCCCGCGCAAGTGTTATGCGAGTTGATCGCGGGCATGCACGACGCCAATGGACGCATCATGCTGCCGCGCTTCTACGACAAGGTGCGCGAGTTATCGAATGCGGAGCGCGTGGAGTTGGCGCGTGTGCCGTTCTCGGACGAAGCGTGGCGCGAACAAGCCGGCGTGTCCGCGCTGTACGGTGAAGCCGAGTACACGACGCTCGAACGCTTGGGCACGCGCCCGACGCTCGAAGTGAACGGCATCAGCGGTGGCTTCACGAGCGAAGGCTTGAAGACGATCACACCGGCGAAGGCGATGGCGAAAATCTCGACGCGTCTTGTGCCGTATCAAGAACCCGACGACGTGGAGCGCGCGCTGAATGAGTACGTGCGCGCGCATGCGCCCAACACGGTGCGCTGCGAAGTGAAGAAGATGACGCGCGGCGGACCTGCCGTGCTGGTCGAGCGTGACACGCCCGGCATGAAAGCAGCCGTGCGAGCGATCACAGAGACGTTCGATAAGCCGCCGGTCTTTCGATTGATCGGCGGCAGCGTGCCCGTCGTGAGCATGGCGAAAGATTTGCTCGGCGTGGACTCCATCATGCTCGGCTTCTCCGTTAGCGAAGGGGCGAACCTGCACTCGCCCAACGAGCAGATGCACCTGCCGTCATACTATCGCGGCGTCGAAGGCTACATTCGTTTCTTCGATGCGCTCAAGGAGTGGCGAGTGACTGGTGACAAGTGACGAGACTATTGCGCTTCTTGTCACTTGTCACTTGCCACTTGTCACTTCAACAATGAGGTCAATATGCAAACCCTGAAACCCGATTACGCGCAAGCCAAAGCGCCGTCCAACGCCAACAGTTTTCGCGGCGAGGTCGCCCTTCAGACGCTCGCGGCGGGCCACGACGGTGGAATGGAAGTCCTCGCGGTGTGGTTCAAGAATGGCGCGCGCAACATTCCGCACGCGCATCCAAGCGATCAGCTGCTGATCGTGGTCGAAGGCAAGTGCGTGGTCGCCACACGCGAGGGGACGACAATACTCGACGTAGGTCAGTCTGCGCTTATCGCCAAAGGTGAGTGGCACTGGCACGGCGCGGCGACGACGCAGACCGCGATGCACCTGTCAATCAAAAAAGCCGGCGAGACGGAATGGAATCAGCCGCTGCACAATTTCGAGGAATGGCACCCGCAAAATCTGGCGTAGAGACTTCGGCGAGCGAAACGTCCGATACAAAGGTCTGCCGTTCGAGGAGGCGAATGTATGATAGAGATCAGTGAGCACGAGCACGACCGCGATATCAACGTGCCGCGCGGAGAAACCATCTTGATCCATTTGAGCGAAAATCCGACGACAGGCTATCGCTGGCAGATGGTGTCAGACGGCAAGCCCGTGTGCGAATTGGTGGACGATTCCTTTGATGCGGGCAAGGGTGTTGGTCAAGGCGGCAAGCGGCATTGGCGCTTTCGTGCAGCGCAAGTGGGGACGTGCGAGATCGCGCTGGCGTATCGCCGTGGTTGGGAGACCGCTGACAAATCTGCGCGCACGTTTGCGCTGAAGGTGCGCGTCGAAAAGTGATTGTCTAAATCGAAACGCACCTTGAGCCTGTCGAATCAACCATGTGGCAATTTCGACTCCATGCTTCGACAGGCTCAAGGTACTGCCATCACGTAATCGCTTACGTTTCGATCAGACGAATGGTCCAGATGTCGGAGGAGAGGCTGGGGTCCACCAGATACGCATACGGCATGGTGCCGTAGCCGCGTTTGCCCCAGCGCGTGCCCCACGAGTTGCGGATGATAAACACGCGTGCGGCATCGTCATAGCCGACAGCGAGGATCGCGTGCCCGCCGATGGGCGCCTCGCCGTCACCCGGCATCTGAATGTCACCCGACTTGGTGACCGCTGCATTGAAAATGGTATCGTATACAGTGAAACCGAAGACGAACGGAAAGCCTTCCGCGAGACAGCCTCGCATCTGGTTGATCGCCTGCACGACTTTGTGATACGAAATCGCTTGGTATTTCTGCGCTTCGGTGTAGCACGCCGCCGACGGCTTTTGAATGGCGTGTTGGTTGCTGCCTTCGGGCGGGAACGGATTCGGGTCATACGGCCACATGGCTTCAGGGCAGACGCCTTGCCGATGCACGCTCTTGATGCCGTCGCGGATCATCGCGCCCGGATCTGAATTGATACTGCCTTCCATCGCGCGCTCGTTATAATAAATGAACAAGCGCGAGGGCACGAAGTCCGGCGACTGCCCCTTTTTCATGCGATCGAATTGGACCGCGCCCGCAATCGCATTCGCCGTGCAGCTGCCGATGTGTCCTTGATCGTACACGGGCGGACAGTGCTTGCGCAGATCAATTTTCTTCGGCAGCTTCATTAGTACGGGGGTCGGCGCGGAGTAATAGTGATCGCGTCGGTCGGGCAGATCAGGAATCCAACCCAACCCGCGCGTGTTGCGCAGTTCTACGGCATTACGTGGCATTGGGAACCTCCTTTTGCATGTACAGCACTTCTGAAAAATACGCTCGCCCTGCACCGAGCATTGCATAAGTATAAGCCGACTTCATGACGTGTCAAATAAATTTCGCAAACACACGCGAGACGAGTTAGTACTACTTTGTCAGATCGCAGATAATTTATCTGGTTTGGGCTTTCCTGAAATTGGTGATGGCAGATTAAGCCTGTTTTTTGGACTGCGGCATGACCCTGCTGGCGTCAGTAGGGCACAAAACTGCAAAGTGACAAAGTAGTATTAGGCAAATTTTGATTATCAGTTCGATGGAAATTTCATGACTCAACGCGCATTGATCTCTGTATACGATAAGTCGCAAGTTGAAATGTTCGCGTATGCGCTGCACGAACTTGGCTGGCAGTTGATCGCCAGCGGCGGCACGGCGCGCGCGATTGAAGCCGCTGGCGTGCCCGTCACCACCGTCGAGCAGTTCACGCGCTCACCCGAAATCCTTGGCGGGCGCGTCAAGACACTGCACCCGGCCATTCACGGCGGCATCCTCGCGCGCGACACCGATCAGGATTTGCAAGAACTCGCGCTCGTCCATCCCGCTCCCATGCACAGCGGGGGAGGGTCAGGGCAGCGTTCTGAGCCTGTCGAAGGATGGGGGTTGATCGAAATGGTCGTGAGCAACCTATATCCGTTCGAGCAGGTGGTCGCGCGCGACCGTGTGAGCGAAGCCGATGCGATTGAGCAGATTGACATCGGCGGCGTGGCGCTGACGCGTGCGGCGGCAAAGAATTTCGAGCGCGTCACGATTGTGTGCGATCCATATGATTACGACACCATCATCGCCGAGTTGCGCGCAAACGGTGCGACCACGCGCGAGACGCGCAAACGACTGGCGCAGAAGGCATTCGCCATCACGGCGCGATACGATGCGGCGATTGCGCAGTACCTCGATGGCAGCGCGCAGACGGCGGACGGCGATTTTGCACTCGCCCACCGCACACCGTCCACCGTCCGCTTGCGCTACGGCGAGAATCCGCATCAGCAAGCCGAGTGGATTCCATTCAACGCAGGCGATCCGCCACTCGGCGGCACGCTGCTGCAAGGCAAGGAACTGTCGTACAACAACCTGCTCGACCTCGACGCGGCATGGCGCGCGGTCCTGTCGTTCGACGAGCCAACCGTCGTGATCGTGAAACATCTGTCGCCGTGCGGCATCGCGTCGGCAGTCAACGTGGCCGATGCGTTCGCGGCAGCGCTCGCATCCGATCCCATCTCGGCGTTCGGTGGCGTGATCGCAGCCAATGGCGCGATTGATGGCGACACCGTGCGCGCCTTCGGCGATCTGTTCGTCGAGTGCATCGCCGCGCCACAGTTCACGGACGACGCGCGCGCACGGTTAGCGAAGCGCAAGAACTGTCGCGTGCTGGAAATACTGACCGCAGACGGCAGACCGCAGACGGCAGAAGTTAGTCAGCCATCTGCTCTCTTCCGTCTCCCATCGCACGAGTGGCGCTCAGTACAGGGCGGCATGTTGCGCCAGACGATTGATCGTGGCGATCCGCTCGGTACGCCGTGGCGCGTGGTCACGCGGCGCGCGCCGAGCGACGACGAGATGCGCGCGCTGCAATTCGCGTGGAAAGCGTGTCAGCACGTGAAGTCGAATGCGATTGTGCTGGCGCGCCCTTCGACGGGACTCAGGACAGGCGGCACGGCGACGGTTGGCATCGGCGGGGGCCAGCCCAACCGCGTGGACAGTGCGCGCATCGCCGTCGAGCGCGCAGGCGAGCGTGCGCGCGGCGCAGTGTTGGCGTCGGATGCGTTCATGCCGTTCAAAGATACCATCGAGATCGCGGCGCAAGCCGGCGTGAGCGCCATTGTGCAGCCCGGGGGCTCACTGCGCGATCAGGAATCCATTGACGCGGCAAACGCTGCAGACATCGCGATGCTGTTCACGGGCGTGCGCCATTTCAGGCATTGAGTGCAACAGTCGTGCGCTCCAGTAGGGTGATTCAAAAGTCTATTGACAGGTAGCAAGAAAGACCTCTCGCGCTTAAACTGATGTCTGGCAAAACACAGTCCACCGCGGGAGGTCAGGATGAATCATAGCACAGAAGTGTTGGAGAC
>JBBPZQ010000075.1:0-40819 GCA_038198935.1 Anaerolineae bacterium
GCCAGAAGTGGACGATGCCCATTCGTGACTGGCACCGCGCCTTGCAGCAATTCGCCATTGTGTTCGAAGGCAGAGTCTCGTTACCCTAACCAGCACGCACTGACTCAAGACCATTTACACAAATTACTTGACACCGTCGTAAGCCGTGCTCATCCGCTTATGCTATAGCCTCGCCTCGCTGTCCGCTATCGGTATCCGCTGATAGCCTCATCCGCTGTCAGCCTCCAGCGCATACTCAATCGCCTGCTCCAGCGTCATCGCGCGGCCTTCTGCCCACGCCGCGTTGAATGTTGCTTCGCCGAGTTGTGCGCGTGCGGTTGCGGCGTTTTTCCCGTACTCCACGCGAGCAACGGGCGGCATGCGAGCGCCCATCGTCACGAACAGCTCCTCGATTGCTCCGAGCAACTTGGCAACACGCATCGGGTTTCCCCGCGCTGCAGCAAGACTGGCAATCGCCGCCAGCGAGTCGGCGATTCGAAACTTGTCACCAGATTCTCTTCGCAAGCTCAGACTTTCCCTTTGCAGCGCTTGCGCCCGTTCGTACGCACCTTCAAGTTGCGCGATCTTTCCTAGACCCGTGAGCGACACGCTAATAGTGTACTTGTATCCTAGCTCCCGCCCCGTGCTAAGACTTGACTCGTAGAGCTCCTTCGCCCGCTCAGAATTGCCTTCCAAAAGTTCTATATGACCGAGTATGTTTAAGTTAGCTGCAATATTTCGCTTGAATGACATTTCTCTGGCTATCGCCAGCGCCTCTTCACAACGAGAACGCGCCGCAGCATAATAGCCCTGCTGGATCAAAGCACGCGCCAAGTGTCCGAGCACATCCGCACAGCCTATTCGATTGCCCATCTCTCGTGATACCGCTATGCTCTCCTCGAAAAGATTGATCCCCGACGCATAGTCACCACGTAGAAATGCAGATAACCCAAGATTGAGGAGTGTATTGCTAATGCCATATTTGTCCTCTATTTCACGGCTAATCGTAAGCGACTCTTCAGCGAGAGAATTTGCCGCCGCAGGACCTAGCCCTCGCTGTCCCAAGCAAAATGCCAAGTTGCTAAGCGACCGAGCGAGCAATTGTTTGCCTTCTGAACCCATTTCGCGGCAGAGGGATATACATTGTTCAATTGGCGCGCGCCATGCCGAATTATCACCCAGATGAAAGTGCAAGTTCCCAACCGTGCGCAGCGCGTTGGCGCGCGCTGCTGGCATTTGAGTTGCGGCTGGTTGTGCCAACAATGCCTCTCCCTTTTCTAATGTCTCACTCCAATAGCCACGCACAGAACAAAATGGCCATAAGGCACCCACGATCCGCAATCCTGTTTCTATTGACCCAGAGCCGAGTGACCACTCGAGCGCCACGCGCATGTTGTCGAATTCCGAATCCAGTCTGTTCAACCACTGCAGTTGCTCCGAGCGATACAACTGCGGCCCTGCGTCTTCCGCCAACTTGAGAAAGTATCTCAAATGACCCGTTCGGATCATCTCGCCCTCGCCTGATTCGAGCAACTTGTCACGCGCATACTGCCGAATCGTTTCGAGCAAGCGATAGCGCGCCTCTTCGCCGCTCTCGTCAAAAACGACAAGCGATTTGTCGAAGAGTCGCGTAAGCAAATCAAGAACATCTTGCTTCTCGATTCCATTTCCCCCACACACGTCTTCCGCAGCATCAAGCGTGCAGCCCCCTGCAAAGACTGATAACCGTCGTAACAAAACGCGCTCTGGTTCAGGGAGCAAATCATAGCTCCAATCAATCATCGCGCGTAGGGTTTGTTGACGCGGCAGTGCGGTGCGACTTCCGCCTGTGAGCAAGCGGAAACGATCGTCCAGTCGCGTCGCAATTTGCTCGACCTTCAATGTTTTGACGCGCGCGGCGGCTAGTTCAATCGCCAACGGAATGCCATCAAGGCGATGACAGACTTGCGCGACGGCGAGAGCATTCGCGTCTATGACTGTGAACTTGGACGACGCAAAGACGGCTCGCTCAACAAATAACTTGACCGCCTCATATTGCGCAAGCTGTTCGAGCGGAGGCAAGTGTTTGACGTCGGGCACTGTGAGTGAAGGCACGTGCCACGCCAGTTCACCCGCGATTCCCAATGCTTCGCGGCTGCTCGCGAGAATTTTCAACTGAGGAGCCGCGTGCAACAGCGTGTCGGCAAGTTCCGCGCATGCCGAGGTCAAATGCTCGCAGTTGTCGAGAAGCAACAACATGCTTTTCTCGCGCAGATAATCCTTGAGGATTTCGATGAAGGGGCGGCTCGATTCTTCCTCGAGTCCAAACACCAAAGCGACGCTTTGCGGAACAAGCGCGGGGTCGGCGAGCGGAGCCAGCTCCACGAACCACACGCCATTGGCAAACGAGTCGAGTAAATCCGCGCCCACCTGCAGCGAGAGCCGT
The DNA here is from genome assembly GCA_038198935.1 of Anaerolineae bacterium. GTDB lineage: Bacteria > Chloroflexota > Anaerolineae > JACRMK01 > JACRMK01 > JBBPZQ01. Next base: position 2,405 of record JBBPZQ010000075.1, read on the forward strand.
GTCTTGCCAACGCCACCCGAACCTGTGAATGTGAGCAGTCGTGTCGTCGCGAGCAATCTTTTTATTTCTTTAATCTCTTTTTCTCTTCCGACAAACGATGTGAGTTGAACGGGCAGATTGTTCGGAAGCGCATCGAGCGATGCAAGTGGCGGAAAGTCTTGTCGCAAATCAGGCGCGACGAGTTGCCAGAGGCGTTCGGGGTTAGCGATGCCCTTGAGCCGATGCTCGCCCATGTCGCGCACCGTCACGCCGCTGGGCAGCGCATCGCGCACGAGGTCAACCGTCGTCTGCGACAGCAGCACCTGTCCGCCATGCGCGACGGACATCACGCGCTGCGCTCGTGTTAGCGTCAGGTAGCCGTCGTATTGGCCGTCGGCACGCACGGTCGCTTCGCCCGCGTGAATGCCCATGCGCACGCGAACCTCGACGGCAGATTCAGTCAGCGGTCGGCGCTCAGCGCGCAGCAGTCCCCGTTGCGCTTCCACTGACGCCGCGACGGCATCGCGTGCGCTATGAAACGCGACGCAGAAAGCATCGCCGATGATTTGGAAGACTTGCCCGCCGTGCGCCACAATGGCTTCGTTGAGCATGGCGTGATGACGCGCGAGGAGCGCGGGCATCGCATCGGGATATTGCTGCGCCAGTTTTGCGCTGCCCTCGATGTCAGTGAAGAGGAAGGTCACGGTGCCGGTGGGGAGCATAAATGAAATCCGAAATCCCAAAAACCAAACCCAAAACGTTGTCCGCGAATAACACAATTTTACCCGACCAAAATTTTACGGGGATTCGCGTAATTCGCGGATCAACGTTTTTTGGAATTTGGAATTTGCGATTTTATTTCAACATGTAGTACGTTCCCTTCTTGTCCCCGATCCGGATCAGCAGCCCCTTGTCCACCAAATCCGCGAGGTCAATGCGCAGCGTCTCCGCGCTCACGTCAGGGCACAACTGCTGATACTCGCGGTTGGTGATGCGCCCATGCTCGTGCACATATTGCGCCGCGCGCTTCTGTCGCTCGCTGATGTTCTTCTGCCACGTCGGCATGGGCGCGCGCTGCTTCTGGTTCGAGAGCGTGACGGTGAACGAGTACGGTGCGGCTTTGAACTTCGGCGGCGGATGCCCCGCCGCGAGCATGTCGTCAATCATCTTGTCCACGCCGAGTCCGAGTTCCTCGATATAGCCCCACTGGAACAAGCCGTGCACCAGTCGCGGATTGCGCGAGAAGTGCTCTTCGACGATGTTATCAATCGTGATATAGCCTGCTAGTCCGCCCGGACTATAGACTTCGAGCCGGTCGTCGAACATGCGTACTTCGATGCGCCGCCCCGTCAAGCGATAATCGCGATGTGCGACGGCGTTGATGAGCGTCTCGCGCACCGCGAACGGCGGATACTCGGTCGTCTCCTGCCGCTTGAGTCCGGTCACGACGGCGCCGACGCGCATCTCCTGAAAGATGATCTGCCACGCCTCCTCGATCAAGCGCGGCAGCGGACCCGTGACTTCTTCACGCCGTCCATAGCCGGCCTTCTCGCCCGATGAGGTTGGCTGCGTGCCGGGGAAGCGCACAAAGATCAGTCCGGTCTGGGGCAGGAACGCTTGCGGGTTCTTTCCGACCAATAATAGACCCGCAACCGTCGGGTCGCCATGCTCATCGAGCATCCCCGCTTCGCGCAAAACTTCGTCGGGCGATTGCGTCAGTCGCCGCCGCATTTTCTCTTCGCGCTTGACGATGTACTCATGGATGAGCGCATCGTTCAGATCGGCGCGGCGCGCGGCGGGCACGAGTTCCGCTTCAAAGTCGCCGCTGCCTTTGGTCGCAACCAGCTGGCGAATCTCCGTGCCCGCCAGTGGCCGATTCACTGCGCCTGCACGAATCAGCACGCGTCCATCCGCAAGCGAATGTAAATCCGGACTTCGCGCGATGCTGATGCAGATCGCAAAGCCCATTGGCGTCTCGACGCGCTGCCACTCCGTGCGGATTGGCGGACGGCACAGCGACTGCGCGCGCGTCAGCGACGTGTCCACATCTTCACCCGACAGATCATGCACCTTGCCGTCGGCACCCATGCCGATAAAAATGCTGCCGCCTTCCGCATTCGCAAACGCCGCCATCGTCTCGGCAATCGCCATGATGTCCGCCGATGGAATGAACGCGATTGCCTGCGATGGACCTTTTTCAAAGTTGAGGGGGAGTGCCATAGTGAGGGAAATATAGCACAGGATGAAGAGGAACGTAAAGCGTGTGGCATGATGCAAGCGACACGATGCAGGCGACAACTGATCCATCATTGCGAAGCCGCGCATCCCTCAGCTTCGCTTCAGCCTGTGCCACGCAGCGATGCGGCATCGGCGCACGAATGCACGCGGCACAAGATGTGGACATGCTTTGCCGCCGACGCAATTGCTTGAAGCATGGTGCGTCGAGAGATCGCTGCGCGTCGCTCAGTATACATCGCGTATCGCACATCCAGACTCGCGCATCCCATGTGATATAATTTTTCATTCTCCGCGAGGCGGCTGCTTGCGCATGGCTCAATTGACCCACACACAAACATCAACTCAAACTCAAACGTCCTTCTCCATCGTTGACTTCTGGATGGTATTGCTCGTCAGCATCTGGGGTGCGAACTTCGTCGCGCTCAAGTTCGCGGTGAGCGACATCGGCGCGCTTGGCTTCGGCGCACTGCGCTTCACGCTCGGCACGCTGGTCATGCTTGGACTGTGGTTCGCACTGGAGCGTCGCACGCGCGCGCCACGCGCTGACTCCGTTCGCGACACTGTGCTCAATTCAGATTCCGTTTTGGGAATCAGCCGGCGCGATTGGCTGGCCGTGATCGCGCTCGGCATTGTCGGCAACACGGGCTATCAGTTCTTCTTCATCAGCGCGATCAAATACTCGACGGCGAGCAACACGTCGCTCATCGTCGCCACCGCGCCGATCTGGGTCGCGCTGTTCGGCGGCTTGCTGAAACTCGATCGCCTGAGTTGGCGCTCCTGGTTCGGCATCATCTTGTCGTTCGTCGGGCTGTATCTCATCATCAACAATTCGTTCACGAGCAACACCGTCTCGCTCGGCAGCCAGACCATCTTCGGCGACTTGCTGATGCTCGGCGGCGCGATCTCGTGGGCGCTGTACACGCTGCTCTCGAAACCGCTGCTCGCGAAGTATTCGTCGCTGACGTACACGACGTGGTCTATGGCGGCTGGCTGGCCTCTCATTCTTTTGCTTGGCGTGCCCGACCTGCTGCAAACAAACTTCGCCGCCGTGCAGCCTATCGTGTGGATCATCATGTTTTTCTCGGCGCTGTTCGCCATCTCACTTGGCTATGTCATCTGGAACAACGGCGTGCATCACCTCGGCCAGTCGCGTACCGCCGTGTACTCCAATATTATTCCGGTCACCGCGTTCATCTTAAGCGTGTTCATTCTGCACGAGTCTGTCACGCTGCCGAAGCTACTCGGAGCGGCGATCGTGTTGATCGGGGTGACGATAACGCGGCGCGGATAGCGATGAGTGGAACGCGATGGGCGATGAGTGATGAGTGAACTCTATGCTCATCGCACATCACTTTGTATTGCCTCAACCTCTCAACGATGCTAAGATTACGCGAAGGAGTTGCTCATGCCCGCAGTCAGTCTCTATCGCAAATGGCGACCGCAGACGTTCGCCGATGTCATCGGTCAGGATCACATCACGACGACGCTGCAAAACGCTATTCGCGCCAGCCGCATCGCGCACGCCTACCTGTTTACGGGCCCGCGCGGCACGGGCAAGACGACGACGGCGCGCATCTTTGCGAAAGCCATCTCCTGCACGCACGACGACGAGGACGCGCGACCGTGCAACGTGTGCGACGTTTGCGTCAGCGTGAACGAGGGGCGCAACCTCGACCTGATCGAGATTGACGCCGCCTCCAACAACGGCGTGGACGATGTGCGAGACTTGCGCGACCGCATCGGCTTCGCGCCGAGCCAGAGCCGCTACAAAGTCTATATCGTTGACGAAGTGCACATGCTTTCTATGCCTGCGTTCAACGCGCTGCTCAAGACGCTCGAAGAGCCGCCCCCGCACGCCATCTTCGTGCTGGCCACGACCGAAGTGGACAAGTTGCCCGCGACGGTGCTCTCGCGCTGCCAGCGTTTCGATTTTCGCTTCGTATCTTTCCGTCAACTGCGCGAGCAGTTGGCGATGATCGCCGATGCTGAGGGCGCGCAGATCGAAGGCGGCGCGCTCGATTTGTTTGCGCGGCAGGCGGGCGGCTCGATGCGCGACGGCATCAGCCTGCTCGACCAGATGATCGCATACGGCGATGGCACGGTCACGCTCGCGCAGGCGCAGACGATTCTCGGCTCCGTCGCATCGCAAGCCGTCGGCCAACTGGCAAATCACATCATCGCGCGCGACATCAGCGGCGGTCTGAATCTCATCAACGACGCGATTGCCAACGGCGCCGACCCGCGCCAGTTCGTGCGCGAGATGCTCGAATACTTGCGCGGCTTGCTGCTGTTGCGCGGCAGTCCCGACGGCAGTTTGCTCAACCTGCCGAGCGAGACAATTGCGGAGATGAAGCAGCAGAGCACGTCTTTGCCGACTGGCGACCTGCTCACCGTCATCAAGAGTTTCACGCAAGCCGTGTCGCAGTTGCGCAACGCGCCGCAGCCACAACTTCCGATTGAGATTGCGTTTGTGGAGTCGGCGTTGCGGGGCATAGCAGACGGCGGACGGCAGACGATGGAAGCTGTGGAACACACAACTCAGAAGGCGATTGCGTCGAAGCCAACCCAGGCTCCGCCCTCCGCCGTTGCGCAGGGAAGGGTTGCACCACGAGCGACACAGTCTGTCGCGCACGCAGACGATGCGCAAAGCACAACACGGCCAAGCACGACGCAAACTCAAACTCCAGCACCAACTCGTGCGAGCGCACCTCAACCATCTGCGCCGACTGCGAAGCCGAGCGCGGCGAAACCTGCGGCGGACGGCACACAACTCGCAGAGATGCAGGAACGATGGAGTGAGGTGCTCGCAGCGGTTAAGCAGCAGAGCCGCGGTCTCGAAGCGGCGCTGAAAGATGGGCGCATCATCGCTCTCGACAAAGATGTTGTTGTCGTAGGTATGCCGTACGAGTTTCACAAGACGAAACTCGAGGAGCCAAAGAACAAGCAGATGCTTGAAGAGGTGTTTGGCCAGTTGTTCAATCAGCCACTGCGCGTGCGCGCCGAGATTGCGAAAGCCGAGCGCAAGCCTGTGCAGTTGCGCCCCAAAGACAAGAAGCAGCGCGCGATGGAAGACCCGCTCGTAAAGGAAGTCGTCACCAAGTACAACGCGCACATCGCCGATGTGGATGAAGAGCCATTGGATGGGGAGGTGTGAATGGAAAGTTACGAGTTCATTGCGCTTGTCACCGACGAGGGGCAACTAGAGATTCCCGAAGACGTTGTGGAAAAACTACCGCGCGGGCAGACCGTAAAAGTATCGCTGTCCATTCCAGAAAATGGGTTGAGCAATGGTCAATTGAGTCAGGCGCAAGAATCGCTTCCAGGCGTTCCGCTTGGAGAACTCCTAAAATACGCTGGCGCTATTTCTGACGAGGACGCGCAGTTGATGATACAAGCCATTGAAGCAGAATGCGAGCGAATTGACCTCAGTGAATGGCAATAAGCTGCTCGACACCAACATCGTGATTGGCTTGCTGAACGCTAATCCAACTATTGCTTCACGCCGCAAGGCGGAGCAGCGGGTCGTTTTGTCGAGTACGATTGTCGGCGAATTGTATTTCGGCGCATACAATTCGGGTCACGTACGCCAGAATCTTGAACGACTAGAGGAGTTCCTGAAGGACAACGTGGTGTTACCATGTGATTTGGTTACGGCACGTCGTTAATAAGAAGTGCGGTTAGGCTTGCAGAAGAAAGGTCGCCCTATCCCCGACAACGATATTTGGATTGCGGCGACGGCGTTGCAGCACGATATAATTCTGGTCACGCGCGACGCGCACTTCACTCAGATTGCAAACCTGAAGATCGAAAAGTGGTAGATGAATGACCATAGTTGGGCTGACTTCGCCGCCCGCGCACCCGAACTGGCGGTGTTCGGCGCAGAGCGACTACACGGCAAGGTCGCATACCTCGCCACGATTCGACCCGATGGTGCGCCGCGCGTGCATCCCGTCACGCCGATCAGAGGCGAAGGCCACTTGTTCGTGTTCATGGAGCCGACCTCGCCGAAGGGCAAAGACTTGCAGCGCGACAATCGCTATGCGATCCACTGTGCGGTGAGCGATTCGAGTGGCGGCAGCGGCGAGTTTTTTGTTGCTGGGCGTGCGATGCTCATCACCGACACGGAGACGCGCGCAGTCGCAAAGCGCGTGTCGAGGTACCCGCCGCAGGAGCGATACATCCTGTTCGAGTTGAGCGTCGAGAGCGCGGCGTCAACGGTGTATGAGGGTGGCGAGACGATTCGGAAGCGATGGGCAGCGAAGTGAAACCAATTTGGACGGTCGCTCTCGTGCTTGTTCTCGTTGGGGTCACTTCGTGCGGCTCTGCTCAACTTGTAAGTCATGATAGAACTGTGGGCTTCAAAGCCAAGACTTGGATTGATGCGAATAGAAATGGGATATATGATGCAGGAGAGACTCCGCTAGCTGGAGTTCATCTCAGGGTAACGACATCAGAGACAACGGAGATCACGACCGACGGCGATGGTGAAGTGACGCGGTTCGGACCTCTCAACTACGAACTCTACATAGTCGAGGCGATTGTACCAGATAGCTTCCGACTCACAACACCTAGACAACTCAAAGGCACTGGATATTTTGATTCAATAATTTTTGGGTTTACGCGCATTGTGGATTCGCCAACACAAACACCAACTCAGAAATAGATTGTCACACGAGGAGAACCTATGGTCAGAAAAATCAAACAGCCCGGCGGGTCGCAGCCGCGTGGAATGCCGGGCGGCGGAGGCAACATGAACCCGAACGCGATGATGGGCCAGCTGCAGAAATTGCAGCAGCAGATGGAGGAAGCGCAGACAGCGCTCGGCAACGAGATCGTCGAGGCGAGCGCCGGTGGCGGCGTGGTGACTGTCGTGATGACGGGACACCAAGAACTGCGATCCATCAAGATCGCACCCGAAGTCGTCAACGCCGACGACGTCGAACTGCTGCAAGACATGATCGTCGCCGCCGTCAACGACGCGGTTGCCCAATCGCGCGCGATGGCGGAAGAAAAACTTGGTCCGCTCACGGGCGGCTTGAAAGGAATCCTGTAATTTTAGATTTTAGATTTCAAATTTTAAATTGACCGCTTACCGAAATCTAAAATCTAGAATCTAAAATTATGAACCCGATTCCCGCATCTGTTATTCGACTGATTGACGAACTGAACCGCTTGCCGGGTGTGGGACCCAAGACGGCTTCACGCTTGACGTACTACCTCTTGCGCGTCCCCGACGAGCAGGCGAAATCGCTGGCGACGGCGCTGTTCGAACTTAAAGAGAAAACGGTGACATGTCAGCTTTGCTTCAACATCGCGGAGCAGTCGCCGTGCGCGATCTGCGGCGATGACGCGCGCGATCACACACTGCTGTGTGTCGTCGAAGAGCCGCTCGACGTGCTCGCCATCGAGCGCACGCGCGAATTTCGCGGCGTCTATCACGTGCTGCACGGCGCGATCAATCCGACCGAAGGCGTCTTGCCCGAAGACTTGAAGATTGACGAACTGCTCGCGCGCGTGCAGGACGGCAGCGTGCGCGAAGTGATCCTCGCCACCAATCCCAATCTCGAAGGTGAGACGACCGCCAATTACATTCAGCGGCAGATCGGCAATCGCGTGCCGCACGTCACTCGACTCGCGCGCGGCCTGCCGATGGGCGGCGACCTCGAATACGCGGACGAGGTGACGCTGATGCGCGCGCTGGAAGGACGACGGGAGATGTAGTCGAAAGTGGAAAGTGAAAAGTGGAAACCAACAACGCTCTTCAGTTTCCACTTTTCGCGTTGCACTGCGTTGTGCCTTGCGCGCTATATTGTTTTGCGGTATTCTCTGTGGCGTGCTGCGCCAGCGATACTATGTAAAGGAGGTGGTGCGCTCAAATTCTGAAGTGTGCAAGTTGTACCCAATGGATTCAATGACCGATACCTAAAGGAGGAGAAAGTCATGCTGAAACGTTTCATTCCGTTCGTGATCGTGCTGTCCCTCATCGTCGTCGTGCTCGGTGCGTGCGCGCCCGCCACACCCGCCGCACCGACCGCGGCACCGACACAAGTTTCGGCCGCACAGCCGACCAGCGCACCGACAAGCGCACCCACGCGCGCGGCGACGACTGCTGTGACCACAGCGGCGACGGCTGCCGCAACCGTCGCCAATACACCGGCGCCGACCAACACGCCACCGCCGCCCAACTGCGCGAAGATGGCGAACGCACCTGCCGCACCCGCCGCGGGCCAACTCGGCGCGGCTGACAAGCCCATCGTGATGACGTTCGTGCCGTCGGGCGACGTGCCGACCATCACGCGCGCAGGCACCGGCATCGCCGACTGCTTGACCAAGATGACCGGCCTCACGTACAAGATCGAAGTGGGCACTGCGAACAGCGCGTCCATCGAAGCGATGGGCGCAGGCAAGGCACAGATCGGTTTCCTCAACACCTTCTCGGTCTTGCTCGCGCGCCAGAAGTATAACATCGTGCCGGTGCTGGTGGCTGCGCGCAAGTACGCCACCAACGACCTCGATCCGGATAAGGGTCTGAAAGATCAACTGACCACGTTCTACAAGGGCCAGTTCATCACCAAGAAGGGATCGGGCATCAAGACCATCGCCGACTTGAAGGGCAAGACGTTCTGCTTCACCGATCCAACCTCGACCTCCGGCACGATCATTCCGCAGATTGTGCTGAAGGCGAACGGCATCAACCCGGACAAAGACCTCAAGGCGATCACATTCGCAGGCTCGCATCCAAACGTCGCCACGGCGGTTTACAAAGGTGACTGCGACGCCGGCGCAACGTTTATCGACGCGCGCACCGACGCGGCAGTTCAGAAGGCAGCCCCCGACATCCTCGACAAGACCGAAGTCTTCTTCGACACGATCCGCATCCCGAGCGATGGGATGCAGGTTGTGAAGGACCTGGATGCGAAACTGGTCGACGTGACGGTCAGCAGCATTCTCGCCATCATGCAGGACCCCGGCGGCAAGGCGATGGTCAGGAGCCTTTACAGCTACGACGCCTTCGACAAAGTTCAGCCGACCTTCTACGACGAATTCCGCGACCTGTTGGTGAAGGCAGGCGTCGATCCGGCCAGCTTCGTCAAATAGTTCAACGCTCGCCAGTGGTACAAAGGGCAGAGGGGATTGGCCCCTCTGCCCTTTTTTCTTGATGCTCTTTCGTGGCGGAAAGTTATCTCTATGTTACGCGTCGAACACCTGAGCAAAGTTTATCCGAACGGAACGGTCGCGCTGAAGGATGTGAGTTTCAGCGTGCAGGACGGTGAGTTCCTCGCGGTGATCGGGTTGAGCGGCTCGGGCAAGTCCACCCTGCTGCGCTGCATCAACCGCCTGATCGAGCCGACCTCGGGCAAAATTTTTTGGAACGATATCGACGTGACAGCGGCGCCGTCGTCGGAACTGCGAATGATTCGTCGGCAGATCGGCATGGTCTTTCAGCAGTTCAACCTCGTCAAACGTTCGCCGGTAATCACGAACGTGTTGTCGGGTCGGCTGGGCTACGTGAACCCAGCGCAAAGTCTGTTCAATTATTTTTCGCCCGCCGACCGCGAGCGCGCTCTCAACAATCTCGACCGTCTGGGGCTGCGCGACAAAGCCTACGTGCGCGCCGACTCGCTGTCGGGCGGACAGCAGCAGCGCGTCGGCATCGCGCGCGCGCTGATGCAGGAACCGAAACTGATTCTGGCCGACGAGCCAGTGGCGTCGCTCGACCCGGTGCTCTCGCACTCGATCATGAAATATCTCGAACAGTTGAACAAGGAAGACAAGATTACCGTCTTGTGCAGTCTACACTTTCTCGACCTGGTGCATCGCTACGCCACGCGCGCCATCGCGCTCAAGGATGGGCAACTCGTGTTCGAGGGTTTGCCCAAAGCGATTGACGACGCTCAGTTCAAAGCGATCTACGGCCAGGAAGCCGAGCGAGTCTCAATAATTTAAGATTTCAGATTTCAAATTTCAGATTGAAAATCTGAAATCTAAAATCTGAAATCTGAAATTCTCTATGGACACCGCCGCCATTCTCCCGACCCGTTCCAATCATGCGCCGCTGGCGAGCGCACTCTCGCTGCTGGCGCCGGGCGCGGGCCAATTCTTCATCAAGCAGCGCATGCGCGGCGCGGCGATTCTGTTGACGACGCTCGCGGTCGCGTATCTAATCTATTGGGCGGACGACAATTTCCGCATCGGCCAGACGGTGCTCGCGGGCGTGACGACCAACTGGTTGTGGCTCGCGCTCGCCTGCTTCTGGCTGTGGAATATCTTCGACGCCTATCGCCACGCGCGCGGCCTGCTCAGTTACAGTGTGATTGGCTTTTTGATTCCACTGTTCATCGTCTACGCCATCGGCTGGCAGGTGACTGATGCGAAACTGGAGCGCCTGGTCACGCGCGCGAGCGATGCGCAGACCGTCTTCACCGCGATCCTGCATCCCGACCTGTTCACAACCGACGACCAGGGCAACGTGAAGCCCAGTGAAAACTTCGGCGACATCATCGGCAAAATCGTCGATGGCCCCGCGCCGGCGATCCTCGTTCAGACGGGCGTGGTGCGCGCCGACAGTACCTTCCCCAACCTCGTCACGGGCAAGTTGATCGAGACGATTGCGCTCGGATTGATGGCGACCATCTTCTCGGTGGTCTTCGCCGTGCCGCTTTCGTTCTTCGCCGCGCACAACATCACCTCGCGCATGCCCGGCGGCACGATCATCTATTATGCGATGCGCACCTTCCTGAATATCGTGCGCGCGATCGATACAGTCATCTGGGGTTTGGTCATCATCGTGTGGGTCGGCCTCGGCCCGTTCGCCGGCATGATCGCGCTGTTGATTCACTCGACGGCGGCGCTGGGCAAACTGTATTCAGAAGAAGTCGAGCACATCGACGCGGGGCCCATCGAGGCGGTCACGGCGAGTGGCGCGAATTTGTTGCAGGTCATTCGCTACGCGGTCGTGCCACAAATCGTTCCGCCGTTTCTCGCCTACACGCTCTTGCGCTGGGACATCAACATGCGCTCGGCGACCATCGTCGGTTTCGTGGCGGGCGGCGGCATCGGCTTCTTCGTGCTGGAGACGATTCGCAAAGGCGGCTACGAGCAGTATGCGGCGGCGCTGTGGGCGGTGGCCATCGTGATCATCAGCGTTGACTATGTGAGCGCAAAGTGGCGCGAGCGCATCCTGATCGGTGACACGCAGGTCAAGCTGATCACGCCACAACCATTTTACAAATCACCGCGCCAGATTTTGTATCTCGTGTTCGGCCTGCTGGTATTCGTCGTCGGTTGGAACCTGACGCAGATCGATCTGAAAAAATTGCTCGACCCCGGCCCGACCTTCGGGCGATTGGTGAGCGACTTCGTCTCGATTGATCTCACGCCGAGCCTGGTCGAGACAGTCTGGAAGCAAATGCTGCTCACCATCTTCCAGGCGCTGATCGCGACGACGCTGGGCGGCCTGATGGCGATTCCATTTAGCTTTCTTGCCGCGCGCAACCTGACGGGGCGCAGCGTCCTGTCGATCTGGATTTATTACATCACGCGCGGGCTGTTCAACATTCTGCGCTCCATCGAGGCGCTGCTCTACGTCGCCATCTTTGTGTTCTGGGTCGGCATCGGGCCATTCGCAGGCGCGCTCGCGCTGGCCGTAACGACCTTCGCGCTGATCGGCAAACTGTTCTCGGAGGCGATCGAGAATATCGACGCAGGGCCGATGGAAGCGATCACGGCGACGGGCGCGAACACCTTGCAGACGATTGCGTATGCGATCCTGCCGCAGATCATTCCGCCGTTCGTCTCGTATGCGATCTATCAGTGGGACATCAACGTGCGTATCGCGACCATCGTCGGCTTTGCGGGCGGCGGCGGCATCGGGCTGCTGCTGTTGCAATACTCCGGGCAATTGCAATACCATAAGGTCGGCACGGTCGTCGCGATGATCGTCGTCACGGTCGCGTTGATGGATTTTGCCAGCGCGAAGATCCGCGAACGGATGGTGTGAGCGAAATTTGAACTCCGCCTGAATTCATACTACAATCGCGCCCGCACGTTTGCTGGAGACGACGCCGTTTGCACTCACGTACGATGAACGATAGGCACCACGCCCACGCGCTTCCTGCTCTCGCCGCTGGAGGGCGCGTTCGCATCAAGTCGAGACATTGGAGCACGCCATGAAGAAACGTGAACGGAAGCCGCGCGGTCTGCTGGTCGGCAACACGAAACGCTTCGTCGTGTTGCTCGCACTGCTGGTTCTGCCATTGGCGATGTCCTTCCCCGTCTCGCCGCTGCTGACAACCGTGATCGCCACAATTGAATTGACGTTATGGCTCGGCGCGACTGTTGTCGCATCGCAATTGTTGCTGCCGCTGCCGCTGCACACACTCGGCGAGCGGCTCGACGCGTGGCTCGCGTTTACAGGTTGGCTGTTCGGCCTGCAGCGTGAATCGTATCTCGTGAGCGATGTGAGCGTGCGGCGCACCATCGCGCGCGACGGCGGCAGCGCACCCGGCGTCATCCTCGTAGATGGACATAGCGCCGTCGTCACCAAGCGCGGCCATCATCATTTGCGGGTGCTGGGGCCCGGCGCACATTTCACGCAGCCGTTTGAATATGTGCCAGTGAACCGCAAAGGCGACGAGCCTTGCAAGGTGCGCGAGGTGGTGGACCTGCGGCGACAGATTCGTTTCCAGCCCGTGCGCGCGCAGACCAAAGACGGCATGTACGTCAAGACGATGCTGATCGCGCAGTTCCAGATTGATCGCGATCCTGACCCCAAACTCGACGAACATCATTTCTATCGTTATGACGAGCGCGCGGTGCATCAAGCGGTGATGAGCGAGCGCGTGGACCCACAGAGCAGCGAGCATTACGATTGGACCACGCTGCCGATGTCGCTTGGCATGGACGCCCTGCTGCAAATCATCTCGACGTACACGCTCGACGAGTTGTACGCGCCGCGCGAGGATGACCCAAACTTCAGTCCGCCAAAGATGCGCATCAAGCTCGGCGAAGAGTTGTCGAACGCGCTGCGCGACCGCCTAAAAGAGCGCGGCATCCAACTCATCTTCGCGGGCTGCGCCAAGATCATGCCGGACGACGCGCGCGTGACGTTGCAGCGCATTGACCACTGGCGCGCGCTGCATCAGCGCGAGATCACGCTTGAAGGCGCGCAGGTGGATGCGGAACTGACGAAGAAGATGCACGAAGCGCGCGGCGCGGCGCAGCGCAATATGATCCTGCAAATTTTGGATGGGATGCGAGCGGGGCCAGATCTCAATATAAAAGCACTGATCTCGCTGCGTATGGTCGCGGCACTTGAAGAGATGTTTGCGAAGGCGGCGGATGCCGGGAAGGATGCAGCAGGTTCTTGGAACGGGCCTCAGGACTCCGCGCGCAGCGTAATGCAAATTCGCTGCGAGCTTTGTATACAAATGGTGAGCCTATGATTGGAGTGCTTCTCGGCGCGCTGACCGTTTTGGCAATCGCGCTCATGCTGCTGGGTCCGGCGGTCGTGCTGATGGTCGCCAGCACGTTCAACAAACTCATTTTTGCGCTCGCCGCCGATGACGACGAGGACGCGATGGGCTTCGCGGTGTTGGTGCGCAACGGCGCCATCGCGGAGGGATCGTCGCCGCGCATGGTGCGAATGGGCGGGCCCGGTGTGCTCGACGTAGATGAGAACAGCGCGGCTGTGTTGGAAAAATTCGGCCGAGCCACGCGCGTGTTGGGACCGGGCTATCACTTGCTTGATCGCTACGAGCGTGTGCGCGGCGCAGTGGACTTGCGTCCGCAACTGCGCAAGACCAATTCAAAAATCTACACGCGCGACGGCATCCCGATTCAATATGATGTCGAGATCGAATTTCGCTTGCTGGGCGAAACGAGCGAGGAGATTCAGCATACCCCGAAACAGCAGAGCTTCTTTAGGACATGGATGGAGCCGCGCTTGATGCGCCGCGAGTTCGAGAAGTTAAGCAACTATCGCTTCTCGCCCCACGCCGCGCGGAGCGCCGTCTTTCCGCTCGACGTGACCGACACGGGCCAAATGACCAATTGGAGCGACGCGATTATGCGCGCGGGCATGGGCGAGATTGACAAGGCGCTCTCAACACATTCTTTCGATGAACTCAGTCTGCCCAGTACCGATGGCGCACTCGCTTCGCACATGGATATGTCGGTGCGGCGGCGCGTGCAGCGCGAAGCCGAGAGCGCTGCCACTGCCGCACTGCAAAAAAGTGGCGCACAGTTGATCAGCCTGCGCTTCTCCAGTTTCCGCTTCGACGACGAAGAAGCGCGTGGCATCCTCGATCAATATTTCAAAAACTGGCAGGCACATTGGCAGAACGCCGCGCGCCTCACGCGCGAGGACGGCCGGACCGAAGCGTTCAAGGTGCAGGAGGACGCGCGCGCCGAAGCGCAGTTGAAGATGCTCGCGCTGCTCGCCGATGGCTTGAACCAGATCAACACACGCAAAGCCAATTACGATTTTGTGATGATGCTGCGCTTGTTCGAGTCGCTCGAACACATGGCGCTCGACACGCGCTCGTATCGCTTCATCCCCGACGAAGTGTTTGGAATGATGCAGAAACTGAGCAAGCTGGAGCCGGACATCGGAGGCACCAACACACCGCCTTCGCTGCCCGCGCCACAAGCCTGAGCGGAATCGTTACGACGAGTGGACTGCAAAGTTGCGAACGGCGCGAAGAAGTGGATTGATTGTCTGCGCGCCGTTCGCGTCTTCGCGCTTTGCATTTTCATTGCTACAATGATTGCATGATCTCCAAGCCGCATTTTCAAATCACCAGCGAAGTGCAAAGCGCAGCAACGTCGGGGCGCGGTGTGGTCGCGCTCGAATCCACTGTGATCGCACACGGCTTGCCGCGCCCGCAAAACTTGGAAACGGCGCAGCGCATGGAGCAGATCGTGCGCGAGTGCGGCGGCGTGCCGGCGACGGTTGCCATTCTCAAAGGCACGTTGCACGTGGGTCTAAGCGCCGAGCAATTACAGGAGATTGCGCAAAGCGACGACGTGCACAAAGTCAGTCGCCGCGATTTGCCCATTGCCGTCGCGCGCGAATGGAATGGCGCGACGACCGTCGCGACGACGATGTGGATCGCGGCGAACGCGAGCATCGGCGTGTTCGCGACGGGCGGGATTGGCGGCGTGCATCGCGGCGACCTACCCGACGTGTCTGCCGACTTACCGGAACTCGCGCGCATTCCGATGATCGTCGTGTGCTCCGGCGCGAAGAGCATTCTCGACCTGCCCGCCACGCGCGAGTGGTTGGAAACCTATGGCGTGACCGTCGTCGGCTACGAATGCGATGAGATGCCAGCATTCTACTCACGCACGAGCGGCTTGCCGGTGGACGTGCGCGCCGCTTCGCCCGACGACGTGGCGAAGCTCGCGCGCGCGCGCCGCGAGTTAGATCTGGCGGGCGCGTTGCTCGTGACAGTGCCCGTGCCCGCCGACGCGGAAGTGCCCGCCGAGTCTGTGCAGAGCGCGCTCGACAAAGCCATGAAGGAAGCCAAGCGCAAATCCATTGCGGGCCGCGAGCTCACACCATTCCTGCTGACGCGCTTGAGCGAACTGACCGACGGCGCGACGCTCAAGGCGAACGTTGCCTTGCTAGAGAATAACGCGCGCGTCGCGGCGCAGATCGCGCAGGCGCTCGTCAAGAAGCGCGAGCCGATTGGCTTCAGACGATGATGAAAGACCTGACAGGTTTTGAAAACCTGTCAGGTCTGGTGCGGGCATTAAAAACTGCGGATGATTTTTCATCCGCAGTTTGCTATAATCGCAGCAAATCCATCCGCACGTTCAAGTGTAGTTGTCCACAAAGGAGGACACTATGGCACGAAGAGCAATGGCACTCACGTCAAACCTCGGCATGTTGCTGCTGGCGATCTGGTTGATCCTGACAGGATTGGCAGCTTTCATTCCGGCCATTTCAGGTCTGGGTGTCATCCTCGCCATTATCGCCATCGCTGCCGGGGTGCTGATCCTGCTCGGACGTTGAACGTACGCATCGGACGTAAAGGCGCAAAGATTCAGGAAACATCTTTGCGCCTTTGCGTCCGAAGACTTCAGCTTGTTCACCAAGGCCGAAGCACCTCCGCATACTTCACGCCGATGCCTTTGCCCTGATTGCGCATCCAGTTCTCCAACCAATCGAATGTAAAGTCGGGTCGCCCGAACTGACACTCGTGCAGACGCAGTGACTGCAGCTTCACGTCCCACAACGATGTTACGTCCACATAGAGCGCATTTCGCCTGACGGGTCGCCCGCCAAAGACGAAGGTGCGCTTAATGCTCGCGGGCTGCACGCCGCCGCGCAACTGCTCCGGATGGTATAGCGGCATCGAAGACGGTATGAGTGCATCGGTCGCCGCACGTCCCGACGCGCGATGATCGGGATGGCCGTTTACGTCGGGCTCGAAACACATCAGCGTGTCAGGCTGGAAGATGCGATACTGCTTTGCGAGTTGCGCGCGCAACTCAAGCGTCGGCACCAACTCGCCGTCGTCGTGACCAAGAAATAGCACATCGTTGATGCCGAGAAACTTCGCCGCCGCGCGCGTCTCTTTGCGGCGCGTGCTGGCCAACGACTTGCGCGTGAACTTCTCCGTTTCGTGCGTGCCGATGTTGCCGTCGGTGCACAGCACTTCAATCACTTCGACGCCGCGCTGCGTCAACTGGTAGATCGTGCCCGCGACAATCGTCTCCAAGTCGTCTGGGTGCGCGCCGACGAACAACAATCGCTTCACATCCTCAAAGGGCCATTTCTTCGCTCTGGGCAATGCTCCTCCAATAAACATGGCGAGTGACAGGACAGCTTGTCACTCGCCACTCGTCACGGTTACAAACCCGCGCCTTGGATGATCTGCTTGATCTGCGTGAGCGCATTCTTATACTTGTCGCGCTCGGCGATGGCTTGATTCAATTGCTGCTGCAAATTGCCGGGATCATTGATGGGCGGCACAGTGAGCGTGATGTTCGCATTCTGGCCCGCGTTGACGACGACCGACGACGCAACGTTCGTGCCGACGACGGCGAGGTTATACGTGCCCGGCGGAACATTGTCGAACGTGAACGAGCCGTCCGCGCCGGCTGTTGCCGTCAGATTGACATTCGTGCCGGTGAGCGTGACGTTGCGGCCCGCACCGTTGGTGATGCTGCCGCGCACGCCGCCGTTCTGCACGCCGCCCGCGATCGCTTCTTTGAATACGACCATGTACGAATGATGACCATTGGTGTTGCCAGCCTCTTCGTCGGGGTAGTCGGTCGAGAAGCCGACGGCGCGATCGCTCGGCATGTCCGCGCCCGCCACGTCATAGCGCGGGCCCCGATAGGTGGGGAAGTTGGTGCCCGGCTCGTTCGCGGGTTTATCGAGCGTGTTCGTAAATTGCTTGTCGCCCGCATACAGCGTTACGTGCGCACCGTTGCGCCGCGTGCCGTCGGCATTCAGCATGTCCACGAAGATATTGTGGTTGCCTTTGTTCTGTTGGCCCGGCAAGTGATAGGCATCCACAATCTGCCAATACTTCGTGCCCGGCTGCGCAGCGACGCGCTGAATCGTCGCGCCATACTGCGCGATGTCGCGCACACTCATCGGGTTGCCCGTCTCTGGATCAATCGGTCGGTCTGGCATCGTCGCCTCCCAGTATAGATATTTGAGTCTGGCGATTGGAGACTACATGTGCGAATCAGTTGTCTCCAGTCGCCAGCCTGTCGTCTTTGTCAGCTACCAATATCTGCACGCTGCTGCGAGCATCGCGCACGGTGATGATGTTGATGCTGAAGCCTGCGGCGCGCAACGGATGCGTGCGCTGCCTTTCAAAATCAGACGTGCCCGTAAAGCGAAAGGCGAGATTGAGCAGCGTGTGAATCCATCGTGGCTGGTGCAGCCAGCCTGCATCCACGACGACGATGCGGCCTGTCGCGCGCAGCACGCGGCGCATCTCGCCGACGGCTTGCGCGGATGCAATGAATGCTGGTGGAAACGTGAGCACGATGCTGTCAATGCTCTCGCTCGCCAGCGGCAGATCGAACACGCTGCCGCGCATCAGTTTCGGCACGAAGCCTGCGCGTCGCAATTTGCTGCGGGTGATGCGCGCCATGTTCGGCGACAGGTCGAGTCCCAATGGTTTGATGTTCGCCGCGCGCATATCAAGTTGTAAGTTGCCGGTGCCGAATGCAATTTCGAGAATGCGCGCGCCGCGCAGATGTGGAATCGCTGCGCGCGTCCACTCGCGCCAACGGCCGAGCGAGACGATCGCGCTGACCGCATCATACGTCCACGCAAACGAATTGTAAAAGTGATAGAACGCGAATTGCAGAAAGCGAACGCGCAGACGATTCAGCAACACGGGCAATTATACAAGTGACGAGTGAGGGGTGACAAGTACAAGTGTCAAGTCTCATGTGTCAGGCGCTACATGTCAGGTGACATGACCGATGGCAACCTCTTGGCATTTGATACTTGGCACTTCTCATTTCAAGTTCGCCACGGTCCACGACAAGCCGCCATCGCGCGACACGACGACGCGCGCACCCGCACCAGCGGCGATGAGCGTGCCGCTCTGCGTGATGCCCAGTCGCATGAGCCGCACGGCGTCCACCTGCTGCGCGTTGAAGTTCCAGTAACATGTCGGCGACCAGGACGCGCCGCCGTTGCGCGAGACGACCAGCATCGAATCGGTGAGCGCGAATGCGCTGCGCTCCGCGAGCGAACTCGGCGCGAACACCACGGCGCTGAGCGGTTGCTCGCCGACGGCGCTCCAGCCGTTGCGCGCATCAAAGCGAAAAATGTTCAGCGCATCTGCACTCGCCTTCTCTAGACTTGGAAACAGCTTGTCGCCATTGCGTGAGATAAACAGCCCGCTCTTGGGATCGGACCAGATGATCGTGCTGTCCTGCGCGAAGGCGGGCGAGAGTGCGAGCGGCTGCGCCGTGCCTGCGCGCACCACATCCCAATTCGTGCCTTCATTAACGGTCACGAGCACGTCGCGGCGAAATGTCTGCTCGTCGTTGCGCACGACCCATGCGGCGTGATCCACCGCGTAGTTCGGCGAGAACAGCAGCGCGTCCACCGCATCCACCAACCAGTCGCTCCACGTCGTGCCGCCGTCAGTCGAGGCGAACACGCCGCGCGGCGCGAAGCGGCTGCCCAGCAGGATCGTGCGGTCGTTGGCGAAATTCGGCGAGAGCGCAAACTGCCGCAGCATGTTGGTCGTCGTCACCCACGTCGGCGGCGTGATGGTTGCCCAGTTGCTGCCGCCGCTTAACGAGCGATAGACGCCACCTGCGCCCGCCGCGAACACGATGCGATCTTTATCGAACGTCGGCGACGCAGCGACCTTGCTCACGAAATCGTTGAACGCAAATGTGTTCGTCCACGCCGCGCCATCGTCGTCGGAAATGAAAATCGTCGTGCGCGCGCTCGCGGCGCTGTATGCGCTGACAAAGATGCGATTGCTCTCGGCGGCGATGCTGGTGACGACATCTTTGCTTGTGCTCGCAGTTAGCGGCGATGTGAAACAGTTTGGCGCGGGAATCGGTGTGGGCTGCTCGGTAATGATGCGCGCGAGCGGCGTGCTGGTTGCCGTCGGCGTGGCCGGCGCAACCGCTGTGCTGACGAGTGTGGGCAGTGCGACGGGTGTCAATGTTGCGGCGATCGGGGTGAATGGAGTCGGCGACGGCGAGGCGCTCGGCGCGCACGCGCTGAGGACCACGACGCATAAGAGGCTGAGGCAGAGACGAAGCATCATCGAGTGGCGAAATGTCCTGTGCCGCAGGCATTCGCCTGCCTGGCGCGCATTCGCACGCGGCACAGGATAAACGAGAGGCGAGTGCCGAGTCGTTCTCGTCACTCGTCACGGGTCACATCAATTGCTAAGTTGAACTCTCAATGCGTCGGGGTCGCTTACCGGTGCTTGACAGGCATAGTTCTCACAGACGTACACGGTTGGCTTGCCCTCGATCATCGTCTTGCCTTCGAGCAGCGGACTGCGGAGTGCATCGTCGCCATCGGCGTGCATCACAATCTTGTTCGGCAGATATGGCTTGAAAACGATGTCAATGAGCGTTCGTGTTTCGCTCTTGCTCGCATCGCCAATCAATGCGATCTCTTTCGGGTGGCTCAAGTAGAAATCGAGCGCGTTGAGCCACTGGGCGAAGCCTTGCGGGTGGCGGCGCATTAGCGCGCTCACGCCGCGCAGCGTTTCGATGGCACGGCGCGAGTAGTCTTCGTCGCCGAACATCATCGCCAGCCGCAGCAGACCGAGCGCCGCCATCGCGCCGCCCGACGGCGTGGCGCTGTCGTAGATGTCGCGCGGGCGTGTGATGAGCTGCTCATGCTCGCGTCCCGTGTCGTAGAAGCCGCCGATGTCGTCGCTCCAGAATTGGTCAATCATGATGTCGGCGAGTTTCTTCGCTTCGCGCAGCCAGCGCGCATCGAACGATGCTTCGTACAGCGCGAGCAAGCCGTCAATCAGGTCGGCGTAATCTTCGAGGTAGCCATTTAACTTCGCGCGCCCATCTTTCCACGAGCGCAGCAATCCGCCGATACTGTCTTCACCCTGCATCGGATCGGGTGTGAGCGTGTACAAGTTCGTGAGGATGAAGTTCGCGTTGCGTGTTGCCGTCGCCAGATAGTCGGCGCGATCCAGCACACGCGCGGCGTCGGCGAACGCGGCGAGCATCATGCCGTTCCATGCGGTCAGCACCTTCTCGTCGCGCGCGGGATGCACGCGCCCCTCGCGCGCGGCATATAGTTTCGGCTTGGCGCGTGCGAGCACCGCTCGCAGCTGCTCGCTGGAAATCTTCAACTCTTTCGCGACTACGTCCTCGTCGCGCGGCACGTTGAGGATCGAGTGTCCTTCAAAGTTGCCGTGCGCGCTCACGTCGTAATAGGCATTGAAGATGCGCGCGTCGGCTTTGCCGAGCACGCGCTCGATCTCGTCGGGCGTCCAGACATAGAACTTGCCTTCCTCGCCCTCACTGTCCGCGTCCTGCGTCGAGAAGAAGCCGCCTTGCGCATCGCGCATCTCGCGCGTGACGTAATCGAGCGTCTCGGTCACGATACGCTTGTAAAACTCGTTGCGCGTGACTTGATAGGTGTGCAAGTACACGCGCGCGAGTTGCGCGTTGTCGTAGAGCATCTTCTCGAAGTGCGGCACGAGCCAGCGGTTGTCCACGCTGTAGCGGTGGAAGCCGCCGCCGAGTTGATCGTACATGCCGCCGCGCGCCATCTGCTGAAGTGTCTGCTCGACCATCGCCAACGCCGTTGGATATTTCGTGCGCTGATGCACGCGCAGCAGGAATTCGAGAATCATCGGCTGCGGAAATTTTGGCGCGCTCCCGAAGCCGCCATGCGTTCGATCATACTGCTGTTCAAGCGCGGTGAACGCCTCATCGCCGATCAGCCGATTCAACTCCTCGCGCTTCGTGTTCACGAGACTCTGCGCTTGCAACTGCGCGGTGAGCTGCTCGGCCGACTGCGTCACCTCGCTCTTGCGGTTGCGATAAGCAGACGATACGCTCTCCAAGACTTGTCTGAACGCCGGCATGCCGTGGCGCGGTTCTGGCGGATAGTAGGTGCCGCCATAGAACGGCTTGCCGTCGGGCATGAGGAACATCGTCATGGGCCAGCCGCCATGCCCGCTGAGCGCCTGCACCGCCTGCATGTAAATCGAATCGAGGTCGGGCCGCTCCTCACGATCAACCTTGATGCTCACAAAATATTCGTTCATCACGCGCGCGGTCTCTTCGTCCTCGAATGATTCTCGCTCCATCACAGAACACCAGTGGCATGAGGAATAACCTATGCTCAACAGAATCGGCTTGTCCCCCTCGCACGCTTTGCGCAATGCCTCATCGCCCCATGCATACCAATCAACGGGGTTGTGTGCGTGTTTTTGTAAGTACGGGCTGGATTCGTTTATTAAACGGTTGGTATGTCGAGGTGACTCATGTTCGTTGTGCGATTTATTCATCTCGTGGTCTCCACGTCCAACCTTTGTGTCTTTTGCGCTCACCACTAATGAGTTGCCTCATGTGGATCACGTTTAAGCCGTTTTCGCGACAATATTCGCTTAGATTCGTAATGTTTACTTGTTCACCTTCAGGATTGATAAAGCCTGTGTACGTCCGATGTCCGTGGTACTCGCGGCCGTTATCGCAAGTCCAACCGCGATGGCTATAAAGTCGTCCATGAGCCACAGCAACCATATGAGTGTTGTCTAGTCCACACTCACGGCAGAAAGCGGCAAGATTGGTAATGGGGCCAACGCGGTTACCTTCGGGGTCAATGAAACCATCATATGTTTTCACGTACTCACGCTGACGAATACTGTTCTTGTGAGTCCAACCTTTGTACGATTTCAACTTGCTCTTGCCCCTCGCTAACCGATGCATTGAGGGCCAATCGAGATCGTTCTCCCGACAGAACTCATACAAGTTTGTGATGGTGACTTCATTGCCCTCAGGGTCAATGAATCCTTCCCACGTTTGCGCAAATGCATTACCTGGTGAACCTGCCGTATCAAAGATGTTGAAACCGATGTTTTCATCTGTACAGCCTGTCTTATCAATCCATTGCTGCTCGGCCCATAGCAGAATATCCTCATCTACCAACTCGAGAACGTTAAACTCAAAGTCTTGTTCACCGAACTCATCCCAAGCCTTTTGCAGATGAGAGTTGTGATGCGCACCACGTCGCAATCTTCCGCGATGGTTATCCCACCGCGCACGTAAATCAACGGCGCTGCCGACGTAGATTTTGCCAGTCGGGTTGCAGCGAATCTGATAAACCCCAGAGGTGCGCGGTAATTTGTTTGTCATCGGACTTACTCAGAGGTTGAAGCCATTAGCAATCGTCAGCTCATATAACAACTTGCCTTTGTGATTCATCTTTCTATGGGTAAGATGCGGAGTCAAGCAAACCAGCTTCCGCTCTTGCCAGTTACCAATCGTGAATACATCTCGCGTTCGCCAATTAGAAACGGTATCGAAGACCGCCTTGAAATCTGCTCTATAACTATCTCCATAGCACACGACCAACGGCGGCTTGTGCTTAGCCAACTGTTCTCGCAACAGGCGAATGCGTTGCGGCATGACCAAGGTGCGATAGACTTCGCGTGTGCGAAAGTGCTCGGGCGGCTCGAACAACTTGTCATAGCCGAGCGTGATCCACTGACTCGTATCGGGCGCAGGCAGTGGTAACATTTCAGGCAAAAATGTTTCATCGCCTGAACGCCCCAATCGTTCCGCCTGATATACACGTTTTTGCTCTCTCGTTGGCTCAGGGTTTCCGTTCAGCCGCAACATCAATTCGCACATCGGGCACCAAGTCTTCTGCTGCGTAAAGCGCATGGAGTGATGCTTGAGATATTTCGGTACTGAATCGGCTTCGTGGAGTAGGCAATGGGCCCGATATAGGTCTTCGACCTCCGCAAACAAAAGACGAGTGCGTAATGCCGCTACAACATCGGCCTCGGTCGGCAATCGTTCTTCCATGCCGATGAACCACACACGAGCATTCAGATTTCCATAACCAATGAAGTTCAACAGTTTGTACGTTTCTTCGGCTGTGAAGTGCATATCCATACCACTGATTCTACCATCACGCGACGCGCTGCTCCAACGCGCCGATCACGTCATCCAACACTTCCACCACGCGATCCATTTCTTCCTTGCTGATGATGAGCGGCGGCGAGAGTTGGATGACGGGATCGAGGCGGTCGTCGGCGCGGCAGATGATACCATGCTGCAATAGTTGATCGGAGAGCCAGCCGATGTTCGCTTCACCGTGCAGCGATTCGCGCGTCGCTTTGTCTTTGACCAACTCGATGCCGATGAACAATCCAAGTCCGCGAATGTCGCCGACGATGGAGTGCGCGTCGAGCGTCTCGCGCAGTTGGCCCATCAGATACTCGCCCGACAACTGCGCGCGGTTGCACAACTGCTCGCGTTCAAAGATGGCGAAATTGGCGAGCGCCGCTGCCGCGCTGACGGGATGCCCGCCGAAGGTGATGCCGTGCATCAATTTGTTTTGCTCGTCGCCCAGAAACGCATTCGCGATTTCTTTCGCGACGATGGCTGCGCCGAGCGGCGCGTAGCCCGACGTGAGACCCTTCGCTGTCGTGATGATGTCGGCTTGCACGTCCCAATGCTCCGTGCCGAACCAGTAGCCGAGTCGCCCGAAGCCGCAGATCACTTCGTCCATGATCATGACGATGCCCGTGCGGTCGCATAACTCGCGCACGCGTTGGTAATAGTCGTCGCGTGGCACGACGCAGCCGCCGGAGTTCTGCACCGGTTCGAGGATGATCGCGGCAATCGTCTCCGCGCCTTCCTGCTCGACCAGTCGCTCGATCTCGTCGGCGCAGGTCAGATTGCACTGCGCTTCGTGCGCGCAATACGCGCAGCGATAATGCAGCGGCATCGGCGCATGTCGGGCGCCGGGCACCAGCGGCTCGAACGGCGCGCGCACGGACGGCAAGCCCGTCACCGACAGCGCGCCCATCGTCGTGCCGTGATACGCAAGTCGGCGTGAGATGGTTTTATAGCGTCCCGCGAATCCCTTCGCGCGCTGATATTGTTTTGCGATCTTCAGCGCCGACTCGACCGCCTCACTGCCGCCGCTGACAAAGAACACGCGTGCGTCATGAGCGCCAACAATCGGCGCGACCTCCGCCAACTTTTGCGCGACCTGCACGGCGGGTTCGTTCGCATAACTGAACGACGAGACGTAATGAATCTTGGTCGCCTGCTCGTACATCGCGCGTGCGATCTCCTCGCGTCCATAGCCCGCGTTGACGCAGAACAAGCCCGCCAGCGAGTCAATGTATTCCTTGCCGTGCTGATCGTACACTTTCGCACCTGTGCCGCGCGTAATCACGATTGGTGGCTTGTCAATCAAGTTCTGCATCTGATAGAAGTGCAGCCACGAGTGTTCGGCGATGGCCGAGTCGAGTTGAGTCATGGTTGTCCTTGTTCGTTTGATTGTTGGTTTGTTAGTTGGCTGATCGATTATAACCAACCAGTAAACCAACAATCAAACCAACTCGAATTTCTTGCGTCGCTCAACAATCCTATGTTAAAGTTTCGTCATGTTTAACACGCCAAGCACGTTGACGTTTCTGTTCACCGACATCGAGGGCAGCACGCTTTTGTGGGAGCGCTACCCCGACGCGATGAAGTCCGCACTCGCGCGGCACGACGACTTGCTGCGTGAAGCCGTCACGGTGCACGGCGGGCGCGTCATCAAGACGACAGGCGATGGCTTGCATGCCGTGTTTGCAAGCACAAGTGATGCGGTACTGGGCGTGTTGGCGGCCCAGCGTGCGCTCGCAAACGAGCAGTGGGGTGAGGTTGGCCGGATCGGCGTGCGCATGGGCTTGCACAGTGGCGCAGCCGAAGCGCGCGAAGGCGATTACTTTGGTGCCACGCTCAACCGCGCCGCCCGCCTCATGTCCATTGCATCCGGCGGACAGATTTTGCTGTCGGAGGCAGCGGCCGGTCTGGTGCGCGATGTACTGCCGCCCGATGCGTCACTACGCGACTTGGGCGAGCATCGTCTGAAGGATTTGAAGCGGGCGGAGCGCGTCTATCAATTGCTCGCGTCCGACCTGCGCGCTGACTTTCCGCCACTGCGCTCGCTCGAATCGTTTCCGAACAACTTGCCCGTGCAGCTCACCAGTTTTGTCGGGCGTGAGAAGGAGCTGGCGGACAGCCGACGGCTGCTCGGCACGACGCACCTGCTCACCCTGACCGGGCCCGGCGGCACGGGCAAGACGCGCCTCTCGCTGCAACTGGCAGCCGACGTGTTGGAGTTGTTTGCGGATGGCGTGTGGCTGATTGAGCTCGCGCCGCTTGCAGATCCGTCGCTCATCGTGCAGACGATTGCGAACGTGCTCGCGGTGCGCGAGCAGCCGACTCGCTCGCTCATTGCAGTGCTGCGCGACTTCTTACGCGACAAGTGCCTGCTGCTCATCCTCGACAACTGCGAGCACCTGATCGAGGCGTGCGCGCAGCTCGCGGATGAAGTACTGCACGCATCGTCGCAACTGCGCATCGTGGCGAGCAGCCGCGAACCGCTGGGCATTGCGGGCGAGAGCATCTATCGCGTGCCACCGCTTTCCGTGCCAGTGCTAAGTCCTGAGTCCCGAGTGCTAAGTGACAAATCTGAGGACGCAGCATCCTCGGACACGGCACAGGGCAGGCTGAGCATTCAGGAGTTCGAGTCCGTGCGCCTGTTCGTCGAGCGTGCGCAAGCAGCACGTGCCGACTTCGCGTTGTCCGATGCGAACGCGCACGCGATCGCGCAAATCTGCGCGCGGCTCGACGGCATCCCGCTCGCCATCGAGTTGGCGGCGGCGCGCGTCAAGTCGTTGAGCGTGGAAGAGATTGCCGCGCGGCTCGACAACCAGTTCCGCTTGCTCACGGGCGGTAGTCGCACTGCGCTGCCACGCCAGCAGACATTGCGCGCGCTAATTGATTGGTCATACAACCTGCTGACCGAACCTGAATGCGTGCTGTTCCGCCGCCTCGCCGTGTTCGCGGGCGGCTGGACGCTGGAGGCAGCAGAGCAAGTCGCAAGCGACGACGTCCGACCGACGATGGATGAAATTGACAGCCATCCTCCGTCTGCCGTCCTCCGTCCAGACGATGTGCTCGACCTGCTCGACTCGCTCGTGAACAAGTCGTTGGTCATCGCCGAGCCACGCGATGGCGGCACTCGCTTTCGTTTCCTCGAAACGATTCGCCAATACGCGCGCGACAAGTTGTTGGAATCGGGCGAATCGGAGCGCGTGCGCGACCGACACCTCGATTACATTGAGCGCTTCGCGCGAGCGGTAGATTTGAATCTCCGTACTGGCGACGTCAGAACATGGAGCGACTCGGCAGAACGCGAGCAAGACAACCTGCGCACGGCTCTGGAGTGGTCGCTCGCGCGCCAACCGCTGGCAGCATTACGCATTCTCGGATCGGTAGCCATGCTCTGGAACAATTGGGGCGAGTTCACGGAGGGACAACGCTGGTGCGAACAGGCGCTGGCTCGAACCCAGACCGCGACAGGGACTGAGTTTAGCAGCGCACGGGCACAAGTGCTTGCGGCGCTCGCACAGTTGACGATGGCACGCGGCGATATTGAAACGGCCCGACAAGCCATTGAAGCGAGCCTGCGACTGTACCGCGAGCTAGGGCGGCCCGCCGCGATGGCGCAAGCTTTCTCCGTTCGCGTGCTGATTGCTTACTTCAGAGGGGAAAGGGATGCCGCGACTGCTTACTTTGATGAAGGTCTAGCACTGGCGCGTGCCGCGAATGACAAATATGCTGAGATGATGCTGCTAGGTGCGATGACGAGCGTCGCTGCCAGTCGCGGTGAGTTCGCCGCCGCTGAGACATACACTGAACAGGCGGCGAGCATCGCGCGCGAGATCGGCTCGCAGTTGGGCTTGGGCATGGCCATGATGAGCGGCGGCATGCTTGCCTTTGTGCGGGGTGATTATCGGCTGGGGCGCGCGCGCTTGGAAGAGAGCCACGCCGACTTTCAGCACATGGGCCAGCAGCATTTCGCCAACATCACGCGCAGCGAATTGGCGCATGTTGCGCGCCTGCTAGGCGAAGACGAGCGCGCCGTGCAGCTCTATCGTGAGGTTATTCGGGTCTGGAAACATGAAGGACATCGGGCGGGCATCGCGCGCTGCTTTGAGTGCCTCGCCTTCATCGCAGGAGGACATGGCAAGAGCACGTACGCCGCCCGACTGTTCGGTGCGGCCGAGTCGCTGCGAGAGTTGGCGCACGCGGCGATGATGCCCGGAGAGCAAGCCGAGTACGCCCAGCAGGTACAACAGATTCGCTCCGGCGCAGACGACGCAACTTTCGCCAACGCGTGGTCGGAAGGGCGCGCGCTGACATTGGAGCAAGCCATTCAGTTGGCAATGAGCGATGAGTAACATTCCGACAGGTACCGTCACGTTCCTGTTCACGGACATCGAGGGCAGCACCCAACTCGCGCAGGCGCATCCCGCGACGTGGGAAGCAATGCGCGCGCGCCATCATGCGATTCTGAATGATGCAATCGCTGCATCTGATGGATATATTTTCCAAAGCATCGGCGACGCGTTCTGTGCTGCGTTTCATACTGCGCAGGATGGACTCCATGCGGCGCTCGCCGCGCAACGGGCGTTGCAGCGTGAACCTTGGGATGAAACCCCTATCAAAGTTCGCATCGGCTTGCACACGGGTGCAGCGGAATTCCGAGACGGTGATTACCATGGTTATTTGACGCTGGTACGTGTGCAGCGCACTATGTCTGTTGCGCATGGTGGACAAGTCTTGTTGTCGGACGCCAGCGCGGCACTGCTGCGCGGACAATTGGCTGATGACCTTAAGCTGCGCGAGATGGGCGAGCATCGGTTGAGAGATATCATCACACCCGAACGCCTATGGCAAATCGTCGCACCCGATTTGCTGCAAGATTTTCCCCCGCTCTCCTCGCTCAACATCATTCCGAACAACTTGCCGATTCAGGTCACCAGTTTTATCGGGCGCGAGCGCGAGATTGCGGAGGTGAAGCGCCTGCTCGGCACGACGCGCCTGCTGACACTCACGGGCTCAGGCGGCACGGGCAAGACACGCTTATCACTGCAAGTCGCCGCCGACATCGTGGGCACATTCAAAGACGGCGTGTGGTTCATCGAACTCGCGCCGCTCACCGACCCTGCACTCGTGCCGATTACCGTCGCATCCGTGTTGGGCGTGCGCGAGGAGCAAGGTCGCCCGCTCATGGCGACGCTGCTAGACTGGCTGCGCCCCAAACACCTGTTGTTCATCGTCGACAACTGCGAGCATCTGATTGAAGCGTGCGCGCAATTCGCCGATGCCGTCTTGCGCGCGAGCCGTGAGACGCACATCCTCGCCAGCAGTCGTGAGGCGCTGGGCATCGCGGGTGAGTTGGCATACCGCGTCCCATCGCTCGAAATCCCAAATTGGCATCCTGAGCCTGCCGAGGGACCCCAAATCCAAATCTCAATTGAGCAACTGACGCAATACGCAGCCGTGCAGTTGTTCATCGCGCGTGCGGTATTTGCGCAACCGTCGTTCAGCGTGACGGATGCGAATGCGCCCGCAGTGGCGCAAATTTGTTATCGGCTCGATGGCATTCCGTTGGCGATTGAACTGGCGGCGGCGCGCGTGAAGGCGTTGCGCGTCGAGCAGATTGCCGCGCGCCTGGATGATCGCTTCCGCTTGTTGACAGGCGGCAGCCGCACGGCCTTGCCGCGCCAACAAACGTTGCGCTCGCTGATCGATTGGAGTCACAGTCTGTTGGCCGAACCCGAGCGCGTGTTGTTGCGGCGTTTGTCAGTGTTCGCGGGCGGGTGGACGTTGGAGGCGGCGGACGCGGTAGGGGCGATTCATGAATCGCCCCTACCACAATCGCCCCTACGCGCCGACGACGTGCTCGATTTGCTCTCGCACCTCGTGGACAAGTCGCTGGTCGTGCTGGACGACAGCGCAGGAGAAACGCGCTACCGCATGTTGGAAACGATTCGCCAATACGCGCGCGAGAAGTTGCTGGACGCGAACGAGAGCGAACTGTTGCGCAACCAACATCGGCACTTCTTTGTGCAGTTGGCAGAACACACTGAACCCATCCTCCAAACCACACAACGCGCCGAATGGCTGCCGCGCTTGGAAGCCGAGCACGATAATTTCCGCGCCGCGTTGGAATGGGGATGCGAGCGCGACCTGGAAACCGCACGCTGGCTGGCAGGCGTACTAGCTTGGTTCTGGTTCTATGGCGACCACTTGAGCGAGGCGCGCACCTGGTATGCGCGCGTGCTGGATGCCGGCGAGCGGACGACGGTCACCAGAGGATTGGCTTTGGCTCTCCTGGGTTCAGGTATTGTCTCGACCGCCCTATCCTACTGGGATGAGGCACAGTCCTCGCTAGAACAAAGTGTGGTCATGTGGCAGCAACTCGGTGAGCCACAGCGGTTAGCCTGGTCTCTCCAGAGGTTGGCTTTTTTGCTGGTGCTGCGTGGAGACGGTGCGCGCGCGTCTGCCATTTTTGCAGAGCACGAGTCGCTTTTTCGTACTCAAGGTAACGGTTTACTGCTCGTTTGGGCATTGAGTTGGTGGGGGCGAGCGCTGACCGCTGTGCGGCGTGATGATCCCGCCGCCAAAGCGCGGCTTGACGAAGCCCTCGCCCTTGGGCGCACCCTACAAGATCCACACAGTCTTTTAGACTGTTACGTGAACCTCGGCGGTTGGGCAGTGATGCAAGGCGATTACGCGACCGCGCGCCGCCATTTGCTGGAATCGCTGGCGTGGCGACGGCAAATGGGCGCGCGCCGGCTCATCGCGGGTGGCTTGCGGCATGTTGCCAACGTGATGTGCTTGCAGGGCGATTACCAACAGGCAGAATCCGCGTATGTGGAGGCGTTGGCTTTGGCGGGCGCCGATGGTGACCAACGCGGTGAAGCCCATATCGTTCAAGCGCTCGGTGCTGTGGCACTGCATCTGGGCGACCTTGAGCGGGCGAAGACCCTGCTCGTAGACAGCCTCGCATCTTTTCGCAAATGGGGCGACGCACACGGAATTGCCATGTGCCTCAGAGGGTTCGCAGACGTGCGGCAGCTGCAAGGTCATATTGAGCAAGCGGCGCGCATATTGGGTTTTGTCGAGGCATGGCTGCAAGCCAACCAACTCAACTTGGTGTTCTTTGACCGCATCATGTACGAGCGCAGTGTGGCGGTGGCGCGCGCGGTGTTAGGCGAAGCGGCGTTTGACGCGGCGTTTGCCGAGGGACAACAGTTGACTATGGGGCAGGCGATAGAACTGGCGATGAGCGATGAGTAACATTCCAACAGGTACCGTCACCTTCCTCTTCAGCGACATCGAGGGCAGCACTAAGTTGGCACAGCAGCATCCCGATGCGTGGCCATCTGCGCAAGCACGTCATCACGTCGTTCTGAATGAAGCCATTGCCACCCACCACGGTCACGTCTTCCAAATGATAGGCGACGCATTCTGTGCTGCGTTCGCGACGGCGACGGACGCTTTGGCCGCCGCGCTCGCGGCGCAACGCGTGCTGCACGCGGAGCCAAGGGCGGAGACGGGACCGATTCGCGTGCGCATCGGTCTGCACACGGGACCCGCCGTGCCGCGCGGCGACGACTACGAAGGTTACCTGTCGCTCAGCCATACCAAACGGCTGGTGGCCACCGCCTATGGCGGTCAGGTGCTTCTCTCCCAAGCGACCGAAGCCCTGCTGCACGACCAGTTGCCGCCCGACGTTTCACTGCGCGACCTGGGCGAACACCGCCTGAAAGACTTCGCTCAACGCGAGCATATCTATCAGGCGGTCACGCTTAACCTTCCCGCCGATTTTCCGCCGCTCAACACGCTCGATGCCTTCCCAAACAACCTGCCCGTGCAGTTGACGAGCTTCGTCGGGCGCGAGCGCGAGATTGCGGAGGTGAAGCGCCTGCTCGGCACGACGCGCTTGCTGACGCTGACCGGCGTCGGCGGCACGGGCAAGACACGCCTTTCGTTGAAGGTCGCCTCGGACGTCGTGGAAACGTTTCGCGACGGTGTGTGGCTCGTCGAGCTGGCACCGCTTGCCGACCCCGCGCTCGTGCCGCAAACCGTCGCCGCTGCGCTCAACTTGCGCGAGGAAGCAGGACGTTCTATCACGACGACCCTGACTGATTACTTGCGCGACAAGAAATTGTTGCTCATCCTCGATAACTGCGAGCACCTGCTGGAGGCGTGCGCGCAGTTGGCGACGACGCTGCTGCGAAGTTGCCCGCATGTGACTATATTGGCAACCAGCCGCGAAGCGTCGGGTATCGCGGGCGAAGTGCTGTGGCACGTGCCTTCGTTGAGTCTGCCCGATGCACAGCAGCCGAGCGATGCTAAGCAAGCGATCCAGTTCGAGGCGGTGCGCTTGTTCGCGGAGCGCGCATCAGCCGCGCAGACCCACTTCGCCGTGACAGACCAAAACGCCCGCGCTGTCGCACAGATTTGTCGGCGGCTGGACGGCATTCCACTCGCTCTCGAACTGGCCGCCGCGCGTGTCAAGTCGCTGAGCGTCGAAGACATCGCCGCGCGGCTGCACAACCAATTCCGTTTGCTCACCGGTGGCAGCCGCACGGCACTTCCTCGCCAGCAAACCTTGCGTGCGCTGATTGATTGGAGTTACAACTTGCTCACCGAACCAGAACGCGTGCTGTTGCGACGCTTGTCGGTGTTCGCGGGTGGCTGGACGCTGGAAGCCGCCGAAGCCGTCTGCGCGGGCGATGGCATCGCCCAGGCGGACGTGCTCGACCTGCTGGCGCATCTGGTGGACAAGTCGTTGGTGAGCACCGCGACGCTCGACGGCGAAATGGACACGCCCACTAGCGGCGCGATGCGTTATCGCTTCCTCGAAACGATTCGCCAGTACGCGCGTGACAAGTTGTTGGAGTCGGACGAGGGTGAGCGCGTGCGCGACCAACACCTCGATTACTTTATGCGGTTGGCAGAAGAAGCGGAGCCAAAAATTCGTTCGGCAGAGCAGATATCGTGGCTGCATCGGTTGGAGGCTGAACTCGAAAACGTGCGTGTGGCTCTGGATTGGTCAGGGGGAGGAGCCAATATTGAGAAGGGATTGAGGCTCGCAGCAGCGTTGGACCCTTTCTGGGGTGTGCGCGGGCATCAAACAGAGGGCATCGAAATTTTGCGGAATTTGCTTGCACGCCCAGAGGCAACAGCCCGAACCTTGCTGCGCGCCAGGGCGCTAAATACTCTGAGCATGTTGTATTGGAAAATAGGAAGCTATCATCAGTGCAAAATTGCAGCGGATGAGGCATTAGCGATCGGACAGGAGTTACGCGACACGCCAACGATAGCGGATGCTCTTCTCTATTTAAGTAATGCCAAGATCTGGCAAGGGAGCGATGCCGAGGCACAAGCCTTGCTTGACCAAAGCCTCGCCATGTATCGAGCGTTAGGAGACAAACCAGGAGTAATGGAATCGTTAGTGACCTTAGGAGTTTTGGCTTTTCGTGTGGGGGATTACAAGCGCGCTCAATCATGGTTAGCTGAGGCTGTCACCCTCGGGCGAGAGTTAGATGACAAAGGTTTCTTGTCCGCTGCCCTTCGTTATTGGGGATTTGCGCTGTTTCATCAACACGACGTTGCAGGCGCTCTGCGAAAATTCCAAGAGAGTCTAATACTCAATGCGGAGATTGAAGACAAGCAAGGCGTCGCCGCCTGTCTTGCAGCGTGTGCGACAGTTGCCCTCACGCGCGAGCAATTCGAGCGCGCGGCGCACCTGTTTGGCGCGGCTGAAGCTGTGCTCGAATCCATCCACGCCAAATTATTGCCTACCGACCACGACCAATACACGCGTAATGTCGCCGCCTTGCTCACCCAACTTGACGAGGTGGCGTTCAAGGCGGCGTGGGCAGCAGGTCGCGCGCTGACGATGGAACAGGCGATAGAACTCGCGATGAGTGATGAGCAGTGAACGATGAGGATACATGAATAGACTTGAACAGCAAAATAAGGCGCAGCGCTTCCGCGAACTTCACCACGCGGACGACATGTTGATTCTGCCGAATGCGTGGGATGTGGCGAGCGCGAAGATTTTCGAGCAGGCGGGCTTCAGTGCCATCGCCACGACGAGCGCAGGCGTCGCGTGGTCGCTCGGCTATGCCGACGGCGAGCACATCCCGCGCGACGAGATGCTGCGCGCCGTCGAGCGCATCGCGCGCGCGACCGCACTGCCCGTCAGCGCCGACCTCGAAGCGGGCTACGGCGACACACCCGAAGCCGTCGCCAACACGATGCGCTTGGCAATTGAGGCGGGCGCGGTCGGCGTAAATGTTGAGGATGGCACGCACCACGCCGAACAGCCGCTGCGCGATATTGAATTGCAACTCGAAATGATTCAAGCCATTCGCGAGACCGCGCACGCTGCTGACGTGCCACTCGTCATCAATGCGCGCACCGACACGTACGTGCGCAGCGTCGGCGACGAAGAGAGTCGCTTCGCCGAGACGGTGCGGCGTGCCAATGCCTACTTTCAAGCGGGCGCGGACTGCGCGTTCGTGATCGGTCTGCGCACGGGCGAGACCATCGCGCGACTCGTCCCCGCAATTCACGGAGCCGTGAACATCCTAACGGGACCCGGCGCGCCGACCATCCCAGAGCTGGCACGGATAGGCGTGAAGCGCGTCAGTTTCGGGTCGGGTCCGATGGCGGCGAGCCTAGCGTTCCTGCAGCAACTCGCCATTGAATTGCGTGATGCCGGCACGTACGCCACGCTCACTCAGAACACGATCACTCACACGGCGATGAACCGCATGTTGGATCAATTGTCTTGAAACTTCATTCAGAGGAGATGCATGAAAACCGCATCCATCCAAATCCCACGCGCGGAGTTTCAGCAGCGCGCGGACAAATTGTTGCAGCACGTGCAGGATGAGAAATTGTCGGGCGTGGCGCTGTTCGACAACTTTCACATTCTGTACTACTCGGGCTTTTCGTTCATCCCCACCGAGCGACCCATCGCGTGGCTGATGAACGCGCAGGGCGAGCAAGGGATGTTTGTGCCGCGCCTCGAAGTCGAGCACGCCAGGGCGAACGTGGCAGGTGGGCGCGTCGTTCATTACCTCGAATATCCCGACGATCCGCACCCGATGCACATCTTCAACAACATGTTGAACGAGATGGGCTTCAACGGTCGCGTCGGCGCAGATCACGACGGCTATCCGTGGATACTCGGCTACCAGGGCCCGACGCTCACGGCGCTGATGGAATGTGAAGTGGCGAATGTGAATCCCTTTGTCGAGGCGGCGATGGCGCTCAAGAGCGAAGGCGAACTTGCGCTGATGCGCGAGAGCGTGAAGTGGGGCAACCTCGCGCACGTGCTGTTGCAGCGCTACACAAAGCCCGGCGTGACCGAGACCGAAGTGAGTCTGCGCGCAAGCAACGAGGCGACGCTCGCGCTGATGGACACGATTGGGCCCATCTATCGCGCGCTCGGCTATGGGCGCAGTGGACCCAGCGCGGGCTATCGCGGACAGATCGGGCGTAACGCCGCGATCCCGCATGCGCTCGCCAATAACATCATCTTCCGCGAGGGTGACGTGCTGGTGACGGGCGCGGGTTGCCCGATGTGGGGCTACCAGTCAGAGTTAGAGCGCACGATGATCATCGGCAAGCCAAGCGACGACCAGAAGAAATTTTTTGATTGGATGATGGGCGCGCAGCAGACGGCGTTCGACAACATGAAGCCGGGCGCGAAGTGCAGTGACGTGGACAAAGCGGTGCGAAAGTTTTACGAGGACAACAACCTGATGCCGTACTGGAAGCATCACAGCGGTCACGCGATTGGCTTGCGCTACCACGAGGGCCCGTTCCTCGACAAAGGCGACGACACGCTGTTGCAACGCGGTATGGTGTTCACCGTCGAGCCGGGACTTTATGCGCCCGAACTGGGCGGCTTCCGTCACTCCGACACGGTCGCCATCAGCGACGACGGCATCGAAATGATGACCTACTACCCGCGCGATCTCGACAGCCTGATCATCCCCACGTAGTGGTCTGTAGAGACGCCTCGTCGAGGCGTCTCTACCCTAATACCCCGTAAAATTATCTTTCCGGATCGCATCGTCCGCAACGCCCAACTGTTTCAGCATGTCCGCGTACGCATTCACCAGCGGCGGCGGCCCGCTCACCCACAACAGCGACTCGCGGAAATTCGGCGCATGTCGCTGCAGCATCGCTTCGTCGAGGCGGCCCGTTTCGCCCGTCCAGCCGTCTTCAGGTTCGCTGAACACGTGCACCAATTCGAACGACGGCAGTGCTGCCTCGAACGCTTGCCACTCTTGTCGAAACACAACTTCGCGCGGCGTGCGATTGAAGTAGAACAACGTCGCGTGAATCGGTGTGTGCGCGTCGGCGGCGTGGCGCAGGATGGAGCGATACGGCGTGATACCGATGCCGCCCGCGATGAAGATGTGCGTGCGCGTCTCGTTATCCGTCACGACGAAGTTGCCGCGCGGCGTTTCGAGTGTGAGTTCATAGCCGATGGGCGCATGACGCAGCGTTTCCTTGAAGCCGCTGCCGCGCATTTTGGTCGTGAACATGACGACGCCTTGTTCGGTCGGCGCGCTGGAAAGCGTGAAGTGCCGCCGCTTACCGCGCGGATCGGGGAACGCAAGCTCGTCGAGTTCGTACCACACAAACTGGCCAGGACGATACTCGATTGGTTGCCCGCGCAGGTCAAAGATAAACGAGATCACATCGTCCGTTTCTTGGTGGCGTTCTTTGAGCGCGATACGCATGATGACTTGGTCTCCAATCTCGAGCGACTACGCGCCTATCATTGCTCTGGCTCGCGCCGCTAGCGCGGGCACGCCTGCTTTGAGCAGTGCAAAGAATGGATCGTCAGTCGTGCCCATTTGAAATCGTTTGTAACTGCCTTCGAGTAGAATCGCCAACTTCCAAATGGCGAGCACGATGTAAAACGTGAGGTGCGTCACCTTGCGCCCGCTCAGGTCTTCGTAGCGTGCCGCGACTTCGGCGCGCGACGGGAAGCCCACGAGCGAAGTCACATCGCCCATGTCGTCAGGCAGCGGCGTCGCGTGCGGCTCGTTGTACTCGCGCCAGAACGACAGCAAGTAGCCGAGATCGGCGAGCGGATCGCCGAGTGTGGACATCTCCCAATCGAGCACGGCGAGAATTTGCGCGGGCGGCTGCGCGGCGTAGATTACATTGTCGAGACGAAAGTCGCCGTGCACGATACTCGCCGCAGACGTTTCGGGCATGTGCTGTTGTAGCCAGCCGCTCACGAAATCGAGATCAATTGTTTCGCGCGTGCGTGCGCCGTCGAGTTGCCCCATCCAGCGCTTGATCTGGCGCGCGATATAGCCTTCGGGCTTGCCAAGATTGCCCAGACCGATCGCGTTGTAATCTACCGCGTGCAGTGCCACGAGCGTGCGCAGCAATTCGTCGGCAATCTCGGCGCGCTCGCGTTCTGCATTTAACGATTCGGGCAGCGCATTGCGAATGACGATGCCGTTCACCTTCTGCATCAGATAGAACGGCACGCCAAGCACCGCAACGTCATCACACGCGAGCATTGGTTGCGGCACTGGGAAGTGAGTCTGCGCCAGCGCAGAGATGACGCGATACTCACGCAACACATCGTGCGCCGTCGGCAGATACGGCGGGCGCGGCGGGCGACGCAAGATGAATTGTTGCTCGCCCCGCGTGACGAGGAACGTCAAATTCGAGTGGCCCGCATCAACGCGCTCGGCGTGCACGCGATGCTGTGCGCGCGCGTCGCCATTCGGCAGATGTATGGCGAGGTAACGCTGTAGGTGGGATTCGTCAACGAGCGGTGGGAGCATCGCGGCTTGATCGCTTGAGTGTGACATGCTGGTCGTCCGTCAATTCATACGCGGGCGCGGGTGCCGCGCCGCCAGGTACGTTGCGGCGATTATAGCACGCGCGCTTGCGCACACGCAATCACAGGCGCACCGCATCTCGCGTTGTGAGGCGACGTGCGATGGTTGCGCGCTGGCGATAGGCGAAGATCGCGCCGAGCCACAGCAAAAAGTTTCTGAGCCAGTGCCGATACCAACGCCACATCTCGTAGCGCGCGCCGTCGCCATACACGAAGTTATATGCGTTGTCGGGGTTGAGTGGATTGCCCGTGTAGAACGTCCATTCCCAATTGTGTCTGTCGCCGTCAAATACATTGAGCCAAACGAACTAGGCGTTCTCTGCGATGCCGAAACTGGCTGGCGACAGCCACGACGCGTACTCGTACATCGCTGTGCGATACGCGCCGAACCAATCAGCGCGCTCGATGTGCCAGAGGCTAATGGCCCAAAAGTCCACGCTTGAAAAAGATGCTGACCCACAGCGCGATCCATATCACAAGTTTTTCATGGGCATTGTTTAGCATGACCGCTGCTGTCTGGCAAATCGTTGTGATATAATCGCCGCACCTCAGTGATGGGCACTGGTTCAGTTCAGTGGGTAAGTGCAGTGCAACCGAAATAAGTCGGGCACCGTGAAGCCGTGCGCCACAACACCCAGAGCAACGGCGGGCACCGCTGTGGTCGTAAAAGGCGCGCGCACGAAATGGTGCCAGAGCCAGTAGACAGCAAGCCGACTTTGCAGCCGAGC
>JBBPZQ010000076.1:0-61005 GCA_038198935.1 Anaerolineae bacterium
GGCTTTGAGCTCAAGCTCGCGCTGTTTGTCTTGGCGCTCAGCTTCACCACCCTTGGGTAGCAACTTGGGTTAATTATTAGGCGGGGTGAGTGTTCCGTTCAAGAATAACAGCGCGAGGTGCGCTTTGTGCGCCGCAGCAACCTCCCGGCCCGTTAGTGCATCTTTAACATGGTTGTTGTGATTAAGGGTAGCAGGGCAGCCGTGCTGCCCGTATCCGCCCAGCACGGCTGCCCTGCTACCCGATGCACATTGAGGTGTGAAACATGCATTAGTGTAATAGACTTTATCGGGAATGGTGTATACTGCGGGCATGATCACTTATGCCACTTTGAAAAAGAACCCACGCCGATTTATCAGGTTGACGAGTTTGACGGTGTCCGAGTTTGACGCATTAGTGCCGACCTTCATTGCTGAATCCGCCAAGTTGCAGTCTGCGACGCATACGCGTGCAGGGACACCGAGACGGCGGAAAGCGAGCGGCGGCAACCAGGCACGGCTCGCCACCCCCAAAGATCAATTACTTTTCATTCTGAGCTATCAGAAAACCTATCCGCTGCAAACAGCGCATGGACTTCAGTTCAACTTGAGCCAAGCCCAAAGCAACGCATGGATTCACCGCTTGTGGCCGCTCTTGGAACGCTGTTTCACTGCTTTGCAGCACATGCCTGAACGGGAGGGTGCGGCCTTTGCCGCCAGTGGCGTCACGCCAGGGCTCCCGACCAATTTGATCATTGACGGAACGGAACGGCGTCGCCAACGCCCGAAAAACCCTGCCAAACAGCGTGAAGCGTATAGTGGGAAAAAAAGACCCACACGACAAAAACGTAATTCTGATTAACGAACATATCGAGCGCGTAGATGATCTGAGCCAGACCTATTGTGGCAAAACCCACGACACGAAAATCGCTGACGGCGAAGCCATTCAGTATCCGCCACACGCCACGCTCGTCCAAGACACTGGCTTTCAAGGCTATGCGCCACTCGGCGTGCTCACCTGCCAACCCAAGCAGAAACCGAGAGGCAAAGATTTGGGTGTTGCCGATTTGTTCTTCAACCGCCTGATGTCCAGCGTGCGCATCCGAGTCGAACATGTGATTGCCAGTGTCAAACGCTGTCGGATTGTGAAAGATGTCTTGCGCAACACCAAGGAAGGTTTCTCCGATTTGGTCATGCGCGTTGCCTGTGCATTGCACAATTGGCGGATTAGTTTCCGTCATCCAATAGCCACTCAGCAATCGCTGGCGGACTATTTCCGATAAAGTCTAATGGTCAGGAACATGGTAGACACAATGATTTTGTGGTAGGGGCGAAGCATTCGCCTGCGCAACTCAGTCCAATCAAAGCGTGAATTGGCGAATGCTTCGCCCCTACGCTGTCTACCATGCTATTGACCATTACATTAAACATGCATTAGGGAGATTGCTGCGCTTCGCAATGACGAAAGAGTTGCACATTGGGTTGATGATGTTCGTTGATGATGTTCTATGTAGTACGGCCCATCGCCTTTGGGCCCGCGACGAAACCCAAGTACGCCGTTAGCAAGGTGCTCGCGATGTGCAATGCGGTGTCTGGCGGGTTGATAGCAACGCCTTCGACGAGTGGCGCGATGAAACTGGCGATGGTCATAAGCAGAAAGACCCCCGCCATCTGGCGGTTCACCAGTACGGGATCACCCGCCGTACCGCCATAGAGGAGGAGCCCGCCTGCCACGAGATGCAGCAGGTTGTGAATGGTATTCACGGCGAAGATGCCGAGCAGGAAACCTTGTCCCGGCACGTTTGTCGCGACAGTAATGCCTGGGATGAAGCCCAGCACCCCAATCGCTAGTTAGAAAATGCCAAACACGAGCGTGATGGTCTTGAGCGTGGACGTAGCATGAGAAAGCCGCCTGTGAGTGAATTGTAGGATACACCTGTTGAATTGCGATGGTCCTCAACGCGCGACTACCGTAAACTCTTCCGGACGCTCGGCGCGTACTATTCTCGTTTTTGGGTCATTCGACATCCTCCTTGTCAATTCTAAGTTGTGCTACACGATGATTAATTGAGCTTTCAAGCTGCTGTGACATGAGCACAGCGTCTTTGCTGAGCTAGCGGCGCAATACATTCGCTCTCAGATGGACGTGCACTCGAACATGGAGAAGTGCCAGCTGCTCAATAGCCAAGCATGTCCCTCCACAGCCAGCGCTCCCGCGTAGCCAGTCCCGGCGTTCAGCGCACACAAAGACCAGCGCGATGCTTCGCCTTCATCATCGAGCGTTTGTAAGAGTGCGGCAGTCTCGCCTGGCGCAAGCGAAACACTAAACCGATGCAGTGCGCTGCTGACGCCGTGCCCGGTCGCTTTGATATATGCCTCCTTGCGCGTCCAGCAGTTGAAAAAAGCCTCAGTTTGCACCGAGCGAGGCAGCATGCGCAGTGCTGCAACCTCACGCGGCGAGAAGAAACGTTCGGCGATTTGTTTTTCCGCTCGCTCGGAGCGAACCCGCTCCACGTCAATGCCGAGCTCACGATTTCGCGTGACTGCGTAAAGAGCCAGACCGTCTGAGTGAGAGAGATTGAAGCGCAGCGCATCCGTGCCTGCGCTTTCCAATGCTGGTTTCCCGTAGCGACCATACGTGAAACGCAGTGCCTGTGGCTCTTGGTTGAGGTAGCGGCTCAGGATGATTCGCAAGATACCGCGCGCCATCAGAAAGCGCGCGCCATCGCGCTGAAAGTGGAAACGCTGTGCGCGGGCTTTTTCATCGGGTGCGAGCAGTGGCCAAAGTTGCTGCATGTCTGGCGCCTCATCTGCCAAAGCCGCGCGCCAGACGTGCACGTCGGCTGGGCCCAGGCACAGACTGCGGGCTGGCACGCGCCAGTCGAACTCATCTGAACCGACACTCATCGCATCCGCCGCAAGCACTTTTAACATCCGCATTAAGCCACTGCGTGCGCGCGAGCCAGCGCACTCATCGCCAAGGCTGTCGTCCACGCGGGCGAGCCAAAACCATTACTCAAAAAATCTTCATAGCCCCAACCACCCCATGGCTGCGCGCACTGCGCTAATGCTTGGCGCGTGCGCTCGAGTGCCGCCCCGACGAAATGTAAGTCCAGCATCGTCGAGAGTGCAAGCGCCGTGCTCAACGGGCCGCCAAAACTGCCGTCGTCCGCTTGCAGGGACAGCAGGTGCGGCGTCAATGCTCGTGACACGTGATCTTGCTCTGGCAGATACGCCTGCTGCCACGCCCGTGCCACGACGTAAAAAAAGCACAGCGGATTCGGGTATTCGGGCGAGCCGCGCTCTAAACTCTCGCCGGCCAGCTCGTCTTGCAAGTATTTCACCAATTCAATCGTTTCACCGCCGACCAGTGCGAGAAAGCGCAAGACGTTTGCGTTGACGATCCGATCAATACGTATGATGCGTTTGCCGTCTCCGTTCATTCCGCTGTCGCCGCGTCCATTGCCTTCCACACGACTAAAGTAAAGCCCGTCCGCCGAACGAAAGCGCCGCAACGCCTGCGCGTGTGCCTGCCACTGCCGCGCGGGAACGTGCGCGCGGCGCTCGAGCAGCACCGTCGCCGCGCACGCAGTCGTTGCAGCATCCGGCGCGACGCCGCTGCCATGACCGAAGAAACGCCAGGTTCCCTGTGCGTCTTCTTGCCAGGCGATGAGAGCGCGCATGCGCTTCCGCAATGTGCTGACGCTCCGCACAAACCAATGCCGATGCTGTTCGGCAACTTGCGCCAACGCCGACGCCTCAAACCAGGCCGAATGCGGGTCAAAGCAAGCGAGTGCATCGTGGACGAAGGTGGTGACGAACGGGCTAAAACAGTATTCCATTTTGCCGTTAGGCGCGCGGCGGTACGAAGGCAGTTCGCCCGTGGAAAGTTGCTGGAGTTGAATATAGCGCAGTGCACGCGCTAGCATCAGGCTCAGTGCATGAGCATCGGCGCGGTCGGCCTCGATTTGGGGCAAGTTCTCTAGCATTTCCATTTAGCGGGCCGTGTGCGCTTCGCACGGCATTTGCACATACGTTTCCAGTGGCCGTTTCGAAAGCACGTAAGTCCCCAGCGCCAGCATATCAATATCGGTGGCAGCGAAGCATTCAACGGCGTCGGCCGGCGTCTCGACGATGGGCTTGCCTGCAAGGTTGAATGAGGTATTGAGGATCAGCGGCACACCCGTGAGCGTGTAAAACGCATTGACAATTTCCCAGTAGCCCGCATTCTCTTCACACGTGAGCGTCTGCACGCGCGCCGTGCCATCTACGTGAACGATGGCGGGAATGCGCGCGCGGCATTCGGGACGCACTGCAACCACACGCAGCATATACGTGCTGCGCCCATCGAGTTCAAACCAATTCGCGGCCTGCTCCGCCAGCACGGTGGGCGCAAAGGGGCGAAAGCCTTCGCGGTGCTTGACGCGTGCATTGAGATAATCTTTCATATCCGCGCGGCGCGGATCGCACAAGATACTACGATTGCCCAGCGCGCGCGGGCCGAACTCCGCTCCGCCGTCAAAGCGCGCGACGATGTGTCCATTGGCGATGCACTGCGCAAGCATGGCCGCAAGGTTGTCGGGCTTGTGGCAGGCATAAGCGCAGGAACGGAGCGCCGCCTCGATGTCATACGACGAATAGGTGGGCCCGAGGTATTCGCGCAATTCCTGTCGTGGCGGCGTCCAACCAGCCACTTCATACGCGCCGAAGAGCGCACAGCCGAGCGCGTGTCCGGGATCGCCTGGATTCGTGGCGATGTAGAGCCGACGCGGTTGCGTCTCGCGCCGCGCGATTTCATTCGCCACGCTGTTGAGCGCGATACCGCCGGCATAGGCAAGGTCTTGCACGCCGCTGAGTCTCAACGCCGAGCGGAAAGCATTCGTCACGATGGCATCCAGCAACGCCTGTCCCGCATAGGCGACGTGCATGTGACGCTCTGTGATCTCCGCGCCGGCCTGGCGTGCAGGTACGTAACGATCGAGCGCCGCCTGGAACTCGGAGGCCGACAAGAAGCGAAATCCGCCGCGCTGGTCGAGCGTTAGATATGGACGCAACTGCTCAAACAGTTCGGGCCCGCCGTATGCTGCCAAGCCCATCGTTTTGCCTTCGTCTCCCTGGTGAAAGCCAACATGGAAATTGACGATGTCGTACAAAAGACCGGCGCTCGATTCAGGGAAGCAGAGTTCGTTGAGTACGAGCGTCTCGCCGCGCGTATTCATGCGCACGAGCGTGCCCGACAGCTTGCGCCCGTCCAAGCGTGCGAGGTATTCGCCGCAGGTGTCGAGCGTTAACACCGCTGCTTCGTCGAAACCACTTTGCCAGAATGCCTGCCGCTGGTGGATCTGGTGATGCTCAAGCGTGCTGACGGTGTGCGCGTTCGGGAACCACCGCCGCAAGTGCGGGCCTAATCGTAGCTGTGACGTGGCAAAGTGGCTCTCGCTCGTGACGAGCAAATCAATATCCGCTGCC
This sequence comes from Anaerolineae bacterium, assembly GCA_038198935.1. Lineage (GTDB taxonomy): Bacteria > Chloroflexota > Anaerolineae > JACRMK01 > JACRMK01 > JBBPZQ01. The sequence continues at coordinate 5,446 of JBBPZQ010000076.1, forward strand.
GCGACATCCAGATCGCGCAACAACCATTCCAGCCACGCCGACAGCGTCTCTTCAAAAACACGCGTCTCTGGAAAGCGGCCGTGTCCGTAAACCAGCAGCCCATGAATCGTATTGTCAATCTCGGATTGCGGATGGCGAATATCGCGGTCTTCATCCGCCGAGAACATTAACGTCTGCTTGACGCCCGACCACCGCTCCAATACCGAACTGCGCACCGCACCCTCGCGACCAATGTACGCTAGACTTGCGCCGTGGCCGGTGCAGGCAATTCCGACGATATGTCTCACGTTTTTAAGCTGAGCCGGGTTGGAGTTCCGTCGTAGCCGCTGAAAAGCCATATTAAAGCTCCGTCCGCATCTGGCCGCAATGGTTGACGAGCTCGGCGTGAAAAGCATAGAGGTCTCCACAAAAGCTCGGATCGAATCGAGGAATAAGATACGCATCGCAGCAGCGCGCGGTCGCATCGGTCGTCGTGGCGAAGCCCAACTCGTAATGCTCGGCTGTCGCGTCGCGCACACGCTGATTCACGTGCCCACCCGGATATGCCAGCGCGCGGATCGGCGCCTCGAAGCTCTGCTCCAACACGCACTTGGAATCGCGGATTTCGGCCAGCAGCGGCCGCTCGCCTAAAACCACGAGCGGCAGGTGAGTCTGCGTATGAGAAGCCAGTGTGACGCCCTCATCACGCAGATATTGGAGCTGATCGCGATCGAGGTGACGGCGACGCGACTCACGAATCGGATCCCAATCGTTCCAATCGCCGATATAACCGCTGATCACGAAAAGCGTTATTGGGATTTGCAACGGCTTGAGCACGGGCCAGGCGTTCGCAAAAAAATCGTCGTAAGCATCGTCGAAGGTGACGAGCGCATACTTTTCGTTCACGCTGCTCGCACCTTTGAGCGTGAGCAGTGCTTGCAGATCAATGGGGCGATAGCCTGCGCCCAGCAGAAACTCCATCTGCGCGCGCAGTGTCGCAGGCGTCACGCGAAAAAACGATTCCGCTTCGTCGTGCACGTGATGATAATTGAGCACGGGAATCTGTGGAACGAGTGCATCGCTCTGCGCCATCGTCAAACTCCAGGATGCGAGGCGCACAGGTTGAGTGACTGTTCGCTCACGCTTGACTCTCCAATGATGGGAGCATGGCTTCGCCGACATCCTTTTCAATCAAGATGCATTCATCCGACGACTCATAGAGCAGACGTCGTCCAGAATTGGTCGCGCGCGCGCGCGCCGCTTCGTCTGCCAGCGCCTGAGCGGATTGAAAACGGCGGCCCCACAGGCGCGCAAATCCGCTTGCGCCGTCGCGCGCGTACCCACAGGTGAGCGCGAAAATTTCCTGCTGTGGCAAAACGCGCAGTCGCGACCCGCGCAGCTGCCGCACCTGCAACTCTGCGCAGCCAACTTGTGCTTGCAATGCCGCCGCGACACGCGTTGGTGTGAAAGCCAAGCGTGCGCAGTCATCCATCGTTTCCGCTCGAGGCACGAGCGGCAGCGCCTCGATGAAATCCGCCGCCTTACTGATGGCATCGAACTGGCCGTTGTGGACGGCGTTCATGGCATCGCTCGGCAGCGCCAAAAATTTCGTTGCGGCGTACAGCGTCTCGTCGTCGGCTTCCGTGTTGGTTGTCGCATGAGCAAACAATCGGCAGACGGGCGGGATGTAATCCAACGTAAAATCGCCCGGATAGTAATACGCGATCAGCGGTGTGCGCAGACTCAAGCACTCCGTGACCTGCATGAAGGCGCACTTAACGATGGCAAGCCGCGCGAGTTGCAGCAGGCCGAACAAGCTCGGCTCGCGCGGCGGCTTCAGCACGTTGTATTTGACACGACGCAAACGCGCTCGCGTTGCCAGACGCTCTCGACAGGCTTCGGACTCAGGCGTGATGAAAAGAACTTCGAGCGCAGTGCTGTCGAGCTTTTCGATGAGCGCCGCGCCAAGGCGTTCCACATTGCGGTCATAAGCCAGCACGACCACGAGCCGTTCGCCGCTGAACCCTAATTCGTCCTTGAGCAGACTTTGCGCTTCCGCAGCAGACACTTGGATATAAGGAGGCACTTGATGCAGAAACGGCGGCGGCTTCGGCAGATGAAAGGAACTGACGCCGGTGAGAATGATGCCGTCTAGCATCGGGCCATGCACCTGACAAAAATGCTCGACCCATTCGGGTTGATACGCATTGTCGAGCACGACGACGGGAATGCCGAGCTCGACGGCACACAACGTGGTTTCCAAGAGTGAGCCGGCGAGCGGCGCTTCTCCGATCACCACCACGTCGGGATCCAGTCGGCCAATGCTTTCGAGAAAAATGCGGCGATTTTGCTCCGCCACGTCAAAGGCTGGGTCGTCGAAAGGAAAATCCACGAAGTGCATGCGCGCTTCAGCCAGCGCGGTCAGTTGATCGTGGTAGTTCTCTCGGCCCGTACAGAAAAAGTCAATCGAATGGCCGCGCTCGCACAACTCAAGCGCGATGCGTAGGCCGCGTTTGTAAACGCCGATTAAGGCTTGACCTTGTGAGTTTCCAAAACAATAGGTGACGAACAGATACTTCATCCGCCTTGCTCAGATTAAAGGATGCCAGCGTCCCCAGTCCAAGATGTCTCGGAATCGCTCCACGTAATAAACTTCATCGTCAACATAATAGAGCGCGTTCTGACTCTGCTCAAAACCGAAGTTGGAGGGCCACATGTCCAGCATGAGGTGGCGCGAGACGAGCGTCTGCATCCTTAATCGCATCATGCGGCCCCACGCCAAAAGGGCTTGCCGCGACTTCAGATAGAGCAAGATGTTGAACCCGTCGAAATATTGCCCCTCGTCAATCCCAAGCAATTCCTCAATGGTCGTGAGTCGCGGTGTAGCATTGCAGAGCCAGTGGCAACCTTGCGCGCGCAGAACAAACCAGGTCTTCGCCGGATGCCACAGGCGTAAGGCGCTCGTGACGGCGAGCGCCTTGTGTAAACACGCGCGCACGGACTCGAGCTGCTCACTGCAATACAGGCAGTTCGTCTTAAAGACCCAGCCGCCGCTCGCCAACAGCCGCGTCGAACTGGTGGCGGCGACTTTATGTCCCCACTCATGACCCGCGTCACTCGCCAGCAAGCTGAAAATTCGTGCAATACCCAAACCCGCTCCGCGCTGCGCCAAGACGATATCCTCAGGCCGCTGGGGGCGCGGGAACAAAGTCTGCGCTGCTCGAATCGCAATTTGATCGGAAGCAGTATGCTCACACGGATTGGCGAGCGGCTTCAGTCGGGACCCCTTTCGCTTCGATCTGCTTGATTTCGTCCTTGAGTTGGCTGATCACATGAGCCGTATACGGAATGAAGTGATGTGCGGAAATGAGAATGGTGAACGCCAACCAGATGCGCGCAGGCTCGAACGCTCCGCGACGGAACCACTGCACGAGAAAATTCCAGTAAGCGCGGCGATACGTTGAAAAAATGCCCTGCTGGAGTACCGAACGAAGCACGGTGCGAAGTTTGTAGCGAAGCGGGTAGCGCGGCGGCAGCTGGCCATCGCGCGGCTCCCACTGGTCCAGCGAACGCAGACTGCGTTCGTAAAAGCGCTCGGGGTCGTAAAGCGCCGCGAGCGTTTTTTGAAAGCCGCGCAGCAATGTGTTCAAAGGCAGATGCGTGATGAAGTTCGGCGGCTGAAAGTTTGTCGTCGCCGCGCTGTCTTCCAACAAGCGGCCCTCCCGCCGCATGCGTTCGAACAGCGGCGTCGTGGGTGGCGCCTGCAGCAGTCCAATCATCGCCCATGGGATGGCCGCCGCTTCAATGAATTCAACCTGCCGCTCAAAGATGTCTTCTCCATCCGAATCGAAACCGACGATGAATCCGCCCGTAACCCAAAGCCCCTGCGCTTGCAGAAAGCGAACGGACTGCAAGATATCGCGTCGCAAGTTCTGAAACTTCTTGGCTTCGGCGAGCGATTCCGCCGACGGGCTTTCGATGCCCACAAAGACATACAAGAAATTGGCGTTGACCATCGCCTCAACTAAGGCGGGCCGCTGTGCCAGATCAATTGAGGCTTCGGTATAAAATGCGTAGGGCACAGCGTGCTCCGCCTGCCAGGCCTGCAAATGCGGCAGCAACTCGAGCACGCGCTTGGAGTTGCCGATAAAATTATCGTCCACGATAAAGATTTCGCGACGCCAACCCAAGCCGTAGAGCGCATCCAATTCCGCGAGCAGTTGCTGCGGCGCTTTGGTGCGTGGCTTGCGTCCGTAGATGGTGATGATGTCACAAAATTCGCATTGATAGGGACAGCCGCGTGAAAACTGAATCGGCATTGAGACGTAGCACTCGTGCTTCAGCAAGTCGAAGCGCGGCAGCGGCGTGTGCGTGACATCAGGTTTGTCGCCTATCTCATACAGCCGCTGCGCGCTGCCGTCTTCGAGCGCGCGCGCGATCTGGGAGAATACCTCGTCAGGCTCGCCGACGACGACGTGATCGGCGAGTGCTAATAGCACGTCAGGCTGACTGCTCGCATATGGCCCACCGATGATGGTGCGTTTGCCGAGCCGTCGCGCCCAAGTCAACACCTCCACGACATCATCCTTCTGAACATGCATCGCGCTGACCATCACGAGGTCAGCCCACAGCAAGTCGCGCTCGCGCAACGGTTCGACGGCGCGATCAATCAGGCGAATCGCCCACTGCTTGGGGCAGAGCGCAGCGACCGTAATCAGCCCGAGTGGCGGCATGACGGCTTGTTGAGGCACGATACCCATGATGCCACGAAAGCTCCAAAACGAGGCCGGTATCTTGGGCCAAACCAGCAACGCCTTCACATTCGGACCCAAAGGCGGAAAGGTTTCGGTTCCAACCTGATTCGACCAAACTGGATTGCTCATAAACGGATTCCCTTGTTGCGTCAGGCTCGGGCCAGATGACGATTCAGGAGCGTCACCGCCTCCGCGACGCCGTTCTCCGCGCGAATCTTTTGTCCCAACTCGGCGGCGCGAGCGCGCATGGATTCATCGGATGTTGCCACCCTGATGGCCGCAGCCAATCGTCCCGCCGTCAGCTGTTGCGGTGCGATTGGCTGAGTGCCCACACCTAAATCGGCAAGCCGCTGCGCCCAAAACGGTTGATCGTAGAAGCCCGGAATCACAATGGACGGCACGCCCGCGCGCAGCGCGGCGGCCGTGGTGCCTGCGCCGCCGTGATGGACGACCACCGACATTTGTGGCAAGAGCCAGTCGTGCGCTGTTGGCTCGATTTGGAGCGCCCACTCAGGCAGCTTAAGCTGTCCTACACCATCCAGCCGTAAGAGTCCGCGCTGTCGCGTTTGCGCCAACGCTTTGAGCGCGAGGTCAACCAATTTTTCAGGCTCAACGCTATCCATACCTGCCAATCCCAGATAGATCGGCGGCGGCCCGGCGGCGAGAAAATCAATGAGTGCCGGTGGAGGACGCCAATCGTGAGCTCGATCTAAAAACCAAAAGCCGGTGACGTGCAGCTGATCGCTCCAATCCTTGGGCTTGGGAATGACCGAGCCGCTGTAGCCATACAGCACCGGGCCCTCACATCGCGCAAACAGTCCGTATGCGCGCGAACGTCGCAGCGGAGGCAGGTGTAAACTGTGCTGACGGAAGTTGTCGAGCGACGGCCCGAAAACATGCCAATAAATATGATCGGCCAAGCGGTAGGTCAGACGATTATAGTTTGCACCCAGCCTGAACATCGTCGGCGACAAGTAGTGCGGAAAGGAGGCCGTCGGGCTCATCGGGATGGACAGCCCCCAGCACAATCGGCACTTGAGCTGTTCAGCCATGTGCGGCGCACTCATGGCTGAACTTGAAGCGATGAGCAGTTCAGCATCCTGAGCGGCGCGCCACATGTCGTCAAACATCTGCTCCAACGCGGCGCGCGCGGCGCGCACCATCCGCCCCAGCTGGCTAACGTAGCGAAGCGTATTGCCACCAGACGCTTCCCAGCATTTCCAGTCGTCGGTTTCGGACAACTCGGCGAAAGGATTGGTAATCGCGATGAACTCAAGCCCAAAGCCCGTGACGAAATCCTCAAACACATCGAATGAGGCGAGTCGCACCTGATAACCCGCGGCCTTGAGAGCGAGACCCAGAGCCACGTAAGGCTGCACATCGCCGCGCGAGCCAGCCGTTAGAATGGTGATTCGTGATGCTGACATGCGGCTAACAGTTTAAACCGATCTTCTACAATGCTGACCACATCGGCAGGCATCATCGCTGGACTGACGGCAATCGGTTCACCAAATCTCACCACCACCCGGTCGCGCGGCCGCTTCAATCCAAATTTGAGCCCATCGTTCCCAGCGAGCCATGCGGGAACGATGGGCAGCCCCGTCTGGATCGCGATCAGGGCTAGACCGGGGTCGTGCCGCTGTGCGTCCTCCTCCCAAAAGAGCAAGCCCTTCGGAAACATGACTGGGCTCCAGCCCTCGTCAATCATGCGGCAGATTTCCCAGAAGCCCTCACGCATCACGCCGAATGGCGATAGGATTGCAAAGCGAAATAGTGACGGTAAGCCAACATAATATGTCAGACCGATCTGCAAGCGCGTCCCAAAATCGTCCGCGGGCGAGGGCGCAAAATACTCGCCAAAGTCTCGGTTGGTGACCAGCATGGTGCGACCGCGCAGCCCACGCGGCAATGCAGCATAGATCGCGAATGCATCGAGCCAGTGCTTGTGCGGCGCGCCCGCGATGATGAACGGCTGTCTGAGCACGGCGAGATGTTCTAAGCCGCACGCGACTGTTCGTGCGCTTAACATCGTCCACGAGCCGATCACGAGCGGTTGGCACAACGAGCGCAGCGCATCGCCGAAGCGGTTGGCGGACCAGGCGGGCTGACGAACGGGTAGTGGTCGTGGCGGATGCGCGTGGTTGGCTGACTGGATCAGCTCCGACAAATCGGCGAGCGTTGCATCTTGCCCGACCGCAGCCTGATCGAGCGTCACTTGTGCCTTGCGCTCGATGAGCGTGAGCAGTTCGACGACATCAAGAGAACTCAGTCCCAAGTCCTGAACCAATTGTGTCGGCTCACGCGACGGCGGCGTGGCTGATGTTTCGGCCACGTAGCGCGCGATGAGTTCGAGCCGCTGTCGGCGGTCGGCTGCGCTTCTGATCGCCTCCAGCGTCGGCGCCAGCGGGCCCGCTTCAAGCTGCGTGGCTGCATCTGCCGGACGCAGCTGCGCCGCGAGCGCGGTTCGTTTCACCTTTAGCAGGTTGGTGCGCGGAAAATCCTCGCCGCGCCAGATCGTCCAACTCTGAATGCGCTGAAACGCTTCTAGTCGCGTGTTGGCTTGCTGCACAATCTGCGCCGCATCGGCGTCCGCGTCGAGCAGCAACACGGCATGAACATCTTCGTGGCCATCACGCTCAAGTCCAATCACTGCCACGTCACGCACAGCGGCGCATTGCTGAACGACGGCTTCGACTTCTTGCGGATAGACGTTGAAGCCTTCACCTGTCACGATCAGATCTTTCTTGCGTCCCAAAAAGTACAGACGATTGCGCGCATCGCGCCGCGCGAGGTCGCCCGTATGCCAGTAACCGTCGGCGAAGGTGACAACGGATGCGTCGTCAGAACCGTCCTGAAAATAACCGGGTGTGAGGTTCGCGCCCCGCACCAGAATCTCGCCATCGGCTGCCAGCTGCACAGTCTGATCAGCCAGTGGCCTGCCGATAGAACCTAAGCGCCCCGAAAAGGGACTGTTGACGCTGACGATGGCCGCCGTCTCGGTCAAGCCGTAGCCCTGCACGAGAATATAACCTGCATCGAACCAGAACTGCTCTTCGGCGCGCGGCAACAGCGCGCCACCCACCAGCAATACCCAGAATGTGTAGCCGAGAATCGCATGTGTCTCGTTAAATAGAATGTGTCGTCGCAAAAACCAGCCATAGCGTCGCACCGTTTCGAGTTTTTCCTCGAGCGTCATGCCGCTCTGACCGTAGGGCGCGTGTCGCAGTGTTTTGCCGAGCAGTTGCAAAACGCGCGGCACTGTCGAGAGCAGCGTGATCCGATTCTGGCGAATGGTGCGGATCAGGTGCGCGGGATCAATCGAGTGTGTATAGATAACGCTCAAGCCGATGGACAGCGGGACACACACGCCGAGCACTAATCCTTGACTGTGACTGAGCGGCGCGATCACCAGCAGACGTGCGGGCAAGAGGCGCACGAGCCAGCGCCACTGCCGAAACGCTTCGATCTGCGCGACCAAATTGCGATGCGTGAGGATGACGCCTTTCGGCACAGACACCGTACCCGATGTAAACAAGATGAGCGCCGCATCGTCGGGCGCGACCGGCACGACTAAGGACGCTTGATCCGAGCGGCTCGGCTCGTGATGCGAGGCATAGAGTGATAGCGTCGGCACGCCCAGTCCGCGCACATCCTGAGTATGGCCGTGTACTACAAGCACAGGCGCAACCTTTTCCACGATCCGCTCGACGAAATCACACGACGCGCCCTCGTCAATCGGAACGACGACGATCCCGCGCAGCGCAGCGCCGAAGAGAAAACTCACCCATTCGGGCGTGTTGGCCGCCCAGAGCACCAGATACTCGCCTCGCTGGATGTCGCGCTCGCGCAAGGTAAGCGCCACAGCAAATGCTGCCGCGTGCAGCCGACGATAACTCCACCAACGCAGCCCAAAGGACTGGCGCACGCCAACGGCTGGCCGCTCGCCCCACGCAGGCAGGCACTGAACGAGCGATTGTAGCGTCAAGAACTTCATTGGAATCGCAGCTTCACGAGTGAGTTCGTGGTGAAATGTGGCTGGCAGTACGAAATATAAATAGTGGCACCATCGTCCTGCCGAAACTCTGGATGTTCAAATCCGAGATAAATCAATTCGCTGGATGGCTGATAGGGAACGCCAATCAGTTTCAGCGGCGGCGAATAGGGACCCCAAGGGCGCTCAGCCAGCCTGAGCATGAGCGTCTTCTGGTAGCTATCGAGATACACCATGCTGTACTGGCCGAAGTAAGGGTTGTACGAAACGGAATAGTCGCTGTTGCACTCACCCAAGCTGCACGCGCTGTCAAGCGATGCACCCCACGTGGGTTCAGCGGACTGCAAGAATTCATAGGCTGTGGGCTCCGCAACCCGACAGGCTGGCACACGCGCGAGCAGTGCGCGAGTGTTGAAGCCATCACGTCGGCTTCCAAATACGTAAAGGTCGTCGCCGTCGCGGAGAATCTGCACGCCCACGTGCATGTCGTCGGCGAGCGGCTTCCAATAACACCAATCGCCATTTGGATACAGCCGCTCACACGTTCCGCTCACGGGGTCGAGCCTCGCAAGCCCAACGCCAAGATTGCGAAAAGCCCAAAGCGAGTGCGGGTCTATTTGCTGAATGCCGAGGTAGAAGAGATAGACCCTGCCGTCAATCTGGATGCCATGCAGCGGCCAGAAACGAATCGCCTGTTCTCGCTCCGTTGGAGTCGCTCTCAAGATTTCGCGCGGCAAACCTTCGCCGTCGGCGTAGTAACGTAGTGAGGCGAGCGCCTGTCGTAAGTCGCTGCCCGCTGTGATCCCCGCGCTGTTGGCCAGAAAGAAGGCGTGTCCGTCGAGCGGTGTCGGAACGGCAATCGCCGCGCGCGGCTGCGTGGGCGCGCTGGATCGGGCAGCGAGCAACGTGTCGGAAAAAACGAAGAGCGTCTGCTCGCCGAGGTTGATGGATTGACCGCCATCTTGGCCCACCATCGTCCAGCCATCGGCATGCCAGCGCGGGAACGTTCCCAGAAAGCGGCTGGAACGCAGCCTAACGTGCTCGTGCAACATTGCATTCACTTGCAGCGCAGAACGCCGAGACTTTCAACGAGGTCAACGAATTCCCAATCGTTGGTCGCCAGAGCGTGCTCAAGCACATGATACGGTGCCTGACCTCCTTTCGCCGGATCGGTGAAGATGTCGTGGATACACAAATAGCCGCCGGAGATCACGTGCGGCTGCCAGCCATCAAAATCGCCGAACGCATCGGCTTCGGAATGGCCGCCGTCTATGAACAACAGACTCAGTTTGACAGCTGGCCAATAGCGGCTGACGCGGCGCGAGTCGGCGACAATCGGGATGACCCAATCGGTCAGCGCGGCGCGGCGCACGTTGCGCGTGAAATGATTGAACGTATTAACAACTCCCTCGCGGTGATCAAACAGCTCGGAGTCGAAGTAGGGCTGACCCAGTTGCTGCTCCGCGGAGCCGCGATGGTGATCAACAGCGAACAACGGATGTTCGGCGCTGAGGCGGCAGCCCTCGGCGATGAAAATCGTGGACTTGCCGCAATAGCTACCGATCTCAAGACACGGCGCTTGCCGCGAACTGGCCACGGCGATTTCGAACAGGCGCAGCCCTTCGGCTTCAGCCAAGAACCCTTTCACGCTCAAAGCGAGCTGCTTAATGTCTGCGCGCAACTGCGTCATGTGGCGCTCTGCTGCCCTCCCAGGCGTCGGTGCGCTCCGCGAGCAATTCTTCCCAAGCCGCGCGAACGCCGGGCGCGCTTTGCCAATGGCTCTGATGAGGGCCGTGCAAGCGCATAAACTTTTTGGGCCCGCGTGCGCGTGCATACACGCGCAGCGCCTGAGCGATCGGAATGTGCTCGTCGTCCTCCGAATGCAGCACGAGCACGGGGCAGCGACAACAGGCAACGCGCTCCAGCGAATTCATCTGGGTCAGGCAAAACCAGCGCGCCGGGAGGTAAGGATATACTCGTGCGGCCATGTCCGGCACTGAACTGAAACCGCTCTGAAAGACAAGCCCCGCACATGGGTAGCGGGCTGCGAGATAGACGGAAACCGCGCTGCCAAGCGATTGCCCGAAGATGATGACACCCTGCGCTGCAAATCGGTGCTGCTCACGGACAAACGACCACGCAGCCTCGGCTGCGTCGTAGCATCCCTGTTCGCTGGGACGTCCGCTGCTTTGTCCGTAGCCGGGATAATCCACCATCAGCACGCTGACGCCGAGTGCGTGCAAGAAGTGCAGAGAGGGCAATTCGCAACTGATGTTTCCGTCGCTGCCGTGAAAAAAAAGCACCACCTTGCGCCCACCTTCAGCCGGCACCCACCAGCCGTGAACTTGGCTTCCGCGTTCAGTGCGCAGCCAGACCTGTTCAAAGCCCAGATGGATGTCGTGCGGCGTGCGCGTGGCTTGCCCACTCGGTCTGAAGATCAACTGATTCTGGCGCCAGATCAGTCGGCCGCCGACGATCAGAACCAAGCCAAGTCCCACGAGCAGCAGCAATTGCATCGGCTACTCCGGATGCGCGTTGCCGGCGCCGAGCAGCACGGCAATATTTTTCATGCCGCGGTCGCTGTTCCACACCAGCGCGCGCTCATAGCGGCGTATCTGTGCCTGATCGCTAAAATGAATCGGACACTGCGGGTCAGGCTTGAAGCAGTTGATCAACGGCGGCACGACCTGACGCTCAAGCGCCAACAGTGCGTGGATCAGCGAGAACACACCGCTGACCGCGCCTGTGAAACCGAGTGACGCCGTGCAAGCAGTGAACGGAACGGCTGCATCGCCGCACCGCTGCCGAACGACCGCCGCCTCGCGCAGATCGTCGGCTTGCGTCGCCAAGCCATCGCCAAAGATCGCGCCGAGTTGTTCTGGCCTGCAATCCGCTTGCTCCATGACTTGGCGCACCGCAGCCGCAAGCGCGCGCTCGTCCGGCGAATTGGTCTCGCGCAACAACGACGCATTGGCTGTGTGCGCAATTGTCAGCAGTTCGCCATACATGTGCGCGCCGCGCGCGCGGGCATGTGCCTCCGCCTCGAGCACGACAAACGCTGCACCCTCGCCGACGGCATAGCCATCGCGCTCCACATCAAACGGCCGACAGGCGCGCTGCGGATCGGACTGCCGACTCGACAGGCGTTCGGCGACCAGCTGCTCGGCTACGCTGTCCATGCGCAGCAGCGAATCGTAGCCGCCCGCCACGGCGACCTGCGCCTCGCCGCGCTCGATGGCCGCCGCCGCCGCCGCCACCGCCTGCAAGCCGGAGATGGCGCCATTGGTCACGTTCAGGTTCGCTCCGCACACCCGATGTAAAATCGAGATGCCGCACAAACCCGCGTTGGGCAGCGCCTTGACGAGGAAAAGCGGATCAAGCAGTTTGATGCCGCGGTTAGCAAAGCGCGCCATCTCGAAATCACCCTGCGGCGTCAGCGATTCTTTAAACGCCGGGATAAAAACTTCGGGCTCCACATCCACAGCTATCGAGCCGACGTACAAGCCGCTCCGTTCCAACAGCTCGGTTTGTCCTGTGAGTCCGGCGTCTTCAATTGCCTGACCTGCCGCCGCCACCGCGTAAGCGGAGCTTGGCGAGAGCACCTTGCGCAACATGCGATCCGCGATCAGGCTGCGACGGTCGAAGCCCGAGACACGCGCTTCGAGGTACGCGGGCAGCATGCCCGATGCGGCTTCAGCCGCGAACTGCACCGCCGACTCGCCATCAAGCATACGTTGGAAATGCTTGTGCGCGTCCAGCCCTAGCGGCGAGATCACGCCGACGCCGCTTACAACCAGCCGCTGGCTCTTCATCGTCGTGACTCCTGCAGCCCACTGTATCCGCCGCTCAGATAATGAAAGCGTTCACGTTGTTCTTGGGCAAAGGCCGCGTCATGAACGGTTTGATTCACAAACATCATGCGTTCGACCACGGCAACCGTCTCTGTCCCGACGCGCGCCTCACCGCGCGCCGTTGCGCCATCGGCGTGCGCGTACAGCATCCAGACTTCGAGCGACAGCGTATCGCCGGGCCGCACTGGGCGATAGAGGCGAGCGCCTTCGATCAAGCCGAGCACCATGCGAATGCTAAAATCGCGGGTGACCAGATTCAGCCATCCGCTCACCTGCGCCAAGCACTCGATCACGAGCGTGGCTGGCATCAGCGCGCGGCGACCATAATGCTCGTCCAGATATTCGTCGGCGATGCTGACCAGCTTCGTCGCCAAGGCGCGCTTGCCTCGTTCCATTTCGAGAATACGATCATAAAACAAGAAACGCACTCAACCTCCCACTCATGCTTGCCAGCGGCGCACCACCACCGTTCCGTTCTGTCCACCGAAGCCGAACGCATTCGACATCGCAATGTTGATGGGTACCGCGCGCGGCTCATTCGGCACGTAGTCGAGATCGCAATTGGGATCGCGGTGCTCGTGATTGATCGTCGGCGGGAGCATGCCGCTTTCGAGCGCCTTGACGGTGGCAATGAGGCCGATGCCGCCCGCCGCGCAAATGAGATGCCCAACTTGTGATTTGGTCGAGCTAATCGGCAGCGCGTATGAATACTCGCCAAAGACGCGCTTGATCGCCAACGTCTCGACGCGATCGTTCTGCTGCGTGGCTGTGCCATGCGCGTTGATGTACTTGACCTGCTGCGGCTCGATAGCGGCATCCCTCAACGCCGCGCGCATACAGTTGATGGGCCCCAGCGCCTCCGGATGAATGTCGGTGAAACGATAGCCGTCACACGACGAGCCATAGCCGATCACTTCCGCATGAATCGGCGCGCCGCGCTGCCGCGCATGGTCCAGTTCTTCAAGAATGACGATGCCTGCGCCCTCACCCATCACCAGCCCATCGCGCTTGCGGTCGAATGGGCGGCACGCTTTTTCGGGGTCGCCTTGCCAAAACGAGGTGACGCCCAACAGCGTAAAGCCGACGACGCAAATCGCCGACAACATGCTGTCCGTGCCGCCGCTGACGATCAGGTCTGCCTGTCCGCGTCGAATCATATGATAGGCTTCGCCGACGGCTTGTGTCGCGGAGGCGCAAGCCGTCTGCACCGTCGTGCTGATGCCATAAAGTGGATGTTGCAGCGAGAACAGCGTCGAGACCGAGCCGATGTCGCGCTGCGCGAGCAGCTCCGGCATTTGGCGGCACAATTCGAGGTAATGGCCCGGATGATAGCGGTCGCCATCCAGCAAGTATTCCGGGCGCGCGAGGTCGCCTTTGAGAATGGGGAAGCTGGACGCGCCGATACAGACGCCGCTGCGCCACGGATCAAGTTCGTCATCGCACAGCCGCGCATCGCGCCAGGCGCGCTCGAGCGACCAGAGGCCGAATTGCGCGGAGCGGCTCAAGTAAGGCGTGAGGTCTGCCATACCGTCGAGGTGAATCTGATCCAGGTCCACCTCGCTGCCGATCTTGACCGGGAAGGCATCGCTCTCAAACTGCCGAATGCGACGGATGCCAGATCGTCCGGCCAGCAACGCCCGCCAGATGTCATCAACCTCATTGCCCAATGACGTGACCGCGCCGAGTCCGGTAATCACGACGCGGCGCGCGGAATTGGAATGGGAGCGTTCGTCCATAAGTTCAAACCTGATCGGGCGCGAGCGCGATCATGCGATAGATGCGCCGCGCAATTTCGGGATTCTGCAACGGTTCCAACGCCTCGATGCCCAGTGTAAAGCTAAGCGACGTCACCAGCGCGCCGTCACAGTATGCCTTGCCTTCGACCGCAACTTGATCGTTCTGCCGCTCAAGCAGCTTGACCTCCAGGCGCAGCTGGTCGCCGGGCCGCACCATGCGACGAAACTTGATCCGCTCAAAGCCAATGGCAAGCCCCATCTGGGCAAAGTCGGTGCTCTCACGAATCACCCAGTCGGCTAATTGCACCAACGCTTCGGCGATCAACGTGCCGGGCATGATCGGGTAGTCTGGAAAATGGTGCGCGAGAAAGTCCTCGCTCAACGTGACATTCTTGATGCCGATGGCGCGCTTGCCGCTGTCCAGTTCCAGAATGCGATCAACGAGTAGGAATCTCAAGCGGGCTGCTCCGTTTGCAGTTGTACGTCGGCTGTCAATGCAATCAAATCTTCAAACAGAATATCGTCGCCGCTCGGCAGCGGCACGATGGTTCCGCATTGTGGACAGGTGAACTCAGGCGTCACCTCCGACTCCTCCATCAGGCTGCCGCAGTTGGGGCACTGGCGCGGAAATGCCTGCTTCGCTTCCAGCAGACGCATTACGATGCGCACGAATGTCTGCACGCTGAGCAAGCGCGTCACGTCTATCGCGCGCAGACCCGGCTTCAGCCGCTCGCGATCTACCTCTGGCATCGTGCGGCGCAGCAGTTCCAGTCCCAAATCGGTGACCAGTCCGCGATTGACCAAAGCATCCTCGCCAAAGCGCGCAGTCGCGCGTTCCATGATGTCGGTGCGCGGAAAAGAGATCTTGAATTCTCGTTCCAGCATGAAGGCGATGTCGAGCAGGTCGAGTGACTGCGCTCCCATTTCGTCGGCTAGCGATGCAGTCGGGCTTACCTCGTCGGGCTCGAGTTCGAGCGCCTTGGAGATCACCGCGCGGACTTTTTGTTCAATGTCCTGCTGCGACATGGTTTCAGGCTTTTGCATTTCCAGTGTCATGGCATCTCCTTGTACGTCGTCATAGACCGAATCCGCCGGTCACGTGCAAGACTTCTCCGGTGATATAGCTGGCTTCGTCCGAGGCGAGAAAGCAGACGGCGCGGGCGACATCGCGCGGCTCGCCAAAGCGCCGCAGCGGAATCTGCGCGAGGATTTCGTCGTTGGCAAGGTTGCGAACGCGCTTGGTCATATCCGTGAGGATGACGCCAGGCGAAACGGCGTTGACCCGAATGCCCTTGGGCGCAAGTTCGACGGCGAGCGAGCGCGTCAGTGCATTGATCCCGCCTTTGGCTGCGACGTAGTTCGCGTGACCGCGCCCGGCGTGATCGGCGGCGATGGATGAGAGCGCGATGATGTTGCCGGATTTTTGCGCCATCATGGTTGGCAAGACTTCGCGGATGCAGAGAAACGCGCCGCGCAGATGACTCTGAATGACCGTTTCCCATTGCTCAAGCGTCATCGCGGCGATCAGTTGGTCGCGCACGATGCCCGCGTTGGCGATCAGGATGTCAATGCGCGCAAACTGTTGGGCAGCGGTCCGCACCAGTCGCCGCACTGCACTCTCGTCGGTGACGTCGGCTTGAAAGGCAATGGCTCGGCCGCCCTGCCGCTGAATCTCAGCCACGACCGTCTCCGCATCCTCCTTGCGGCTGAGATAGTTCACGACCACCGCCGCGCCTTCAGCCGCGAACGCCAACGCAATCGCCGCGCCGATACCGCGCGAAGCGCCCGTCACAATCGCGACGCGGTTTGTCAATCTATCCATGTAGCAACGTTCCTCTGCGTGTCAGTGACGCCTTTAAGTCTGCGCTAGCTCTGCGAGCCAAATCATCAGTGTGCTCACAACGACAGCGAGAAGCCGCCATCTGCCACCAGTGTCTGGCCGCGAATCCAATCTGAATCGGGCGAGCACAGAAACGCAACCACGCCCGCCAAATCTTCCGGCTTGCCCAGCCGATGGATCGGCGTGCGGTTCACGATGTATTCGGTCAGTTGTTTGTAATCGGGTGCCAGGCGCATACTGTCCGTGTCAATGAAGCCGCCACACACGACGTTCACGTTGATGCCCCACGGCGCAAGCTCGACGGCCAGATAGCGCGCCATTGTTTCCATCACCGCTTTGGCTGCGCCCAACGCCGCATAGCCGGGCGCGACGTAGCGCGAGCCAAGACTGCTGATGCCGACGATGCGACCGCCGCCGTGCTCGCGCATGAGCTCGGCCGCCAGTTGCGACCCCAACAGGAAGGCGCGCGCATTCATATCCATGACCCGCTGCCAGCTGCGGTCGTCGAGCTCCATGCTGGGACGGAAGGTGGTGCGCGCGGCGTTGCTGATCAAGATATCCAGCCGTCCGCAGCGCTGTCGCACCTGATCGAACAAGTCGCGCATGAGCTCGCTCTTGCCGACATCGGTACTGATGGCGAATGCTGGGACGCCCAGCGCCTGAATCTCGTTCACCGTGCGGCGCGCAGCCTGATGGTTCATGGAATAGCCAATGACCATGTGCGCGGGTTGCTCATATGCCAGTCGCAAGGCGATGGCGCGGCCGATGCCGCGCGAGCCGCCGGTGATCAGAACGACTTGCTGCCTCAGCGTGCGCTCCGTCATTGGGTCGCCCAGATCAAGCGAGACCAGATGGAGTCCGCGCGGCGACGGAGTTTCGACGTGCGCTTGGTGAGTGCAACTTTTTCAATCGCGTCCGCGCTGACCCTAATGCCATTGCGTTCCACTTGCAGCGCCGCTCGCAGCGCCGCAGTCAGTGGCGACTCAGCCAGCCATTGTTGCAAACGGCGTTGTTGTTGCGGCTCGGCCTCACCAATCGAGACATACGGTTTGAAGCGCTCATCCACCGTCCAAGCAGCAATGCCAGCGCCCTCACGATCAATGCAAATGACGGGACACGCCAGCGCGAGCGCTTCCATGATTTGCAAATAGCCATTCGAGATGAGCGCCACGCGACTGCTGCTCATTAATCCGAAAACGTGCGCGTCGTGCTGCAACGGAAGCGACACGCGGCGCTCGGATGCAATTCCGTTTTGCTCCAACCACGTTTCGGCTTGTGCGGGCTGCGGACTGACCGTGATGATCGCCTCCGCGCCGTGTTGCAGCACGGCGAGCAGCGCGATGCCTTTGCGCAACACAGCCGGATCATACGCGATCAAGGTGACCCACGGACGGTCGTGCAAGTGAGCGGGTATCGGCAACTTGTGCTTCGGCGTCACCATCTGGATGAATGGCGGAATCAACCTATAGTCGTGAGGCAGATGCGCGTCTGTCTGCCAGAAGGTGCGCAGCCCATACAAGAGCACGAGATCGGCTGCCATTGATTTCTCCGGCATCAGCCAGGGACCGTAGAACTGATCGAGCAAGACTAGTGGCCGCGTGACGAGTTGGGCAGCGCGATAATACGCCTTCATGGTTTCAAAAGGACTCTCACCAAAAATAATGACGGCGGGATCGAACGACTGAAAGAATTGATAGGCAACTCGCGGATGGAGTCCATGTCTCTCGCGCTGCAACTGTACAAACTGAATTTGCCCTTGCGCCTGATGGATTTTGGGATCGTCCAGCATGGGACCATCATTGCAAATGATCGGCGCCCAGCCGCGCCGATACAACTCGCCAGCCAGACGCAGCGCGCGAAAAAAGGCGCCGCCGACCACCGGCACCGACATCGTGTACGTGACAAATAAAGCAACGCGCTTCATGCTTCAGGCTCGCCGCGCATGTGCAGCATAGACTTGGCGCAGGCGTTGCACCGTTCGCTCGAGCGTGAAGTGCGCGGCGACGTACGGTGGCCCGCGGCGGCGCAGCTCGTGCGCCAATGCGGGCGTGCCGATGATGTTCAGCGCTTGTTCACACCAGACTTCAGGATCGCGCGAATGCACCAAGCGTCCCCCGGAGTCGTCGCTCACGATCTCGACGAGACCGCCCGTCGCAGCAGCCAGCACTGGCGCGCCGACGCGCATCGCCTCTAACGCGACAAGCCCAAACGGTTCGTACAGACTGGGCACGAGCACGATTGCTGCGCGCGCGAATAGCTGTTCCAACTGGGTGTGCTCAAGCCAGCCGACGAGCGTGCAAGCGTGAGCGAAACACGCAGCGATTCTACTCACAACGCGCTCGCCAATTTCATCCGCGTGACCGCCCGCCAGGATCACGTGGCAGCGCCGTCGAGCGCAGAGACGCCCTAAGAGTTCCGCGAGCAATTCGATGCCTTTGCTGCGCGCAAAGCGGCCCGCAAAGACGATGGGCGCTTCTCCTTCGGGAGCGGGCCGCGGCTCGGGCGGAGGCGGCACGCCATTCGGGATCACCTCGCTGCGTGCTGCCACTTCCGGCATCAACTCGATGGCTGCGGCTCGCTCCGCCACACTGAGAAACACCACCTGATCGCTCGCCGCCAGCATGTGCCGCTGAAGCTTGCACCAGAATGCCGCAACGGCGCCCGCTTCCAATTCCAGATGCAAGAGTGAATGCGCCGTATAGATCAGCGGCAATCCAAAACGCTGCCGCAGTTGCAGAGCCAGTTCGCTCAATGCTAGTGAATGCAAATGAATGAGATCAAACTCCCGCGGTTCGAGCGGGCAGCGCTGCGCCGAGAGCCGGTGGACGAATGATTCGCCCTGCATGGCTGCTGCTGGCGCTGCTTGATTCGGCGGCGTGCCCAAGAGCACGTGTGCTTCGATGCCGAGCCGTCTGAGCGCGCGTGCTTGCTGCGCGACGGCAATACCGATACCAGACCATGCGCGCGGACCATAGTCGGCGCTCAGAACTAAGACACGCACACTCATTCTCCATCGGTGTTCCACGCGAGCACCGCCAACTCGTTCGAGTCGTTGCCGCCGAAGCGTCGCATCAGCTGAATCCAGCGCGGCGCCAACTCCTCGGTCATGGCGGGGTGCTGAATGCGCTCACGACCAGCAAAGCCGCAACGACTCAGCAGGCGTGCCAAGGACACCGCGTTAAAGTACTGATAGTGCACGAGCGGATTGATCACATCCCATTTTTTCCCAAAAATCTGAAAAGCGAGAGAGCCGCTGTCGGGCACCGCCACGTATAAAATGGCGCGCGGGTTCATCGCCGCCCGCACCTGCCCCAACGTCTCGGCGGGATCGGGCAGATGCTCGACGACGTGACTCATCACGACCACGTCAAAGGAATTCCAAGGGATTTGCTTATCGCCCATGAGCGCTTGGTACACCTTTTTGCCGAATTGGGGCCAGACGCGCGATGTCTGCGCAGCAGAACTATCAATGCCATAGACCTCGAACCCGTACGCCTGCGCCATCTGCATCACATAACCGCGACCGAATCCGATGTCGAGCAGACGGTTGCCCGGCGCACGCATCCGCAAGCGCTGACAGATTGCGACCGCATACATCTTTTGCACTTCGAGGTACACGTTCTCCAGATCGGCTTCATCCAACTCGTCGCCCAGCTGCGCCTGCAACTCGGGTTTGATGCGCGGGCTGACGTAGATGTGCGAACACTCGAGGCAGCGGTGAAAGGCAAAGCCCTGCTTGCGAAACAAGTAGTGGCGGTCGGCGCTGCCGCACACGGCGCAGTTGACCGTCTCTAACCCGTCCGCACCGACGCGCTCAATCAGCTCGGCAATCGTCGCGTACCAATGCAAACCCAACTTAGGGGCTGGCTTGATCGGCGCTGTTTGTTCAGCCTGAGCCTTGAACAAACCGAAGCGGTAAGCCGCATTCAGAGACTCACTCAGCTTGAGCAGCGCGATGGATCGCTCAAGCTGCGGCAACTGCTTCGCCATCGCAGCGAGCGCGAGGAATTTGTCAGCCAGCAATTGCTCAACGTCACTCGGCGCGACGGATGCGGGCGTCGAGTCCGCTGAACCCGAGAGCGATGGCGGCAAGGTTTCTGAAAGATACAGCGACAGCAAGTTGGGTTGGCCCTTTTGTTGATCTTCGGCAAAATCCTGAACATCGTTGAGGTTCTGCGCGAGCGCATAATACTTTTCCAGAAAGGGATAGAGTGGCGATGCGTACGTCGGATCGAGCGCGGCATACAGGCTGCGCCAATATTCGACGTTCTTGAGTTGAGCCAGTCGGTCGTAATAGTCGCGATTCCAATCACTGGGCGCGCTATGTTCCATCACCATGCCGATGATGGTGTAGCGGATTGCGCGAATGACTGGTGCAAGCATCGGCTGCAGGTCTGACTGGTTCAGATTCAATAATCCATCAAAGCACAGTAACAGTCCGCCGAGGATCGTAAGTGCTTCCGCGCCGTCACCTCGATAGTTCTCGCTGGTCGAGGCAAGCAGCGTCGGGTGTCGCCCTTTGTACCAAAAGTGGTGATCAATCACGTCGTCAAAGATGCGGATGGCAAGATAGACCTGTGCGCACGCTGCGACCGCGTTGCGAAAGCATGGCGCTGAAGGACGGAGCGCGACCGCAAAGTAGGGCAAGTCCCACAGCGACCATTGCAGCCAATCCACATACTGCGCCGCTTGCGCCGTGAGCTCCTCGCAGACTTTGTTGCCGCCTGAGACGGCGCGCACATCTGCTCGCAGGCGATCCAACACCTGTTGCAGTCCGACTGAGATCTCGGCGCGGTAAGGCTCAACTGTCTGCGCATGAACGGACATGAACTCCGCCGCAGCCGCCTGCGCCTCGTCTTGCAAGCGATGCAACTCGACCAGCATGTCCGAGTGAATCATTCAGATGGATTCCAAGCAGGAGTGATCGCTCGATTGAGCGTCATGCCGAGATATTTGCGCAGATTCGTGTTCTGCCACTGCTGCCAGTGGTCGCGACAGTACAGCAGCCAATCGCATTTCAATGCATCGGGCATTGCACTGAAATCGTCGCGCGGGCGTGAGGACACCTCCGCGAATGGGTTCTCGACGAGCGCGCGCAGCTCTGGGGGCCAACACGCTAGCCGGGCGACGACGGACTGATGAGCCGTGAGGAATTCACTGAAGCATTCTCCCAGTTTGCTCCCGTCTCCGTCGAGCGGCGCATCAAAAAGTGCCTGCAACGTGCGCGTCGTCGCGTCGAGCCGCAGTTCGGATTCCGACAGCGGCGGTTCAGCGCGCATTAACCCTAGCCCGTCGTCCAACGCCGACAGAATTGCTTGCATACCTCGTACTGTTTCGGCGAGTGGCGCATCTGCTCTGAAATAATAGCTCGACGCATATGGCGCGCGCCAATTCTCCAGAGCCGGCGTAGCCACGACCAAGGTGGTGCAGCCGAACAACGGCGCGACGTGCGCGGCAAACGAGTCCGAGCAAATGACGACGTGCGCGCGCTCGATTCGCGCAAAGATGTCGTCGAACGAAGATTGCGATGCACTGCTGCGCATACTGCAATCGAATGCGATCGGCGCTTGCGTTCGGCCGCGCGTCGAGCGTATCAAATTCATGGCGAACCGTTCAGTCGTCGCATTCGGACCGCGATCCACGACCACGTGAATCTGGCGCGCGGGCGTCTGCGCGAAGAGTGCGCTGAGCAAGAAACTCCAATACGCTTCGGAGGGATCGTACTTGGACGTGAACGGATTGACATAGATTTGCAGAACGTCTTGCGGCGGCCGAGGCTGGCGGCGCCGCAGCGTATCGTGCACCTGCGCACGCGAAGGCGAGAGTCCCAACCAGCGCAGCAGGTACTCTAGCCCATAGTAATAGTTGGCAAAGTATGGGCTGGGTCGCCGCGCGCGATAGAGCCAGTGCTGCCGATTATCTGCCACGAACAGCGATTGCGCGCCGAGCGAGAGTTCGACGAATCGCGCGATACGCGACTCATGGCAGATCGCTTGGTGTAGGTCGGGCCGTTCAAAGTCCGCGAAGAAGACGAGGTCAACATCCTCATATGGCGCTTCGCCGCGCAGTGCGTGGATGAGGTCTGACCAACTCTCATAGTGCTGCACCGCATCCACGCCATTCACCCATGACCATAGTCCAGCATAAGCCGATAGGACCGTGATGTGCATCGTCGGTTGTGCGGACTTCAGCCACGTCGGCAGCGGGAATAACATACTTTCATCGCCGATGCCGATCCCTGGACCGAGTACTAGCAGCACACGTCGCACATCGTTAAGCCAGTGCGTGGGCGGCTGATCCGAAACGACGATGTCGCGCGGCAGTTCATTAACGGCGTGCATCAACGGCGTCAACGCGTATTCCAATCCCTCGACGAGGCGGTAAAAATTCGCAGCGTTCAGCGCACGCAATTGCTGGACGGCCGCCCGCAGTTGAGGGATGTCCGCATCGGGCAGGAAGTCGCCGAGTGTCTTGAGGCCCTTCAGTCGTTGTTGCAGGTAATGTTGGTTGCTCCGACTAATCGGTCTTCGTTCCAGAAATACAAGATAACGGATCAGCAGCGCCAGTGGGAGTCGCTCGTGGTAACGGCGCATGTCCACAGGCTCAAGCCGCGTCGGCATGAGTCACCTCAATCGGCGATCGGGCTAAGCGCAGAGATAAGCCAGACATGATTGCGCTGCCGCTCCAGCACGGCAACACGGCGCAGATTGATGCAACGGCGCAGGTCGTCATCGGCGCGGTGGGCATCCACTTGAATCTCGGCATAGATCAGAATCCCGTTTGGATGAAGCACCGGTTCGGGGATGGTTGCCAACGAGATGTTGAACTCCCAGCCTCGCAGTGAATCGAGCAATGCTTCGATTTGATGGCGCAGCGCCAAGCGATCTATTTCGTTGTCCGCTTCGAGCACGTGATAATCTTGCGCAACGAACTGCATCGCAGCGTCAACATCACGCCGTCCAATCGCGTGGACGAAATCATAGAGGCACTCGACAGCGGCCTCGGCATGTTCGTCAATCAGTTCCTCTTCAGGTTCGCTGAACAGCGCGCGGAAGTCCGTCCATGGATTCAGCGTTTGAGGCTGGCGCAGGGCAAGCTCAGGCGGTATGTCGAGCTCGCTTGCGCTAGGTGGCACCGACGGTTGTTTGGCTGCTTGAGACTTGGGTGCAGAAGGAAATTGCTCAAAGAACTCGTCCCAAGGATCGAATGTTGTTGTGGCAGGTTGGAACCACCAGGTCAACAAATCAGTAGCCGAGAGCTGACTATCCGGAGGCAGTGGGGGTACGAACGGCGTTGGCAGTGAGCTCGCCGAGCGCTTGCGGGCTTGAGCGTTCTGCTCGAAAAGCGAACGAAGGAGCTCGTAGATAAATTGGAGTTGGGATGTAGCGTGCTCGTCTGTCGTCATGAAGCCCTGCATTCAACAATGATAGAGGGCTGTCCATGGTGTTCAGTGCTGCGTTCTGTGAGCAGCCCCAATTAGGATTCAACGAGCAACTTGCAAGGAGGCAAGTCTAGGTTGTGGTCAGAACCGGCACAGTGGAGCACCAACTCAATGGTGCCAAGCAGTCGTTCCGAACCATACCGAGTTAAATCGTGTCGGCTCTCGCTGGAGAAAGCGCACTGGCCATCTCAGGTTGCCTTGGAGAATTTTAACTATTATAAGTAAATAGCCGCAAAAGTCAACAACTCGAAACTGAGCGCGACCGTTTGCGCGTTAACGTTCGCATGATAGAATTATATTGCTAGGCTCAACGGCTCGGACTGAAGCACAATGTAATTGACTTGCAGTCTTGACGGTGTGCGTTGGCACGAGGGTGACGTGGATGGTCGAGCAGGGCACGCGCACCACCACGTCTGACACCTTTCACAGATAGGGACCGAACGCGTGGCATTCGGGCAATCTCACCGTCGGGCAAAAGTTTTCGTTCACGTTCAACCACCCCGGCCAGTTTCGCCACGTCTGCGGCTTCCACAGCGAACCCGGCCAGCCGCTCACCGCGGGCAATGTGATTGGCATGGTGATGGTGAAGTGATGTAACATGCGTGATCCGTAATGCGTGGCGTAACCGACGAATTACAAATTACGGCTTACGTATCACGCATTTCGCATGAGTCTCATGGCTCGCCTATTTACGCTTGCCGCTGTCGCCGCCGTACTGCTGATCATCGTCGGCGTCGGCGGCGTGGCGTATGGTCTGTCGCTCGAAGAGCACAACGACTTCTGCGCGTCGTGCCACACGGAACCCGAATCTACGTATTACGCGCGCGCGCTCAAGTCGCCGCCCACCGATCTCGCCAGCGTGCATCTGCAAAAGAACGTGAAGTGCATTGACTGTCACGGCGGCGCGCCGCCGACCGATCGGCTCGGCGGTTTGATGCAGGGCGCGCACGATTACGTGTTGTATCTGTCAGGCAGTTATCATCATCCCGCGATCACGACTAATCCGCTGCCCGATGTGAACTGCGTGAAGTGTCACGCCAATGTGTTCGCGCGCCGCACCATCCAGAATCATTGGCATTTCTATCTGCCCGATTGGCAGAAGGCGCTCGGCGACAAAGCGGCCGGCTGTGTGAACTGTCACAACAGCCACACCACTGCGCAGGGCAACGTCGTGAAGTTTGTGCCCGACACGAAGATCAATCCGGTCTGTCAAGCCTGTCACAGTTATTCGGGGATTCGCTAGTTACTGATCCACTCCAATCCGAGCGCGGTCAACTTTTCCGTCGTGGGTGTTCCGCTCTGCACGTCCCAGCCCGCCAACTCGTAATACAAATTTTTCGCCGTCTCGAGCTCGTCCTCGCTCAAGGCAACACCCGCCGTCGGTCCCGTGCCTTGCAGCGCATTGAAGAATTTCTTCGGCAGTTTGTCGTCTGCGCGCGTCAAGCCCGCGCGCGCGTTGAACATGCGCTGCATGACGATGCGCCGCTCGCCGACACGCAGCAACTCGTCGAGTGTGAAGTCGTCCCAGCCGCTAATCGCACGCACGACCTCGACCGTTTCGGCGGGCCCGTACAATGTCCACGCGGGCCCGAATACGAATTGACATAAATCCGCCGAGTCGAGAAACGAATACATCTGCTGCGTGCGCCACGCATAGCGCACCTTGTCGGCGTCGAGGCTGCGCGGCGCAAGCGTGTGCTCAAAGCCGAGCAACTGCTGCCGCTGCATGTATAACTCCGACGCGCCATCCTCTACCATCGGGTCATGCTCCGACGATTGGTGATCGGCGCCGAATGCGTTGACGGCATAGATCAAGCCCAGCGAGCGTTTGGCGTGCGGCATGTGCGCCGGCGTCTCCGAGCCTTTGACGGTGATTAGGAACTCGTGCCCGCGCCCAAGTTTGTCTGCCGCGCGCGCCGAGCCTTCGGCGAGCACATCGCCAAAGCCCTCGCGCTTCGCGATCATTTCGGTCAGCCTGACCATCGTCTCGGCGTTGCCGAAATTGAGTGGGAAGCCGACTTCATCTGCCGTGATGAGACCATGCTCAAAACATTCCATCGCCCATGCAATCGTCGCGCCGCAGCCGATCGTGTCCATGCCGTATTGATTGCACAACTGGTTGGCAAGCGCAATCGCGTCGAGGTCTTTGACTGCGCAGTACGAGCCGAACGTCGAGAGCGTCTCGTACTCGGGTCCCCCGTAATGTCGGATGACGGGATTGTTCATGAACTCGGTCTCGACCACGCGCTTGCAGCGCACGGAGCACGAGTAGCAGGTGTCGCGTGCTTTGAGAATCGTCTCGGTCATCACCTCGCCGCTGATCGGCTCGAAGTCCTCGAACTGTCCTTCATTGAAGTTGTGCGTGGGCAGCGTGCCCGTCATGTGCTGCGACGAGACGACGCCCGCCGTGCCCATCTCGGCCAGCCCTTTCATGTCGGGGTTCTGCATCACCTGACCCGCGCCCAACTTCGCCAGCGCGTGAACGGCTTTTGGGTTTGCCATTGGCAACTTTTTGTTTTTGCCGCGCACCGCAATCGCTTTCAAATTTTTGCTGCCCATCACCGCGCCGAGTCCCGTGCGCCCGTTCGCGCGATTCGACATATTCATGATCGCTGCGACGCGCACGAGGTGCTCGCCCGCGGGCCCCACTTGCGCGACCTCGATGCGCTCGTCGCCCAACTCGTCGCGAATCATTTTTTCTGCGTCGCCCGTGATTTTACCCCACAGGTGGCGCGCGTCGCGCAACTCGACCGCGCCCTCGTGAATCCAAAGATATACGGGATGGGCGGCGCGCCCGCGCACGACGATGCCATCGTAGCCCGCGAACTTCAACTCGGCGGGGAAGAAGCCGCCGCACTGCGCGTCGCCGATGCCCGCGACCAGTGGCGACTTCGCATTGGCGCTCATGCGGCTCTGCCCGCTGATCGGCGCGCCAGTCAGCACCGACAACATCAGCGTGAGGATGTTGTCGGGCCCGAGTGGGTCGGTGCGCGGCTGCAACTCCTTGAGCAAGTAGTACGTGCCCATCGCCGACCCGCCGAGATATTTGCGATAGAACTCCTGCAGCGGCTCTTCAATCCAGATGTTCTCATCCGTCAGATTGACCTGTAAAATTTTTCCGTGATAACCGTAAGGCATCAGCATCTCCAACCAGAATTAACCACAAAGACACGAAGATGCTTTGTGTCCTTGTGTCTTTGTGGTTTAATGATTTCAATGATTGTGCATGTGAAACTGTACGCGCAACTACGAAAATATCATCCGGGCCCGAATCGCTCGCTACTGCTCGAAGTGCAACTGCCCGACGGCGCGACGCCGCGCGCGATTGTGGCGCAACTGCAACTGCCCGCCGCGCTCGTGCGCAATGCCTTCGTCAACGGCGCGCAGCGCGACCTCGACATGCCGCTGAGCGATGGCGATGAGGTGAGTTTGTTTTCGCCCGTCGTCGGCGGGACACAGGAACACAAGTAGACAAGTAGGCAGGTAAACAAGTAAACAGGTAGACAAGTCACCTGTGTGCCTGTCTACCTGTTTACTTGTTTACGTGTCTACTCACTGCCCTCGCAATCGCCGCCACATGCTCCGCTGAGTTGCCGCAACAGCCGCCGACGATCTGCGCGCCCGCCTGTACGAAGCGCGCCGCGTATTCGCCCATCATCTCCGGCGTGACATCATACTCCGCTACATCGCCGTTCATGCGCGGCAGTCCCGCGTTCGGCTTGATCCAAATTGGTACGCGCTCGTCCTTCGACGGCGCAGTATCACTGCCGCTCAGGATGCTCGCGCGCATCTCATCCAGCACCAACGCCATCGCATCAAGCGTCTTGCCGCAGTTCGCGCCGACCGCAGCCACGCCAAGTGGTACGATGGCTTCGACCACTTGCGACGGACGCAAGCCCATCATCGTGCGCGTGCCTTGGTCATAACTGAACGACACGGCGAGCGGCAAGTTGCTTGCACGCTTCGCGCCTTCAATCGCTGCCATTGCCTCTTCGAGCGCAAACATCGTCTCGATGAGCAGAAAGTCCGCGCCGCCGTCCGTCAGCGCAGCCGCTTGCTCGGCGAAGGTCTCCACCGCCGCGTCGTGCGTCAATTCACCAAACGGCTCCATCAGCATCCCCGTAGGGCCCATCGAACCCGCGACCAGCACAGGTTCGCGCGCCGCCTCGCGCGCGAGTTGCGCCGCGCGCCGATTCAGTTCGGGCGCGCAGTCCGCATATTTCGAGTCGCGCATGCGCACGCGCGTGCCGCCAAATGTACACGTCAAAATGATGTCGCTGCCCGCATCCACGAATGCGCGATGCAGCGCGAGCACGTTCTGCGGCTCGTCGAAGACCCACTCTTCGGGCGGTACGCCAAGCCCCAGCCCCATCAACTGATAGTTCGTGCCGGTCGCGCCGTCGGAGACGAGCGGTGCGCCAGCGTGCAAGCGGTCGAGAAATTTATTCATCGTGTGAAGACCTCATCATGTGACCGCAGATGGCAGACGGCGGACGCCAGTCATCCGCGGTCTGCGGTCAGCCGTCAGCCGTCCACGAGCGCCCGCATATTTTTGTCCGGCGTTTCGACGACCAGATCGCAGCCGGGCCAGATTGCGTTCGCGCCCGCGTCGCGAATCGCGCGCACCGCCGCGCGGATTTCATCGGGCGTGCCGTGTGCGAGCACGCCCATGGGATCGAGGTTGCCGAACAAGATCACGTCGTCGCCCAACACGCGCCGCGAGCGCGCGAGGTGGTTGCGTTGGTCAACGCTGAGCGCATCCGCATCGCACGCCGCCATGTCTGCGATGATCGCGTTCGTGTCGCCGCAAATGCTCAAGACGTTCGGCGACGGCAACTGTTTGAATAAATATGAGAGGTGCGGCTTCACGACTGCGCGAAAAGTTGCGGGACCGATCACCTGCGGCGAGCCGCCCATCTCGTGCACGGTGATGAAGTCCGCGCCCGCATTGCGGTAATACGCCGCGACGCGCGCAATGAAATCCGCCAACCTTTTCAGTAGAGGCGTTGCATGCAACGTCTCTGTGCACGACGCTAGCCACGCCTCCGCGCCAAACATTTGCCACGCCAGCGTGAACGGTCCGGGCACACATGCGCCGATAACCGTCTCACGTCCAACGCGCGCCTGCAAACGCGCGAGCGCGTCGGCGACCACGGGCACACGTCCTCCGTGCGCTGGATCGAAATCCGATGGCGGCTGGTAGCGTTCGATATTGTGCGGTTGCACGACGACGGGCGCAAGGAACGAATCCACGTCGCTCTGATAGTCAACGACACAACCGAGCGCCTCAGCCTCGACACACAAATCGAACGGCACGACCGCCGACGCGAAGCCGAATAACTCGAACGTGCTGGCTGCCGCCGCGGACATCTTCGCCGCATCGCAATGCGTCTCGCAGTAGCGCACAGCGGCGCCACGCAAGCCTGTCGCCGTGAGCGACGGCAAGCCGCTGAACACGGGCAGCGGTCGCACGCGCTGGCCACGTATGGCTGCGAGGATGTCGGCGCGCGGCGCGGAAGTGAACGGTGAACCGTGAACCGTCAACTGTGTTGAGCGTTGACCGGTCACAACTCACCATTCACTGGAAATGCCAGCGCCTCCATAAACACATCGTTGAAGTCCGCGCGGCCCGACAACTCGACGTACTCGATAAATTCGGGGATGCGATTCGCGGCTTCACGCTCGCGGAACGAGAGCAGCGCGATCTTTGCGCCCTCGCCTGCCGCGTTGCCCACGGCGACGATGCACTCGACAGGCACCCACGGCACCAGCCCGATCGCGCGCGCGCTGGCCGGATTGATATACGATCCGAACGAGCCGGCCAACAAGACTTCGTGCAAGTCACTCGCCGTAATGCCCAGATCGCTCATCAACACTTGCACGCCCGCCGCAATCGCGCCCTTCGCAAATTGCAGCGCGCGGATATCGGGCTGTGTTAAATAAATATTTTGCTCAGGCGACGAGAGCAGAAACGCGCGGATGCCCTTGACTTCGATCAACCGATCCACAATGCTATCGAGCAGCTGTCCGCGCACAGCTTCGGGTCGCGCCAAACGTCCCGACGCATCTACCAGCCCGCACGTTAATAACTCGGCGACGACATCCACAAGTCCCGAGCCGCAAATGCCAATCGGTGCGCTCGCGCCGCCGATGATTTGCAGATGCACGTCGTCGTCAATCTTCACGCCCTCAATCGCGCCGACGCTCGCGCGCATCCCGCACGTGATCTGCGCGCCCTCGAACGCGGGCCCCGCGGGCGCGGCGGTGGCGAGCGTGCGCGCAGACGAGCCGAGCACGATTTCGCCGTTCGTGCCTACGTCAATGTAGAGCCGCAGCTTGTCGTCGTTGCTGCGCGCGAGTCCGGTGGCCAACACACCCGCCACAATGTCTGCGCCGACATACGCGCCCAGATGCGGCAGCGTGCTGAGGCGCGCGTTGGGGTGAACTTGCAGACCTCGCGGGTTTTGGAAACCCGCGAGGTCTTTGACGAAAATTGTCACAGGTTCTTCTACGGTCGGGATGAACGGCGCAACCGAGATCGGTTCGGGGTCAATGCCGAGCAATAGGTGCAGCATCGTCGCGTTGCCGACGGCGACGACTTCGTAGATGCGCTCGCGCGCGACGCCGCAATGAGCTAACAAACCATCCAACAAGCCATCAATCGTTTTGATGACCGCCGCGTGCAGCGCCGCCAACCCGTCGGCTTCCATCATCGTGTGGCTCACGCGCGAGATCACATCCGCGCCGAACGGCGCTTGTCCGTTGAGCGCCGACTGCACTGCTTCCACAGAGCCGTTGTTCAGATTGACAATCGCGCCCACGACGGTTGTCGTGCCGATGTCGAGTGCGAGTCCGTACAATCGCTCGCACGTGTCGCCTGCTTCGACAGCGATCAGTTCGTCGCCGCAGACGACTGCCGTCACGCCGAAATTGTTTTCACGCAACGTCTTTGGCAGCGAGCGCAACACCGACAGATCGGCGCGCACCTCGTAGCCCTCGGCGCGCAGCCCATCGCCGATGCGCTTCCAGTCGGAGCGTTGATCGTCGAGCGTTGGCTCATTCAATGTCAATAATATCTTCGCGACATTCGGATTGAGCGCGACGTGCCGACCGTAGCCAAGCAGTGCCGCCTTCGGGTTGCTCATCAAGCGCGGCACGCTAACGACACAATCGCCATGCACGAGCGCACGGCACGACAAGCGCCAGCCATCGGCGATCTCGGCGTCGCTTAGGAAACGGTGATCCGCTTCGGTCGTCGAGTTCGCGCCCGCGATCAGACGCACCTTGCACTTGCCGCACGTGCCGCGTCCACCGCACGTGCTGTCAATCGCCAAGCCGGCCCAGTTGGCTGCATTGAAGACCGTCGTGCCAGTGGGCGCGTGCGTGGTGAGGGCTTGGGGGAGAAAGGTGATTGCGTGTTTCATAACAGTCGTTAGTAGCCAGTAGCCAGAAATGGCGATTCAATCTGGCTACTGGCTACTGGCTACTCAATTGGTTCTGCCACGCTCATCATCTGCTCGACGGCAGCGACGGCATCGGCGAGCGCGCCTTGTGGCGCATCGCCGCTCGCGCCGATGATCTCTTTGGCTTTGCGCGCGGTGCTGCTGGCATCGGGGCAGTAGTAGTCCGCGCCGCACCGTTTTGCGTACTCTGCGGTGACGGGCGCGCCGCCCGCCATCACCGTCACCTTGTCGCGCAAGCCGGCCTTCTTCAACGCCTCGACGTTCACTTTGATCATCGGCATTGTCGTCGTGAGAAATGCGGAGAAGCCCACGATGTCGGGCTGGTGCTTCTGCACGGCATCTACAAATTTTTCGGGGCTGGTGTTCACGCCGAGATCGAACACCTCGAACCCAGCGCCTTCGAGCATGATGTTGCACAGGTTCTTTCCGATGTCGTGCACGTCGCCCTTCACCGTGCCGATCACAATCTTGCCGAGCGTCTTCTCGCCCTTCGCGGCGAGCAGCGGACGCAGCAACGTGAGCGCGCCCTGCATCGCCCGCGCGGACATCAGCATCTCGGGCACGAAGAAGTCGCCGATCTCGAAGCGGCGACCGACTTCCTGCAAGGCGGGCAGCAGTGCCTTGTACAGCATGTCAATCGGGTCGAGTTGTGTGTCGAGTCCTTGCTCGGTCAAGGCTTTCACATCCGCGACTTTGCCGTTGACGGTATTATCGAATAATGCTTGCAGAATTTCTGCGTGCGTCATGCGTCCTCCGCTGGCGATAGGCAGCAGCACCTGTTTATTAAGTTCCTATTGAGTATAGCGAGGATAATGCACGAGGTCAGAGCTTGTCAACACGTGAGCGCGTTTAACGCGGCGACCGATGGAATGATCGCGTCGGCATACGGCGCGAGGTCGTCGCGCGCGCTCAAGCCTGACAGCACGCCGACGGTCATGCCGACGCCGGCTGCGCGCCCCATGCGCAAGTCGTCGGCCGAATCGCCGACCATCATGGCGCGGGCAGGCGCGATGGCAAGTTGCGCGCACAGATGCGCGATCATGTCCGCAGCGGGTTTGATCGGCATCCGATCGTCGGCGCACACAATCGCGGCAACGTCATCGCTCAATCCTAAGCCGCGCAGCAATATCTCGGTCGGCGCGCGATCATCGCTCGTCGCAATTGCGATGGCGACGCCTTGCGCGCGCAGTGTGCCAAACAATTGTGTGAGATCGGTGACGGGACGCGCGAGGGCAATAGGGTCGGGTGAGTGCCAATGCGCAGCGAGGATGCGCTCTGTATCGTTGTCACTGATGCCGGCTTTGCGCAGCACCTCTCCCGTGAGCCGTCGCAGGTCTGCCATCGGCAAAAGCGCGAGCCGTCCACGCGGCGCGACATGTTGTGTCTGCGGGTCGAAGTCCATCGCGCGATAGAGCGGCGCGGCGACGAGCAATTGTGTCGCCGACTCCAATTGCTGTGCTAGATTGGTGAGCCACGTTGCCCACATAAAGTGAAAATCAATCAGCGTGCCATCTTTGTCGAAGATGATGAGGTGAGGGGAAAAACGACTCACGGTACAATGCAACATAATGATTCATCGCAGAGACATGGAGCACACAGAGATTTTCAGCGCCATTCTCTACGCGCTCTACGCCTCTGCGGTTAAATGTTGTGTCTGCTATACCGTTTCTGTTTGAATTGCCTGCTTGCGCTTCGCGATAAACTCTCGCAGTGCCTCGTCCTTCGCAGGGTCGAGCGGCGGCTCTTGATATTCCTTCAACCACTTTTTCCACATCTCATTCGCGCGCACGTCGGCGGACTTCGCGCCCTTCTGCACCCAGCGCTCGTAGTTCATCACGTCACTGATGAGCGGCCGATAGAACGCGGTGCGGAAGTGGCGCATCGTGTGCTCCGCGCCGAGGAAGTGTCCGCCGGGTCCCACTTCCTCGAATGCATCCAGCGCGAGTCCTTCGGCGTCGAGCGGAATGCCGCGCAAGAACACTTCCATCATGCGTAACAGTTCCACGTCCATCACAAATTTTTCGTACGACGAGACCAATCCCGATTCGAGCCAGCCTGCCGCATGCAAGACGAAATTCGTACCTGCGAGGAACGTGGGCCAGAAGCCCATCGTCGCCTCGTACATCGCCTGAGCGTCGGGCAATTTCGATGCGGTCAAGCCCCCGCCGCTGCGGAACGGCAGTTTGTAGCGCCGCGCCATCTGCGCGCTCACGAACAGTCCCATCGCGGACTCCGGCGTGCCGAAGCACGGTGAGCCTGACTGCATGTCGGTGTTGCTGAGGAACGAGCCGTACACGACGGGCGTGCCGGGATTGATCAGTTGGGTCAGCGTAAGACCAGCAAGCGCCTCCGCGTTCTGCTGCACGAGCGTGCCACCGAGCGCGACGGGCGACATCGCGCCCGCGAGAATGAATGGCGTGACGATCACCGGCTGGCCCGCCTTGCCGTATTCGATCAGCGACTCCAACATGCGCGTGTCGTAGCGGCGCGGCGAGTTCACGTTGATGAGCGAGATGACGACGGGCTTATCGCTGATGTCGCCGAAGACAACACGCGCGAGTGCAATCGTGTCACGCGCATTCGCAGCAGAAGTCACGCTGCCCATGAAACTCTTGTCGGAGTATTTGATCAGCGAATAGACCATGTCGAGGTGACGCGTGTCTTGAGGCTCGTCTTCAGGCTCGACGATGGTTCCACCAGCATTATGTATTTGTGGAACAGACTGTGCGAGTTTCACAAAATTACAAAAATCCTCCATCGTTGCCTCGCGCCGACCGCGATCAATGTCGTGCACGAACGGGGGTCCATACACCGGCGCCATCACCATATTGTTGCCGCCAATGATGACAGTGTGCTCAGGGTTGCGCGCGTGAAGTGTGAATTGGCTCGGTGCTTTGGCGATGTTCTGCAACACGAGTTCGCGCGGGAACTTGATCAAGTTCGTCTCGCGGTCGGCGACCTCCGCGCCCGCGCGCTCCAGTATCTCGACGGCTTCGGGATGATTGAACTCGATGCCAAACTTTTCCAGCACCATCAGCGCCGTCTCGTGAATTTGCTCGATGGCGTCGGCGGCGAGGTATTCGTATTTAGGAAGGGAGTTGGTGAACATGAATGGTTATGACTTCAATTTGGAATTTTGATTGGTCCGCCAAAGGAACAAGAATGCACCTGATACACTAAACACAAGTGATAGCATTAATACCTCGCTGAAGCAAGTCAGGGATTCAATACTTCCAAGCTCGCCTAGAGATTCAGATTTGATTAGCCATGCCATCAGTAGGTCGTAAATCAAACCGACAATCAGCCCATACAATAAGCTGCGCAAAAGTAAATCCCTTCGCATTGTTTGGCTTGAAGTTTCGGGATCTTTGGTTGAATACTTGCAATACCACACCATGAAAAGCTCAGAGCCAATGATTCCGGCAACGAAACTATAGGATGCTGTTGCCACCATGACTAAGACCAGTAACGTCATCACTACCCCAAAGACGAGTCCCTCATCGCCGCCTTGATAGCTTCGAGGATCATGTGCCGACGTCCAAGTTTTCCAAAATGGCACCGCAATGAGGATCAGTCCACCAAGCGATCCCGCTCCTAGACTGAAAACGACACCAAGACAACCTACGCCTGTTGATTCCTTTAGATCGGTTGCTCGCGGCGAATTGTCCTCGTTATGACTTGTCACCATAGGCGGATGATTTGTCCCAAGATCACCATCACTTTTTCCCCATCGCAAACGCGCGCTGATACATTTGCACGTATGAGCCACGCGTGAGGTCGCGCGGGTTGCCGACGGTCTGCGGGTCTTTGAAGGCGATGTCGGCCAGTACCGGAATTTCTTCTTCTTTGAAACCGAGCGCTTGCAGTGATGGGATTTCCAAATCGTCCGTAAGACGATAGACCGCTTCGACGGCTTTCTCTGCCGCCTGCCACACGCTCAAGCTGCGCGTGTCTTCGCCGAGCGCCTGCGCGATGCGCGCGAACTTTTGTGGCTCGCCCATGTAGTTATGTTCCATAACAGGTCCCAACAGCCGAGCGGTGAGCGGGCCGTGTGGCACGTCGTGCACACCGCCCGCCGACTGGCTCATCGCGTGCGCCGCGCCTGCACTCTCCGTGCCGTAGGCCAGCGCGCCGAGCATCGCCGCCATGCTCATCTTGTAGCGTGCTTCGACGTTGTGACCCTGCGCAAAGGCGACACGCAAATATGCGCCCACGTACTCCATCGCCAGCAGCGCGACCGCATCGGGCAGCGGCTGCGCGTACGCGCACGTGTAACACTCAACCGCGTGTGCGAGCGCATCCATGCCCGTGCCGGCGGTCACGGCGGCGGGCAAGTCGAGCGTCAATTCGGGATCGAGCAAAGCGACCCATGCGCCGACCTTGGCTGTGCCGCCGACGTTGAACTTGATCTTGCGCTCAGGATCGGTGATGACCGCCCACAGCGTGACCTCGCTGCCAGTGCCCGCGGTGGTCGGCACGCAAATGAGCGGCGGGATGCGCTGCTTGATCGGCTGCGGGTCTGCCCACTCGTACTTCAGGATCGAGCCGCCGTTGTTCACGACGACGCCGATGGACTTGGCCGTGTCCATCGAACTGCCGCCGCCGAGTCCGATCAGTCCGTCGCACTGCTCGCGGCGATACACATCCGCGCCTTCGTTCACCAGTGCAATCGGCGGATTGGCAGCCACTTTATCGAATATGGCACAGTCGAGCGCGCCGGCTTTGCAGACGGACTTGGCACGTTCGAGGATGCCGGCCTTCACGATGCCTGGATCGGTCACGATGAGCGGCCGCTTCATGCCAAGCGACTTCGCCTCGTCCGCGAGTGAGGCGATTGCGCCCAGCCCATGTTTCATTACGGTTGGAATTTCAAATGAGCGAATCATTGGCAGTCCTTGAATATTTAATCTGATAACGAAAATAGCGACAGGCATCCGTCCCGTCGCCATTCACCTAATACGAGCCTAACCAATTAGCATTTATGGAGATTGATTCATCTGCCACGGTGTCCGAGCAGCGCACGCGTAGTGAGCGCCTCGCCAAAGTGTGTTGCCGTGTGCGTCAACGCGATTTGCGCGAGCACATCGCCTTTGATGCGCTTCTCAAACACTCTGCTCACCCACGCGCCTGCTTCGGTCACCGCGCCCTTCTCGGCGAAAGCCTGCTGCACGTGTTCCGCATCAACCTCTGCGTCGAGGTCGGCGGGTTGAAAGTGCTGCACCACTTCACGCGTGCGTTGGCCCACCGCCTCGCAATATGCCTGAAGCGCCGCGATGTTGACGTTCGCGCTGAACTCGGCAACTTCGTCGTCGTTCATGCCGGTGGCGATGTCGCGCCGCGCAATGTTCAGGCGCGTCGGCCATTCAGTCTGATCCAGCACCTGTTTCCCATCGGTGACGACGCGGTTTACGGCGAAGTCTTCAGCACGCGCGGCGTGCCAGACGATCCACGCGATTGAATTGAGCTGCTCGTTCGGCCGCTGTCGAACCTGCTCATCAGTGAGGTCGCTGAATAGTCGAGTCGCGAGCGACGCGTGCAGCGCCTGATGGCGCAAAAGAAACATTTGCAAGGCATCCATGTTGACCTCCGTGAATTCTCATGTGCTGGACGTAGCATCGCGCGTCGGCGCGGCGCTCCCGCTGCTCAGCACCAAACACGCCTCGCGCGGGAAACCCACCGTCACGGTCTGCCCCGTTTGCGGCAGCGACAGATGCGGATTGTTGAACGTGTCGAGGAACAGCGCGCTCTGCTCCAAACGAATCTGCACCCGCACAATCGAGCCGAGAAACGTGATGGTCTCGATCTGGCCCGTGAGATGATTGGTCTGCTGCGCCGCACCGTCGAGCGTGATCATCTCTGGACGCAGCGCGAGCGAGACCACGTCGCCGACATGCGCGCCATCGAGCGCACGCGCCATCACAATCTCTTGACCGTCCACGGCAACGCGGCCCGCGCTCGCATCACGCACCTCAGCCTTGAGCGCGTTGAGCGTGCCGACAAACTGCGCGACGAACGCCGTCTGCGGAAAGTTGTAGATCTCGAATGGGGTGCCGATCTGCTCGATGCGCCCGTGGCTCATCACGACGATGCGATCCGATAGCGACAACGCTTCTTCCTGATCGTGCGTGACGTAAATGGTCGTGATGCCGAGCTTGCGCTGAATCGTCCGAATCTCTTGGCGCAACTGCACGCGTATCTTCGCGTCGAGCGCGGACAGCGGCTCGTCGAGCAACAGCACTTGCGGCTGAACGGCGATGGCACGTGCCAGCGCAACGCGCTGCTGCTGACCGCCCGATAGTTGAAACGGATAACGATCCGCGAACGGCTCCATGTGAATCAGCGCAAGCATCTCGTGCACGCGCTGGCGAATCTCGGCGCTCGGTTTGCGTGCGATTTTGAGTCCGAAGCCAATGTTGTCGGCGACCTTCATGTTCGGGAACAGCGCGTACGATTGAAACACCATGCCGATGGGACGGCGGTTCGCGGGAGCGTACGTAATGTCGTTGCCGTTGATCTTGATCGTGCCGGAGGTCGGCGTCTCGAACCCGGCGATCATGCGCAGCGTCGTCGTCTTGCCGCAGCCGCTAGGCCCGAGGAACGACACGAACTCGCCGCGCTCGACGTTCAAGTTGAACGATTCGACGGCTGCCGTGGTGCCGAAACTCTTGCGAACGTCAGTCAGATCAAGAAAAGCCATGATAACAAACCCGTGTCATTCATGTGTCAGGTGTCGTGTGTCATGTCTTAACACGACACTTGGCACTTGGCACTTCATCTCGTGCCCACCAACTGTCCTTGCCTCGGCGCGCCACGGCCGAGCAGTTGCAGCAGCCCGATGGAGAGCCACGTCATCGCGAACGACATGATGGCGAGTGCCGCAGGTTCATACGCTTTGTTCTGACCGAGCAGTGCCATGTACGGACCGAACGCGGGACGCGCGAGGAACGTCGCCAACGTGAACTCGCCGACCACAATCGCGAAGGTGAGGAACGCGCCGCTCAGGATCGCGACGCGCACGTTTGGGAAGATGACGCGGAACAGAATTGTGGGCCAGCCTGCGCCGAGACTCTGCGCGGCTTCGGTGAGCGTGCGCACGTCAATCGCGCGCAAACCCGTGTCCACCGCGCGATACATGTACGGGAACGATAAGACTGTGTAGGCGCCAATCAAGATCAAGTTTGTGCCTTCGTCAGTTTCGGTGAGGCTGAGTGGCGGGCGGCTGTAAATGCGAATCAACCCGAACACGAGGATGATCGTGGGCACGACGAACGGCATCAGTGTGACGAACTCGACCAGCGGGCGCAGATAGCGCAGACGCAAATTAACCCAGTATGCCGTCGGCACGACGATGAGCGTACTCAGGACGATGGTGAGGATCGCCATCTGCAACGAAAATCCGAATGTGGCGAGAAACTGCGGATCGTTCACCACGTTTTCGTACGCGGCGAGACTGAGCATGTCCTTCCTGCCGCGCAGCGAATAGTCCAGCGTCGCGTATAGCGGCAGAAAGAAATAGATCATGCCGAGCATAATCCATAGCCACGCCCAGATATTGAATCGTTTCATGGTTTTGAGTTTGGAGGATGGATGGTAGGTGACGCCTCTTTCCAATATCAAACATCCAACTGCTAACTTCCATCCGCAATCTGAAATCTCGCTAGAGCGCGAATGGCGCTCTAGCACTGTGCCGTTCGCTGAATCAGCGAACGGCGAAAATCTGAAATTACTTCAGCCATCTTTCACTTCGCCGTTGCAGCAGCGTGTACGCCAGCAGTGCCACTGCCATCACGACGACCATGCCGAGCGCGAGCGCATAGCCGAGCCCGACGTTGTGCAGCACCTCGCCGCGAATTTCCGCGCCGATCTCAATCGTCACCAGATTGAGCGAGCCGCCGGTCAGCGCGAACGCCGTCGCATATGCGCCGAACGCGTTGCCGAATAGCAAGATCATCGAGCCGAGCAGCGACGGCATGAGAATCGGCAGCGCGACATACTGCCAATATTGCAGCGCATTCGCACCGAGATTCTCCGACGCCTCGCGCCATTCGCGCTTCAGTCCGTCGAGCGCGGGCGTGATGATTAGCACCATCAGCGGAAATTGAAAATACATGTACGTTAGACTCAAGCCGACAAAACTATACAAGTTGAAGCCTGCGTTGTAGAGGCTGATGTTGAAGACATCGCGCAACAAAACGGTGACCATGCCGACGCGCCCGAGCGTGGCGATGAACGCGAACGCGAGCGGCACGCCTGCGAAGTTGGCGGACACGCCAGAAAAGGTGAGCAGCAGCGTGCGCACCCAGCGCGGCAGTCCGCCCATGATGGCTGAATACGCGAGCAAGAA
This sequence comes from Anaerolineae bacterium, assembly GCA_038198935.1. Classification (GTDB taxonomy): domain Bacteria; phylum Chloroflexota; class Anaerolineae; order JACRMK01; family JACRMK01; genus JBBPZQ01. Next base: position 44,845 of record JBBPZQ010000076.1, read on the forward strand.
GCCAAACAGTCCACCGCCGATTGCCGTCACGGCGCTGACCTGCATACTTAACGAGTACGCTTGCAAGATGAAGGGTTGGAACAAATCGCCGATGTTCGCAAGTGTGAACAGTCCCTTCTCATCTTGAAAACTAAAGAGAATGAGGTAGGCGGCCGGCAACAACAAGAATGCGAAGGCAAAAATGAAGAATGGCAAAACGCCGAGCCACGTCCAAGATAATCGCCAAGGCGGACGGGCGAGCGGTACGGCGCGGGGTTCGAGCGTAGCCAATTGCGACATGAGGAAGAGGACACCTGTCAGGTCGAGGTGACCTGACAGGTGTTGACACGCTTACGGAGCCTTCTTGACATCCGCCTTCACGACGGTGTCCCAATTCTTCGTGATCGTCTCCTTCGCCTTGGCGAGCTGCGCGGGCGTCGGGAACACGATCTTCGCGTACAACTCTGCGGAGGGCAACTGCTTCGCCGCATCCGCAGGGATCACGCTGCGCTTGACCATGTCGGCATAGTTGATCGGGTGTCCGTGCGCCTTGACCTTGATCAGTTGCGCTTCGTCTGAGTAGAGGAACTCTTCCCAGAGTTTTGCCGCATTCGGATGCGGTGCGTATGCGCTGATTGCCTGCACGTATGCGCCGCCGAACACACCGGTCTTCGGCACGACCACGGCAATGTCGGGATTGCCCTTGAGGTCGTCTTTGTTACCGAGCGCGAGGTAGTCCCACGAGAGCAGGATGGGCGTTTCGCCCTTGGCGAGTGTGCCCTGCTTGCCGATGATTGGCACGAAATTACCCGCCTCATTCAACTTCTTAAAGAAATCGAGTCCTGCCGTTGCGTCATCAAGCGAGCCGCCATTGGCCAGCGCTGCGGCTTCCACGGCTTGGATCGCCTGATTCGACGTGCGCGGGTCACCCGCGAGCGCGATTTGTCCCTTGTATTCTGGCTTCAGCAAATCGCTCCAGTCCTGCGGCACGTTCTTCACTTGCGATGTATTCACGGCGAACGCCATCGCGCCGTAGTACAGACCGTACCACATGCCGTCGGGGTCTTTCGCGTCGTTCGGGATTGCATCCCAATTCGATACCTTGTATGGCGCGAGCAATCCATCTTTCTTGGATGAATCGCCGAACGAGTAGCCGACTTCGATCACGTCGGGCGCTTGCGGACCTTTGTTGTCCTTGTTCGCCTTGATGGCTTCGACTTCATCGCCCGAGCCTGCGTCGGGGTTCAACTCGTTGATTTTGATGCCGTACTTCTGTTTGAAAGTATCAATCGTTAGCCGATAGTTGAGCCACGTCGGGTCGAGCGCGATGACGTTCAGCGTGCCTTCGGCTTTTGCGGCATCAATCAGTGCCTGCGATGGACCCTTCGCTCCGGAAGGGGCACTGGTCGCCGCCGTCGTGCTCACCGCGGCGGATGTCGCCACGGTCGCCGTCGCGCGAGTGGGTGCGGCAGTTGCCGCCGATGCCGCAGTTGGCTGCGTAGCGGGCGCGCTGGTCGGTGCGCTGGTCGCAGGGGGCGCGCACGCGACGGCGAATAGCGCGAGCGCGAGCACTGCCAATAGCATGTACCTATTCTTGCTTATCATGGTTTCTCCTCCTGAGAGAAAATCTGCCAATTTATTTACGATGTGCGAGCGAGAATGTTGCTGAGTGGCGCTCACCCCCTTTACTAAATTGTCTCCAATGAGTGTGAGCGAGGTGAAATCTATGCTCATAAATCTGGGGACACAGTGCCGCGAGTGTAAATCATTCTATATACCTTGTCAAGCATTGCGCGCGCAAATGAATCTCAATATAATGGGCGGGGTCTGAAGTTGGCTGGTTTGTTGATTGGTTAGTTGGTTATCCAGTTCTAACCCACCCACCCACCATCATGACAATAACCCCCGATCAAGTCATCCAACGCATCCCAGCTTGGTGCGGCAAGCCATATGAAGCGGCGCTGCTTGGCGGCGGACTGACGAATCAGAACTATCGCGTGGACGTGGACGGTGAATCGTTCGTCGTGCGCATCTGTGGACACGACACCGAACTGCTCGGCATCAATCGCCAGCACGAGCACGCCTGCAACGTGATCGCCGCCGAAGTGGGCATCGCACCAGAGGTCATTGCCTTCTTTCCTGATCTCGGTTCGATTGTGACGCGCTTCGTGCGTGGCAGCAAAATTCCGTCCGCTCAACTCGGCACGCGCGAAAGTATCGCGCGCATGACGCAAACGATTTGTACCCTGCACAACGCGCGCGAGTTTCCGTCAGCGTGGTCGCCATTCCGCATGATCGAAGAGTATCGGCGCACTGCCGAGCGGCTCGGCTGCCCGCTGCCTGCCGACATTGACGCGCTGTTCGCGCACGCGGCGCAGATCGAGCGGGCGATGTATGGTCGCACGGGTGTGCCGAGCGCGCCGAACGCCGTGCCGTGCCACAACGACTTGCTGAACGAAAACTTTCTGGACGACGGCGCCATCCGCATCATTGATTATGAATACGCCGCGATGGGCGACCCGTTCTTCGACCTCGCAAATTTCTCGTCGCACCACCGATTTCGTGATGAACAGGATGCGTGGCTGCTGGCATCGTATTTGGGTGATGTAGGGGCGGGGTTACCCCGCCCCTACGAACGCCTACAACTCATGAAACTCATCTCCGATCTGCGCGAGGCGATGTGGGGCGTGGTGCAGATCAAACTCTCGAAATTGGAATTCGATTATCAAGCGTATGCGAGCGAGTGGTTCGGACGGTATCGCACGAAGCGGGATGCGATGGATAGCCGATGGCTGATAGCAGATAGGAAAACATGAGTCATATGACCAGCCGTCAACCATCAGCCACTAGCCATTCGCCCACAGCCGCCCGCGTTGTGATCATCGGCGGCGGGGTTGCGGGCTGCAGCATCGCCTATCACCTCGCGCACATGGGCTGGCGCGACGCGCTCGTGCTGGAACGCGGCGAGCTGACCAGCGGCTCAACCTTTCACTCTGCGGGACTGGTCGGCTTGCTGCGCTCGTCCGTCAGCCTGACGAAAATGATGATGTACAGCTCCGACCTGTATGACCAACTCGCAGCAGAGACGAGCATCAACGTTGGTTGGCGCAAAGTCGGCAGCCTGCGCCTCGCTTCGTCGCCGCAGCGATTGCTCGAACTGAAGCGGCAAGTCGGCTGGGCAAAGACGTTCGGGCTGCCGCTCGAACTGATCAGCGCGCTGGAAGCGCAAGCCCTCTTCCCGCTCATGGATATTGATGGCGTGCTGGGCGCGGTCTATCTGCCGCTCGACGGCTATCTCGACCCAAGTGGCTTGGCGAACGCGCTGGCGACCGGCGCGCGCGATCTGGGCGCGACGTTCCACACGGGCGTGCGTGTCGAGCGGATCAACGTCCACGACGGGCGCGTGCGCTCTGTCGTGGTCTCGCGTCCTTCGACCCATGCGTTACATCCCGCAGGGCAGGCAGGCTCAGGACGCGCGGAAGAAGAAATCAGTTGCGAGATCGTCGTGAACGCAGCGGGCATCTGGGCGCCGCACATCGGCGCGCTGGCGGGCGTGACCGTGCCGCTCATCCCGATGGAGCATCAGTATCTGGTGACGAAGCCGATGGATGGTATGAGCCGCGATGTTTCGTCAGGCTCAGCACAAGCTTTCCCGACGATGCGCGATCCCGATTTGCTGATCTATTATCGCCCCGAAGGGTCAGGCGGATTGGTGATGGGTGGCTACGAGCGCAACCCGCGAGCATGGGGACTGGATGGCATCCCCCTCGACTTCAATCACAAACTGCTCGACCCCAATCATGATCGCTTTGAAGAGATCATGACGAACGCGCTGCGCCGCACGCCGATGCTCGAACGCGCGGAGGTGGTGCGTTTCATCAATGGCCCCGAAGCGTTCACGCCCGACGGCGAGTTCGTGCTGGGCGAGTCGCCCAATGTCAAAGGCTTCTTCACCGCGGCGGGTTTCTGCGCGCACGGCATCGCGGGCGCGGGCGGCGTCGGCAAAATGATGGCAGAGTGGATTGTCGAGGGTCGTCCCAGTCTCGATTTGTGGCGCATGGACATTCGCCGCTTCGGCGCGCATTACGCCAGCCAGTCGTACACGCTCGCGCGCGTCAACGAAGTGTACAGCACCTACTACGACATCCATTACCCGAACGAAGAACGACAGTCCGCACGCAACCTGCGCCTCAGTCCCATCTATCCGCGATTGAAAGAACTCGGCGCGGTGTTCGGCGAAAAGAATGGCTGGGAGCGACCAAATTGGTTTGACGGAGGACGGACGACCGAAGACCGAAGCCAACCTCCGTCGTCCGTCCTCCGTCCTCCGTCCGAATGGATTCACCACCACTGGTCGCCCGCTATCGCCGCCGAACATATCGCCACCCGCGAGTGCGCCGCACTGTTTGATGAAACATCGTTCAGCAAAATCGAAATTGTCGGCAGGGGCGCGCTCGACTTCTTGCAACGCATGTCCGACAACGAGATGAGCAAACCCATCGGCGCGGTGACGTACACGCAGATGCTCAACGAGCGCGGCGGCATCGAGTGCGACTTCACCGTGACGCGGCTCGCGCATGATCGCTTTCAAATCGTAACGGGCACGGCGTTCGGTCAGCACGATCTGGACTGGATTCGCAGTCATGCGCCGACGGATGGCTCGCTCGTCGTGAACGACATCACCTCACAGTATTGCTGCGTCGGTTTGTGGGGTCCGCGGGCGCGCGATCTGTTGTCGCGCGCAACGCGCAACGACATATCGAACGCCGCATTCCCGTACATGAGCGCACAGCGAATCGCCGTCGGCAGCGTGCCGACGCTCGCGCTGCGCGTGACGTATGTCGGCGAACTCGGCTGGGAGTTGTATGCGCCGACCGAGTATGGCTTGCAGTTGTGGGACACCCTCTGGCAAGCGGGACAGCCGTTCGGTCTCGTCGCGGGCGGTTATCGCGCGATTGAATCGCTGCGTATCGAAAAAGGTTATCGCTACTGGAGCGCGGACATCACACCCGAACACAATCCATATGAAGCAGGACTCGGCTTCTGCGTACGCCTCGATAAGGGCGACTTCATCGGACGCGAGGCGCTGCTCGAAGCGAAGGCGCGCGGGCTAATGCGGAAGTTGTGCTGCATGACGGTGAACGGTAATGCCCCACTGTTCACCGTTCACCGTTCACTGCTTACTCCCATCGGCGGCGAACCGATTCTGCGTGACGGTCACGTTATCGGGCGCGTGACCAGCGGCGGCTATGGATACACGATTGGCAAGGCGATTGCCTACGGCTACCTGCCGATTGAGCATGCGGCAGTTGGAACGAAGGTGCAGATCGAGATTTTCAGTGAGAGCGTGCAGGCGTGCGTCGAGCGTGAGCCGTTGTATGATGCGAAGGGCGAGAAAATCAAAGCATGATCCCCCAACCCGAACTCAAACCCAACGAAATCCTGATCTCCACCATCCGCCACGGTCTGACGGAACTGAACCGCAGCAAGCGCACGGGTGGGCGCACCAACGCGCCGCTGATCGAGCCGGGGCGCATGCAGGCGCAGGAAGCGTGCGCGACCTTCGCGGGCACGCCATTCGAGGTGGCGTATGCGTCGCCGCTCAAGCGCGCCATCGAGACGGCGCAAATCATTGCCAACGTCGCGCCGCCACAACTGCGCATTGATGAGTTATGCACTGAGCGCGACTTCGGCGCGATGGAAGGCTTGACGCGCGCCGAGATCATGGAACGGCTGCCGCAAGTGAAGTACATTCCGATTGGTCATGTGCATTACTCACTCAACCCACCCGGCGGCGAATCGTTTGAGATGGTACACGCGCGCGCGCGTCAGTTTCTGCAAAAGGTGTTAGCGCAGCATCGCGCTCAGCGTGTGCTCGTCTTCTCGCACCAAAACTTCATCCAGCAATTCCACGCCGTGATGCGCGGACTCGATCACATGCAAGCATTGGAGTCCGACATCCTCAACTGCGAGTTGAATCAGTTCCACCTCGGCGCGGATGGCAAGTTGATCGCGTACCAAACGTTCCAGCTGTGCAACGAAGCGAACAAGTTTCCATCATTCTAACCGCGAAGGCGCGAAAGGCGCGACGTTTTTTAGATGGCTTTGCGCTTCGCGTCTTCGCGGTGCAAATTTATGTCTAACACAATTCCCGCACTCGCCGAACAATACGCCGCGCGCATCAAAGAGACGCGACACGGGCTGCGCCTCGTCGGGCGCGAACTGGAGTTTCCGCTCGTCAATCAGGATGGCACCGCAGGCGACATCCGCCGCCTCTGGCCGCGTCTCATACGCGAAGGTCACTACAATCCGAAGTACGACGATCCGAAGTACGACGATCCTTCGACAGAAGCACTGATTGTTGCCCTGCACGGCGAGGACGTGGTGTATGAGGCGGAGGTCGGACTCGGCACGGTGGAGCTGCTGACGCCGGCGTGCGAGGACTTGTTTCAACTCGAAGCGGCGGTGAAGCGTGGACTCGCGCCGCTCGTTCGCGCCGCCGAAGCAGAGGGGATGCACGTGCTCGGCTTTGGCATCCAGCCGCGCACGCCGCGCTCCGCAAAACTGATGACGCCGAAGAAACGCTACGGCGCACTGCTCAACGCGATTGGCAAACCGTGGCTGCACTTCGCCACCACCACCGCCGATCAACTGCACGTGGACATCACGCGCGACGAACTTGTGCCGATGCTCAACTGGATGAATCTGCTGTCGGCGCCGTTGATCGCGCTCGTCGCCAACTCATCGGTGTATGCAGGTCGCGCGGGCAAGTTTGTCTCGGGGCGCGAGGGCTTGCTCGGCACGATCGGCACGCATCGCAACGGCATGACGCCGCGTCAGTTCGATTCGCTCGCGGACTTCATGACGTTCATCTGCGCGCATCCCTGCTATGTCTTGAAAAACGCCGACGGCTCGCTCACGCAGTACGGTCGCCCGTTCACTGAATATCTCAAGCAGAGACCCGTCAGGTTTTCAAAAGCTGACCGGTCTGATTTACTTGAACGCTACTTGTGGCACGAGCATTACACTTGGAACAGCGCGCGCGCGCGCGTCGAGCATTCGACCATCGAGATTCGGCCGGCGTGCCAACAGCCGCCGCACGAAAGCATGGCAGCGTCGGCGCTGTCGCTCGGCTTGGTGGAGGCACAGCCGCAACTCGCGCAGTATATTACGCACGCGCTGGGCGACGATGCGTGGCGCGTAATGCTGCGCTATCGGCGCGCTGTCGTGCGCGATGGCTTGCGCGCGGCAGAACCGACGAGATATTTTCTGCGAGACGTTGTGCAATTCGCCGAAGATGGTTTGCGCGCCCGCGGACGCGGCGAGGAGCAATTCTTGCTGCCGATTTGGAATCGTTTGCAGGAGCGGCGCATTCCCGCCGACGAAGCGCGCGAGCTATTCCTCAAAAAGGGAATGCCCGCGCTCATCGAGTATTGCAAATTTTAGATTTCAGATCACTATCATACCAATTCTGAAATGTGAAATTAAAAGTAGTTCACCGTAATGCCACCGTCCACGACCAGATGCGCGCCATTGACCCACGTGCTCTCGTCGGACGCCAAATACATTGCCGCATAGACGATGTCCTCCGCTTTGCCGAAGCGCCCCATCGGAATGCGATTCAAGCGAATCTGACGCTTGGCCGGATCGGAAGCGTATAACTTCTCCAACATCGGCGTCAGGATGGGACCCGGACAAATCGCATTGGCGCGAATGTTTTTGGGCCCGAACTGCACGGCGAGCGATTGCGTGAGCGCGATCACCGCGCCCTTCGATGCCGTGTATGCATCCTCTGGATTGGTGCAGCCGACCAGCGCCACGAACGACGCAATGTTGATGATGGAGCCGCCGCCGGCTTTGAGCATTTCGGGGATGCCGTGTTTGCAGCACAAGCCGATGCCCGTCGTGTTGATGCTGAGGGTACGCGCCCAGATGTCCTCCGTCATCGTCGTGACCGACACATCGCCGTCGAGCGCGACGCCCGCGTTGTTGTACAGCACGTGGATCGCGCCGAAATGCGCCGCGCCCGTTTCCATCACGCGCTTCACGTCGGCATCTTTCGACACATCGCCGGCGACGCCGATAATCTGGCCGCCCTCCGCCTTGACCATCGCGACCGTTTCGTTCAAGCCGTTTGGGTTGTAATCGTTGGCGAGAATGCGCGCGCCTTCCTGCGCGAACATTTGCGACGCCACGCGACCCATGCCGCTGCCCGCGCCGCTGATGAACACGACCTTGCCCGTGAGTCTCATCCTCTCCTCCGCTGTTGTTAAGTGTGGCGAAGTATACCATACGTTCAAAATCAAAGCCCGCGAGGTCTTAAAGAGCTCGCGGGTCTTCTCAAAGCGTGAGCGGCGTCGGCTGCTTGCCGTCAACGTCCGTGAAGCCGTATTCGAGCGCGAGCGCAGCGGCGATGAGCACTTGGCCACTTTTCTGCATCACATCCGGCTCGGAAGCCAGCGCGGCGACTCCGAGTTGGACAGGTCGAAGTAGTCGGCCAGCTTCATCACGGATTCGGTGCGCACGAGACCGGGAAACAGCGAGACGTTAGCCTCAGCAGATCACGAATTTCGTGATAGAGACAAGCAGGGCGCCACTACTTTCAATATTGGAATTTGCGGAGCCTCTGCGGTTCAATTTCATAAGCGCATCGTCTTACTACGCTTCAACCAGCGACCACGACCACGCGCGGCACTGACGTTGCCGTGATCGAGCACAACGTCGCCGCGACTGATGGTGTACGCGGGCCAGCCCTGCACCTCGCGGCCATCGTACACCGAGTAGCCTGCGCGAGACTGCATTGCTGCACCGTCAATTGTGCGGCGCGCATTCGTATCCCACACGACGAGGTCGGCGTCGGAGCCGACGGCAATCGTGCCTTTCTGCGGATACAGTCCGAACAACTTGGCGGCATTCGTGCTCGTCAACTCGACGAAGCGGCTGAGCGAGATGCGGCCCGCGAGCACGCCTTCGCTGAACAGCATCGGCATCAGCGTTTCGAGATCGGACACACCCTGCCACGCGGTCGCCACGTTGAGCGACGGATCGAGTTTCTGGCGCAGCGTCCATGGCGCATGATCGGTGCACAGCGTTTGAATCTCGCCGCTGACGAGGCCATTCCAAATCGCGCGCACGTCGGACGCTTCGCGCAGTGGCGGCGCGCCGACATACTTTGCGCCGTCGGTCTGATCAAACAACTCGCGCGTCAGATACAAATACAGTGGACGTGTCTCGACATACAGGGGCACGCCATCCGCGCGCGCACGGCGGCAGCGTTCAAGCGCGACGGCTGACGAGAGATGCACGATGTAAATCGGCGCGCCCGTCGCGCGCGCCATCGCAATCGCGCGCTCGGTGGCAATCGCCTCCGTGTAATCGGGGCGGCTGTCTGGATAATGTTTGAGGTCACCTTTGCCTTCGTCCAGCAACTCGCGGCACAGGCAGCGAATGAGCGCGCCATCTTCGCAGTGCAGCATCGTGAGCGTGCCGCTCTGCGCGGCGAGTTGCAGCGCGCGCACGTAATCATCCACGCGCGCGTCAAAGTTATCCATCACCAAAAAGATTTTGAGGCTGGTGTGTCCCTCGCTGGCGAGTTCGGGAATTTGCGCGAGCGATTCGGGAGACGGATCGCGCAGAATCGGATGCAGGATGTAGTCCACCGCCGCGTTCTGCTCCGCCAGTTTGCGCTCGCGTACGAGCGCGTCGCGGATCGTTTCGCCCATGCCTTGCTGCGTCATGTTGCCGATGGTCGTGATGCCGCCCACGATGGCAGCGAGCGAGCCGGAGTAGAAATCGTCCACCCACACTTCGACGCCGGGTGCGGGGTCGCGGCCCGACGTGAGATGCACGTGCACGTCCACGCCGCCGGGGAAGACGTACTGGCCGCGCGCATCAATCTCACGCGTGCCGGTCATCGCGCCGCCAAGCTGCGCGACGACGCCAGCCTGCACGCCAACGTCGCACACACCCTCACTGCCCGGGGTCACCACCGTACCGCCGCGAATCACCAAGTCAAACATCTGCAGCTCCGAGTTGTCTGTCGCGTCATGTTACTCTTGTCCACGCGCTCACGTCAAACGTGAAGCCGCTGTCTGTCATTGCGAGCCTGCGCACCGCGCAATGACATTCGCGTGAACGCTTGAGACAAACGACATGGCATGATAGAATCGCAGCACTTCTCCTTGTGAGTGATGACATGCAACCGTTGGACGATATTCGGGTGATTGATTTGACGCGCGTGCTGGCAGGTCCGTACTGCACGATGATGCTGGCTGACCTCGGCGCGGAGGTCATCAAGATCGAGCAACCGGGGCGCGGCGACGATTCGCGCCAGTGGGGTCCGCCGTTCGCGGCGGGCGAGAGCGCATATTATCTCAGCATTAATCGCAACAAGAAAGGGATGACGCTCGACTTGAAGCAGGAGCGCGCACGCGAGGTGCTGCGTCAAATGGTTGCGCGCGCCGATGTGCTGGTCGAAAATTTCAAACTGGGCAGCATGGAAGAATGGGGAGTGGGCTATGCTGCACTGAAGACCATTAATCCGCGCCTCATCTATTGCAACATCAGCGGCTACGGCAACGACGGGCCCGATGCGGGCAGACCCGGTTACGATTTCGTATTGCAGGCTGAAGGCGGCTTGATGTCATTGACGGGCCCCGTGGATGGGATGCCATATCGTCATGCGATTGCCGTGATTGATGTGACGACGGGCATGTTCGCGACGAGCGCCATCCTCGCCGCGCTGCACGCCCGCGGACGCACGGGTGACGGTCAGCGGGTGGACTTGTCGCTGCTCGAATCGCAAGTGGCGTGGCTTGCCAACTTGGGCCAATACACACTCGTCACGGGTGAACCGCCCGCTCGCTACGGCAACGCGCACTCGACGGTCGTGCCGTACGATGTGTTCAAGTGCACAGATGATTACTTCGCGCTCGCGTGTGGCAACGATGGCCAGTTCCGCAAGGTGTGTCAGGTGATCGGGCGTGCGGACTTGGCAGCCGACGCGCGCTTCGCCACGAACCCTGCGCGCGTGACGAACCGTGCCCAGTTGTTTCCACAGTTGCAAACTGAGTTCGCGAAATTTGCCGTGGACGATGTGCTCGCGCGGCTGGAGAGCGTCGGCGTGCCGGCGGGCCGCATCAACACACTCGACCGCGTGCTGAGCGATCCGCAAGTCTTGCATCGGCAGATGGTCGTCGAGGTGGAGCACCCGACCGCCGGCACATTGAAACTGCTCGGCGTGCCGTACAAGTTCAGCGAGACGCCCGCCGCCGTGAAGAGCGCACCGCCGTTGTTGGGCCAGCACACAGAAGACGTGCTGCGTAAATGGCTCGGCTACTCAGATGAGGAGATTGCGGCTTTGCGCGCAGCCAACGTCGTGTAGTGGGCGCACCCAAGTGCGCGAAGTGTCACCTAGCGTGAAACGATGAGTCGTGTACATTCGTGGAATACATAGGAGAAATTAGCGTCCGCTCCGCTTCGCTAGCGTAGCGAAGGTCCTGTCTCCGTAGGAGGTGTGATGATGACATGGTTCCGATTGACCTTATACGTGATCGCGCTCATATTGCTCGCGGCCTGTTCCGCGACTGCGCCAAGCGCGACGAGCATCAGCGTGCCCACAAGCGCGCCGACCAGCGAACAAGTGGCCACCAGCGCACCACAGCCATCGCCGACGAGCGCGCCCGCGCAAGCGCCGATATCCGCGCCGACGACAGCGAATCCAGCAACGCCCGCCTCAGCGACGGCCAAAGGCAAACCGAATATCGTGTTCATCCTCACCGACGATTTGGACGCCGCCGAAATTCAATTCATGCCCAAATTGAAGTCGCTGATCACGAATCAAGGTGTGACGTACGAGAATTATTTCGTCGCCATGTCCCTATGCTGTCCGTCGCGCGCCACCACGCTGCGCGGGCAATACCCGCACAACACACAGATACTTGGCAATCAACTGCCGACAGGCGGCTTTCAAAAATTCTTTCAACTCGGCGAGGAAAAATCTACCATCGCCACCTGGCTGCAAGACGCCGGCTACCGCACTATGCTCGCGGGCAAATACTTGAACGGCTATCCTGACAAGAGCAATGCGATGTACATTCCGCCCGGCTGGACGGAATGGTATAGCGCGGCGAAGGGTAATGCATACAGCGAATTCAATTACACGCTGAATGAGAATGGCAAGCAAGTGGCGTACGGCAACAAGCCGGCAGATTATGGCACTGATGTCTACGTCGGCAAGACGGTGGATTTCATTCAGCGCAGCGCGAAAGATGGCAAGCCGTTTTTCATATATCTCGCGCCGTATGCGCCGCACGCGCCCTACACGCCCGCGCCGCGCCATGCAAACTTGTTCCCCGACGCCAAAGCGCCGCGCACGCCGAACTATAACGAAGCCGACGTGAGCGACAAGCCGCTGTACATCCGCGACCGGCCACTACTGACGCAAAAACAGATGGACGCAATTGATGTGGACTATCGCAAACGACTGCAAGCGCTGCAAGCCGTTGACGAAGGCATCGAGAATATTGTCAACACGCTCAAAGCCACTGGCCAGCTCGACAACACGTACATCTTCTTCACGTCCGATAACGGCTATCACTTGGGCAATCATCGCCAGTTGACCGGTAAGATTGCGCCGTATCAAGAGGAACTGCGCGTGACGATGATAGTGCGCGGGCCCGGCGTACCTACGGGACAGAGCCTCGAGCACATGAGCGGCAACGTTGACCTCGCGCCGACGTGGGCGGAGTTGGCTGGCGCGAAGGTGGCGGACTTTGTGGACGGACGCTCGCTCGTTCCGTTGCTGCGCACCAATCCGCCGGCGCTGACACAGTGGCGGCAGGTGTTCGGCATTGAGAATGGGCCCGACAAACTTGAAGCGAACGCAAGCCCACAGACTACCCCCGATACGGATGCGGGAGTGCTTGAACCGCACGACCGAGACGATGACGACACGGCGGCATTGCCGACCGCTCGGCAAAAACTTCGGGGCGTGCCCCCGCTGCGTGGCATTCGCATGCAGACGATGAGTTACGTCGAGTACGTGACGGGCGAGAAGGAGTTGTACGACCTCAAAGCCGATCCATACCAATTGCAAAACCTGGCAACCAAAGCGGACCCGAAGTTGCTGGCGGTCTTGTCGGCGCGCGTCAAAGAGTTGGCCACGTGCAAAGCGGCAGCCTGTCGCGCCGCCGAAGACGCGCCGCTCAACCTGCCGAAGTGATACTCGCTGATGAATGTCCTGCTGGAATGGAGGTTTTAGTCGATTCGTCGCACGTCGGCTGAAGCATCTACTCCAGTCACCTTAAAACAAACTGGCTGATGGAGCATGCTCCATCAGCCAGTTTGTCAATTGCCATCTGCCATGAGCCATGTACTACGTCAGATAGTCGCGCAGCTGGCGGCTGCGGCGCGGATGGCGCAGGCGGCGCAACGCCTCCACTTCGATTTGGCGGATGCGCTCGCGCGTCAGACCGAACTTGCGGCCCACCTCTTCTAAAGTGTGCGCGTGCCCGTTGTGCAAGCCGTAGCGCAGGCGCAAGATGCGCGCCTCGCGCGGCGTCAGCGTCGAGAGCACTTCTTCCAACTTCTCTTGCAGCAAAGTGTGATACGCGCTCTCGGCAGGCGTCGGCGACGATTCGTCTTCGATGAAGTTGCCCAGTTCCGAATCTTCTTCTTCGCCGACCGGCTTCTCCAGCGAGACGGTGCGGCGGCTGACGCGCAGCAGCCACGAGACTTTCTTCGACGGCAGGTTCATCTCGTCCGCAATCTCTTCGCTAGTCGGCTCCCGTCCCAAGTCCTGCTCCAGCGAGCGCGAGACTTTGTACATCTCGCGGATGCGGTCGCCGACGTGCACGGGCACGCGAATGGTGCGCCCTTGGTCGGCGATGGCGCGCGTGATGGCTTGACGAATCCACCACGTCGCGTAGGTGCTGAACTTGAAGCCGCGCTTGTAGTCGAACTTCTCGACGGCTTTGAGCAAGCCGAGGTTGCCTTCCTGAATCAAGTCCAAGAACGGCACGCCTTGCCCCATGTAGCGCTTGGCGATGCTGACGACGAGGCGCGTGTTCGCCTTCACCAGATGGTCGCGTGCCTTCTTGCCTTCCTCGATGTCGCGCTGCAACTTCTCGCGCTCATTGCGCTCGGGGTGCGGGTTCTTCTGCAACTTTTTGAGCGCAACGCGGCCGACCAAGAACGCGCGCGCCAACTCGATCTCCTGCTGCGCGGTCAGCAACGGCTCGTGTGCCATCTCGCGCAGATAGAGACTAGTCGCGTCGCTGGCGGCGATCTCGCTCAGGTCGGCAGCCAGTTCGCGCTCATTCTCTTCCTCTTCGTTGATGTCGGCTTCGCTCGGCTCATCCCCGTCCGACTCGTTCTCCGTTTCTTCTTCGTCCTCAACCACATCAATATCGCGGTCTTGCAAATAGGTGAACAAGTCGTCGAGCTGCGTCAAATTCTCTTCGGCTTCTGGATAAACCGACAAAATATCCGACGAGTTCAGATAGCCCTGCTCTTCGGCTTTCTTGATGAGCGCCTCAGCTGAGGTCGGCGCTTCTGGCTTTTCGAGTGCGCGCGTGCGCGCGGCTTTGCGCTTGCGCGTGTCGCTCGCTTTCGTCTGCGGCATTGTGTCCTTCTTGTGATTGCCGTTATGATGATTAGTGTTTCGCGTTCGTGCCATACACTCATCCTCTCTAGAATATTACGACGCGAACCCCTGAATGCACTTACCTACTTATAGAAATAAAATCGCCGATAGGGAAATTCCTTCGGCGGACGAACAGGCTAGGATGATACTCACTGCGAGACCAGTAGCACGCGAATCTGATCAGTTTGGGCTCCGTACTTCTCGCTACTGCTTGCTTTCTACCTTAATATTCGTTCAAATTATATCATGGAGAGGTACTCATGTCAACGAGTATTTTACACTTTATCGCCATTGGCTCGACCAATCCCGTCAAAATCGCCGCAGTCAAAACATCTGCCGCGCTCTGTTGGGCTACGTCTTGTTTTTTTCCAGTGGAGATTCAGTCGGGTGTTGCCGAACAGCCTTGGGGTGACGAGCAGACACGGCGCGGCGCGGCACAGCGCGCGCGGGCTGCACTGGAGCGAGTGCCACGAGCCACGCTGGGCATCGGCTTGGAAGGCGGCTTGCTAAAAACTGAGTTCGGCGTGCTGACGTGCGCGTGGTGTGCGGTGCTGGATCGGTCGGGGCGAGTTGGCATCGGCGGCAGCGTGAACTGCCTGCTGCCCGAAGTCGTGGCGGATCGGGTGCGCGCGGGTGAGGAACTCGGTCCCGCAATGGATGCACTGAGCGGCATCCCCGATAGCAAGCAGAAGATGGGCGCGGTCGGCATCCTGACCAACGGCTTGATTGATCGGCAGACGGCTTACGAACAGATCGTCAAGTTGGCGCTGGCACCGTTCTTATCCGAATACTACGTCTCCGCATGATGAACGTTCTTCCAATCTATTTCACGAGAACAGGCAAAGATTAATTGATGAACGGCTGTGCGTCATTGCGACTTTGCGTGAGCCAATTCCTGTTCAGTCATCGAATATAGCCCCGCACCCGCACCGCGCCGTCGCGCCACTCGGCGTCGGTGAAGCGCACGGGCAGCTGCGCGGCGCGGCTCAGCACGGCGGTCAATTCTTTTTCGAGCGCGTCGCGAATCGGTGGCGGCACAGGCAGGTTCAGTTCGAGAATGGTCACGACTGGCAAGCCGTCTTTGAGCGCGATGCGCCCTTTGCCGCCGACGTGCACGCGCAAGCCCGCGATCACCGCATCACCTTCGCCCGATACGTAATCGGGCTTGACGACGACGCGCGGATGCTTGAACGGAATCTGCGGATAGCGTTCCAGATACCACGTGATCGTTTGCTCGGCTTCGAGTTGCGTCAGCGTCACGTCCCACGTCTCGCCCGAATGCTGTTCCGATGCGATGAGGTCCAGCAGCACGACGACCTGCGGCGCGCGAATCGGCGCGACGATGTATGGCGCGGCTGCGGCGAGCAACGTACTCGTCCACACGTACAGGTTCACCACGACGAGCGCGAGCGCGATCCAAAAATTCAGGCTGTGACGGAGCATGCGTTTCACTTCTACGAAGCCTTCTAACTTATCAACTTCTGCTTTGAAATGTTGCAGTCGAGGCTTTGGCCGATTCATTGCCATCGGCCAAAGCC
>JBBPZQ010000077.1:0-7978 GCA_038198935.1 Anaerolineae bacterium
CACGATCAAACTCAGCAGCAACGCCAAGCCGTAGCGCTTACCGCGTACGTCGCGCGGATCGCTGAGTAACTCGGCTTGCTCATAGAAACTGCCGAGATCGAAAAAGAATCCGTCCACGCCCACAGGCGTGTCTATCGCCCATGCCGCGACTGTGTTATGATGCATCTCGACCTCCTTCGGTCTACTGGGGTTTAGGCAACGCCAGTGTACCCGAAAGAGGTCACTTTTTCATCTCCTGTCAACCGACTTTGGAAAAGCCCTATGTGGCGCGATTATCACTCGACTGACCAGTTCGCAATCGTGCGGAAGCGGTCGGACGCGCGCGCGAGCGGTCCGACTTGCACGTTCTGCACGCGCTTGTCCACACCATAAACGTGAATTGGATAGTTGATGAGGATCGCGGGCACTTGGTCGGCGAAGAGGTCTTGAAATTTTGCGTAAAACGGCGCGCGGCGCTGCGGGTCGGGCGTGAGGCGTGCCTGTTCCAGCAGCTCGTCCGCGTCGCGGCTCTGCCATGAAGCGTAGTTCTGTCCTTCGTCGCTGATGCGTGACGAATGCCACAGCGCATAGAGATCCGGGTCAGCCGAAGGATCGCGCCACTCGATGTAGATCGTATCGAACTGACGCTTGCGCAAAAAGTCGCGCGCCACACCCGCGAAGCCCGTCACTTGCGGGTGCGCCTTCACGCCGATCGCATCCCACTCGCGCGCAATCTCCTCGATCACGCGGACGTGCGCAGGGTCGTCACCTGACATGATGGCAAAATCCATCTTCGCGCCGCCCTTGTCGAGCACGCCGTCGCCATCTGAATCCTTCCAGCCGGCTTGCGCCAGTAACTGCTTCGCGGCTTCGACATCCTGCGAATATTTTCGGACGTAGCGGTTGTATGCCCAACTATTAGGCTGGATGGGTGAATGCGCGACGATGCCTTGCCCATCCAGCGCGCGATCAACGATGCGCTGCCGGTCGAGCGCGAGCAGCAGCGCCTGCCGCACTTCCTTTTGCTGGAACTGCGGATTTTTCAGATTGAGATACAGGGCATTGAAACCGCTCGTCGGCGCGGCGAACAACTGCAAGTTTTCCATGTGGCGCGCGTCCGCCAGCTTATCCGTCGGCACGTGTGCCAGACCGAGCACCTCACCGCGCTGATACGCCGCAAACGCCGCGTACTCAGTCGCATAGAAATGCAGTTCGAGGCGATTGATCTTCGGCTTCGCGCCGTAAAAATCCGCAAACGGTTCCAGCACGACGATGCCGTGTGCGGTATCCATTTGCTTGATGCGATACGGGCCCGTGCCGATCGGATTCGCGTTAAAGTTGCGGTCGGGCCACGCGGTGGGCGGAATCTTTTCGACTACCTTCGCGGGCATGATGCCGAGCGCGGTGTACGACAGGAATGGCGCGTAGGGTTCGTTCAGCGTGAACGTGACGGTATAATCGCTGGGCGTCGCGATGGCGACACGCCGCCAAAAGTCGCCGAGCGCCGGCGGGGCAGGGAAGGCGACGGCTTGCAGCAATCTGATCGTCGCCGAGATGTCGCGCGAGATAAACGGTGAGCCGTCGTGCCATTTCACGTCGCGCCGCAGCGCGAATGTATAGTTCAATCCGTCCGGACTCACATCCCACGACTCGGCGAGCGCAGGTTTGGATGAGCCGTCAGCATCCGTCGTCGTCAGTCCGCCGAAGATGAGCGCGGTCAAGTCTTGGTCGGCGTCGTTGAAGCCGCTCAAGAGTGGATTGATGTTGAGCGGACGACCGGCGATACCTTCCGAATAGACGCTGAGGACAGTCGGTTCTATCGTCTGGTCAGGCGCGGCCGTCGTCTGTGGCTGTGGTTGAATGATAGAGGGAGCAGCAGGTTGCAGCAGAAGCAGAACGGCGAGCACAAGAAGCGCGATAAAGGCGAGCCAACGAACGCGAGGGGAAAACACAAAGGGTATCCAAAGTCCAACGTCCAACGTCGCCAAGGGACGCTGAACGTTGGACAGTCGGTTAGCCTGCGAAAAGCACGCTGCCGAGCGAGATGAGCGCGAACAACACCGCAAGCACGATGGTCAATTGAAATAGCGTGCGGTCAAGCCCGCGCCGCGTTTTGTAAATGCTGTCGCCGCCGAACGAACTGCCCAGTCCACTGTTGCGTGTCTGCAACAAGACAATGCCGATCAGCGCGACCGAGACTACGATTTGCGCCAAGTGCAAGTATGCCGTCATGCTATCCTCCAAAAGCAGATTATAGCATCACGAAGACGCAGGGCAAAAAGGTGACGGATGACTGGAGAGGGAGACGAATGTTTGGTATCCATCTACGGTCATCCGCTCTCCGTCAGACGAAATAGAACCCGAACGCAAGAATTGCGTACACGATGAGCAGCAGCGCGCCTTCGAGCCAGTTCGATTCGCCGTCGAGCGAGATAAGCGACGCGATGGTGACCGAGATGCCGAGCGCAGCGAGTTGGAGTGGATTGTAGGCGAGCGTCATCGGTCTGCCGAACAAGACGCTGATGAACACGAGCAGCGGCGCGACGAAAAGCGCGACCTGCATCGAACTGCCCATGCTCACACCGAGCGACAACTCCATTTTGTTTTTCAGCGCGACGGTGATGGCGACCGTGTGCTCCGCGACGTTGCCAATGATCGGGATCACGATAATGCCGATAAAGGCTTTTGATAAGCCCGACTCTTTCAACACCGGTTCGATACTGCCGACCAGTGCTTCGCTCAGATACGCCATCGCGATGACGCTGCCTGTGAGCAGTCCAATCGCGACGGGCAGCGACCATTTCGGCTCATCGTCCTCAGGCACTTCGTCGCCCGGCGCAATCGTGCCGCTGCCGCCTGCTTCTTCAGGCGCCGTGAATGAGAAAATCAGACTGAGCGCATAGCCCAGCATCAGCGCCGCCGCCACGCCCAGATTTAGTTCCTCTACTGAGATGTCGCCGTGCTGCGCGACAAACGGATCGAAAAACGACGGTACAGCCAACCCAATGATCGCCAGCGTCATCATTGACGAGTTGATGCTCGCCGTGCGCAGACTGAATTTTTGCAAACCATTTTTCAAGCCGCCAAAAAGAATGCTCGCGCCGAGTACCAGCAGTAAGTTGCCGATGATCGAGCCGGTGATGCTGGCTTTCACGACATCCACTTGCCCTTCGCGCAGCGCCACGATGGTGATGATCAACTCGGCGGCGTTGCCGAGCGTCGCATTGAGCAAGCCACCGATGCGCGGACCCGTGTGATGCGCGAGACTTTCCGTCGCACTGCCAAGAATACCCGCAAGCGGAATGATGGCAAGCGCGGCACTAACAAAAATCAGCACTTCATTCCAGTGCAACAACTGTGCCGCGACGGTGATCGGAACGAAGATCAGAAGAGGAAATAAATACTTCACGTGGCGACCGCCGTAATAGGATGGGTGTCCTGAAAGATCGGCAATGCTGCACCGAGCGGCACGAGCACGCGCAGCGCGCGCGGCACGACTGCGATACGTGCGGGTGTGCTGCCAGCTGCATCGCCATCTACTTGAATTGCGATGGGACGTGTAGGATGCACCTCGACTTTGCGCGCACGCATCAACTCGACTTGCGGATCCGCCCAAAAGCCGCGCATCAGAAAACTGGCAAAGTGGCGCAGCGTGGCGATTGGTCCATGTCCTTCGACGATGATGATGTCGAGCCAACCGTCGTCCGCGAGCGCATCAGGCGCAATGCGCATGAGACCGCCGTACAGTTGTGTGTTCGCCGCCATCACCGCCCAAATGCGGCGGCGCATTGGTTTGCCATCCACCACGATCAGCGTGCGCGTGCCAATAAAATTCCACGCCGTGACCGCGCCCGCTACAAAATAGACGATACCGCCGAGCCGCGCTTTGAGTTCGCGCTGCTGTTCCATCTCATGAACGACATGCGCATCGAAACCGATAGACCCATATAGCATGAAGTAACGTCCGTTGATCGTGCCGAGGTCCATCGTGCGCGTCTCGCCCGCGGCGAGTTGCTTGATGCCAGTGAGGAGCGGATTCGGATCCGGATTGAGCAGGCGCGGCACGGGCAAACCGATTTCTTGCGCCCACACGTTTGCCGTGCCGGTTGGCAGCACGCCGAGCGCGACCTCGCTGTGCGCCAGTCCGTTGACCACTTCGTTGATCGTGCCGTCGCCGCCCGCCGAGAACACCACGTTCATTTTCTCCGCGACGGCTTCGCGCGCAAAGGTCGTCGCGTCTCCGCGCCCCTGTGTCTCCCGCAGCGTCATCTGCCAGCCGAGCGATTGCAAGTGCGCGACGACTTGATCTATCGCCGCACGCATGTCGCGCTGACCGGCAGCCGGGTTGTAAATGAGCAGTGCACGCATCAATCCGATTATAACAAAGATTGTGCGGGGCATTGAGCGAACTTCTGTGCGCGTATTAACTTTGTTATAATTGATGTTGCTGGACAGGATGCTTTGGAGGACATGTGAATTTCAATTCTCGCTGGCTGCGCAATGGCTTCGTGTATTTTTTGATTCTGATTGCCATTGCGGCGCTTGCCTTTAACTTTGTTTTACCCCGTCCCTCGCGCAGCGAAGTGCCGCTCAATCGCGTCGCCGCCGAAATCAAGGCTGGACAGGTAAAGAAAATCATCGTACAGGGAGATGATCTGACGATCATCAAAACGTCTGGCTCGCCGCAGACAGATGAGACCTCGCGCAAAGAGAGTCGCATCGGCGTCGTCGAGTCGCTCAAGAATCTCGGACTGACGCAAGCCGAACTGAACGGTGTTGACGTGGACGTGCAGAATCCGAGTGATTGGGGCAACTGGCTGACGATCCTTGGCTCGTTCTTGCCGCTGGTCATCTTCGGCGGCTTCCTGCTGTTCATGATGCGCCAAGCGCAGAGCAGCAATAATCAAGCGATGCTGTTCGGCAAGAGCCGCGCGCGCGTCTTTACCGGCGACAAGCCAACCGTCACGTTCAACGACGTGGCGGGCGTCGAAGAAGCCAAAAGCGAATTGCAAGAGATTGTCGAATTTTTGAAGGAGCCTGAGAAGTTCGCCGCGCTTGGTGCGCGCATCCCCAAAGGTGTGCTGCTCGTCGGACCGCCGGGCGCAGGCAAGACGCTGATGGCGCGCGCGGTGGCAGGGGAAGCCGGTGTGCCGTTCTTCTCGATCTCAGGCTCGGAGTTCGTGGAGATGTTCGTCGGCGTCGGCGCGAGCCGCGTGCGTGATCTGTTCGATCAGGCGAAGCGCAACGCGCCCTGCATCATTTTCATTGACGAGATTGATGCCGTCGGTCGCCATCGCGGCGCGGGACTGGGCGGCTCGCACGACGAGCGCGAGCAGACGCTCAATCAAATCCTTGTCGAGATGGACGGGTTCGACAACCAAACGAACGTCATCATCGTCGCCGCGACCAACCGCCCCGACATTCTCGATCCCGCACTGCTGCGACCTGGCCGCTTTGATCGGCGCGTCGTGCTGGATCGTGCCGACCTCAGAGGGCGCGAGGCGATTCTCGCCGTACACGTCAAGGGCAAGCCGCTTGCGCCTGACATTGACCTACACACCGTCGCCGCGCAGACCATCGGTTTCTCCGGCGCCGACCTCGAGAACCTCGTGAACGAAGCGGCGATTCTTGCCGCACGCCGCAATCTCAAAGCGATTGGCATGAAGGAATTTCAGGAGTCCATTGAAAAAGTCATCGCGGGCCCTGAGCGCAAGAGCCGCGCGTTGAATGAAGAAGAGAAGCGTATCATTGCGTATCACGAAGCGGGGCACGCCGTTGTAGCCAAAGTCCTGCCGCTCAGTGATACCGTGCAGAAAGTCGTCTCGATCTCACGCGGCCTGGCGCTCGGCTACACGCTAATTGTGCCCGACGAAGATCGCTACATGATCAGCCGCGCGAAGTTTGAGGACGACTTGGCTGGCTTGCTCGGCGGGCGTGCGGCAGAAGAGATCGTGTTCAAGGACATCACGACGGGCGCGAGCAACGACCTCGAACGCGCGACGAAGATTGCGCGCTCGATGGTGACGCAGTACGGCATGAGCAAGAAGTTGGGCCCGCGCACGTTCGGCAAGAAAGAGGAACTGGTCTTTTTGGGCCGCGAGATTTCCGAGCAGCGCAACTATAGCGCCGAAGTCGCGGAATTGATTGACTCAGAAGTGCGCTGCATCATTGACCGCGCGCACAATCGCGCTCGAAAGACGCTCACCGATTATCGGGGCACGCTAGACACGCTCGCACAGATGCTCATTCAGAAGGAATCGGTGGACAAGGCCGAGTTCGACGCATTGTTTCCGATTGGTGTGAAGCAACTCAGTTAGCCAGCGCATAATCCAATCAACGGCTAAACGGGTAGATGGGATGCGTCTCATCCACCCGTTTTATTATTTTCCCCATGAGGAGCAGCCATGACAGATCTCAGGTTCGGATTGAAAGGCACGCGCGAGATGGTCGTGGGCGCGGAACATGCGACGCACCACTTGAGCGCGCGCGACAACGTACTCGCAACGCCCATGATGATTTGGCTGATGGAAGAGGCGTGCCATTACACCATCGTGCCATTTTTGAGCGACGGCCAGCAGACGGTCGGCACACTCGTCTGTGTCAAGCATCTGGCGGCGACGCCCATCGGCATGACTGTGCGCGCCGAAGCCGAAGTCGTCGAGGTGGATCGGCGGCGCGTGAAATTTAAGGTGGAGGCTTACGACGAGATAGAGAAGATTGGCGAGGGCGAGCACGAGCGGTTCATCGTGGATATGGAACGGTTCGTGGAGGGGGTGCGGATGAAAGTAGACAGGTAGACAAGTAGACAAGTAAACAGGTGTTCGCTCTGTGTACCTGTCTACCTGCGTAATTGTGTACCTTTTACTCCTTCACCACCTCAAATGCCGAGTGACAATCTCTGCAAAAGTATTGCGAGGTCAACAACTTCGGCCCGAACAGCGCGACACATTCGGTGTTCTCCGATTTGCAAAACGGGCAAGCGACTTTCTCCGTCTGCTCATTCAATTGATTGACATTTGCATTTTGCATAAACCATCATCCAACTAGCCAACCACCGCTTTCAATCGCCACTCCTGCAAGTCCCAGCGCGACCACGGCAACGCGTGACCGTTCAAGTCCAGGTTGGTTTCGTGCAGCGTAGGCGTGATACGATCCAAAAATCGCTGGCGCAATTCCTCGCTGTCTGCACTTAACAGTCCTTCATCTTTCAGAATCTTCAAGCCTGTATTGCCGGCTGGCCCAAAGAAGCACAGCACTTCATCCCACTCTCGCCGCGCTTGCTCCTCAACTTCGGCGCGCACGCCAGAACGCGATTCGCGTTCTGGCACTGTGCCGTTCGCTGTTTCAGCGAACGGCGTCGCGGTTGTGGCGTTCGCCAGCGTCTTGAACCAGCCTGTGCCATACAGCGTGTGAAAGCGTTCCTCGACGACCATCTTGCGCGAGCGTGTGGCGAGCGCGCGAAACGCGGAGTCATGCGCGCTTTCGAGAATCGTCGTAATCGCCTGATCGAGCAAGAAGTTGGCGGCGACGAAATCAGCCCAGCGCGCAAACGGCTGATCAAGCAGCGACAGATTGCGATAGTGCCCGCGCGCGATGCCGTCTTCCTCTTCGTTCTTTGCCCAACTGAACTCGCGCAACAGCGGAAACAGATTGCGCGTGTGCCCCAACTCATCCTGCGCCATCGCCGCCGCGGCGATGCCCGCCTCAAGGGTCGGCGCGGCGTTGCAGTATTCGGCATAGCGCACGCCCAGTCGGAATTTGTTGTCGCCAAGAATCGTGATGAGGTTGTACAGCGCGCGCTGTGCGCCCTTCGGGAGTGAGTCAACGGAGAATTCGTGTGACATGGCGAAAGTGGAAAGTGTGTAGTGACCCCCAAAAACTGGACACAAAATCGACCTTAGACAATGAACAACTTAAGTGGCTGCTTGTTGGGCCAACCACTGGCTTTCGAACTCGGCTGGTGTCAGGTAGCCCAAGGATGAGTGGATGCGTTTGTGCA
>JBBPZQ010000078.1:0-22662 GCA_038198935.1 Anaerolineae bacterium
GGACCTATGCCGACTGGGTCGCGCCCGGCTCAGGCTGGGACGGTGAGGAGCGGCGCGCGCGCAACCGGCCACCCGATGTGGATCGCCGCAAACCGTAATCTTGGTGACAAACACCCGCTGATGAAGCGGGTGTTTGTTTTTGCAGCGGCACTGGGAAGGCGCATCGGGCTCGTGCACTGTTGCATGAGTCCGCACCGTAGGGCCGAAGCATCGCAGCCCACTTGTCGCTTGCGACTCAGGACGTCGTAACATTATACAAACACTTTACAAACATTGTACAACATGGTAGACTGTTTCTATGTCGGATAGAAGCTCGGGGTTGACGATTAAGCACGTTGCGGAGCGCACGGGCGTGTCGCTGCCGACATTGCGCGCTTGGGAGCGGCGCTATGGCGTCCCGAAGCCGAAGCGTGGGCAGCAGAGCCATTATCGCCTGTACAACGACGAAGACATTGCCGACGTTTTGTGGATCAAACGACAGGTCGAAGTGGGGCTCTCACCGAGTGAAGCCAGTCGGATGCTGCGCGAGGGCGGACGCGTCGCGACGATGCTCGACGCCACCAAACATGCACCAGCGCAACCTGTTGAGCAGTTGCAGCTTGTGCTTCAATCTGCACTGCTCGACTCCGACTTGTCAGCGGCGCAGCAGGCACTGGACGACGCGCTTGCGCGATTTACACCTGAGCAGGTCGCGCATCATATCATCGCGCCGACCATGCGCGTCATCGGCGAATGCTGGCAGCGCACCGAAATCGGCGTGTGGCAAGAACATCTGGCTAGCAACTTCATGCGTCAGCGTTTACTCGCCATCTTTCAGGCACTGCCGCACGCGCCGACTCACGCGCCGCGTCTCGTCGCCGCGTGTGCGCCAGAAGAGCAGCACGAGTTAGGGCTACTGACCTTCGCGCTGCTCGCGCGCCGGCAAGGGTGGGCGGTGACGTATCTCGGACTGCGCACGCCGTATCTCGAACTGCTGAAAAGCGAGCGCGTCGTGCGTCCGCAGATCATGGCGCTGTCGGCATCCACGACGGTCGGATTGACCAGTATGATTCCATTGGTGAGCGAGCGCCTGCACCTCACGACACCGCTCGTCTTCGGTGGCACACTTTTCAATCGCGTGCCGATATTGCGCGAGCACGTGCCCGGCACGTATATGGGTACCGATGCGAGCGAGGCGCTGCATTTATTGGCGACCAGCACGCCGCACCCGCGAGTGTGGACGACGCCGACGCGACTGCTGCCCGTCGTGCAAGCCTTGCAAGCGAACCGACTCGCGCTCGCCGCCGAGACGGCCGAGCGTATTAACTCATTGCGCGCGCGGCGAGCCAGCGTACACACACATACGCTCGAAGAAGTTACGCTGCTGCTGATTGACACGCTGGCGTGCGCGCTCGCCTTCGATGCACACGACCTGCTGGACGCCGAGAGCCAGTGGCTGTGCGAGACGCTGCCGCCGCGCGGCGTGCCGTTGGCATTTATCGTGCAGCACTTGGATGCGTTCGAGCGCACGGCGCACGCGCGACTCACGACCGCGCAGAGCCGCATCGTAAAACCGCTGCTCGCACGGATGCGCGCGCACATCACGGAACAAGGAACCGACACGTGAAACGTTCGTCAATCATTCTGGCTGGCGCACTGCTGTTGATCAGCGCCAACATTGCGCGTGCACATCTGCCTATCTTCGTTGCGCCGCTCAGCAATAGCGCACGCAGCAGTGCGGTGCACATTGACGACCCGAACATTTTATGGGCAGTCTATGCGCAGCTAACGAAGCCCAACGAAGTGGATTACTACACCTTCGAGGGCAAGCAAGGACAGAAGATTGCGGTCTCGCTGCTCGTGCCAAAGGTCGCAGCACTAGCGAATTTTGGCGTGGATGCTGCGCTCATCGGACAGGGATTCGAGCAACCCGCACAAGCGCTGCCGTTTGTGCTGCAATCCGGCGAAGGCGCAGTAGTGCAGCGCGACAGCGCGCACAATTCCGACGACATATTTGATGAGCCTTTCACCGGGACGGCTTACTGGAATCGCCAGATAATGAATGCCGTGCTGCCAAGCGACGGCACCTTCACGCTTGCCGTGTACAACACGCAGCGCGCCGTGGGCAAGTACGTGCTCGCGATTGGCGAGAAGGAAGTGTACGGCTTCCGCGAGTTGCTCAATTTTCCCAAGACGCGCTCGCAAGTGCGCGCGTGGACGGCAACGCCGCTCGACGACTCGAACGTGAATGGCGCTAGTGCAGACGTGTTCAGCGGATTTCCCGTCACTGCACTGATCGTACTTATCGTCGGCGCGCTCGCGTTGGCATTGCTTCGCCTCGTTATCAAGCAAAGGAGACAGACATGGGACGCATCATCATCACCGGCGGCACGGGACTGATCGGCAGCGCGCTTACGCAAGTCTTGAGCGCGAAAGATCACGAAGTCATTATCCTCAGCCGCGACCCTGCGAAGACCAAGGGCTTGCCGCGCAACGCACACGCAGTCGCATGGGATGCGCGCAGCGCGGACGGCTGGGGCAAAGCGGCTGACGGCGCACTGGCCATCGTCAACCTCGCGGGCGCGAACATTGGGCGTCCGCTGTGGACGACGAGTTACAAACGCGTGATTCGCGACAGCCGCGTCAATGCGGGACATGCTGTAGTCGAAGCGGTGCGAGCGGCGCGACAGAAACCTTCGGTGGTCATTCAGCCGTCGGGCATCAACTATTACGGTGTGGCCAGCGACGAGATCCGCACGGAGCAGAGTCCGGCCGGCAATGACTTTCTGTCCGACGTGTGCAAAGACTGGGAAGCGTCCACTGCCGAAGTCGAAGCAATGGGCGTGCGGCGTGCCGTCCTTCGCACGGCAATTGTGTTGAGCGGCAAGGGCGGTGCTCTGCCACTGATGGCATTACCGTTCCGCTTCTTCGCAGGTGGCCCGATCGGCAGCGGCAAGCAGTACATATCGTGGATCCATCTCGCGGACGACGTGAGCGCGATGGTCTTTTTGATCGAGAACGCGGACGCGCGCGGCGTGTACAACTTAAGCGCGCCAAATCCGGTGACCAATCGCGACTTCGGTCACGCGCTTGGCCACGCGCTGCATCGCCCATCATTTTTTCCCACACCTGCGCTGCCGATGAAACTTGCGCTGGGCGAGATGGCAGACTTGACGTTGCTCGGCAGTATGCGCGTCGTTCCAGAAGCATTGCAGCGCGCAGGTTACGAGTTTAAATTCACTAATATTGAAACGGCACTGCACAACCTGTTGAGTTGATATGACAAACTTTTCGCAAGCAGACATGCACGGGAAAATTGTGATGGTCACAGGCGCGACGGATGGCATTGGCAAGGTCACCGCGCGCGAGTTGGCGCGCATGGACGCAAACGTGATCGTGGTCGGGCGCAACCGCGCCAAGTGCGAGGCGGCGGTTGTCGAGATTCGCGCGCAGACGGGCAACGCCAGTGTCGAATTCTTGCTGGCGGATTTGTCGTCGCAGCGTGAAGTGCGCGTGCTGGTAGAGCAGTTCAAGCAACGCTATGCGCAGTTGCACGTGCTCGTGAATAACGCGGGCGCATTTTATCTTGACCGACGTGCAAGTGCGGACGGCATCGAGTTGACGTTCGCGCTCAATCATCTCGGCTATTTTTTATTGACGCAATTGTTGCTCGACGTGATCGCGGCGAGTGCGCCCGCGCGCATCGTGAACGTCTCGTCGGGATTGCACTATCGCGCGCACATGAATTTCGACGATCTTGAAGCGAAGCGGCGCTATGCGGGACTGAACGTCTATGCTCAATCCAAGTTGGCGAACGTGCTGTTCACCTACGAACTAGCGCGCCGACTGGAAGGCACAGGCGTGACGGCGAACGTTCTCCATCCCGGTTTGGTTGCGAGTCAGTTTGGCTTGAACAACGGCCCCCGCCTGTTGGCGTGGCGCTGGTTCACGCGCTGGCGCGGCATCAGTCCCAGTGACGGCGCGCAGACGAGCATCTATCTCGCATCGTCGCCCGCTGTGGCGAGCATGAGTGGCAAATATTTTGATCGTTGCCGTGCGCTGCGCTCATCCGATGAATCGTACGACGTGAGCATCGCGCGGCGCTTGTGGGACGTGAGTGTGCAGATGACAAGACTGCGGCAGTCAGCGCAGTTGAGGGAGCAAGAGAGAGCATGATGGCACTGTCGTTGAATCCAGTATTGAGCCAAAGTCGGACAGCATTCGCAGAACCCGAAGACGACCAGCAGTTGATGGCGCGCGTGCAGCAGCGCAGTAAGTCTGCGCTCGCCGTGCTGTACGAGCGCTACGCGGCGCGCGCGATGGGGGTCGCATTTAAGATTGTGCAAGACCGCGATCTCGCCGAAGAAGTGGTGCAGGAAGCGTTTTGGCGAGTCTGGCAGCGCGCGGCACAATTTAAAGCCGGGCGCGGCACGTACGCCAACTGGCTGTTCGGTATCGTGCGCCATCTCGCACTCGATATGGTGCGGCGGCGCAGAGAATTCTATTTCAGTGACCAAGACGACGACGTGTCAGAACTGTTTACACACAGTGCGACGCTCACCGACGAGGCGCACGGCGCGGACCCGATTGATGCGGCGCGCGTGCGTGCTGCCATCAAGACGCTGCCCAACTTGCAGCGGCAGGTGATCGAGTTGGCATACTTTCAGGGCTTGACGCGCCAGCAGATTGCGAACGAACTCGACGAGCCGCTTGGCACCATTCACACACGCGCCGCGCTCGCGCTGAGTAAATTGCGCGAGATGGTGCGCGCCGAAGTGCCAGCATCAATTATCGGCACGTTGCCAACGTTCGATTAGAAAGTATTTGGCAATGCATCAAACAACCGACCAACCGACACACACTTCGACGCACGTCGCGCATTGTGGTTTGCAAAAGTGCCGAGCGCTTTAAGGCGGGCAGTCGTGAGGTTGTCGTAGCCGGAGCGTCAAATGTTTAAACACAAAGAGCACAGATTCGTCTGTGCTCTTTGTGTTTTCGGTATGAGATGATGCTCAACGCGTCGTCACTGCATCGCGCGGCGCACCACCGCTTTTGCTGGCCAGATACTCGACGTAATTGAGGACGTGCCATCGCTGCGTGTCGGTCAGGCGCGTGCGCCACGGCGCCATGCCGCTGTTCGGCATCCCGTTCGTGATGAAACCGAATAGCGCGTCGTCGCTGTGACGATTGGTGTTGGTGAGGAATTCGGTCGGACGGAGCG
The DNA here is from genome assembly GCA_038198935.1 of Anaerolineae bacterium. Classification (GTDB taxonomy): domain Bacteria; phylum Chloroflexota; class Anaerolineae; order JACRMK01; family JACRMK01; genus JBBPZQ01. The sequence goes on from JBBPZQ010000078.1 coordinate 5,201, forward strand.
TGTCAGGCAGCAGCTCGCTGCCGAGTCCGGTCGGACCGTGACAGATCGCGCAATGTTCGTCATAGATACTTTTGCCGCGCGTGAGCGACACCGCATCGGGCGCGAATGGATTCGCCGAGTAGGTGCGTACCGGCGGCGCGGCAACCGCCATCGAAACCATGAACAACGCGACGCCGAGCGCGAGCGCGCTGCTGCCGAACAATTTGCCCGCGCGCAGGTTGCGGCGCATGGCCGCGAAGAGCAACACTGCGCCCGCAAAAAAAACAACCAGCGCTACGATCATGCCGCCGTTGAACTCCGGTAATACGGACGGCTGCGCGCTCGCCGGATCCGCTATCTCAAAGCGGAAAGGCACGTGCAAATCCTCAGCCACATCTTTGCGGCGAATGATCGGCTCGATGTTCCAGATGCCGATCACGCTCAGATAATTTCCCTTGACGCGATACGTGCCATCACCCACTGACTGCATTTCAGCCGTCGTCGTGCCCAGCGACGAGCCGAGCAGTGTGAAGCGCAGGCTCACACGCGTCACATCGCGCAGCACATTGCCGCTCGCGTCTTTGAGCGTCACGTCAAAGGTCGCGTTGCCCAGCGAGAGTGGGTCCACTTTCAACGTGGTCACGACTTCCGTGCCGCTGCGGGTCGTGGCAAACGCCGGCCCCGTCGGCGGCGACATCGTGCGCGCGGGCGGCAGTGCGGTCATCGTTGCCGCAGCCAGAACGGCCAATACGCCGAGCGCGGCTTCGAGCCGCACGTTGCGAAGGACATGGGTTTGTTGGTTTGTTCGTTGGCTGGTTTGTTGCAACCAACGAGCAAACCAACGAACTAGCGAACCATTGCGCCGCAGCCAAAGCGTGTTCAGCAGTCCGAGCACCAGCATCGGCGTGATGAATAGATGCTTGATGATGAGCGACTCGCCGTAGGGTGTGCTCGTGAGCGCGGCGGGGCTTGCCACCTGACGCCACATCGAATACAGCCCCGTGATGCTGAACAACACGACGCTGCCGATCGCGACGTTGGAAAAACGTCGCACGATGGTCTGAATGGTCGCGGCGTGGTTACCCGTTGCCTTCGCGCGCAGCACAACGGTCAGCGCGAACAGTCCGCCCGTCCACGCGCCGACGGCGAGCAGATGCAGCCAATCGAGCAGCGTCGGTAGTTGCGACGAGTCGCTGCTCGCGGCGGCATGCGACGAGAGCGACACGCTGAGCAAGATGAGCGATGCGAGCGCAAAGCCGGCCGCATCGAGCGTGCGCACGTTCCACAGTCGTTGGATGCGCCAACGCTCGACAGCGGGTCCCGCGCCGACGTACAGCACGAACAGCGAAGCGACCAGAATGATGCGCGCGAGCGCGGCTTGGCCGAAGCGCGTTTCCGTGAACGACGACAGCCACACATTTTGTGTGACGACCTCCAGCAGGCTGCTGCCGGAGCCGATGCTTGCCTGCACGATTTGCGCGAGCAGCGTGCCAGCCAACAAGAGCGCGCCATTGAGCAGCACCCACCGGTTCATGCGCGGCGCGCTCTCGCGGCGCAGCGGCGCGAAGTCTTTGTCTTCGTCGCCCATCAGCAGCTTAAGCGTGAACGCGCCGCACAGCGCGAGCGCCGCCAGCAAGTTGATGGCGCGCACCAGCACGTCGGACGGCAAGCGCGCGAAGTCAATCGTCGGCGTGCTGACGCTCGCTGCGGGTGCGCTCTCGTCGCCGATGACGAACGAGTACGATGCGGGCGCGAAGTGTCCATCCACCGCCGAGAGGGCACGATACACAACCGTGTACACGCCGTGCGGCAAGTTGCGTTTGAGGCTCACGCGCATCTGTTTGTTTTCGTCCGCGAACGTCACGTCCTTCAGGTCAACGGGTGCTTGCTTCGCATCGAGCACGCTGAACGAACTGAAACGGCGGTCGAGCGTTTCGTCAAACCAGAGCGTGACGGTCTGCGGCGCGTCCTGTAGATGCGCGTTCGGCGGCGGGTCGGCGCGCACGAGCGTCGAGTGCGCCGACACGAGCGTGCCCGTGAGTGTGCACAAAAGGACGGCGATCAGCGCGATAAAAAGTTTCTTCATAACTCTCTGGGATCGAATGTGTCTATGATTATTACGGATGGCGGCGCGGTACGCATTCGTTACAAAAATGCAGAACGCTCATCGGCTGTGATGAGCGTTCTGCATACAGAAGGAGGAGAAAAGAGCGGCTACTGCGCGGTGACTCGAACTGTTGCCGTCATACTCTTGTGGCGCTTGCAGAAATAGGTGTAATCGCCGGGCTGCGTGAACGTGAACGAGTAACTCTTGCCGAGCGTGAAAAAGCCCGAATCGAATTTGCCATCCGGCGTCGGCGGCGTGCCGCTCGTGACGCTATGCTCGATGTCGTCCATGTTCGTCCACGTCACACTCGTGCCGACCGGCACGCTCAAGACTTCTGGCTTGAACAGGAAGCCTTTGATGGTCAGCAGTGCGCTGCGCGCAGCTGATTGTGTTGGTCGCGCGGCAATGGTCGGCGTGGACGCCGGCGGCAGCGCAGTGTTCGTCGTCGTCGCCGATGGCGCGGCAGTCGGTGCAGTCGTACTGGTCGCCGATGGCGCAACGGTGGGTGCAGTCGTGTTGGTCGCCGATGGCACAAGCGTGCTCGTCGGCGCAGCCGTCGGTCGAGTCTCACTCGTCGGCGTGCTCGCGTTCGCGGGTGCAGTTGTCGGTGCAGCGGGTGTGTTCGGCGCGCAGGCGCTGGCGAGAATGAAAATTGTAATCAGTGTAATGAATCGTAACATGTGTCCTCAATTGGGTTTGGCGACGACGATCACGCGATGCGTATTGTTGGTATAGGGCCAGCAGCTGATGAGCGTCAGCCGATTGTCGTCCGTCGGCGCAATCCACTGCGCGTTTTTCGCACGCTGCTCGGCGCTGGCAAATTTCTCCGAGACAATCATCGCTTGCGTCACGACGTAGCTCAGCGTTGTGCCGCCGCGCGTGTTGACCGTGATCTTGTCGCCCACTTTAACTTGATCGAGATTTCGAAAGACTTCGCCTTTGATGTTGTTGTGTCCGGACATGACGGTGTTGCCAATCGTGCCGGGCAGCGCAGACGTGTTGTGGAAGCCGACGGCGAAATCGGCCGTGTCCCATTCGCTCACGAGTTGATTGCCTTGAATTACCGTCGTCCATCCGACATACACGACGGGACTATCCACACGAATGGATGGGATCGCCATCCGCATCGGGTCTTTGTCGGTGCTTTTGCTGGCAGCGGGCGTCGGCTGCGCGACGATGGTGCCGCTCGGCGTGCGCTCCGTATCGGGCAGTGCAGCAGGCGGCGGAACGGTAGTTGCGATGGGTGCTGCGCTCTCGGTTGTGGATGGCACTGCGGTTGGCGGTGCGGTGGCCGTGGGCAGCAAGGTCGGCGCCGATTGTGCTTGCGGCTGGGTTGTCGCCGCAGACGTCGGCGGCAATGTCGCCGGCGTTGCACTTGGCATACACGCAGTCAGCATCAGCCACAGTGCCGCACACATCAACCACCGCGATAAATTTTTCATCATACAGAGACCTCGACATGATGAAGAGGAGCCAACTTGGGCTCCTCTTCATCAGCAAACGTGATAGCTTCATTCTACCGCACGGTTCGTGCGCGCACCACGAATGCTGTCGAGAGCAGCGCGATGCCGATTGCGAACATCACGAACAGACCGTTACTGTTGTTGCTGAAGTCAGCACCCGTCGTCGGTGTGTTGGTCGGCGTGCCTGCACCGAACTTGTCCGGAAACTGCGTACCGATACCCAACGCGAGCGGGTCTGCGATGTCTTGAGTCTGATGCGCCGCTTTGTGCAGGTTGTCGAATGCAGCGTTGTTATCCTTGGCGGCTTGGCCATCAATTGCCTTCTCGAGCAACTGCACATGGGGCGTCAGCAGCTGGGCGACGGCGCCCTTGGGAATCTTTGGGTTTGCGCCGCTGATGAAGGCATCGAAGTCACGGCGATAGCCGTCGAGATCGGACTGCGCCTTCTGCTTCTTGTTGTTGTCATTGGCGGCGGCACCCTGCGTGTAGTCTACGAACATGCCGATGTGTGCGCGCCACAGATTCAGGAACGCCTTCTCACCATCGGCGCCGTATACTGAGTTCACAGCCTTGCCGAGTTCGACGGTGTTCTGGTCGAGTGTAGCGGCAGCCGACTTGAAGCCTGCATCGTCCGCGCGCAGCGCAGCGCCGGTGGCGGTGCCCGCGAGATAGACGTGCTCTTGCAGCAGGTAATTCAAGTTCGCGCGCAGCGTTGCCCAACCCGAATCGGATGCGCCATCGAATTTGTCTGGCATCTGTTTGGCAATGGCAGCGCCGAGCGGGTCTGCAATCTGCTGAGACTGATGCGCGGCCTGATGCAAATTGTCGAATGCGGCATTGGTGTCCTTGGCGGCTTGGCCGTCAATGGCCTTCTCGAGTAACTGCACATGGGGCGTCAGCAACTGGGCGACGGCACCCTTGGGCAGATTCGGATTCGCGCCCGACAGGAACGCATCGAAGTCGCGGCGATAGCCGTCGAGATCGGTCATGGCTTTTTGCTTCTTGGCGCTGTCGTTGGCGGCGGCGCCTTGTGTGTAATCAACGAACATGCCGATGTGTGCGCGCCACAGATTCAGGAAAGCCTTTTCGGCATCCGCGCCGTACGCGGCGTTCACGGCTTTGCCAAGTTCGACGGTGTTCTGATCGAGCGTGGCGGCTGCGGCTTTGAAGCCCGCATCGTCGGCTCGCAATGCGGCGCCCGTTGCGGTGCCCGCGAGGTAAACGTGTTCTTCGAGCAAGTTGTTGAGCAGCGTGCGCAAGTCCGATGCGGACACGCTGTTCGGTGAAGCTTGGGTCGGCGTCGCTGCGGTCATGCCAAACAGCGCGAGCACTGCGACGACGAGAAATAGGATTCTGGAACGCATAAAGATTCTCTCCTTGAGATTATTCTGCCTTATGAGCGTATTTTGCACGTCGCGCGAATTATGACGTACAATGACGACGCGGCAGGGTTGACCTTTCTAAACGGATGGGTTTCGACTCTACGCAATGGCGTGATTGTGTTCGCTGCACAGTCACGCCGATTTATTTTTGAATGGTTCGATCTGCTTCACCTCCTCTCCACTCTTGTACTACGGCTATAGCGCATGAGCACATTCATTGATGCTGCATTTCTTTCGCCTGGTCTGTTTGATTTACGTATTGGGTGCGCGTTTGTATTCACAAAATCCGAGCAACGATTATTTTCTACAGCACGGGGGCGCTGATGGCGTGCAAAAAAATTGGAGGAGAAACGGTTGATGTGGCCCACCCTACGCAACTTGTCGCAGAGGATGAAACGGAGCGCACGCACAACGAATTGAAATGCAACTCGCAGCAAGTGTCATTCTGAGCCGAAGGCGAAGAATCTCTGACATGCTGCTCATAAATCTATGTACTCATGTACCCAATTCGTTGCGAGTTGAGTGCATCAGCACATGAAATATTGGAGGACACCAAACAGATTCTTCACTCGGCTCAAAATGATAACTCGTGCAGGTGTTGCGTGTCGGCGAAACTTTCCATGACGTATTGCCCGCCGTCGTAGCGCACGATCGTGATCGAACACTCGGGCACGATTTGGTTTTGTTTTGCGACGAACTGCGGATGCCAGCGGCGCAACTCGTCGTCGCCAAACACGTTGATCAAGAAATCGGTGAGCACACCGCCGTGCAGCACCGCGACGACGTCGCCGTGCGGAAGACGCTCGCTCCGCTCCCGCACGAATGATTCGACGCGCTCGCCTGCGCCGCGCGCCGAGTCGCCGACGGGCGGTGCGAAGTCGCGCTCGCGCGTGCAGCGATCCCACAGCGCGACGAATGCTTCGAGCGATTGATTCGGCGCGTCGCCCCAGTTCATGCGCTCGCGCAAGCGTGCGTCGGCGATGACAGCGAGATCACGGGTGTGCGCTATCCACTCCGCCGTTTCGTGTGCGCGCCGCAGCGGGCTGGCAAAAACGGCGGCGATGGGTTTGTCGCGCAGCCATTGCGCGGTCGCTCGTGCCTGCGCGATACCTTGCGGCGAGAGCGACGGGTCGCCAGCCAGCATGTCTCGATTGCCGTGACGAATGAAATAGAAGGTGGTCATCAGATCAATGTTACAATGAGAGTACTGACCTGACAGGTTGGCGAAACCTGTCAGGTCTATTTTCGCTCAAATTCACGACTCAGCATGACTCTCACAACGGCAACGTGGTACGACTATCGAGATGTGTATCCCTCGCATCCGGTTACGGGCCACCTCAAAATCTTATACAACTTGTGGAGCCCGCAACTGCGCAACCAGCGAGACATCATCGTCTATCTGCCGCCGTCGTACACGCGCACGTACCGACATTACCCGGTCATCTATATGCAGGATGCACAAAATCTGTTCGACCCGCATTTCGGCTTTCACGGCCAGACCTGGCACGTCGGCGAGACGATGGAATCGTTGGGCCGTGATGGCATCGAAGCCATTATCGTCGCCATCCCGCACATGGGCGAGCAGCGCATCGTCGAGTACAACCCATTTCCTTTTCGCCATCCGGGCCGCGGTGAGCAGTACGTGCGCTTTCTCGTCGAGACGCTCAAGCCGCTGATTGACGATGACTACCGCACGCTGACTGCGCGCGAGCACACGGGCATCATGGGTTCTTCGATGGGCGCGCTGATCGGATTGTACGCGCTGTTCCATCCCGCGCAGACGTTCGGCTTCGTCGGCGCGATGAGTCCCGCGTTCTGGTACGCACAAGGTGCGATATACGATTACGTCGAGCGCGCGCGATTCGTGAGTGGCAAGATTTATCTCGACAACGGCAGCCGCGAGAACAGTGCGTGGCGCATGTACATGCTGCTGCGCAGCAAAGGCTACGAGCGCGGCGCCGAGTTGTTCTACATCCGCGAGCAAGGCGCAGGGCACACCGAAAGCGCGTGGGCGCGGCGCTTGCCGCGGGCGTTGAAGTTTTTGCTGCGCGACCAGACCTGACAGGTTTTCAAAACCTGTCAGGTCTTCACAGTAGAGACGTAGCATTGCTACGTCTCTACTTTTTTCTGCTAGACAAGCGCACGACAAACACAGTAGAATAGCCGCACCCATTTTAGCAATCGAGAGGTGCGCGATGGACTTGGCGGCAACCGCTGATCAATTTCTGAGCACGTATGGCTTGCTGGCAGTGTTCGCAATCATGCTGCTGAAAGAGATCGGCCTGCCCGTGCCGATTCCCGCAGACCTGATCATTCTCGGCGCGGCGGCGCGCGCGGCGCAGGGCAAGGACAACGTCGTCGCGGTCTTTCTCGTCATCCTCATTCCGATGGTGATCGGCGGCGCGGTGCAGTATTGGATCGCGCGTGGGCCGGGTCGCGCGTTCATCTATCGCATCGGCAACTACATCGGGCTGACGAAAGCGCGACTCGACCGCGCGATGGACACCGTGCGGCGCGGCGGTACGGCGGCAGTTGCGCTGGGCTTGACGACACCGGGGGTGCGCATTGCGACGACGCCGGCATCGGGTCTTGCAAATCTGGAAGCGCGTGTGTTCATTCCCGGCCTCATGCTCGGCAGTGCGTTCTTCCTCGCGTGGCATTTTGCGATTGGCTACCTCGGCGGCTTTCTGCTTGCGCTGCTGGACTTGCCCGTGCCCGTCATCATTGGCTTGCTCGTCGTCGTGTTGCTGCTCGGCATCGTCGGCTGGATTTTCATTCGCCGCCGCCGCGCAAGTGGCAGAGCGCCAGCCAGTGCAGGCGAGACGTACGCTGCGTGGGCGGACGCTTCGTGTCCGGCGTGCATCGCCATCAGTTTGATGCGCGAGCAGCGCGGCGCGGATGTATGAAAGTAACGAGGGTGCAAAATGTACCCTTGTTGTCATTCTGAGCGAAGCGAAGAATCTCTCTGGTGTTTTTCAAAATAGAATGTGCTCAGGCAATCAACTCACAACGAATGGATTGCCTGAGCACATTGTTTTCAAAGCAACTGCTAGAGATTCTTCTTCGCTGCGCTCCATCACAATGACAGGTGCCGAGTGACCTTCATAACTCCCGCGCCATATACAACTCGCCTAACGCAAATCCAAGTTTGCGATAATACTCGCGCGTGCCGATGGCGGAGATAACCGCGATACGTGTGTAGCCTGCCTCACGCGCGATGCGCATCGCGTGCTCTGCCAGCTTGCGGCCCAGCCCCGCGTGCTGCGCCTCGCCGTGACTGGCTGCGCCGACTTCGAGCGCGGGCCCATAGACGTGCAATTCACGCACCATCGCACAGTCGCGCACCTCATTCAGGACTTCGTCGCGCGGCGCATCGCGTGAGGGCAGCGATAAGCGCAGCAGTGCCGCCAATTTATTCTGCGGCGTGACGTAACTCAGGAAGTGTTCTGTCGTCGCGTCGGTCTGATATGTCAGCACGTCGAAGCGCAATTGCGACGCATCCAACTTCTCGTTGCGCACCTCGCGGCAGCGCACGCACTGGCACTGCAAGCCGCGCCGCTTCAACTCGCGCTGGACGACCTCGCGCATGTGCGACTGCGTGCTGCCCGCGACGATATGGTTGGCAGGAATGTCGCGCACGACGCGATTGATGCGGCAATAGGGTGGCACCATCTGCTTGCAGGCAATCAGTATCTCGATCAGTTCCTCGTCGCTGTATGGACGGTACTCGCCGCGCTGCCAGCGTGAATGTAACTCTGTGCCCTCAATCAAACTGCACGGATAGATTTTGAGTTCGTCGGGTTGCAACGCCGGATCGGACCACAACCGCGCGAAGTCTGCCACATCGGAGTCAGGTGTCGCGCCGAGCAGATTTGGCATCCAGTGCAAATGTAACTTAAATCCGGCCAGCCTCAGCATCAGCACCGCGCGCCGCGTCGCTTCGACGCCGTGACCGCGATTGTTCGCGGCAAGGATCGCGTCGTCCATGCTCTGCACGCCCAATTGCACCTTCGTCACGCCGAGCCAGCGCAGCCGCCGCACTTCGTCGAGCGTGATGTAATCGGGCCGCGTCTCGATCACCAATCCGACGTTGCGATGCGCGGATGTTTCGTTGAGGTGCTGCGCTTCTTGCAGAGTGGCGGAGTCGCAGCCGTTCATCGCTTCGAGGCAGCGGCGGATGAACCACTCCTGATACTTATGCGGATACGCCGACCAGGTCGCGCCGATGACGAGCAGTTCGATCTTGTCGGTGCTGTGCCCCATGTTCTCCAGCGCACGCATGCGCGCGGTCGTTTCTTTGAACGGGTCGTAGCGCGCGCGCAGGGCGCGCTGCACCGCAGGCTCGTCGGGCAGATAGCTGCGCGGCACACCTTTGGCGGAGGGACAGAAGATGCAATCGGCGGGGCACGGATAAGGTCCCGTCAGCACCGCAACGGGCGCGACGCCGGAGATCGTGCGCGTCGGTTTCAAGCGCAGCCGCTCGTGTAGCATGTGCTCGAACGGCACGACACCCTGCGCAGTCAATTCTTCGTACGCCTTGATGATGGCGGACTGCGGCACTGGCATGTCGTGCTCGTGCACGTACTTCACCATGAGCTGATTCAACTTGCGCGGCGAGAACTCGCGCACGGCACGCACCGCGTCGAACAGCGCGAGCAACTCGGGCAAGTGCGCGCGCGCGTCGAGTGTGGCGGCGTGATGTTTTTGTCTTGCAATAACGTCTGGCATTCACAGCCCATGAGTTCACCGCAGAGTTTTCTAGATTGTCTTTGCGTTCTCTGCATCTCTGCGGTGGTACACAACTGAACTATAATCGCAGCGTGAATTCGGAAACGGTGCAACGACTGCTGCAAATCAATCGCGAGTTCTACACGCAATTCGCGCACTCGTTCGCGCAGTCGCGTTCCGCCGCGCGCGTAAATCTCGAACTCATTATGCCGTATGTCGGCGATGGTGTAAAAGTGCTCGACGTGGGCTGCGGGAATGGACGACTCGCGAAACGACTGGACGATGAACATTTTGGCTTGCATTACGTCGGCGTAGATGCGTCACCACAATTGATTGCACTGGCGCGCGCGGTGACGCTCAAGCGCGTGAGCGCGACACTCTGCCTCGCCGACGTCACCGCGCCCAAGTGGACAACAGCACTGCGCGAGCACGCGCCTTTCGATCTTACGCTCGCGTTCGCAGTGCTGCACCACATTCCCAGTTTTGATCTGCGCTGTCGCGTGCTGCGCGACATTCACGGCTTGCTGCGCGCCGACGGGGTGCTCGTGATGAGCAACTGGCAGTTCACGCACAGCGAGCGACTGAAAAACAAAGTCGTGTCGTTCCGCACGCTCGACATTGACGAACGCGAACTCGAAGCGGGCGATGCGCTGCTCGACTGGAAACGCGACGGCGCGGGCGTCCGCTACGTACATCTGCTCACGCGCGACGAAGTGCAGTCGCTTGCCGCACAGAGCGGGTTTGCTGTGTTCGAGCAGTTTGAAGCAGATGGCGATTTGAATTTGTTTAGCGTGTTACAGCGCACGTAGCGGCGCGGTCACCGCGCCCCACGCAAATCTATGACATCGCAACCAAAATCATCCGGCGTTCGCCTCGCCGAATTGATGGGCGCGCTCTCGATTGCGACCGACCTCGGCATGGGGCAGCCGCTCGAATTCGCGCTGACCGCGTGCGTGCTCGCGATGCGCTTGGGCGAGGCGCTGCGCTGGAGCGACGAGGCGCTGCGCGAGATTTACTATCAAGCACTGCTGCGCTACATCGGCTGCAACGTCGAGACGCACGTCTTGGCGGCCGTCGTCGGCGACGAGCAGATGCTGCGCCACGACTTCGCGCAGATTGACAATGGCAACACGGGCGAGGTCATGCGTCTGATGATGCGCTTCATCCGACAGGCGAACGCCGGTGTCTCCGCGCTTGGCATGATGCGCGAGTTGGCGCGCGGGCTGTCGCAAATGCCCGCCGTGAAGAACAGCTTCGGCGCGCACTGTGAAGTCGCGCAGCGATTGGCGGAGCGCTTCGGCTTCGACGGCAACGTGGTCTATGCGTTGGGTCAACTTTACGAGCGTTGGGACGGCAAGGGCGCGCCGAACGGATTGAAGGGCGAAGCGATTGCGCCTGCGGTGTTGGTCGTCACGCTCGCGCAGGACGCGCTCATTTTTCATCGGCTCGGCGGCGTGGATGCGGCGGTGAACGTCGCGCGCGAACGCAACGGCGCAGCTTACGCGCCGCACGTGTGCGAATGTTTCATTCAGAACGCGGCGGCATTGTTGAGCGGACTCGACGGCGAACTCTCGTGGCAGAGCGTGCTCGACCTGGAGCCGGGCGGGCGCAAAGTGTTGAGCGATGACGAGTTCGATAATGCGTGCCGCGCGATGGCAGACTTCGTGGACATTAAGTCGCCGTACACGCTGAAACATTCGAGCGGCGTCGCCGCACTAGCATCTGAAGCGGCACGGCGCTACGGCTTGCCTACAAGCGATGTGCTGACGATGCGGCGCGCGGGGTTGCTGCACGACTTGGGCCGCACGGGCATCAGCATCACCATCTGGGACAAGCCCGTGCCGCTCGGCGAGCGCGAATGGGAGCGCGTGCGACTGCATTCGTATCACACCGAGCGCATCCTCGCGCGTCCAGCATTGCTCGCGCGCATCGGCGTACTCGCGGCGACGCATCACGAGCGACTCGACGGCTCCGGCTATCATCGCGCGCTGCCCGCGAACATGCTCGCGCCCGCCGCGCGCATCTTAGCTGCCGCCAATGCGTTTCACGCGATGACCGAAACGCGTGCGCATCGCGCCGCGTTCCCACCCGAAGCGGCTGCCGAGCAGTTGCGGCGCGAGGTGAAGGCGGGGCGTATGGACAGCGAGGTGGTGCGCTGTGTGCTGGCGGCAGCGGGCCAGCGCGAGCCAGCGCCCAAACGCGAGCACGTCGCGGGCTTGAGCGAGCGCGAGATCGAAGTGCTGCGCCTGCTCGCACGCGGATTGACGATGCAACAAATCGCCGAGCGATTGGTCATCTCGAAGAAGACGGTGGACAGCCACATCCAGCACATCTACACCAAGCTCAACGTCTCCACGCGCGCGGGCGCGACGCTGTTCGCGATGGAACACAATCTGCTGACGGATTCGTAGAGACGTTGCATGCAGCGTCTCTGCACCACAATCGGGAGTTCTCCCGATGCGCGCGCGTCTCCTTTCGCATACATTGTTGACATCACTCAGATTTGAAAGGAGACACTCTCATGTCAGCAGAACAGAACAAATCCATCGTGCGTCGTTGGGTCGAGGCAGCGTGGAACAACGGGGACTTTTCCAGCGCGGCGTCGCTGTACCCGGCCAGCTACGTCCATCATCCGTCGGGCTTACCCGATCAGAATGGGCCCGATGGCATCACGCAATTCATCGGCATGTATCGGCGCGGCATGCCCGACCTGCGCTTGACGGTTGACGACCTCGTCGCCGAAGGCGACAAAGTGACGTGGCGCTTTACGGCGCGCGGCACGATGACGGGCGAGCTGTTCGGTTTTGCGCCGACGGACAAGATAGCCGCGACGACGGGCACGGTGTTCAGTCGGTTCGAGGATGGCCAGTGGGTCGAGGATTACAGCGTGTACGATGCGCTGACGCTGCTCCAGCAACTCGGCATCATTCCAATGCCGGCGTAAAACAAGCGGGCGCACATTTTTCGAGGGACGCGAAGCGTAATCCCCGCAGACACGAAGCACATCAAGACAAACTCTTGGTGTCCTTGAGTCGGCGGGGTTTGCTTCTACGTTTTCGCACGCACCATCGCGACGCGCGTGCGTTCCAAGCCGTTGGCATCGAAGCCTGAGGCGACGCCAGCCACTTTGAAGTCGAGCGCGCGCAAGTCGTCGTCCACCCAATCGCGCGTGAGGTCTTCCGTGCGCGAACGGTAGTGCGCGACCAGCAGCAAGCCGTCGGGCGCGAGGAATTTGTGGATGAGGCGCGTGAGAAAGGCAAAGCGCAAGTTGACGGGGACATACACGAGCTCCGTGCGCACGTAATCGAATGTGCGCGGCGGCTGCCAGTCCCACGCGTTGCCGACGAACAAGTGGCTTCCGTAGTCGGGCAAACGCAACTTGGCGAGCTCGATCAATTTATCCGAATAGTCCACGCCGAACGGCTCGACGGCGACGCCTTTGTGATGCGTCCATTCGAGCAGACACTCCAACAGAAACCCGTTCGCACAGCCGACATCAAGAAACGCGCCGTCGTGCTGAACGCACTCGGCAATCGGCAAGCGCAAACGCAGCCACTCTTCGTAGCTGCCGCTTTTGCCCGACTGCTCCCATGCGGTCGGCGAGGCGAGGTACGCAGGTTCCAGAATTGATCGCACTTCGGCGAACCACGCGGGCACTTCACTCGGCTCGACTACGAATGCAAAGCCACACTCGCAGCACTCGGCGGTGGCGGCGCTGATACGACGACAGCGCGGGCAAATCACTCCACTACCTTCAGGCGGAGCGCGGACCAGTCGTCGTCAATGGCGATCATTGCCACGCCTTCCATGCCGACAGTGCGCGCATAAGCGGCGATGCTGTCGCGGTTGATGTCGCTCTTCATCGTTTTCGACGTGCCCTTCGGATACGTCACCCACAAAATGCCGTCGGGCGCGAGCGCACGCTTCCACTTCGGCAGCTCGCCTTCCAGTTCGTCGCGCGATTTCACGAACACTTGAATCACGTCGGCGGGCGTGTTCGCATTCTTCACCACGCGCGCGCCGTTCGGCAGCGCGCCAACGCGAACCGCGTAACCGCGCGGCGCATTGACGAACATCACTTTCCGCCCTGCTTTGATCAGCAACTTCTGTGCAATGGATTTATCGGGCATCGTATCCTCAACTTCCTAACGGCGTAACGGCTCGCCGCTCATTCATTGCGGCCGCCACGCGATGCCGAACGCTTCGACGTGAATATCGCTCTTGCGCGGCACGAGGTTCAACTCTTGCACGTCGTCGAGCGCATGCACCCACTTGTCGTGCGCGGCTTGCAGCTCGGCATCCATGTCGTGCTGCAATTGCACGAGCTGCTGCTTCATCGTCTCAATCGTCTGCTTCGACTGCTCGATGTCAGCTTGCGTCACTGCGGTCTGCCGCCGCTTGCGCACCGCCGTCGAAATCGGACGATAGGCGCGCCCGATATGAATGCCGATGATCGAAGCCACCGATTCGATATTCGTCCACAATTCCTCGTGCTTGCGGCTTTCCAGTTCGCGCTGCTCGACGCTCAAATCGCTTTGTTCTTTCTGTAGCTTCTCGGCGAGTTTATCGAGCTGCTTGCCGAACTTGGTTTTGATCTTCTGCTGCTCGGCATCCAGATTGGCGCGCGCCGTCTCGGCGCAGCGCTGGCGAAAGTCGCGCTCATTCTCGTTCGGGTTCTCGACAATCTTGAGCGTGGCATTTTTGCGCAGCGGTAGTTTCGCGTCGCGATAGAGGAACTGCACGAAACCTTTTTGCAGCGCGCTCAACTTCTGCGGCGTCGCGATGCCGCTGGGCAGTTCGGCGTAGTGGGCGTTGGGCAGCGGCGTGTGGCCAAGGTCTTTACGCTCGAGATGCAACTCCTCGCCGTTCGCCCAATCGAGCGCCGCGCTGTTCTCGCCGGGCGCCAGCAGTCGCGCATACGTCTCGCTAAATCGGATGCTCGTCTTGCGGTCGTCGAACGTCACGGTGGCAAGTCCGAGAATGTGCGGGATATAGGTGAGGTGATCGAGTTGGGCGGGCGATGGGGTCTGCGCGCGCACGAGTGCGGTGGTCGGTTGGTTCGTCGGCTGATTGGCTGATTGCAGCAGCGGTTGCTTGGGTGCGGGCAGTTGCGCGACGTTCGGATCGCTGATGACGATTTGGGGATCGCGAGCCGGCGCAAGCGGCAAGTAGTATTGCTCGACGGTCGGCGCGAGCTGCGGGACGAAGGTGGTGGTTGGCTGATCGGTTGACTGGCTGAGTGGTAGATTGGGAACTAACGAGCCACCCGCCGAACCCACCAACTCCTTCACCTGCGGCTTCGTCAGCGGTCCCTTCAAGTACGACATCGCCCAACGCGACATGAAACCAATCGGCGGCGGTTGATGGATGTTGTGATAGAGGAAGACGCGTGGACTCAGCGCGCCGATGTAATCGTTGAGCTGCTCGCGGTCGAGCGCCGCGCCCGATTCGCTCGCCACCGTTTGCAAGCCTTCCAGCAAGCGCGACTTGTCGTACTGCGTCTGCAACTTGCCGATGAACCAAGTGCCTGCGTTGGTCAGCGCTTTGTAGTCGAGGTCAATCGGATTTTGCGTTGCCAGCACGAGTCCCATTCCATACGCGCGCGCGTTCTTCAAGAGAAACAGCAGCGGCGTTTTCGTCGGCGGGTTGCTCGGGTAGGGCGGCAGATAGCCGAACAGCTCGTCGAAGTAGAGCAGCACGCGCAAGTTGCTCGTGCCCGGCTGTGCGCGCAGCCACGAGCGCACCTGCTGCAACAACAGCGACACGAAGAAGATGCGCTCGGCGTCGCTCAGGTGCGCGATATAAAAAATGGAGTGACGCGGCTTCCCATTCTGCGCTTTGAAAAAGTTTTGCACGTCGAACGGCTCGCCCTTGAGCCACGGCTCGAACGACGGCGCAGCCAGAATCGCGTTGAGCGCCATCGCCAACTCGAAGCGATCCTTCGGCGGGAAGAACGTGTCGAGATCGAACACGCCGAGTTTGCGCATCGGCGGGTCTTGAATGCCGAGAATCAACTGCGTCACGTCCATGTCTTTGTTCGCGCGCCACGCATTCTCGATCAGGTGCGAGAGCAGGATGTGCTCGCGGCTGCGCAGCGGGTCGGCTTGCACGCCGATCAAGCCGAGCAGTGCGGAGACGATGCCCTGAATCTTCTCGTGCAAGTTCTCCGCGTCGGCGTCCCAACCTGCGGACGGCACACGCAGCGCGTCCAGAATGTTGATCGGCTGGCCCGCCTCGCTGCCCGGCGTGAAGATGGTGAAGTCGGCTGAGTCGCGCATCTTCTGAATGCGCGCGCCATCAATGCCCCACTGCGCCAGTCCGGCTTTCCATTCGCCCGCGATGCGTGTCGCTTCGGCGACGGGTGATAGAACTCCCTCCCCTGCGTCGCGGGGGAGGGTTGGGGTGGGGGTCTCTTCCACCCACGGCAGAAAATCGTCTGGGCGCAGTTGCGGGAACGTGAGCAGCAGGTTGGTCAGGTCGCCCTTGGGGTCAATAATGAGCGCAGGGATGCCATCGAGCGCGGCTTCTTCGAGCAGCGTGATGCCAAGTCCGGTCTTGCCGCTGCCCGTCATGCCGATGATGACGGCGTGCGTCGTCAGATCGCGCGCGTCGTATTGCAGCGGCTCGTCGAGCAATGTGTGATTGGCCAGATCGTATTTCTTACCGAGATAAAAGTTAGCAGGTCGCTCGTCAAAGGTCATGTCGAAAATTGTACAGAGTCCGACGGGCAAAGTCCAATGTCGGAAAACTCGTTCGGCAGTTTTGACGCGCACGCGATTGTTTGTATAATGATTCTTGCGATCCTCGGTAGCTCAATCGGCAGAGCACTCGGCTGTTAACCGAATGGTTGGACGTTCGAGTCGTCCCCGAGGAGCAAGTGACGGGATTATTTGAGCATTATCGTTCAAGTAGTCCCGTCTTTTTTGCTTCCAAGAACTGTAGAAATTCCGCGATTAGCCCCTCACGGCTGAGAGCCATTGCAGGACTGTCACCCAACCGCGCGATGCGCTCTTGCATGTCACGATCAGATAGCACCGCGTAAATCGAATCTGTAATGCCGATGCTAGAGTGCATTAGATTCATTGAAACCGCTTTAAGGTCAGCCACGTCGCGCGCGTGCGTGAGTGCATAGACCGCGTGACCGTGACGAAACTTGTGCGGAGTCATGCGCGGCCTATCTGGCCCGTCATCCTTGAAGAGTCAAAGGACCTCATGAGGTTTTGGAAACCTGACGGGCTGTTGGTGTGACAATTCCGCCAATCCCCTAATCACTCCAGAGGTTCACGTGCGCCCCGACGTGACGCGCGCCGTGATGGCGTTTTCAGGATGATCTGGTTCGCTTCGCGCAGAAGTTGATTCAGACGAAAAGTTTATCGGGTCGCACGAACGATGTCGCCGACGTGGTGCAGAACGAGATGCTGCTGGAGGACTGAGGAGTAGCGATGGCGTAAACGTTCGCGCTCGTAGAGCACCCAATCGTCATAGAGGTTCTTGAGGAGATCAGCGCTGTACTGGGCAGGCGCCTATTCGAGCGTCAGCAGAGCGGCACTCAAATGTTCGAACTCGGCCACGTCGAGCCAGTAGTCTGCTGCGGGATTCCACTGAACGGTCTGGCCATCGCTCAACCGTCACGGGCGATGGGCTGCGCTCGGTGCAGCAGCAGCTAAGGGTTTGAAAAATAATAACTTCCCAACTTGTCATTGCGAGCCCGCGCGCTTTTCGCGGGCGTGGCAATCTCTATAGCGCAGCGTAGAGATTGCTCGTCTACGCGCCAGCGTCGCTCGACGCAGGTGTCGGCGCGAA
>JBBPZQ010000079.1:0-12801 GCA_038198935.1 Anaerolineae bacterium
CCAGAAGTGGACGATGCCCATTCGTGACTGGCACCGCGCCTTGCAGCAATTCGCCATTGTGTTCGAAGGCAGAGTCTCGTTACCCTAACCAGCACGCACTGACTCAAGACCATTTACACAAATTACTTGACACCGTCGTCCAATATGCTCACGACCTTTTATCATACTTCAGGTCGATGATGGACCCGGCTGGGATAAGCCAGCGCGACTCTATCCGCCAAGAGAAACGGGCATTAATCTTGCAATACCAGGTTCCATCCGCTTGGCTTATGGAGAAGCGCGAGCCTGTTACAGGGCGAAGGCTTATACTGCAACCGCCATAATGTGCAGAAAGGCGCTCGAAGGGATCGCGGAAGAACACAAGGTTATGGTCCACAATCTGGCTTCCGCTTTAAAAGAGATGAAGGATAAAGGGATCATTGAGAGTCGGCGTTACGAATGGGCCGATGCGCTAAGAATCTCTGGCAATGAAGCCGCACATGTCGTCAGTGCAAGCATATCTCCCCAAGATGCAAAGGACTTACTGGAGTTCACAAACGCTTTGCTGGAATACGTATTCACGTTCCAAGATAGATTTGAGCAGTTTAAGAAGCGGCGGGGTAATTCAAAGGCTGCTGCACAACACGATATAAAGCCGACGCGCTAAACTCGCTACACTCGGCTCGCGGGCTGCTGACGCTGGCGATTAGGCTTCGGCATTGGTATTCAGTGCGAGAGGAGAAGTTTTGGCGCAGGCACAGGCACACGCACCCGGCCAGATCATCATCCTGAACGGCGCACCGCGCTCTGGCAAGTCGAGCATCGTCGCCGTCATTCAGCAAACGTTCGATGGCGTGTGGATGAACTTGGGCGTTGATCGCTTTTTGCTGATGACACCCGCGCGCTACCAACCCGGCATCGGTCTGCGGCCCGGCGGCGAACGCCCAGACCTCGAACCACTCGTTGCGACGCTGTACCGTGCGCTGTACGAGTCCATCGCCGCGCACAGCCGACTGGGTTTGAATGTCGTGGTGGACATCGGACATCATGACGCCTACGCCATCGCGCGCGGCATCCTGCCGGACTGCGCGCGACGACTCAATGGCTTGCCCGTCTTGTTCGTGGGCGTGCATTGCCCAATCGAGATCATCATGGAGCGGCGACGCAGCACGGGCTGGGACACTAGCGGTTCAACCGGACGCGCCGATAGCGTGTTTTTCATCATTCTTTCTGCGGCGTATATTGAATGCTATTCGCGGCGCGCCGGTTAATTCGTGCGTTAGGCGTCTCGAGATACGGGGAAACAGACTCGCTGTTTCCAAGCCTCTGCATCGGCGCCATCTAGGCGTCCTCGTATCGGCAAAATCCAGCAAGACTATTGATCTTGCTCTTTATGAAAAGAGATAGCATGAAGATTCTAATATCTGTGTTCTTGTTGCTCGCGATGGCGTCGGTCAGCAGTTGTAGTGTCGCCCAGAGGGCATCAGAAAACACGCCCGAAGTGAGGACACCAAAAAGTACGCCGACAGTCAACCCTAAAGATGAAGTCGACCCTAAAGAAAAGGTCACGATCTATTATGGGCGAGTCTCGTGCCCGACGGGGTGCCCCGGATACGTGATGACGATTCGACCCGACCGCTCGGTGGAGTACGAAGGTCAGGAGTTTACTAAAGTACTCGGCAAGCGCACTTACACGATCAGTGCCGAGGCCTACAAGGCGATCATTAATGCGATCAAGCAGGCGCAGGTGGAACGGTTAGCAAATGAATACAAGTCCGTGCCAGGGAGGGATGCGGGTACGGTGATACTGCGGGTGTCGTGGGATGGCAAGACGAAAGAGATCATTCACTTTCTCCCCTCACCCGACGTGCCTGAGGAGCTCACAGATCTGGAAGAGGCAATCGTCAAGAATGCATATCCGAGCGAGAAACTCGCCCCACCGTGAGGCCGCCTAACAACGGCATGCAGCCGACGCACTCCGCAACACGGCTGACGACGAACTGTTGGGGTCTTAAAGAAATGGAGAAAATAATGGACATCATTACAAATCTTCTGGTTGGCATCGTCGCCGTGCTGCATGTGTACTTTCTCGTGCTTGAGATGTTTCTGTGGGAAAAACCGTATGGAATCAAGACGTTTGGCTTAACGCCTGAGTTTGCAGCGGCGTCAAAAACGTTGGCGGCGAATCAAGGTTTATACAATGGCTTTCTGGCGGCGGGACTGGCGTGGGGTCTGCTGCTAGGCGAGCCGGGCGAACCAGTGCAGATTTTCTTTTTAGGCTGCGTCATCATCGCAGGTGTTTATGGCGCGCTGACAGTGAGCCGCAAGATTCTCTTTGTGCAGGCGCTGCCAGCCGCCATCGCATTAGCGTTGCTGCTGCTGACATAAATTTTGCAATCGTCCTATGAGTACCTGATGGCGCGCACCCGCGACCTCGCGCGTTCCTCGCGGCACTTTGGCTGCGGCATCCGTTCCGCTAACGAGCGCAGAGCGTCCCGCACGGTGTCTGAACTTTTTTACCACCGAGACCTATGCAACCATCAGGTCGGCGTCGCGATCTACGCGGTAGTCCAAGTCTTTACGACTTAGAACGACAAGCGCGACTGACTCGCTGCAATATTCGGCGTTCGCAGATCAAGCAGCCTTGTCCTACCATCGTTCAGTAGCAACGCGCCATTGAACTGCCGCTAGAATCTTCACTACACAAGGAGTCTCAAATGCAAACACGGCGCTTCGGACGAACGAACCATCAGAACACGATCATTATCTTTGGCGCGGCCGCGCTCGGCAAGGTGACGCAAGCCGAAGCCGACCGCGCGCTGGAGCTGGCGCTCGCGCACGGCGTGAATCACATTGACATCGCACCATCGTACGGCGAGGCGGAACTGCGCGTGGGTCCGTGGATGAAGACGCATCGCAACGATTTCTTTCTCGGCTGCAAGACGACCGAGCGCACGAAGCAAGGCGCATGGGACGAACTGCGCCGCTCGCTCGACCGCTTGCAGACCGACCATTTCGACTTGTATCAGATGCACTCGCTGCAAAGCGTGTCTCAATTGGTAACGTCTCGCCCTCGAATTTCAGCCCACATGTTACAAACAACTCGCGCCCATTGGCGTTGTGCCTCAGTATAATCCGTAAGTCTAGCAGGTCTAACAGTTCGCGCTTTTCCGCACACGTTCTATTTTGAGACAGCCGCGCTTGTATTGTCTCGCTCCATGCTACAATCGCGTTTTCGTCATCGTCGCTCAATTCTGTGCTTGCAATCTCGCGCAGCAGCATGTCTCGTTCGCTTATCACGGCGGCGCGTTCTCGGCTAACCGCTTTCATTTGTGATTCTAGTGCGCTTGCGCTCGTGTCATCCTCGGCCCTCGCAATTGCCGATGCAAGGTTATTGATAGCGCGCTCGGCTTTGCTCATCAATCCGTTGATGCTTTCCATGCGTTGACGTTTCGGTGCTAAGTCGGACTCGCGCCGCTCGCGCATCTCGCGTAAGCCTTTTCTTAATTTGTCCGTATCGCGCAGTAAGCCCGTGAGCCATTGCCATACCAACGCATCTACAACGTCGGCGCGCACGTTCTTTTGCGTGCAGTGGGTCAAGTGCTTGTTGCCGTATACCGCGCGGCAGCGATAGTAGAAATACGTCTTGCGGTTATCCGTGAAGCCCGACATTACTTGGCCGCACTCGCAGCGAAAATGACCGCTCAAGAGATAATCGGCGCGCTTGTTGCGTTTGGCTAATTCCTTATTGCGTTGCAGTCGCTTTTGCGCCTCGTCAAACGTTGCCACGTCTATAATGGCCAACTCATTGGCGAGTGTCGTATGCTCTGCCCATGTAAACTCGCCAATGTACGTCCGTCGCGTAAGTATTTTGCGTACCGTTTCAAACCACCAGCCCGCGCCTTGTTTGCCGCGCGATGGCGAAGGCACGCCCTCAGTTGTCAAGATACGCGCTATCTCCATCATGGACACGGCACGATAGCCATTGCGCCCCAGATACATGGCGAAGATACGCAAAACGACGGCGGCCTCATGTTCGGCTATCATCAGTTTGACGGCGTGCTTTTGACCCTCACGGCGATAACCGTAGGGCGTATGACCATTGCCGACCCATCGCCCGCTTTGCGCTTTGGCGTGCATCCCGCGCATCGTGCGCTCGCGGATTTTCTCGCGCTCGTACTCGGCTATCACGCCCTCGATATTCTCTGTCAGCCGCCCTTCTGCCGTGTCCTCAGACTTGCCGCGATTGACGTAATGCAGCTCGACGCCCGCGCGCTGCCAGCCCTCACGCAGTATCAGCGAATGCGCCAAGTTCCGCGAAAGCCTATCGGACGTATAGACGATAACCGCGTCGGCCTCTTTGCGGTCAAGCATTATCAGCATGACGCCGCCGCGCGGCCTATCGCTCATGCGGATTGACCCGCTGCAATCGTCTTGCAATTCCGCCGCAATGGTATAGTCGTGCGTCTCGACATACTTCCGCATCGCCTCTAACTGCGTCGGCAGTGAGTAGCCCTTGTCCGCCTGTTCATCGGTTGACACCCTCGCGTATAGCACCGCTCGTTTGCTCATGGTCTCTGCTCCATTGAAACGTTTTACGTTTCATTTCAAACGTTACAGTTCATTCGCCGTAACGTTTGCGCCTATGCCGTGACAGCCCCTCCCGATAGGGGAGTGACGCGCCGCTCGCCAACCGCCGCGTACAATTGCGCGAGCGTTGGATAAGTGTCCGCGCAGACTGTACCGCCGCCCCTACCCTCTTTCGTGACGACGTGCGGCTTTAGCAGTGACACTGCTTTAACCCATGTCGCTGGGGCCCAGCCCAAATCTTTTGCGGTTGGAATGCGCTTCGCATCGCCGCCGACTTGCATCATCGCCGCGCGCAACAGCCGCATGACTAACTTGCGATTGCCTTCTCTCGTTTGCCATTCCGCATCGGTCAGTTTCGGCATGAATCGCTCGCCCTTGCCGTCGCCGACTCGAATCACATCCGCCTCAGCGTCAATGACGTGCGCTTGACTGTCGGCAAACTCATCACGCTCATCCGTTGTCACGGGTAACATGCTCGGCGGATTCAACAATTGCGCCGTGAACTGATTGCCCTCGCGCACAAAGAACACCGTGCCCGTGCGCGTCTCTATCACCGTGCGCCGCAAGGCAAACACTGCCAACCATTGGTTGACCGCGTACATGCCGAAGATGAACAGGACAATAACGGCCACAACCCACACGACGGCCCAGAAGTACGCGAAAAAATCCGACGTGCGCCGCGCGGCTTGCGCGTCTTGCTCGGCTTGCAAGCGTTGATGCTCGACGGCTTGCGCCGTCACGGTCGCCGATTGCTTTTCAAGTGCAACTTGAATACCGCGCGCATCAGCCGTTGCCGTTGCCTGCGCTTGCTGTTGCGCGAGGGCCAGCGCGTCAGCCGTTACCGTGAGATTGAATGCGTAGGCTTGTATGGTCGCCGATGCTGCGGCTTGCGCTTGTGCGGTCTGCTTCGCTTCGGTCGTCGCGCGCGCATTCGCCGCGTCCATCGCTTGGCGTGTCTGCTTTGCCTCGCGCGCGGCCGCTGCGCTGATGGCTTGCGCC
Organism: Anaerolineae bacterium; assembly: GCA_038198935.1. GTDB lineage: Bacteria > Chloroflexota > Anaerolineae > JACRMK01 > JACRMK01 > JBBPZQ01. The sequence goes on from JBBPZQ010000079.1 coordinate 5,569, forward strand.
GTTGCGGTCTGCGCGCGCTGCGCGGCTTGCAGTTGATAGCGCGCCGCGTCCGCCGTCGCGCCCAAGTCAACGCTTGCCGACGGCACACCCTCAGCCCCGCACGCGGTCAACAACAGTGTGAGCAGCAGCACGCTATATGCGAGTGCGGGGCGCGCACACTCAGCAAGGCGTGAATGCGCGCCCGTTAGAACATTTATTCTGTTACTCATGGGTTTGCTCTAACAGACGTTTCAACAGCCACTTGCGCGCGCGGGGCGATAGCCGCTCGACGCGCTCCATGATGCGACTGATTTGCTTCATGTCGCGCGCAACAGTCGCAACGTGCGGTGCGTTCGGTACGCGGTACTTTGCTTTGACGGATTCAAAGACGGCTGCTTGCTTGCTCATCGGGCAACCCCTTATTTAACCTTCCGCAGTTTGCGCCGCCGCGCGTCGTGGCGGAAAATTTCGGAAATTTCGTCGCGTTCCGCTTCAGACAGCGACGGCCATACGGCTTGAATATCTAGCAAGCGATAGTCTATCGGTTTGCCCGTGCCCCGCTTCGGTTGTGATTGCTTCGGTAGCAATCTCAAAATTTTCTTAGCCATGCTTCGCCGCCCCTTCAGTCGGCTATTGAATAGAGAACAGCGGGCCGTTATCGTCGCTGCCAGTGGCCGGCCCAGCCGTGCCGCTCGGCCAGTCCCAGCGCGCGCCGTGCCTGCTCGCGTTCGCGCCGCGCGGCTTTGCGCTTGTCGGCTGCGCGTTGCTTCGCCGTCTTGGGCGTGAGTTCAACGCCGCACGTTCCGCCGCCGTCATAGATGTTGTGTGAGGCGAAGCGGTCATTACCGACCAGCGCCTTGCGAATCTTGGGCGTGAGTGCCACCAGTTTCTGAATGCGCCCGCCGCGTAAGACGGTCATGCTCTGCATCTGCCAGTGTACGATGATGATGGGCTTGACGATGACGCTAGAATTGGATTGGTTCATCAGGTCTCCTTGTCGTTTGTCCTGTGAGAAAAAACAAAAGCGGCCAATCCACTGATAGGCAGATTGGCCGCTGATATGCTAAAATGCAGTCAGCCCGCCCGCTGCTAATCCAGTGGTTGGGTCAGTGCCGTGTGAGTGCTAAGAACACTTGCGCGGCACGCTTTATTTTGTGTTTTGTAATGTCCTGTAACTTACATGATAATTATAAACCACCTTGTCAAGTCTAGTCAAATCGAGCGTGCTCCCCGTCTTTTGTCCACTGATTTTTCAGCCGCTTTGACGTAGGCGAGTAAAGACTTGCGGCTGATTTGCCAAACAATACCAAACTTCTGCGCTTTGATTTTTCCCTCGCGTATCAATTCGCGTAAATGCTCAGAGTGATAGCCGCTCAGTTCGGCGGCCTCGGTCGTGGTAATCCAGTCTGTCGCCATGTTGTCACCTCTCGGAAGGGTAGCGCGATTATACCATGTGCCGCGCGTGTTCTCACACGACGCTATGCGGTTGGGAAGGTGCTTAATACTTCGGCCAACGTTTGCTTTTCAAGTTCCTCTATACGCTCAATCTTTCGCACCTGTTCGGCGTCAATGTGGCGCAAGATACAACCCGCTACCATCTCGCGCAATTTGTTCGGTGGGATAGCGTCTAGTTCGACGCTCTCACCATTCCAAAACTTTGCGCGCGTGTCTGTTCTTTTCGTCGGACGTGTCGGCAAATTCAGGTTTTGAATTTGTTCGGCATTGACGGCCACACGCTCAAAGTGCGCTTCGGGCGTCCAGTCTGCTAACTTCGCTTGCAAGTTGTCAGAGACGCAAACGCCCGATGGGTCATAGTCCCCAAAGTAGTACAGGTATGTAGGCTTGCCCATCGCCTTAATGTTTTCCGCCGCCTCATATACAAAACTGTCGGACGGAAAGCCGCGCGTCACCATCAAGGGCACATCCCATTTGAAAGTCGTTTCGGTCACAACGCCCGCGAGTGCGTCCTTCTCAATCCATATTTCGACATAGGCATTTTGCTCTGCCCACAGTGAGCGCCGATAACTCTCTTGCACGCGCTCTAAGTAGTCAGTCAGCGAATCGTATGTTCGCGGCTTTCGCATCCAGCGCGTTGCATCGGCAAACCAACCATACGGGACAATGCCCATGCGCCGCATACGTAGCAACTGGTAGGCAACCTGACGATAGCCCGCCTCTGACTTAGGCACTAGCCCGCGCGTTTCAAGTTGGTAAAACATCTGTCGGACTGTCACCGGTGTTTCAACCTCATCAAACACACGCAAGACCCCGATGTATAAGCGCAACGTCTCGGCACGATGCTTGTTTGCCCCAAACCCGCGCAGCCACTCGGCCATAAGCGAATCAGAACATTCGACTATGGGTATTCCCTCAATCCTGAGATGGCTCATAATTTTGTACTCGTACAAAGTTTAGTCGTAAAGGTTCGGGGTGCGCTCGGCATTGTCTGCCAACTAACGACGATGCGCCACTGCTACGGCGGCCACTCGGCCAACTCAGGCGGGATGCGCGCTGCCGTTCGTCGGCGCGTGCCTACTCCTGTCGCACCTGTTCAAAGTCTGCGATGCGTTGCCGCAGTGCGCGCTCTTCGCGCCAGTTCAATTTGCTCATGATTCATGCCTCCCTGAAATTGATTGCTCACCCGCGATAACCCGCAAATGGATTGGGGCCATAGCGCAGCTCGCGGCTCGCGGCGTGCTCGCCGTACCACGCCGCGAGCGCGGCGCTCAACACTAAATCGTCGTGCGCGCCTTCGCGCCAACTGCCATACACATCATGCGCGCGCAGCGTTACCTTGATGCGGAAGGCGCGCAGTTCGTTTTGCAATGTCTTCGCTTCGGGCAAGCCGTCGGCAAACTTGACGCGCCCATTCTGCATCAGCACTTGCAAGGTCGAAACGAGGTCGCGCTTCGGCACACTGTAGGCGCTACCATCCGCGCTGACAGCATTGCCGCCCGTGATGGTGATGGGCGTCACGCGCAAGTCTGCATCGCTGAACAGGTCGCAGACGGGGCGACCGACGCCCGTTTGGTCCACCACCAACTCATACGGCGACTTCACGGGCAGCGCGCGCACGAGTTCAATCACACGCTTGACGATGTTCGGGTAGGACGTGTGCAGGGGTACGCGCTCCAGGTGCCGACCGTGATAAACGGGTTCACCATAAGGCACATGCGCGACTGCTACGCCGTGCGCCTCTTCTCGAAGCGGCTGCATCTTTTCGAGAACGGTGATTGCCGTGTAGTCGGCGGCTTGGCCGAGGTCAACGCCAATAAGAAAATCATTCATATGCGCGCTCCAGCAAAAAGCGGCGTCACATCGGGCGAGGTGAGGTTATCAATATCCTCGCTGGCAAAAACGGAATCGGTCGCGTCCGAGAACTGACAGCAATATTCCTGACGGTAAAACCATTCGCCCATCGCGCGGCGCTCTGCTTCCAAAAACTCTGACGTGATGCGCGGGCACTCACTGGCTGGGACTTCGATGCGTTCCCATCCTTCGCCGCTTGTCCATTCAGCGTGGAAGTGGCCGCGTGCGCCAAACGGCGTGCTCATCAAAATCAACCTTCCGCCACTGACAGCCAACATCGGGCGCACGGCAAAATACAATTCATCACTTACGCGCGAGGCTTCATCCTCGACGATGAGCGATGCGCCGCTGAAGCCGCGTATGGTTGCTTCAGAGCTCGGCAATGAAATGATGCGGCTGCCGTTGTGCGCGAAGCGGCACGATAGTTTGTTGTCTTCGGCAAGGTGCGGCTTCTCGCCGACACGCGCCAGCATCTCGGCGACCTTAAAGAAAAGTTCGCTTGACTGGCGCAGCGATGGGCTGATGAGTAAGACCAGCGAGCGCGGCGTATAGAGCGCCGTGTGCGCTGCGAGAATGGCGCTCACGGTTGACTTACCCGTTTGGCGACTACAGTTCAGCAGCAGCCGCCTACCCGTCGAGCGCAGCACGTCGGCTTGCCAGGCGTCGAGCGCGAAGCCGAGTGACTCCGCAAAGGCTACAGCGTCACGCGCGAACACGTGCGCCCTGCGCTCAGTAAGATTCTGAATCGCCTGATTCATCACGGGATTCATTGACGATGCGCTCCGCCTCTACAATCACTTCTTCCTCAGATAGGCCGTGTGCGCGCGCGAGCTCGCGCCAGTCCCTAACGGTCATGTCCACAGCTAGCGGTTGCGTCACCTTGCCCTCTGTCCTATCCAGCAAGGCGTTGAACAGTCCCGCCGTCGGTTCAAACATCAGCGCCGCGAACACGCGCAAGATAACCGCCTCTTTGAGCGTCACGGCCTCGCCCAGCGTTGCCAGTTGCGCGGCTACGCCCTTGCAGAAGTCCGCCGCCTCTTTCGGTGTCATGTCGGCTATACGTTTGATAACCTCAGCCCACGACTCGCCGCGCTTCGGCGCACCGCGCGGGTTGCCGCTCTCGCCCGGCTGCCAGCTCGCGGGCGTGGCTTTGCGTTTTTGCTGAGGCTTGCTGCTAACAGCAGATTTTTTCACGTCACCCTCTGCTTGATTTTGCGCTTGCACCCTTAAAATTCGCTTCTCATTCTTTGCTTCAACCGTTCCCGCGCTTCCGCGCGTTCCTGTTCAAGGATGTTAAGTTTTAAGTGCTGCCACGCCAGTTTGTCGAAGTCGGCCGCCGACTTGTCAGGATGCGACGCAAGCCACGCGCGCATCTCAATAGCCTTGCGCGGCGCAAGCCTTACCTCATCCGCCGCATCATCTGCATCGCGTTGTGCCTGTTCGTCGGCGGCCATCTTTGCTTCGCGCCGCTCGCGTACCTGTTCGTTCTCGCGCTGCCATTGCGCGCGCTGCCGTTCGTCGGCGCGCGCCTGTTGTGCCCGCTCTTGTTCAAAGTCTGCGATGCGCTGTTGGAGTGCGCGCTGTTCGCGCCAATTCAAGTTACTCATTTTTTTACCTTGTCCTTTCCTTCCTCCAATTTTTTCCGATGCTTTTGCCGTTCCTCTGCGTGCTGCCGCTTCTGCTTTTCACTCGCGCCCGCCGTGCCCAACGCACGCGCGATAGCATCAAGGTCAACGTCACTGACGGCGCGCCACTTATCGCCGTCACATTCAACCATGCTGATAACTTCACCCGTCGCCATGTCAACAATATGCGCCATGCGAGATAACGCGCGCGCTATCGTGTCCCTATGGCATAATGCGCGCTCGGCGAGTTCGGCAATCGTCAACGCTTCGTCGTTCTGCAATGCGCCCCAAACTTCGCGCCTTGTCTTGCCGTTGCGCGTGCGGAAGGCGTCGTGTGTGTCTTGGCGCAACTTACCCCACTTCGTCACGTTAATGCTACTGCGAAGTGGGGTAAGTTGCGCCGTGTCCACTTTGAGACGATACACATTGGCGAGTGTTGCTATCCATTCCTTTTCGCGTGTCAGCAAGTCCGCGCGCATCAGCCGATAGGTTGCGGTTTTGCGAGTGACGCCCGCTGCTTCGGCAATGTCTCGGCTTGATAGGGCATAGGTCAATCGTCCAGCGTCGTATGCGCGCCGTGCATGAGCGATGAACACCGCGCGGTCAACCGCACCCGTTCGCCCCGACCATCTGCGCGCCTCAGCCCATTCAATCATCGCTTGCGCTTTCAAGCGCGAGTGTGACGCGCCGTGAGTGCTGATATAGGCGTGCTCGCGCTCAAACGTGCGGCGCAACCAATACATGCCCTGCTTGTGGCCGCGTTGCATTTCGCTTTGCCATTTGCCAAGACACGGCCAGCGCGAGAACAAATCAAGAATGCTATTAAGGTCGTGTCCCGTGCGAATGAGTGATGCAATTAAAGCTGCTTCGCCCGCGCTCTTGTCTGCGTAGTGCGCTTTGCCTGTCAGTATGCGCCATGCAAATTGACTGGTATATCGCGCGTTGCTCGGCGTGGCAATGGTTGCAACGGTTGGCGCCGGCGTCGCGTCCTGATTGCTGAGAAGTGGCGTCAGGTCGCGCAGCTCCACCGACGGAAGTTGCCGCCAGTCGCCCGCGATATTCTGATACGCGCGCCCGTCTATCGTCGAACATGGCACAACACTTTGCGCGCCGCTGCCATGTTGGAATTCTCCCGCGCCGACTTCGGGTGATAGCGTGCGCTTATTGCCCGCGAGTGCCGGGCCGACAAGCCGCACGTAAAAACGCTTGCCGCTCGCGTCGCCGTGTCCGACCGATTGAACGATGGGACAATCACCCGCGTCTATACCCATGCCCGCGAGATAGCGCGTCACATTCGCGGATGTGTCGCCGAGTTTCCAATCGTCGCAATCAAAGCACGCCAGACGGCTTGCACCGCCCGCGCGCAGTCCGATATTTACATCGTCGGTCGCATTGCGCCACTGTTCGCTTATCGGCGTGTGCTGCCATGCGCCCGCGATAGGCCGCTTGCTGTTCGCGTGCAAGGGCAGGGCGTCAAGGTCTAAGCCGATGTAAAAGTCGGCAACGTCGCGCGCGCTCATCGTTAGGCCGCGAACAGCTCCAATTGCTGTGCGCGCTCGGCGGCGTTATTCCACTCGGATAGCGGCAAGGCCCATTGCTCGCCAAAGCCGCGCTCGACGCGAAAGCCGCGCGCATGAATCGTGCTAATGCTCGCGCGATAGATGCGCTGGCTATCGGCGTCAACAATCTCGACGCGCTGCGCGCCTGCCTGCTCGGCCTCGCGCAATGTGGACATATCAAACGCGATAGCACGCGGCTTTTGCAAAAAGTGATTGCTTCGCAGCGTCTTGTGAAACACTCCGCCGCGCACATAGCCGACGATGTGCCGCCCGACGTAAATGGGCGTTGACGCGCTAGGGTGTTTTCCTGTATGCTTCAGGTGCATTGTGTCCTCGCAGATGTGGGGATACAGCCGCGCATGATTCGCTTTCCGCCAAGTCAGTCGAATCATGCGCGTTGTCTTTGTCAGGCCATTTCAGAATCGCCGCGTACGCTCGCGCCAGCAGCACGGCCTCCGCGTCGCGCGGCTTAGGGTCAAGCGGCTTGTAAGACATTTGGCCCCTCACTTTCCGCACGCACCGTCGGCGCGTTGTTGCGCGCGGCGTTCCCATTCAATTCGCGCGCGGCCTCTCGAATCAACAGACGAACAGCATCAGACTGTGTGCGTTGTAGGCGTTCTGCTAAGAGCGTGTTTGGAAAATCGGTAAAATGGCGTGACGTGGGTAGAATGAGGTTATGACAACCCCAAGATTACCCTACGAGACTGATCTGAGCGAAGCCGAATGGCACCTGCTCGCTCCATTTGTGTTGGCCCCGAAAA
>JBBPZQ010000080.1:0-29336 GCA_038198935.1 Anaerolineae bacterium
AGCCACTTGCATCTGCTCCTGAAACGCCAGCAATACGGGAATATCATCAACGCGTTCGCTTCTAATACTCAATTCTGGGCTCATGCCCAGAGCTTAACCTAATCTTTCATTCTCGTCTAAAAATGAGCGAACCTTAAGTATTAAGGATGAAAACGGGCGATTTGAAATCGCTGCAACCCATGACAAAATCAGCCTACGCTGATTGTGGTGCAGTCCGCGAAGGCGGACTTGGTGATGTGTTGCCGCGAATTTGATTCGCACGGACTCGTTCAGGAGCCAAGCCGATGAGCATTCGTGACAGACCGCGTGAGCGCGCTCGCGAGCGACGGCTCGCGCAGGAAGCGCAGCCTAAGCCCAACGTCGTGCCGCCTGGCTTAGCCTGCGACCATTACAAACCGTTGAGCCAGACGCAACTCGAGCGCATTCATCAAGCCGCGCTCACCGTCCTCGAAGAAACGGGCATCGAGGTGCTGCCATCGCCATGCCGTGACGTGTGGCAGCGTGCGGGCGCGCGAGTGGATACGGAGCGCAATCGCGTGTTCATCCCGCGCGCGCTCGTCGCCGACGCGCTGGCGAGCGCCGCGCGCGAGGTGCGCTTGTGTGGACAGACAGCCGCGTACGATTTACAACTCGGCGGCAATCGCGTGTACATGGGCACGGGCGGCGCAGCCGTCAAGGTGCTCGACCTCGACGGACGGGTACGCGAAAGCAAACTGCAAGACCTGTTCGACATCGGCCGCATGGTCGGCGCGCTCGACAACATTCATTTCTATCTGCGCCCCGTCGTGGCGCGCGACATCCCGACTGAGTTGCTCGACCTCAACACCTACTACGTCTCCGTGTGCGCGACGCGCAAGCATGTGATGGGCAACTGCTTCACACCTGAAAGCGTGCAGCAGGTGATGAAGTTGGGCGCGCTCATCGCGGGGAGCGAAGACGCGCTGCGCAAGCGGCCCTTCATCTCGTGGGTCAACTCGTGGACGGTCAGCCCACTGCGCTATGCGCCCGAAACGGTGATGGTGCTCGACGAGATTGTGCGGCAGGGTATGCCCGTCGTCCTCTCGTCGGCGCCACAAGCCGGTGCGACGGCGCCTGTCGCGCTGGCGGGCACGCTGGTGCAACTCACCGCCGAACAACTGTCGGGCGTGACGTACATCAACCTGTTGCGTCCAGGTCATCCCGTCATCCTCGGCTACGTGCCGTCGGTGGCAGACCTGCGCACGGGCGGCTTCTCGGGCGGCAGTCCCGAGTTCGCGCTGATGAACGCGGCGGCGGCGCAAATTGCGCAATACTTTCGCCTTCCTTTATATAACTCTTCCGCGCTCAGCGACAGCAAACTGCCCGACATTCAGGCGGGCTACGAGAAGGGCATCAGCAGCGTGACGGCGGCTCTGGCCGGCGCGAACTTCATCCATCACTCGGCGGGCTTTCTCGAATCGCTGCTGACGGTCTGCTACGAGCAATATGTGATTGACGACGACATCAATGGCTCGGTCATGCGCATGGTGCGCGGCATCGAGGTGACGGACGAAAGTTTGTCGGTGGACGTGATTCACGAGGTCTGCAATGGCGAAGGTCACTTCCTCGGTCATCCACAGACGCTCAGCCTGATGAACAGCGAATACTACTATCCGCACAGCGCCGACCGCAGCACGCGCGACAACTGGGAGCGTGCGGGCGCGCTCGACATGCGCGAGCGGGCGAAGCAGCGCGCGCGCGAACTGCTCGACACGCAATGGCCCGCGCACATCTCAGACGAACTGGACGCGCGTCTGCGCGCCGAGTTCGACATTCGCCTGCCGCGCGAGGTCATGAGGAAGGCTGGGATGTCGGGCGAATACTAAAGTACCGCTTCGCTGTAAATTCGCTGCATCACATGGCGAAGTCCACCTGCGTGGACTCCATGTTAGCCGACGAAGGTCGGCTTGGTTATGTGTTGCAGCGATTTCCAATCGCCCGCGAGAAAATCAAGAAATGAAAACCGCCCTCATCGCCTGCGGCGCACTCGCGCGCGAGGTGCTCGCGCTCAAAGAAAAACATGGCTGGAACGCCGACGTGCTGGGCGTGCCCGCGCTGCTGCACAACCGTCCCGACCGCATTCCGCTCGCGGTGCTCAATCGCATTCGCGAGGCGCGCGAAGCGTACGAGCGCGTCATCGTTGTTTATGGCGACTGCGGCACGGCGGGGCAACTCGACGCGCTGCTGGAAGCCGAGGCGGTGCAGCGCGTCGCGGGACCACACTGCTACGAGATGTACGCCGATGCGGGCTTCCAACCCATGATGGACGAAGCGCCAGGCACATTCTTCCTCACCGACTACATGGTGCAGTCGTTCGACCATCTCGTCATCGAAGGACTGGGGCTCGACCGCTTTCCCGAACTGCGCGACGTCTATTTTGGCAACTACACACGGGTCGTCTATCTCGCGCAGCGTGAAGACGAAAGGTTGATGGCAAGCGCATGGCAAGCCGCGCAACAACTCGGGCTGCCACTCGAGGTGCGGCAGGTCGGTTATGGCGCGCTCGAGACGCGACTGCTGGAGTTGATGAACACATGAGCACTTACCAGATTGTCTATTGGCGCGACATCCCATCGCAAGTGCAGGTGCGCACGGCACAGGGCGGACGCCGTGGTCGCGTCTCGCGTGCGCTCAGTGCGCGCTTTCAGGTTGCGATAGACGAAGCCGCCATGCGCGCGGGTCTGACCCAAGCCGACGCATACACCGACGAGTGGCACACATCCGAGCCGCATGAGCGCGACGGCGAACCCGAAGCACTCGCCGATTCGCTCATCGCTGAACTCGAAGCCGCTTATCCCGACACGCGCCTGAAACAGTTGGTGGCCAATGGAGGGCGCGACTAGATGTCTCTCAAGTTATTGCGTCAGGCATTGAACGGCGACAAGCCGCTGCCGCGCATGTGGCACACGCATCCGCTCAAAGACCGCTACGATGTGGTCATCATCGGCGGAGGCGCGCACGGACTCGCGTGCGCCTACTACCTTGCCAAAGAGCATGGCATCCGCGACGTGGCCGTGCTGGAGAAGCGCTACATCGGTTATGGCGGCAGCGGACGCAACACGACCATCATCCGCAGCAACTATGTCACGCCCGACGGCGTGCGCTTCTACGACCAGAGCGTGAAACTGTACGAACAGTTGTCGGCGGAACTCGACTTCAACGTGCTGTTCAGTCGTCGTGGACATCTGACGCTCGCGCACACCGACAGCGCGGTGCGCACCATGCGCCAGCGCGCCGAGGTCAATCAGTTGGAAGGCGTGGACTCGCGGCTGGTGTGGCGCGACGAGATGGCGCGCATGTGCCCATGGCTCGACCTGAGCGACCGACCGCGCTATCCCATTCTCGCAGGACTGTATCACGCGCCCGGCGGCATCATTCGTCATGACGCAGTGGTGTGGGCGTACGCGCATCAGGCGGACGCACGCGGCGTGCATATCCATCAAAATACCGAGGTCACCGGCATTTGCGTTGCGAACGGCAAAGTCACAGGCGTCGAGACGAATCGCGGACACATCAACACCGAGGTGGTGCTCAACGCGACCGCGGGCTGGTGCTCGACCATTGCGGAAATGGCGGGCGTGCGCTTGCCCGTGAACACCGTGCCGTTGCAAGCGTGTGTGACCGAGCCGCTCAAATCATTTCTCGACGTGGTCATTGTCTCGGGCAGCCTGCACGTGTACGTCAGCCAGAGTGACCGCGGCGAACTGGTGATGGGCGCGAGCGTGGACCCGTTCGGCTCATACTCCATCAGCGCGACGCTCTCATTTTTGGAAGACCTCGCCGCGCACATGCTCGAACTTTTTCCCGCCTTGCGGCACGTGCGCATTCTGCGTCAGTGGGCGGGCATCTGCGACATGTCGCCTGACTTCAGTCCCATCATGGGCTTCACGCCCGTCGAGGGTTTCTTGCTCGACGTGGGCTGGGGCACGGGCGGCTTCAAGGCGTCGCCCATCGCGGGCAAGCTGAGCGCCGAACTGATTGCGACCCATCGCACGCCCGAACTGATTGCGCCGTTCAGTCTCTCGCGCTTTACCGAGGGCGAATTGGTTGGCGAGAAAGGCGCGACGGCGGTAGGGCATTGAATCAGTGAACAGTCAACAGTGAACAGTGAACGGTATTCACCGTTGACTGTTGACTGTTGACTGTTCACCGTTCACATCACAACGTTATGTTACAACTCACCTGTCCCAACTGTGGCATTCGCAATGTACATGAATTTCGTTTCGGCGGCGAGGTCAACGCGCGGCCTAAAGACCCGTCGGCGACCAGCGACGCAGAATGGGGCGCGTACCTCTACATGCGCGCGAACACACGCGGCTGGCAGAGCGAGTGGTGGTATCACCGCGCGGGCTGCGGCTTGTGGTTTCTGGCCGAGCGCCACACGCTTACGAATGAAATCAGTCGCACCTACCTGTGGCAGCCGCAGCAGCCCGAGGGCGAGCCGATGACAGAGCCGAACAAACAGGCAGGAGAGTCAACCGATGTTGGAACGTGAGAAGGTTGCGACAACGAATCGCTTGCCCGCGCAGATGGGCGAGGCGATTGACCGCGCGCAGACAGTTCGCCTCACCTTCGACGGACGAGAGCATCGCGCGTATGCAGGCGACACGATTGCTTCTGCGCTCGCAGCAGCAGGTATGAAAGTTTTTAGTCGCTCGTTCAAATACCATCGTCCGCGCGGCTTGCTCTGCTGCTCGGGAGACTGCCCCAACTGTTTGGTGCAAGTGGGCGACGAGCCGAACGTGCGCGCCTGTCAGCGCGTTGTCGCGGACGGCATGCGAGTCGTGCACCAGAATGCGTGGCCCTCGCTCGAGTACGACTTGATGTCGCTCAGCCAGATGGGCTCGCGTCTGCTGCCCGTTGGCTTCTATTACAAAACGTTCATTCACCCGACCGCGCTGTGGCCGACCTATGAACGCGTGCTGCGTCAGGCCGCGGGTCTGGGCGAAGTCCATCGCGACACGCCGTCGGACGAATACGATAAACAATTTTTGCACGCCGATGTCGCGGTGATTGGCGGCGGCCCAGCGGGCCTGAGCGCGGCACGGGCAGCCGCCGAACGTGGCGCGCGCGTGCTGCTTTTCGACGAGAACCCGACGTTGGGTGGGCATCTGCGCTATACGGGAACGTCAGACCTTTCGGGTCTTCAAGACCCGAAAGGTCTCGCCATTTTCACCAACACCACCGTGCTCGGCGTCTATCAGGACAACTGGCTCGCGGCAGTGAGCGGCGCGCGGCTGTTCAAGGTGCGCGCGCGCTCCATCGTCGTTGCCACAGGCGCAGTCGAGCGGCCATTGCCCTTCGCCAACAACGATTTGCCTGGGGTCATGCTCGGCAGCGCAGTGCAGCGATTGCTCAATCTCTATCGCGTCGCGCCGTGGCGTCGCGCGCTCGTCGTCACCGCGAACGACGATGGCTGGGCGGTGGCAGCGGACTTGCGCGCGGCGGGTGTGCAGGTGATGGCGATAGTGGACGAGCGCGAGGCAAGCGCGACCACGCACACCTCGCTTGAAGATGTGCCCGTACTCTGGCAACACAACATGAAGTTGGCGCATGGTCGTGGCGCGGTCAGTCATGCTACTGTCGCGCATGTGAACGCGCCACACGAGACGCGCACATTTAATTGTGACCTGATTGCCATTAGCATTGGCTGGACGCCTGCCAATGACCTGGCGTATCAGGCGGGCGCGCAATTTCAGTATGATGAGGCGCGCGCCGAGCATCGCCCGACATCAATGCCCGCTGGTGTCTATCTGGTTGGACGCGCGGCGGGCACGCACGATATTGAAACACAAATCGGCGAAGGACGCTGGGCTGGATTGAGCGCGGCGGCATTCGTCGGATGCGGTGATGCGCCCAGTATAGAAGAGCACGCCGCGCTCACTCAACGCAAACGGAGCGAGCCGCCACGCTCGTCGGCGCAGGTCGGCGCGTCAGGTCACAAAAAACAATTCATTTGTTTTTGTGAAGACGTGACGTCTGAAGACATCGAGACATCCATCACAGAAGGATACGACAGCCTCGAACTGCTGAAGCGCTACAGCACGGTCACGATGGGACCATGCCAGGGCAAGATGTGCGCGCTGAATGCCATTCACTTGTGCGCGCGCGCCAATCGCTGGTCGGTGCAGGAGACGGGCACGACCACCACGCGTCCGCCGACGCAGCCCGTCACGCTCGGCTCGCTGGCAGGGCAGCACATGGAGCCTGTGCAGGTGACGCCTACCCACGAGTGGCACATCGCGCACGGCGCGCGGATGATGGTCGCGGCCGTCTATCTACGCCCGTTCCACTATGGCGACCCGACCGCCGAAGTCAAGGCGGTGCGTGAGCGCGTCGGCCTGATTGATGTGAGCACGCTCGGCAAACTGAGATTGACGGGCGCAGGCGTGCCTAACTTTCTCGAACGCATCTATATCAATCAGTGGCGCAATCTCGGCGTCGGGCGCGTGCGCTACGGCGTGATGTGCAACGACGAAGGCATCGTGCTGGACGACGGCGTGTGCGCGCATCTGGACGCGCACGAGTGGTACATGACCACCACCTCGTCGGGCGCGGGCGCGATTTACGAATGGCTGCAATGGTATCGGCAGTCGGGCTGGGGCGAGGGCGTGCGCATCACCGATGTCACCGAAGCGTTCGCGGCGTTCAATCTGGCGGGGCCACACTCGCGCCGCGTGCTGCAAAAGTTGACTGCACTCGACCTCTCCAACGAAGCCATCGCGTACATGCACGTGCGCGAGGCAGAGGTTGCAGGTGTACCGTGCCGCTTGCTGCGCATCGGCTTCACGGGCGAACTGTCGTATGAGATTCACGCGCCCGCCAGTTACGGCTTGCATCTGTGGGAAAGACTGATGGAGGCAGGGGAGGAGTTTGGCATTGCGCCGTTCGGCGTGGAGGCGCAGCGCGTGCTGCGACTGGAGAAGGGTCATATCATCGTCGGGCAAGATACTGATGCGCTCTCGGATGCGCTCTCGGCGGACCTCGGCTGGGCGGTCAAGTTGAGCAAACCCGATTTCCTGGGCAAGCGCGCGCTAATGCGCGTCGCGAAAGAGGGCCCCAAGCAACGCTTGGTCGGCTTCAAGATGGCGCAGCCAAATCTTGTGCCCGACGAAGGCTTGCAGATTGTGCGCCCGTCGAATGGCAAACTGGAACTCATCGGCCAGGTCACGTCCAGCCGCCGCAGCCCGACGCTGGGCGAGGTGATTGGGCTGTGCTGGCTGCCCGCCGAGTTAGCCGCGCAGAACGGCGCGACCTTCACCATCTGCATGGACGCAAAGACGAAACGACTGGCCGAAGCGCGCGTGCATCACGGCGCGTTCTATGATGCGCAAGGCGAAAGATTGCGGGCGTAAAAAAAGACCGACACATGATACCCACTCGACTCACTCCGATTTACGATTACGCAAACAAAGTCGGCGCGCGATTCTGCGAGGTGGAGCATTGGCGCATCGCAGAATCTTACGGAGACATTGTGCGCGAAGTGCAAGTGGCGCGCAATGCCGTCGCGCTGGCAGACGAAACCGCGCATGGCCGCATGCTGGTCGAAGGTGAACAGGCGGAAGCATTGTTGCAGCGCGCCCTTGACGCGCCCGTGCTCGCCATCAATGCGGGCGTCATCGTCGCGGCGGGGCACGTCTATCGTTTGCGCCACGACCTGTTCTTCATCAGCACGAACGCGAACGACGAGGCGGCGCTCGTCGAAAGGTTGCAGAGTCTCGCGCGCGAATCCGCGCAATTCGTCACCGTCACCGATATGACCGACGCGTGGAGCGAGTTGCGTGTAGTCGGACCGCTCTGCCGCGAGGTGCTGAGTCAACTGTGCGCGCTCGATTTCGCGCCGAGCGCGTTTGCCAATCACACAGCCAAGCAGAGCAGCCTCGCCAAGACGACACAGTTGATTGTGCGTCGCGACATCGCCGCGTTGCCTGCCTTCTCGCTGATTGGCGCTCGCTCGCTCGCGGCGTATGTGTGGGACACGCTGCTGCACACGGGTCACGCATACGGCATTGCGCCGATGGGCAGGAAAGCGATGAACGAAGTGTCAAGTGATTAAGTGTCATGTGTCATGGGCAGTCAGACTTCCGAAGTCTCGGAGACTTCGGAAGTCTGGCTTGAGACACCTGACATTTGGCACTTCACATTCAGGAGATACGTATGAGTATCACAGTTCCTCAGAAAGTAAAATATCTTGTCATCGGCGCGGGGGTGCACGGCTTGAGCACTGCCTGGCATCTTGCGAAAGAATTGAAAGCGCGCGGGCGCGGCAGTGGCGAAGATGTGGTGGTCGTGGATAAGACCACCATCGCCTCTGGCGCGAGCGGCATCGCGTGCGGCGTCATTCGCAATTTCTATTTCCAGCCTGCGATGGGCGAAGTTATCCGCGTGAGCGTGGACGTGTGGGAATCGGACCCCGAAGCGTTCCAGTATCATCCCGTCGGCTACATGGCGCTGGTCAGCGACGTGCAGGCGCAGGACATTGACGCCATCTACGAGCGCCAGCAGCGCGGTGGCTATCGCTCATCGCTGGTCAGCGGCGAGGATGCCGTCTTCCAATACATGCGCGCTATCTTCCCCGACTGGAAAGCGCACGGCCTGTCGCGTTGCCTGCACGAGCATCAAGGCGGCTTCGCGTTCAACACCGCTTCGATGTTCGGGTTGGCGAAAAAAGCCGAGTCCGAAGGCGCACAGATTTTGAGCGGCGTCGAAGTGACGGCCTTCGAATGCAGAGCCGATGGCTCGGTGTCGCGCGTGCTGACCAACCGCGGCGCGATTGAGGCGGAGTACGTCGTCGTCGGAGCGGGCCCCTGGGTGAAAAACTTGTGGGGCAAACTGGGTCTGCCGATGAAGATTGACATCAAGGGCCGCGATGGACAAGTGCATCGTGATAACGACATGTGGACGTTCTGGCGATTGCAGGAAGGTGAGATACGCGTGCGCCCCGAAGATTACGCGACTGCGGACGGCAACTATCCGCCGGTCATTCACGTGGATTCGCTGGAGCCGCTCGTGTCGGACAAAACGGGTCAGGTGATTACCAGCGACTTGTGGGGCATCTACTGGAAGCGCGACCGAAACGGCGTGCAGGGCGGCGGCGTGCCCGAGCGCTTAGGTCCCGACGCTGAGGTGGACCCCTACGGCCCGCAGAGTCCGTATTACACCGTCGGCGACGACTTCGCCGATTACTTCACGGCCGGATTGGCGCACTGCTTCGAGCGCTTCGAGGGATGCAGCATCGCTTATCACAAAGCGCCGTCTGGCGGAATCGGCGCATTCAGCGCCGACTCATTCCCCGTGTTTGATTTCATGCGCCCCAACGTCTATGTCATCGCCGACAGCAATCACGGTTACAAAATGATTGGCGTCGGCAAAGAAGTCGCCAGAGTGTTGATGGGCGAACACAGCAACGTGCTGCACCCATTCCGCTTCGCGCGTTTCGCCGAAGGCGATTTGCATCCTGTGTCGCACAGCCCGTTCCCGTGGAGTTAGTATCATTTCAGAACACGATTATCTGTGTTTACCATGCGCCTGTGCTGGCTACAGGCTTCATCCGGCCACCAAGAAAGCTACGTCGCCCGGCCATACGTGTGGTGCAGCCCGTTCAACACCGGGAAGGCGATGACGTCGCCAGCGGTGTGTTGAACGGCCGCGGCGGAAGGCGTCGGAAACTTGATGATATTCCCGGTGGCGGCGGTCGGCACTCGCGACAGACGTGACTCCGGTATCTGTTGCTCAATACCCTGATGCGGCCGTGCCTGGTTGAAGTACTTCACATACTCAGTCAGGATCCGGGCCAGCTGGCGAATGCCCAACACCAGCACCTGGTCCAGGCACTCGCGCCTCAAGCTCCCGATGAACCTTTCACAGATGGCATTGGCCAGCGGTGCCTGATACGGCGTGTGCATCACTTCAATCCCGCTCGTCTTGGCCACCCGTTCAAATACTGGCCCGTACTTCTTGTCATTGTCACAGATCAAATGCTTCGGCGTTTCTCCAAATGGCGTCGCTTCTCGCAATTGCTGCGCTACCCATTCGTCGCTCGGATGCTCCGTCACGCCAAAATGCACCACCTGTCGGCTCGCCAGATGCACAATCACAAACGCATGGATCGTGCGGAAGAACAGCGTCACCACCGGTACGAAGTCGCACGCCCAAATATCCTTGCCATGCGTCTTCAAGAATGTCGACCACGGCTGGCCGGAAGGTGGCCCTGACCGCACTGCACGCATGTACTTCTGAATCGTCCGTTTCGCCACCCTGATTTCCAACTTGAGTAATTCGCCGCGGATGCGTTCAGCACCCCACAACGGATTTTCCCGAGCCATGCGCTGAATTAGCGCGATTGTCTCGGCCGCTAGACGATGCGACGGCGTCTGCACGCGCGATTTGAATCTCCAAAACAAACGCAAGCCTCCGCGGTGCCAGCGCAGGATGGTATCGGGCTTGATGATCTGTAGGACTTGCTTCCAATTGGGAACCCAGCGCGCGAGGAACAAAAATGGCAACCGTTCGCGCCACGTCAGACGCGGCGTTTTGACTTGGCGGTGCAAGACAATCAACTGCTGGCGCAGCAGTGCATTCTCGGCGAGTAGCTCGGCCCGACTACGCGGGAGGTCAGCCAGCGTGCCCGTCACCACGTTTGGGCTGGCGGGTTGCGTGATGCGGCGGAACAATTGATTTGCGGCCGAGGTCAGACGTGACCACAACTGCTTGGCACATTGCGTGAGGTAGCTCAGCATGACTGTTTACGCTCCCAAGTATGGTAGAATTCGCAGTGAGCAAGGAGTGTAACACAGCCAATTTGCAGCCTAAATTCACGTGGATGGAGTGGGTAGCCAGCACAGGTATATGGTCTGGTAAAAATCAACCACATCAGGGTATTCGCGCAGCAACCTCACGGCGAATAGAATGAGGTCGTCGAAGTCCACCGCGTTGGCTTGCTTCAAGAGGTCTTGGTAATGCGCATATGCCAACGCGACCATCTCCTCGAAGTAATCGCCTTTGACACGCACAAACTCCGTTGGGCTGCGAGCATGGTGCTTCGCATCAGCAATCGCGCTTGCGATTTGTTCCACGTCCCATCGCTGCTCCTCCAGCTGCGCTTGCGCGATGGCTCGCTTGAGGGTTTCGCGCGCATCGGCGGCGTTATACACCAGCAGTTTGTACGGCTCAAAGCCGAGTTTCTCACACTCAGTCTTGACGATTTGCAGCGCGAGCGCGTGGAACGTACCGAGCACCAGTTTCTCCGCTCGCCCGCCCAACAGTTGACTCAGCCGCTCTCGCATTTCGTGCGCGGCTTTCTTGGTGAAGGTCAGCGCGAGTATCGAATGCGGACTCGCCAGTCCGATGCGCACCAAGTACGCGATGCGATAGGTCAGCACGCGCGTCTTGCCCGAACCCGCGCCCGCGATGACCATCAGTGGGCCTTCGGTCAGTTCGACGGCTTGGCGCTGCGCAGAGTTCAGTGACGAAAGCAATGTACCTAGAGAGACGATACAAATCACCTCCTTCATGACGACTGAGTTTACGGGCTGCGCCTACCGCATCAATTCCAGCAGTGAGAGTTGTCTACCCTGCGCCGCTGTCACCGGTTCCACGATTCGCGATCGCGTTTCAGGTAAACGCCCGCCCGCTGTGCCGTAATGTTGGTCGCCTGACACATCGCCTATCAACCAGCCGCTCTCCTGCGCGGTACGCTCGGCGCGCACAAATAGTTCGGACAGGTCCGGAATGGCCGCGTTGTTCATCACGTCACGAATCAGTTGTTCCATCAGACCATGCTTGGCATTCGCTTCCGAGACCAGACCGCCAATCACATCATTGCCGTAGAGCAGAGAGGCAGCAGCCAACTTCTGCGCGACGCGCGCGACGGCGCGATGTTCCATCGCATTTCGGTATAGCGGATAGTACACCTTCACTGCTTCGGTCTGCCCGAGTCGCCACGAGTGACGGCTGGCTTGGTAGGTCAAATAGAGCGAGTAGCTAATCTCGTAGTAAATGATGGTTGGGAAGGCGACGAGGTTGAGTCCCGTTTCGACCCGTAATGGATTGACGATGAGCACATCCATTCCCTCTTTCAGTTTGCGCCGTACCCATTCCATGCGCTTGCGCGGTTCGACATCGGACATGATGACCGCGCGCACACCGGCCTTCACGAGCATGTCTTTCAAGCGCGGCTGAATGTCTTTGGTATCCGTGAACTGCACATAGAGCAGCACCTTGCGCCCTGCCGCTGTCTCGGCTCGGCACATCTCCACTAGCCATTGCTCCTTCGGATACAGTCGGTCAGCGGGCAACGCCTTCCACGCACCGATGCTCGTGTTGAGTTCGCGCCAGCACGCATCAGGATAAAGCAACATGGTTTGCAGGTACTCACTCATCAGCGAGAAGTCTTGCTTCGCGGCGGCCAACAGCGCGTCGTCAATATGGTCGTAGCGCTTACGCTGTTCTTTGTCCATGGAAAGTACGATAGGAATTTCATCGTAGGGTGGCAGTTGGTAGCCGAGATCCGATAGTGTCAGGAAGATCACACGGTCCAACAAGCGTACCGCCAGCGCCGGCGAGACGCCGGGTAATTCTTTGGTGATCGTTTGATTGCGGCGCAGGCCCGTGTATGCGCCCACCTCCACATCGTCATCGGACGCTTCATCCGTTTCTTTAACGATGCGCTCCAAGACTCCATAGAGCGCGGCGAAGCGTTGCCCCTCGCGCCAGGTGAACTCACGGCGCACGGTCGCATCGAGGCGATGGAGCAGATAGAAAATGGTGGTTGCCAAACCGCCGTAGGTCGTCGCTGTCAAGCCGACCGATCGCTTCGCGGCGGCGGCCAAGCTGCCAAACGCATGACCGCGATCGGACGCCTGCGCCTTGAGCAAGTGCAATTCGTCAAACACGGCCAACTCCACCCACTTGCGCAATTTTCTTCTGATGTATTCGGCAATCGGATACGTCGGTGTATTCGACACGAGTTCACGTGAGAACTGGCCGCGCCACCACTGGTACAGCGGCTCCCCGCATTCGGTCTCGTCCTCGACCCACTCCGTCTCGCCATTGGCTTTCGTGCGCCTGACACGCTTCTTCAGCAGCGCATTGCACTTCAATTTGCGCCCATCGAAGTAGTTTGCGTCCGTCACGGGAATGAGCTGCCGTCCGCGCTCGTCGTTCTCATACACGATGCTGCCGCAGCGCGGACACGCGAACAGATCGTGACGAGACTGCTCGGCGATGATGCGCTTGGCCGCATGGGCCCAATCTTCGTCGTCACACACGACCTGGTGGCCTGTCCTTTCCATGCGCGCCTGTGCCTCTGTGAGCCAATGCGCTTTCTTTTGCGGCGCTGACGCTTCCGCATATTGCCGGAGCGCTGCTTCAACTTCCGCAAACATCGGTTTACCTTTCGCATCCACCGCTCTCAATCGCTTGGGCAGACGCACGACGGCAGGTGTCCAGCCGCTGCCGCGCTTGAGCATCTCGCTGGAGATGACGGCGACGGACAGCGTCGTTGATTCGAGTCGTTGAAAGTTTTGCGCGTACGCTTTCAAGTCGCGGATGGTGCGCACCTCCACCGCTTGCGCCATCGGCACGATCGCTTTGATTTCGGCGGGCCACTGCTCGACCAAGTGCGGTGGACACACGACGATCACAGGAAATGGTTTGCGCCGCGCCACCAGCAACTTGAGCACGTGCGCGAGGCTGGCCGCGATGGTCGTCTTACCAGTGCCGGCCTCGCCCTGCACGATGACGTACTCGCGGTCGCCGTCCAGCGCGCGCCGCAGTTTGCGTTTCGCTTGCCAGTACCCGCAATGGAGCAGCCGCCTCACACCTTTCACGGTTGGACGGCGATTCTGCGCGAGGCAATCCCACAGATGCTTCGCAATGGTTTCATCATCGGGTGACACTAATCGGCGCAGGCTCGCGGCGACGACATGCTTCTGCGACTCGAATAAGCCCGTCGCGCTGCGTCCCGGCAACTCGCGGAAGCGCGAGTGACTGGTGACGATCTGCGCGAAACATGGCAAATCCTCATACGTCATGCGATGGCGCGGCTGATACCTCTCGACGATGACGTTGGCCAGTTCGTTCATCCATGCGGTCAACCACTCGCGTAACGGGCCTTCACCGCTCACCATCAACGTGTCACCCGTTTGCAGATCGAGCGTGACCATCTGCGCGTCGAACTGTTCGACGAAACGTTGGATGCCCGCTTCCACGTCTGCCTTGTCCGTGCACTCAATCAGCAACTTCTTTAAGCGGCCTTTGATCAGCAGACGCTGCTCGTCTTTGCGAATCTCGGCGTTGTCAATCGCACCGGCCGCCGCCATCGTGCCGACGTGGCCGCGTCGCAGCGGCATGATCGGCCGTTGGTTAGACAGCGGATGCGGGTTCATCAGGTCGCTCCAGGCGCGTCCGACGAACACGCCCGCGCCCTCGGCCTCATCCGTCATCATCTCGGGCGGCACATCGAACGGATGGAAGAACCATAGTGTCCTATCCGATGGCGGGATGGGATATGGTAAGTTGCATTCAGAGCACAACACCGGCAGTGCCGCGTGTTGTGCTTGCAACAACGCCAGCAGACTTGCGTTATCCTCGCGTCGCTGCGTACGCTTGATGGCGAAGACGACCACCTGCCGAAAGCGCGCGTACTCGTCATCGGGGAAGCGATAGACTTCGATGCGCTCGAACCCCGACGACAGGCGGCGCGCGACATGCTCGCTCAAACGGTACTGTGGGATGATGAAAACCAGCACGCCGCTCGGCATCAGCCAATCTTCCGTCTCACGCAGAAAGTGTAGCTCGAGTCGTTTGCCCGCGCCGTCATCGGCATCATAGGGTGGATTCTCGAATAGCAGCGACACGCCGGGCGGATTCGTCGGCAGGCGCATGTCGGCGAAGTCGCCGGCCAGCACGTGCTGCACGCGCTTCTTGGCCTCATGTGCGCGCTCCGCGTCCAATTCCATGCCGAACGTCTCGCCACCGAGCCGCTCTGCCAGCATGGACAGAGCAATGCCTTCGCCCACGCACGGATCTAGAATTCTGAATACTTGTCCATTGGGTGACTGCAAGTGTGCGACAATCGCGTCAACGAGCGAGGGCGGCGTCGGGAAATATCCCATTTGAATTTTATTTTGTAAGCGGCTCATCAAACCTCCTGTTTTGGCCGATGGCTAATGGCGGGTAGCAAATCGCAAATCGCAAATCGCAATTCGCCATCAGCCATCGGCTATCCATCCATCAACGAATCACGCGAGACGTAATGCCCTCGCGCACGACCGGTGCCCACGCTTCGGCATCAGCCGTGACACGCCATGCTTGGATGCCTGCGGCTTCGCACGGCGCGATCAATTGCGCCGCGAGTCCGCGCTGCCACAGATACTCACTCCAATCGGTGCGCGCGCACACCGCGACGGCGCGCGTGAACTGCGCATAGAACCGCGCGAGTGGTGGTAAGCCTTCTGCGGCTTGCACGACAAAGAACGCGCGATCCATTTCGCAGTCCTGCGTTGCTTGCTGGTGCACGATGACCAAGTGGCGTTTGCCGGTTTCGCGCAACCGCGCGCTTAACGTACGATACTCGCTCGCGGCTTTGTGCGCGAGTGTTTTGAGCAGTGCACGCTCATCGCGCTGCATTCTGCGTACTTCTATTTGTTCGTTCAGCACCAGCGTCTCATGCGAGAGAAACGCGGCCCACAAGCCGTTGAGCACGGTCACGGCACCGACCAGCGACAGCATGACCGTGCCCGTCTCATCTATGGTGTAGGTGGTACAGAATGCGCGCAGACCTTTGAAGCTCACAGGCCAGTAAGCCGTCATCGGGCCTTGGAGTGTGGTTTGGTCTTTTGCAGTTCATCGGGCGCGAAGTCGCCGAGGTAACCATCGCGCCCGACGATGGTCACGAGACCAAGCTGCATGTGCAGTTGACGAACAACGCCGAGGCCCTTGGGACTATCCGTGCAATCGTTGATGCGCACGCGCGTACCATCGGCGTACACGAGGCGCTGAGCGGCTGAGTGTTTCATAGGCTTAGAAACTGAGTTCCTCCTCGTCGGATATGGGTGTGTCCGAGACTTCGAGCACGTCACGCTTGTCGAAAGGCGTGAGCTCGTCGTTGGGCAAGTCGTCCGCCGCTATGCTGACCTCAGGCATGGAATCGGTAACATGGCTCTCGTTCTGTGGAATCGCGACCTCCACCACAGCAATCGTGAACAGCACTTGCTCGCGCACCAGCGGGGCGAACGCCTGCCCGATGCGAACGTGCGCGTTGTGCATCTCGGCGTCACGCAACCAAGCGCGCACGATTTGCAGCACCTCGGCGAGCGTCAGCTCGAGATGGCTCTTCTGAAAGCTCATGGCGATTCGAGCAGCGCATCCAATTTGTCCAGCAGCGCGTACCATTCGGTCGCGTCGCATGCGAAGAGGTTGTAGCTGTGTGCATCTACCACGACACGTAGCTCACGCTTGACGGTCATCAGTTCATCCCCGCGTGCGGCACATCGCGCCAGCGTTTGACGTGACCGCCCAGGCGTGTGGCGACGACCGGCCCGAATCGCATGCCGAATTCGTCAATGACGCGCTGACCCCGTTGCCCGAGCGTCTTCAGCTCCGCCGCGTCCAGTTCGACATAGATCATTTGCGTTTCGGTCAGCAGCGGAATTTCTGTTTCGCTCACGCCCTCCTGCACAATGAGCGTGACTGTTTGCACGTCGGCGCGGATGCCGATGACGGGTGGATTGCCGGCGTCATACACCTCGCGCTGTGACAGGAAGATGCGTCGCTGTTCGTCGTTCATAATGACTCCTTCGTACATGAGCAATGAATGGTGAACCGTATTTACACATCACCATTGTCTAGCCCTTATCTTTGTGAGTTCGTTTGAACAGTTTGTGAGGCGATTGGCCGACGGCAGCCGCCATCGCTCGCGGAGTGATATAGCGTGAGCGCATGCTGCCGCTTGCCAAACCGAAGTACGTGGCAAGAGGTACTCGCCGTTCAACTGAAACGCCGAGCGTGTCGTTTGACCGCACGGAGATCTCTTCCTTGCCATGTCGTCGTCTGCCGCGCGTGCAAAACGTCCAAGCGGGTTGAAGTCTATTGACTCCAACCCGCTTGGCGGTGACGCAGCAGGTATGCAGATGACGATCAGGATTACGTTGGTTAGGTCGTTAAGCACATGTTCACCTCCGCACTGGGCAGTAGCGTCGCGTCTTCGAGTTGCACATCATCCGCAGCGACTTCGGGTTTGTTGCGCACCACTTTGCGTCTGCCGTTGTACTGCCAGTCGAATGCGCGACCGCAGCCGCGCGCCGGCAGTCCCGTGGCGGGTTCGAGCCGATAGTAGCGCTCGCGCGTTGGGTCTTTAACCAGCGTGCGCACGACCGGCTCGCCCAAGGCAAAGCCGACCGCGCTCACCAGCATCACGCGCGGGTTGCCTTTCTGACTGCGTAGCGCCGTCGGCGACAGGTGCACGGCTTGGCCCAGCGCAAACGTTAATAAGATATCGTCCGCGCGGCGTTGCTGGCTCACGGCATGAATCCATTGGCCGAACTGCTCGCGCGCCTGGCGCGCGGCAGTTTCTTGTTCCGTTGCGCGCGCCTGCACGAGATCCGTTTCAATCATCGCCAACAATTGTTCCGTTTGACCGTGCAGCCGATCGTCCACTTCCGTTTGGGCGACGAGCGCGGTCAAGTCGGCGCGTATCCGCTGCAGGTCGTCCGCGGTGCGCGCGTGGGCGTAGCACGATTGCGCTTCAACGACTTGTTGATGCAGTCGCTCGATATTTTGTCGGTGTTGCTCCTCGGCTCGGAAAGCCTGCACCGCAGGCTGATTCTCAATCGCTTCAATCTGCGCCTTCAGTTCCGCGAGGCGCGTCAGATCTGTTTGCAGCGCGACCTCCAGCCGGCGCTCATACTGGGCCAGGGCGTGCTGCGCCTGCGCCAGCAAGTCCGTTGTGCTCGTGTCCAGCGGACGGGCCTCGCTCTGGATGGATTCGACCAGTAATTTCAGGGTGCGCCAGCCCTTTTGCTTGTGGAACTGTGCTCGCGTTTGCTCAACGCGCGCCTCGACCGCCCATTGTTGCGCTCGCAGAGCGCGCGCTTGTTTGACCAGCGACGCAGCCTCGGTCAAAGCCGCTTGCCACTGTTGGTGCGACTGCTGTAGTTTCGAGGCGAGGCCGAGCAGCGCTTCGTCGTCGAGCGTATCGGGGACCACGCTCGCAGACAACTCCGGCGGCTCGATCAAGCACACGTCGTGTTCGACGTGCGCGGCGGGCAGCAGCACGGATAAATCGGCGAGGGCATTGAACGTGCAGGTGGGTTTGAATTTGCTCATGGCGTGGCTCCTTGGAGAAATGTATGCGGCTCGATCAGATGTGCCCGCCTGCGCGGAGCCGCTAACGTGCAGGCCGGACGAGGGCCAAACAAAAAGCGGGATGAGGTCGCTGAGGACCTGCATCCCGCTCTGCGCCGAAAGGCAAACGCCTTTCGGCTGCAATCAGACGCTATTCAATTTTACGAACGGATCAAATCACCTCCCTTCGTGAACGCGTGCGATGAGCACGTACAAACAACGGCCGCTGGAGAAAACACGGCCAGGCGCAACGAACCGATCAGGCGCGCAAGTCAGGCAACGTGACCAGTGAAGTCAACGCCGACGAGTACCTGCATGGATGGGCACAGTGGCTGTATTGAGTATGCGGCAATCACTCTACGAGTGGACACGGACCGAAGAAGATGCAATATGATCGAGTACGGCGATGGATAGAATCCCTTTCGCTACCACATGGGGCAAGATTGACGTACGAACGCTGAACTTGAAGCCCGCGCCTCCACGCGATACGGCTGCGGCTGTGCTGGTTGGCTGCATCGGATTCCGCTTCCAGTCGAAACTGGTCCGTGCCTCGCAGAGCGTTTCTCATTGCGGCTTGCACAATGACTGGCTTGAGGATGCCAGGTTGCAAAAGATGCAACAAATCAAGATGGAAACTATGACCAACATACACCCGACACGGCAAGCAGTCAATACGCTTTTTGTGCAGACTTGGCGCGGGTCGCACCATTCGCGCTGTGCGCCCGCGTCGGTTGCGCACACGCGATCCGAGCGGCTGTCGCGTTCGCGGCCATGTTGAACGGTCGGCGCTCGCGCCACTGCCCGCTTATGCGAGGGGTATGTATGACTGATTTGTTTGGGTGAGGATTACCTGATGTGAGGCGAATATCTTTGAAGTATGAGCGGATGGAATGAGCAGAGAGTGTTCGTGTGCATCGAGCTTGAACCGGTCAGTGAAGCATATGTTATAGGTGCAGGTGCAGATGCAAAGATTTGTCCAGAAGCAATGGATTCAAGGCAGAAGTGCTGCGGAGCAATCACGAGGAATAGCGTTGTGTAAGAGTATTTTTATATGTATATATACTCGCCAGCCATCATGCGATTTTGCCCGATTTTCGCCAGTGTTTGACGCAATATCCATGACTTTCTTGTAGCCGCTCGTTCTCGATTTTTCACGAAGGTCTCAGGACGGTACATCGATGTAAGACGCCAGTGTAAATGTTCGTGTGGCGTCAATGCGCATGAACAGCCACGACCAATCACGCATCCATGTCTGTCCCCAGCGCTGGCGAAAGCACCAGCGCGGCACGATCCACCACGTCCAACTGCGCGTGTCCCAGCAGCCGACGCTGCGCGCAGGCCCGTCCAGCAAGGGGTCGGCAAAAGCCAACACATCGGCCGATAGCTGGCCAACATTAGTCGTCTCTCTGGCGAGCGGCACATAGGGTTGCGACGCCATGCGCTCGAAGGCGAATAGCGCGCCGCGATCTTGCGCTTCGTCGGGCAAGGTTTCAATCATCGAGCGCACCTCCTCGAATGCGCGCTCAAACATCCACTCGCCGCCAAATTTCTGCTGCCACGCGCGATAGAACGGTTCCTCATCTGGTAACTGCACTGTGAATATTGGTGCCTGCGCGCGAAAAAAAGCCAGCGCCACTGATCGGTCTACTTCATCTAACGTGCCCTTACGGATAAATGGCATACAACCCTTAAACGTGTGCTGCGCTTGGTAATAGCGTTGGACCATTTCCTCTAGCGCCCGCATGACCGGATCATCGGGCGCGAGACGGGGTCGCCCTTTCGACGCAAACGGTCGCACGCCAATCGCAAATAGATAGGCTGACGCCAGGTTGGCCAAGCCCTCAACCCACAGTCGCCGTGCCGGTGCTTGCACCGCTTCGGCTCGTCGTTCACGCGCTTGCTGCGTGAGCGACAGCCAGCCATTGCCATTCAGTCGGTCGTCAGGGGTGAGCCAAGCGAGTCGCTCCCATACACTATCAATCGCCTGTGCCACTTTCTCGGCGAACAGTTGCGATGCTGTGTAGCGCTGCGCATGGTACTCGGCCCATAGAGATGACAGAGCAAAGACCTGGACGACATGATAGACATGTGGCTTCCCGTTCGGTATGAGTGGTTTCAGAATGCGCGCGCGCGTCAGCCAAGCCAATTCCTCCGCAGAGATGTCTATCCCTTCAGCATGACAGACGAAGAGAAAGTCGTCGCGCATCAATGGACGTATCAACCAGAGTTGCACCAAGCGATAGAAAGAGTACACCATCTTGCGCAACCAGCGCGGCTCGAAGGCACTGGTCTTGACGTCATTGTCTGCCTCTAACGAAAACTCGGCTTCGATGCGTCGGCGCAACGGCTGCTCGGCATCCGAGTCTGCTGAGAGCAGTAGTTGCTTCCGCTGCAAACGGCGAAAGAAGAGCTCGCGCGCGAGCAGGCTGAAATTTTCGGTCACGGGGAGCAGTCCGCCGACCATGCTGTGATTCAGCACCTCACCAATCAGCCAGCGCAACGCGTCCTCGCTGCGACGGCGATACTGGATGATTTCGTGGCTTCGTCGGCGCTCACGATACGCGTCGCACAGCGCAGTTTCGTCTAGGGAGGTAGGTTTGGGAGCAGATGTGCCTGAATGCGGCAAGGCGTTCAGCCACGCCGTCAATGCTTCACGCTCGGTCTCATCCTGCGCACAGTGCGCAAAGATTTCAAGTAAGGAACGCATGTCGTCACCGAGCGGCATCACCGCTCGATTGATCGCCATCAGTCCATCGCTGTATTTAGCGTGTTGGCACTCATTCCAGTATTCGAGCCAGTCGAGGACGACTTCGCCGGCTTCATCCCATAATTGACGCTGCAGGGCGACTTGCAACCAATGCGTTTCCGCTTGCACGCGTCGTTTGTAATCGGCTGCGGAC
The DNA here is from genome assembly GCA_038198935.1 of Anaerolineae bacterium. Lineage (GTDB taxonomy): Bacteria > Chloroflexota > Anaerolineae > JACRMK01 > JACRMK01 > JBBPZQ01. Next base: position 21,264 of record JBBPZQ010000080.1, read on the forward strand.
CAGATAGATGGGTCGTTCTTGCTCATGGCACAAGAAGGCGTAGGCGTACGATACGTTTTTAGTGCAATTAGGAGCGGGTAATAATGAAAGTGCCCATTCTTGCCCTTGCGATTGCGCGACCAATGTGATTTATTGAGAGCGTAAGCATTCTACCATAGTCATCGCACAACGCGGATGTTCATGGAATTTTGACCTTGAGGCTTCGACGAAATGAGCAACAATGAAAATGCCGGCCAGCGTAAACCACTGCCCAGCAAAAAACCAGCGCGAGGTCGCTCACGAGATGCGAAACCGAAACAGCCCGAGTCTTCATTGTCCTATGCCGAAAAAAACCTCGCACTTATACTCTCTCCAGAGGTAGATGCTTTCTGCCATGATATCGCCCAAATCTTGTTGCCCGTTATGGGTGATTGTCACGATCAGTCGAACAATTCACCTAACTAAAACGTCTGATTGAACCAAGGTCTCCTGATGACAATTCGCGTGGCTTTGTACGCAAGAGTCAGCACGCTCGATCAAGTAAGCGGATATAGTCTCGACGCGCAGTTGGCCAAGATGCGTGAGTACTGCACGGAGCGCAACTGGGCAATCCATCGCGAGTATGTTGACGATGGTTACTCGGCTACGAGCGATCAGCGTCCTGAGTTCCAGATTCTATTGCGGGACATCAAGATTCGCCTTGTCGACATTGTGCTCGTTCACAAGCTGGATCGTTTCTACCGCAATCTTGGCAAGCTGTTAGAGACGGTCGAATTTATGCGCCAGCATCAAACCTCTCTGGTCTCAGTCGAAGAAAAGATTGACTTCGATACGCCCGAAGGCAAGATGATGCTGACTAGCCTTGGCATGGTGAGTGAGTTCTATGTCAACAACTTACGTGGCGAAACGAAAAAAGGGAAATTACAGCGCATTCTGTCAGGTCAATGGAACGGCGACATCCCATATGGATATTGCAAAGGTCTGTGCAGCCATTGCGACGATGTGAATGGCAAAAGTTATTGCCCCAACTACGGTCAACGCGCTATCGGCGATGGCAAAAATCTGGTCGCTCATCCCAAAGACAGCATCGGATTACGTATGGCGTTTCTTCTGCATGCTTCAGGTCAGAACTCTGATCTCGCTATTGGCAAGCGCTTGACCGGCGAAGGCTTTCGCACCAACCGTAAACTTTCTAATCGCGCTAATCCGTTGTGGATTGGCGGGCCCAAAGCATTTGGGCCTGATACGGTCCGCGACATGCTGCAGAATCCATTTTACTTGGGTATGGTGAAATACAAGGGCAGTCTCTATCCGGGCAAGCATCCGGCGCTCATCTCGCAAGAACTCTTCGACCGCAGCCAGCAGGCTCGCAAAGACCGCGCTCGCGCTAAACGTACAAACACGCACAAGCGAATATACTTATTGGGCAGCATACTGCGCTGCGCTGACCACCAGCACAGAATGGTCGGGCATACGAAGAAAACCGCAGTTCCAAACATATTTCGACGGACCTATCGGAGCACCGCGCGCCTATATCACGAAAAGTGCGCGCAACCGATGGTGGATGCGGATGGGATTGAAAAGCAGATCGAGACCTGGCTCGGCCTCGTGAGTCTACCAGAGATTTGGCTCGACCGGATAGTGCAACTGATTCGAGGCGACACGGGACTGGCCGAATCAGAATACAATCGGCGAATGCTGGCGAGTCGCTTGCAGCGGATCCGTTTGCTATTCGTGCGTGGTGAGTTGGATGAGGCGGAATACGACCGACAACGCCAGAAAATCCAACAGCAGCTTGATGTCAAGACCGAGTCGGCTGATCTGAGCGCAGAAGTCAAGCAGCGGCTAGAAGACTTCCATTACATTTGGGCCTTGGCATCTACCGAGCAGAAACGACGACTACTGCAAACGATGCTCAAGGCGGTCTACGTACGTGGTGCTGAAATTGTCCAACTCGAACCAAGGCGCGAGTTCACAATCTTGTTTGAAAACCGATGACACAAGCGGCGACACTCGTGTTAGAATATCGGCGCAACCTTACGCACGGAGTGTTTGATGACTAAGAAAAAACGTCGCTCTTCAGCCCAGCGGGAAAAACAGTGGACGGCGACCGATGTCGCCAGCATGCTCTCGAACCCAATGTATGGTTACGGAACGGTGTTTGAGCCACTTGAGGTAGTCATCCACCGAATTCAAGAGTTGCAATTGCACCTAGCCGCCGAACGCCTCGCCCGCCCGCAACCCTTCACGCTCGAAGAACTGGATGAACGATTTCATGCATTGTTCAGAGATCTGGAGCAGAGCGGTGTTTGCACGCGCAGCCCAGACGTGCAACCGATTGTCCCCAAAGTGCAATGGTTGCGCACGCAACAGGTGACGATTGAGAAATTGGCGAACGCTCAAGATCTATGAAGCAGGTACCAGGGCCGATGATGGACACCGATCCACTCAAAGACTACATTTCAACTAAAGATGCCTCCGAACGATTTGGTATTGGTCAAGAATATCTCGCCTATCTTGCAAGCCACAACATTATCAATGGCATAAAAGTTGCCCGAAATTGGTTATTGTATGTTCCCGCGCTAGAGCAGTATGTGAAGAATCGCCCTAAGCGCGGCCCAAAACCCCGTAATCGAAGCCGCAAGTAGCCATATTGACATTTTCGTATCTATCTATTATAATTCGTTCAATCAGACAAGCGCGGTTAGAGGATGCTGATAACATCCTCTAACCGCTAACCCATGACCGTGGCGTAATCACGGCGAGGGCTGGCTGTATTCTATCGTGTAAGGCACGATAGAACAAGTGCGGCGCCGAAATTCACTTCCTGCGCCGACTTCTGTCAGATCATTTCGACAGCGGCATCGCCTTCTCCGAATATTACACGCGAGAAGGCGATTTTGTTTTCCAAGACATGCCACATGTCCACCGCGTTTGAGCCAACAGGCTCCAATGAGCATAGGGGGACTCGTCGAGCTTCTCATGCTTGAGACGCATGTTTAGAGGTATTCGATACTCGCTCAAGCCGCAGGCAATACGATGGAAATACGACGCTCATGCGATGGCTCACGAAGTCCACACATTGACAGCGATGACCGCATTTGCCGAAACGCCACTAAATGCCGCAATTGCGCCATCGTCGCCATCGTCTCCGTCGTGTCGAGTCCACCCCAGTATTCAAGATGGAGGTCTGCATGAGGCCGATTAGCCATTGGTTCCGTTGCGTCATAGCTTTTGTAATTGCATGGTTCATCACAGGCTGTGTCGAGGATAGTGTCGGTGCGGTAGACACCTTCAAGAACCCACAGACCGTTCAGACCCAGAACGAGGTCGTGAACAGAGCCGCTGCTCAGAATCTGGAACTCCAGCGCAAGGAAAAGGAACAACAACTCGCGCACGAGGACAGCCTGTTTCGACTAAACGAAGCCAGACAGCAAGTAGAGCTTGAAGAACAGCGCGAGCGTACGGCGTGGAATAACAGTGTAGAGCAAGTATTTGCGCCTATCTGGAACGCCTTGGGCGTGACGTTCGCGTTGTTCGTCATTAGCTTACTGGTGTATGGCGGCTTCTGGGGTGCGTCTTGGCTGCGCAAGCAAGCGACCACCATTTATCCTGACAGCGCAGGGTTCTATCCGCTTATCAAAGAGAGGTTTCGTGATCATCTTGTGATTGTTGACCCGAACCGCGCGCTCAATCCCGCGACTGTCGTTTCGTTGGCCGAGGCAAAAGCCATCACGATCATGCAGATCGGCAGCGACCCAGCAACTCAGGCGAAAATCACGGGGCATGCACAAGTGGGACAGGCGATTCGCGCTGCTTCATCAGGTATGGCGACCTTGCAAACCTCGCAATCGTTGACCCAGCAGGTACAGAGTGAGGTGCTGAGTCCTGCACTTCCACCCGTGCAAGTGTTTCCAAGCGGCCATCTGACCCATGTCGAGAAGTTGTTAGCTGACAGTGATGGTGCGTTGTGAGTGATACGCCTCAATGCTGAGTTTGATATGAATGCTTCCGCTGGTTACACTCTGCAATTCGAAGCGACCGATATTGGCAAGCGTATTCTTTGCGCGCTGACAAACATGGGGTATTGCTATCGCCCAAAGGATGGTTCGCTTAATCAGGTCTCGTACAAAACGATTCAGACCGACGGTCGGTACGCGCTGTATGAAGTGGACTTAGAACGGTTGCCGCGCAAAGTGACGGTCTCCGCGTTGGGTAGCCGGCGAGTGCTGCACGACCTGACGGCGATCGTGGGTAAGCCTGTCAAGACATTGAATACGGTTGGGCTTACGTATTGCGTCATTCTCACACCCCAGCCGCGCGGTCAACTGCCAGACAGTGTTTCGCTAGACTTCGATCGGAGACCTATCGGTGACTACTTTATTCCGATTGGACAGAGTACGGTGCGCGCTGTGTGGCGTTCGCTCCTCTCTACAGGACACATTCTCGTTGGAGGCAAGAGTGGTTCGGGCAAATCCACCTGGCTGCATGCTGCATTGCTATCGCTTTTGAGACAGCACACCCCAGCGCAATTGCGTGTCGCGCTCGTTGACCCCAAGACAGTTGAATTCACCGCTTATCGCACGTTGGCGCACAGCTTCGGTTGGGCCGACAATCTCGCAGACGCATCAGGCTTGATGGAGTCGCTGTGCGCAGAGATGGATACACGTCGACGCTTGTTTTTCTCGGTGACGAGTGGCGCAGCGCGTTCACTCTCGGATTACAACCAGCACGCACTAAACCCTTTGCCGCTTATTGTCCTGCTCATTGACGAAGTGACTGAGTTAGCCATGACCGCCGGCCGGAGCAGCCCATTCTTTGCTAACCTGACACGCCTCGCATCAAAAGGTCGCGCGTTTGGTTTTGTTTTGATGCTCGCCTCGCAGAATCCCAAGGCCAGTATTCTTGACACGCTCATTAAGGGTAACCTCGGTACGCGCATCTGCTTCAAGGTGCCGACCGTCGAGCATTCGCGCGTCGTGTTGGGCGAGCCAGGAGCGCAAGACCTGCCTGCGATCCCAGGTCGCATGTTGGCGAATTTGGGTGACGGATTGATCGCCCTACAAAGCTTCAACGTCGGAGCAGACCTGATCCGACTGGTCACAGACATGTGGAGTGTCGAGCCTGTAACGGCTCGCCTGCAGGAGAAACATCTATTGAGCGTATTAGAGTGCGAGCTGGTTGGCTGTGCACTTCATCAGCTCGGCGGCGCATTCCACATTGACAAGCTGGCAGAAATCTTCAAGGGACGTATCTCACGCGTGCGCTTGAGCGAACTAGCCCAGCACTGGGAATCGGTTGGCTGGCTGACTGCCACGACGCGTGGCGCCAATCCACAGCCTCGCCAATTGACGCCTTTGCTGATCAGTTGCTTCACGAGCAGCATTCACACGGATGATAGCCGCAGCCGTGAATGACGGTACTGGTCATAAACCGTTGCGCTATGCTGCGTACATTCGCTTCAATGCGGCGGATCAGCATGCCAAATTTAATCGAGGCATTCAATTGCAGGCCATCGTCGAGTGGATCAATCGGCAGACGGCTGAGGCCGCTGGCCGACTCGGCAACATCTATGAGGATCGGATCACGTTGAGACAGCCACAAATTTATCCTGCGTTCGATCGCTTGTTGCGCGACGCGTGTAATGGCCAGCTCCAGGCCGTGGTCGTTTTCGACATTACGCTCATAGCGCGCACGCCGCACGTAACTGAGTTCTACTACAGACTGCTCGGCGGGCTGAACGTCAAACTCTGTTGTGTGCGTTCACGGCGCGCACAACATGTTGAACAAAAAACCCGTCACATCACACGCTAACGCCAAGCGTGCATGGTGTTTGCCGTAGAATCAAAAATTGCAATAGCGGGTCGAGAGCGTTTTACGCGAAAGGAGAATTGATCATGCGTTATGTCGGCTATGTGCGCATCAGTTCAGAAGATCAGCGGGGCAATTACAGTTTGGATGCACAGAAACGTGCTATTCAGTCGTGGGTCAATCAACAAAAAGGTGAAATGGCGGGTCATCTGGTCAAAGTGTACGAAGACGAAGCCTTTTCCGCGCAGACTGATGATCGTCCGGCGTTCCAACAAATGGTGCACGATGCACGCAAAGGCAAGTTCGATGCGCTGGTCGTGCACAAGTTCGACCGCCTCGCACGCAACCGCCGAGACGCCAATGTTTACAAGTCGCTGCTTCGGGTGGACTTGCACATCAAGGTGTTCTCCGTGACCGAACTGTCGGAAGATGAAGACAGTCTCGCGGGCATGTTGACCGAGGGCGTGCTCGAATTAGTCGCAGACTGGTACAGCAAGAACCTCTCGCAGGAAACCAGCAAAGGCAAGCGTGAGAAGGTGCAGCAGGGCAAGCACAACAATCTGCCGCCGTTTGGGTATGATAAGACGCCCGAGGGTGTACTGGTCATCAATCCGGCTGAAGCCGAAGCGGTCAAACTCGCCTTTGAGTGGTACAGCACTGGCCATTACTATGATTTGGATATCGCGCGTATGCTCAATGCGCGCGATATTCACACAAAGCAAGGCAAGGTCTTTTCGCGAGAGATGGTGCGCTTTATGCTGCAATGCCGCACGTATTTGGGACTGGTGAAATATCAGCATTATCGCCAGACGCCGCACGGCACTCGTGACAAGCATGCGCCTACCGAATGGGTGCGCGGCCAACAGGAGCCTATTGTTGATGAAGACGTGTTTACGAAATGTCAGCAGGTGCGTGCGCGCCTCGGGCGGCGCGGACGCTCGACTACTCAGAAGCGTGTCTATCCGCTGTCGGGTTTAGCCTTCTGCGGCGAGTGTAACGACCGCCTGGTGGGACAAGCCGGTTCGTCCAATCGCAAGCGCTACTATCGCTGTCGCTCGTTCGAATGGGGCATCACCTGTACGCAGGGCATGACGATGGCTGAACCCGTCGAAGAGCAATTGGGTCGGTTGTTGATGGATGTCAAACTGACAGCTGACTGGCGTGAGAAGGTGCTGGCCAGTGTGGGCGACCAGTTAGGGCAAGCCAAACTCAAGGAGCGCATTGCGGAACTGAAGGCGATTATCGAGCGGCTTGATGAGCGCTGGGATATGGGCTTCATCAGTAAGGAGGACTATCTAAAACGCCGGCAAGAATTACAGGCGGAACTTGAACGGCTTCAGCCACTGCCACAGAGCCACTTGGAAGAAGCCGCGAACATTCTGCAGCAGTTTCCGCGACTGTGGAACGAAGCCGATTTAGCCGAACGGAAACGCTTGCTCGGCATCATCATTGAAAAAGTCTGGCTTAGGGACCATGCGATCGTGGCGATCATGCTGCGCCCATCGTATCACATCGTGGTGTCCAGCATGAAGCCGAGCGAGGAAGGAAAGGAAGAAACGACTCCGGAGGGCCGCGAAAAAAGCGCACAAAAAACCACCGATGCCAATCAACTTGACAGGTGGTTATTCGGGAGCGACGGGATTCGAACCCGCGATCTCAGCCTTGACAGGGCTGCATGTTAGGCCGCTACACCACGCCCCCATGAACGATACTCATTCTATCATGGCTCGTGCTGCTTACCAAATCAGCGCCAGTAGAACCAGCAATTCTCAATTTAGGGTGAAGCCGCCAATTCCAGCTGAGTGGTCATGAACTGAAAGAGCTGGCTCCAAGACTGGAAGCAGAAGTAGCGGGTCAAGGTGCGCACATCGTCCCAAAAGGTGGTGAGCGTGCCCAAGTTGGTACGGATGTGCTGAGCCAGCGGCTCGGTCAGCCACAACAGCGTGTGGCATAGAAACGCCAACAGATTGAGCGTGACTAACAGCGCGGACAAATACTGTTGGCCATGCCCAAAGTTGTGCTCCAGATGGTAGCCACGATTCTTGAGCGTGTTGTGGTTTTCGTTTTCCGTCTTCCAACGCGCACGTCCCGAGCGCACCACCTCCGCCACATTTGCAGCCGTGAGCTGAAAATTGGTGGCCAAGGCGTTGTAGTAAAGCTGCTCGCCTGTCTGAGTGTGCCAACTGCTGACGTCACACCAACTGACCGCTAGCGCATCGACGCCCGCGCGCAAGGGCACGTGCTTGGTAAAGCGGTAATCGCGCCGTTCATACAAACGCCCAT
>JBBPZQ010000081.1:0-42990 GCA_038198935.1 Anaerolineae bacterium
CCGCAAACCCCATCACCCCCCACGCCGCCCCCCCCGCCGCGTTTCGGCCCCGGGCCGGCCCCAATACCCGGGTCCCTCTCTTATGAGACTCATGAGACTCACCACACTCGTTTCACTCAGCATGATGGTCGCGGGCGGCGCGGCATCGCTGCGCACACTGGCGCAGCGACAGCCCGCGCGTGAGGCAAACAGGAGCGTCAGCATTGTCGTGGACTATGACGACGTGCGAGCCGTTTCCATTCGCGCTGGCATCTCCTTCGCCGAATTACTGCCGCAATTGAAGACAAGCGGTGCGACGCACGTCACGCTGCCGGAACTCAGCCTCAATCGCCTGCTGCGCGTCGGCGAAATTTTTCAGACAGTGCCGCGCGAGCCACTGCGTGCGCGCGCGCGATTGGGCCACTGGAATTATTTTGCCAGCGCCGACGATCGCCTTGTCGAGCGCGTCGTGAGCGAATTGCAGACGCGCCTGCCGCACATTCAAGCGCAGCCCGTGCGCGCCGAGCGCAATGTGTTCGCCTTCGAAGGCGACCTACCGACGATTGGCGATATTGGTCTAGGTTTTGATCTCGACGTGGCGGATGAAATTCATCGCGCTGGCTTGCGCGTCGTGCCGCGCCCCGTCAGCTACGACTGGCATGAGCCTGCGTTGATCGCGCGCAGCATCGCGCAAGCGGCGCAGGTCGGCGACGGCATTGTTGCGTTCGAGGGCGATCTGATTCTCGGACACGAGATGCACTTGCAGGAGACACTCGCGGCGCTGGAGCAGCACAACCTCACGTTCGCGTACTTCGCGCAGTCGCGCCACCAGCGCGGCGACTGGTTCATCGCGAAGCGGCGCATGCCGCACGTCATCATCGCCCATCAGTTCACGCCCGCGCAGATGATCCCCGAAGACTATCACTCGATCTCGCATCGCTGGGCGAACCTCGCGCGTGAGCGCGGCGTGCGCATGTGCTTCGTTAACTTCTTCCGCGTCGTGCACGCGACCGAGCCACTCGAATGTTTGAAGTATCTCGAACACATTCGCGGCGCAATGGAGGGCGAAGCCTTCGCCGTTGGGGACAGAGGACGGCAGACGACGGCGAACGACGAAAGACGAACGACGGACGACGCGAGCCACACTATGTCCAACGTCCAACCTCCAACGTCCAACCTCCAACCTCCAGTGTCGCCCCTCGCTTCGTCGCTCGTCCCCGTCGGCGCGGGTGCGCTCGCCGCGCGCGAGTTATTGCAGCTGAACGACGGTATGACGCTGCTGCTCGCCGGCGCGGGCACGCTGGCATCCGCCGCGTTCCTCAACCGACTTGATCGCGCGCGCAACGAGTTGGAACAGCAGTACGCGCCGACCTACGCGAGCAAATTGCTCGCGCTCGGTACGACGACGCTCGCGCCACTCGCGGCGGTGCTGCTCGCGCGCGAGGCAGACAATCCATTGGCAGTCGTTCTCGTGGATTCCATTGTGTGCGCGTCGTCGGCGCTGACCTTAGCCGCGCTCACGTCGTCGGACGAGTATCGCTTGCGCGTCGAAGAATACAAAGGTTTCGATCTCGATTGGTTCGCGCCGCTGCTGGTCGCATTGCTCGCGCAGGAAAACATTTCACGACGCGCAAAATCCTTCAGCAGCGTCGGAGTCATCGCGGGCTGGCAACTCACGCGCCGACTCGCGCCAGATCCACTCGCGCGCCTCGACAGTTCGCCCGCCGAAGGACACACGCATCATCTGTCAGCGGCGATGCGTGTGGTCGGCGACGTGCTGCTGAGATTGGGTCCCCGTCCGATCCGCAAATGGGCTGGGCTGGCGCCATTCGCGCTCGCGCTGCACGTGGCGGCGCGGCGCCATCACCACAAGCCTTTGCAAATCAGCGCGCTCGCCTTCAGTCTCATCGGTCACGCCGCGCTGCATACCGCCTTCCGCCGACCGGAGCGCGATCCGCGCATCGCGGCGAATGATACGGGAAAGAGTTGGCTGGTGGGTTCGTTAGTTGGTTTGTTAATCGCCTTTACCATCAACCACCCCGTCTTGCGCGGGGCGAACGGTCAACCATCAACAAACTGACATGGATTTCGTCCGCATTCCCGCCGGTGCATTCGTCTATGGCCCTGAAGAATGTTACGAGCGACTGGAGTATGCACCGCCGCCGCGCCAGCGACAAGAGCTGTTCCTTGATCAGTTTTATATCGCCAAGTATCCAGTCACCTATGCCGAGTGGAAAACATTTCTTGAAGAGACAGGGCATCAGGGGGTGGGCACATGGTGGACACTGCGCCGAAGTGTGCGGGGCTTTTTGCGCCAATATGCGCCGACGAAAAACTATCCGTCCGCGCTAGCCAAGTTTCCAATCGTGGACGTGACGCAGCGCGATGCGTATGCGTACTGCGCGTGGCTGTCACAGAAAATCGCCCGCCACTGCACGTTGCCGACGGAGGAGCAGTGGGAGAAAGCGGCGCGCGGCACCGACGGGCGCACCTATCCGTGGGGCGAGCAGCATCCGCGCCCCGACGTGCGCTGGCAGAAGAAGTTTCCCGTGGGACCCGAGACGTGGCTGTGGAGTCTGCTCGTGAAGCCGCGCCGCGAGTGGGCGCGCAGTGGCTGGTACTGGCGCAACGGCTGGCCGATTCGCGTCGGCGCGATCCAGCAGAACGTCTCGCCGTTCGGGTGCTGCGATATGGCGGGTAACATCTGGGAGTGGACGAGCAGCCGCTACAATCCGACCATGCCGGACTTTCATGTGGTCAAGGGCGGCTCGTGGGGCTACAGTGTGCATCACACGAAGTGCTACGTCCGCTCGGCGTGCAGCATCACCATTCCGAGCGAGCAGTATCACGCGCAAGGCACGGGGTTCAGAGTGGCGATTGTGGAGTGAAACATTCCTTGCAGGTCTTGAAGGCGGCTGGTAAGATGATGGCGAATACCTTGTGACGGGCGGTAGCACTCGAGTTACACCCTTTACTGACTGGCGAGTTGTTCAGCCTCTTACTGATTGGTTAATCACGAAAAGATAGCAAGAATGACAGAATCCTACGTTCCCCAATACATAACCGACGCGTTCGACGAAATGTTAAGGCGAGCACAGACTAAGCTCATCGGTCCTGCAATCGCTTATACCTGCATAAAACTGTATCTCGAATCTGGGCAAGACACGTTCAGTTCTCTTGAATTGCGAAGGAGATACCCGCGCGCTGTTTGTGAGCTTGTCGAATATTCGGGACACAACATTCATTTGGGCGCGTGGTTTGATGCTGCATACATTTCACGTGAAGACCGCGGTGTGGGTAAGCACGGAATTCTCAAGCCGCTTGGCGGTAAACGCTATAAGCTTACTGAGTTGTATCGAGACCATGCTCATGCCCTCGAAAGTTGGATCCCGCAAAGAATCAAGTCCTTCCTCGTTTCCAAATTAGGATTGGTTCTCAGTCTTGAAGCGACACCTGAGCGCGTGCGACTAGCAGAGCACTTGGACAAATTCGTTGATTTTCTGCGTGAAAGAATCGAAGTGCACGATGGTGGTACGAGTTTTGAAATTGTGTGTTTCGCCATCTTGAAGGTCTATCTTGACAAGTTTGCATGCAGAATATATCGCGACACCCGCACGTTTTCGCATGAGGGCGGCACAGATATTTCAACCGACTTTGGTGCGGTCTTCCAGATTAAGAAACTAAAAATTTCACGCAAGCATGAGGTAGATAAACTATACAACGAGGTCACAACAAACTTTGATGTAGCCAGAGTGCAGGATGGACGTGTCATTCTTATTATTGACGACATATCTCCAGAATGCCGAACTTATATGGTAAGCAAGAACGCTCTCAAGTACCTCCGCAGCACAGACATGCTGGACATCGCAACCTTGATAAAGGAAAGTGAAGATCGCCAAAAAGTGCTACGGATAGTCTATGAAGAGATCACCCGAGAGTATTCAAATGATATTTGCGCTCGCCATGGGTGTGATGGTCATTTCTGTCCTGTACTGAAAAAAGTCGTGCGTCAATGATCGAGAAGTTCATCGGCGACAAATATTTGTTTGAGTTAGAAATCAACCCGAGCGGAAAGAAATTCGATTTTGCTCTCTACGCGATTGACCGTCACACATTCCGCTATTCCAACATTAATGATTTGAACACCATTCTGTCGTGGCTCGGTATTGAAGGTGATGATCCACTTACTGAAGACAAGTGTTGGGAAATTTCAAAGAAGAAAATGCAAGAGTTTCGTGGAATCATCTGCGAATCGCTCAGGGACAAGCACTCGCTTCGTTACCTGGAATACCGCTTAGATGAAGACCGCAGAGAGGGCGAGTGGGCGAAACGCTTGCAAATAGAAGATTGAGTCCAATCGGCGAGCCACAGCACCTGACGATGCAATTCTGAACGTTGAGCATGGATTCGCCACTCACCCTTCAAGCCAAATACTCCCAAGCCGACGTCGTCGCGTTCTGGACGCGCTTCGCGCAGAGCGGCTTGCAGCGCGCCGAGTACGTGATGATCGAGCAATATGCGCCGACTCCGCCCGCGCGTGTGCTTGACCTCGGCTGCGGCGCAGGGCGCGTGACGCTCGCGCTTGCGCCGCACGGCTACGACGTGATCGGGCTCGACATCACGGCGGCGATGGTGAACGCAGCGCGCGCGTTGTGCGCGAGCGTGTGCGGTGACTTCGTGCAGGCCGACTTGCGTGAGCTGCCATTCGCGTGTCAGTCGTTTGACGTCGCGCTCATCCTCATCGCCGCGTTGCAGCACGTCGCAGGGCGCGCGCAACGGCAAGCCGCGCTGCGCCAGATCGCGCGCATACTCAGAAGCGATGGCGTGCTGCTCCTCGCACTCGACAACATTGCGCCCGCGCTGCGATGCTATGCGAGTTGGGCGTTTGCGAAAATTCGGAGAAGCTCTCCCTCACCCGCACCCTGTGCCACGCCGCTTCGCGGTGTCGGCGCGCATTCGCGCGCGGCACAGGGCATACCCTCTCCCGCTGGGAGAGGGGGCATCATTGCGCCTCGCTTCCCCTCTCCGTGTGGGAGAGGGGTCGGGGGTGAGGGTGAGCTCATCGCTGACGAGGTGTTGCAATCCAATCGTACGCACACGAGCGCGCTGGCGTGGCACGCGCACGGCATCATGCGCTCGCTGCGCTGGCGCACGTGGGAAGGTGTGCGCGATCTGGCGCGCACGTTGCGGCTGATGAACGGCGAGCGCGGCGACACGTTCATCGCGCAGGTCTCGATGCCGCGGACCGACGGCAAAGTGTACTATCATCTATATGCGCACGAAGAGTTGATTGCCGACGCGCAAATTGCAGGCTTGCGCCTTCTCGGTTATCATAGCGCGCGTGAACTGGCTGATGGCAAAGTGTTCGGCGAGACCGCACGGCAACTCGACAAGCAAGTGATGTATGCATTCGAGAAAGTTGGCTAGTTGGTGGGTTGGTTGATGGGTTGCTATCCAACCAACCCACCATCAAACGATCAAACAATTATGACAACCCCCGACATTTTCCTCATCAACTTCCGCAACGAGCGCGACCTGTATCCGCCATTCGGCATCATGTACGTCGCCGACGCGCTGATCAAAGCCGGCTTCGGCGTGCGCTTGTTCCACGAGACTGAATCGTATCTGGAAGAGTTCATGCGCGAAGTCGAACGCGCGCGACCGCTGTTCGTCGGCTTCAGCACGATCACGGGTCCGCAGCTGCGCCCGGTGATCGCGGCATCGCGGCGCGTGAAGGCGTTTGGCATTCCGGTCGTGTGGGGCGGCGTGCACGCAACCATCATGCCCGAAGAGTGCCTGCGCGAAGATTACGTGGATTACGTCGTCGTGAACGAAGGTGAGGAGACCTGCACGGAATTGGCGCGTATGTTGGCGCGCATGGAGCAGCGCACACCCGATCAGATTTTTGGTTTGGCATATGACGATGCGGGCAAGCCCATCGTCAACCCCGAACGACCCTTCATCAAAAATCTGGACGACTATGCGCCGCGCTGGGACTTGATTCCGGTCGAGCGTTATTTGATCGAGAGCGGACCGTATAAGCGCGCACTGCCCGTGTATATCTCGCGCGGCTGTCCGTTCCGCTGCGGCTTCTGCTACAACGAAGTGGTGATGAAGCGCACGTGGCGGCAGCACTCCGACGATTTCGTGCTGAGTCAGATTCAATGGCTGAAGGATCACTATCAGATTGATGCGGTGGACTATGCCGACGACTACTTGTTCGGGCGCATCAAGCCGATGCAGCGGCTCGTCGAAAAAGTTCGGATGCCCTGGAGCGGCCAAGTACGCTGCCAACTGCTAAAGCCGGAGTTCGTGCAGTGGATGAAGGCGACGGGCTGTCAGTGGGTCAACATCGGCGCGGAGAGCGGCAGTCAAGCCGTGCTTGATTCGATGCACAAAGATCAGAAGGCGTGGCAGATCGAATGGGCGGTGAAGAACCTCGCCGAGGGCGCGCCGCACATCGAAGCAAACTTGAGTTTCATCATCGGCTTGCCCGCCGAGACACCCTCCGAAGCGCTCGTCACGATTCGCTTGATCGAAAAACTGAGCGACGTCAATCCCAAAGCGCGCTGCTCGGTGTGCGTCTATATGCCGTACCCCGGCACGCCGCTCTGGCCCGAAGCGCTGGCGAAGGGATTCGTGCCGCCGTCATCGCAAGCTGGCTGGTGCGACTTCGATCTTAATCGCGGCAACACGCCGTGGATGAACGATGCCGATGCGCAGGTGATGAGCGAGATCAACGACATTCTGTTCGTGGGCCGCTCGCGCGGTCACTGGCTGCTGACGCCATACTATTCGCTCTTGCGCTGGCGCTGGCATCAGATGTACTTCAAGCATTTTTGGGAAGGACGCGCGAAGCATTGGCTCGGTGCGGGCCCGCTTCGCCACATTCGCACGTGGCTCATTCGTAACATGGTGCAATACAACACGCAGACGCACAAGGGTCCCGCGGAAATGCCGGCGTAGGGCGCGATTGCCAAAAGGATAACGATGGCCACCGTGCGCTACATGGTCGAAGACGTTCAATTGTCTTTGACGTTCTACACTGACTTGCTGGGTTTCACAGTGGAACAACGCATGGGACAGGCGTTTGCAATCATTGCGAAAGATGATCTGAGAATCTGGTTGAGTGGGCCCAAAACGTCTGCCGCGCAGCCGATGCCGGATGGCGCTCAACCGCAGCCAGGCGGCTGGAATCGGATCGTCATAGAAGTGGACGACCTCGGCGCGCTTGTCGCCAAACTCAAAGGGGCAGGCGTTCGCTTCCGCAATGAAATCCTCAGCGGCGCAGGCGGCAAACAGATTCTGGCTGAAGACCCATCGGGCAATCCAATCGAATTGTTTGAAGCACGCTAGATCACGCTTTGCAGCAATGACGGCAGCGCATCAACACGCTCGCCCAACTCAAGCGCGTACGCCGGCGCTTGCGCGACCAGTGACGTTACCAATTGCAGATGCGCGGGAATCATCTCGGCGTCCCAGCGGTCAATTGCATTGGGCAGCAAGAGCCGCAGCGCGTCGGGTTCGGACAAGCGCGTGACGTGATGCTCGGCGATGTGCGCTACGCGCGGGAACACAATCGCGCTCACGGGCGCGGACTCGATCCACACGTTGGGCGCAATGGATTCTGCCGCGAATGTGATCTTTCGGCGCGAGTGCCCCGCTCCCGTCAAGCGAGAAGGGTTAGATGTGAGAGTCAATGCTGTCAATTCTGGAAATCGTTGCAGTGTGTCGGTATACGCGCTCAACAACCCCGGATAAGCCAGCGCTATCACCCTGCCGTCTGCCGTCTGCAGTCCGCCATCAGTTAAAAGGGGCGAATCATTCGACAGCAGCTTCCATCCCGCGCGCAACAGACTAATGCCCGTCGTCGTTTTGCCTGAGCCAATGTCGCCAACGAGCAACAATGCTCCAGCGCCCTCTCCCGTCTCAGGAGGGAGGGATGGGGTAGGGGCTGCCGCAGCGAACGCGTGAATGAGAAACAGGCTGCGCCGCCGCAGATGCGCCGTCAGCCCCATCGCGATCACATCTTCGAGCACGCCGTAAGTTTTCAACGCCGCTGTGACGAGTTCGCCCTCGGTGCGGTGCGCATGCAAGTCAATGTGTAGTTGGCCGAAACGCGGGAAATGGATAATGGTGCGTTGGTTCGTTGGTTGGTAGGTGGCGAGCAGGTCACCTTGCATATAGATCGGCTCGGCTTGCGGCGGATCAGGCACACGGGAGGTCAATTGCAAAGTGAACGTGAGGTCGGGTGTGCGATTTACCACACGCGGACGCGACGCAAAACTCTCCGCCCAGCGCTCGTGGATCAGCGCGTCGGACGATTCGCAAGCCATCACAAGCCCATGCAAGTCAATCAACATGCGGGCGATTATAGAGTGACATGTGACAAGTGACAAGACCGCACTGAGCGCGCAAGCAAAGTTGCAGCGCTCGCCCGATGCCTCGTATCAAATGGTCGCGGATGAAGCGATTGTGATCAACCTGAAAACGGGTGTGTATTACTCGTTGAACGAGGTCGGGACCGCATTCTGGAATTTGCTCGACGGCACGCGCACCATCGCCGACTGCGCGCAAGTGATCGCCGACCAGATTGTCGAGGACAAGCCGCCGCTCGACGTGATCACGAGTGACGTGCTGGAACTGGCACAGCATCTGTACGTCGAGCGTTTGGTGATCAAGCAATGAACGTCGGACGCGGACTGCGCAATCTGAAAACCGTCATGGATGCGCTATGCTCGGCGCGGACGCGAGCCATTGTATGCGAAGCGTGGCGCCTCGAACAATCGCTGCCGCACTGGTTCGCCTCGGAGGCGCTGCCGCAACTGATGCAGCGATTGGATCGTGAAGCGAGCGTGCGCACACTCAATGCGGATGCAAGCACCATCGTGCGCTGCGCCGATGCCGTGACCATGCTGGATTACTTCTCGCCGCTCGGCGTGTGCTTGCGCCGTTCGCTCGTGCGCTACGTGCTGCTGCGCCGCGCGGGCGTGCTAGTCGTCGTGCACTTCGGCGCGCGCAAGAATGTCGTGGCGGGCCACAGTAAGATCGCGGGTCATGCGTGGCTCACGCTTGCGGGAAAACCATTCGCGGAGAACCCGCAAGACTATCAAGGCTTCGCAACGATTTACACGTATCCAAACTCAAACTCTCAACTCCCAACTCCCAACTTCCAACCAACCCCCCAACCCTCCAACCTCCACCTTCCAACTTCCAACATCTAATTCATGTGCGGTATCACGGGCATTCTCGACCTGAGCGCGAAGCATCCGCCTGAGCGCTGCACGCTCGAGCGCATGACAGCGCATCTTATGCATCGCGGGCCCGACGACGACGGCTTCTATCTCGCGCCACACATCGGACTCGCCGCGCGCCGATTGAGCATCGTGGATGTCGAGGGCGGACACATGCCGCTCTCCAACGAAGACGGTTCGATCTGGATCACGTACAACGGCGAGGTGTATAACGCGCCGCTGCTGCGCAAGTCGTTGTGCGCACGTGGTCACATCTTCCGCACGCGCGGTGATACCGAAGTGATCGTGCACGCTTACGAAGAGTGGGGCGACGAGTGCATCGCACACCTGCGCGGCATGTTCGCTATCGCGCTGTGGGATGCGCGGCGCGAGCGTCTGCTGCTCGCGCGCGACCGCTTCGGGGTGAAGCCGCTCTACTTCGCGGAACGCAACGGGACGCTCGCGTTTGCGTCGGAGATCATGCCCGTCATCAGCGGCGCGGGACTCGCGCGCGGGGCAGACTGTGCATCGCTCCAACAACTGTTCACCTACGGATACGTCGCCGCGCCGCGCACGATGTTCGTCGGAGTGCAGTCGCTGCTGCCCGCGCACCTGATGGTGGTTGATGCGGCTGGGACGCAGCCACCGCGCCCTTACTGGTCATTGGAATTTCCACGCGACGGCGCGCACACACGCATCACGCACGCAGAAGCGACCGAAAAGTTTTCTGCGCTGCTGCGTGAGTCTGTCGAGTTGCGACTGATGAGCGACGTGCCGATTGGCGCATTGCTCAGTGGCGGACTGGATTCGTCGTCGCTGGTTGCGCTGCTGCAAGACCTGGGCGGTGGGCGCACGTCCACCTTTTCGATTGGATTCGAGGCTGACACGCACGACGAAGCGCGATTTGCAAAAGTCGCATCGGAATATCTGCATACCGATCATCACACGCTCACTTTCGGCTTGCGCGATTTCGATTTGTGGCCCCGCGTGATTCGCCATATGGAGTCGCCGCAGTGTTCCGCGACTTCGATTCCGATTTACATGCTCTATCGGGCTTGTCACGAAGACGGATACAAAGTGATCCTCACAGGCGAAGGTGCGGACGAATTGCTCGGTGGCTATCATTG
The DNA here is from genome assembly GCA_038198935.1 of Anaerolineae bacterium. Taxonomy (GTDB): domain Bacteria; phylum Chloroflexota; class Anaerolineae; order JACRMK01; family JACRMK01; genus JBBPZQ01. The sequence goes on from JBBPZQ010000081.1 coordinate 10,340, forward strand.
GTTTGCTGGCGATGCACGCGTCCGTCCACTGCTCAACATTCCGCAGCCAATTCGCGGGCGAGTGGCTGAACATTTGCCGATCGGTTCAAGCGTCGGGCGGCGCGTGCTCGCGCGCGGCACGCACGATCCAGTGCAGCGTTTCGCGCTGTGGTTGGAGGCGACGAGCGAGGAAGAGCGCGCGGTATTCGCAAGTCCAACCCTTACCCCTTCGCCCCTCTCCCTTCAAGGGAGAGGGGATGGGGGTGAGGGTGAGTCACTGTCTAATCTTTGTCCGCTCGATCAATTTCTCTACCTCGAATCGCAGTCGCGCTTGCCGAACTTCATCAACGACGAAGTGGATCGCATGAGCATGGCACACTCAGTCGAGGCGCGCGTGCCGTTTCTCGATCACAAGTTGTGGGAGTTCACAGCCACACTGCCGCCACATTTCAAATTGAGCGGCGGAATTGAGAAGCGCTTGCTGCGCGCGGCGATGAAAGGCAAATTGCCCGACCGCATTCGACTGCGCCGCAAGCAAGGGCTCGCCGCGCCGCACGCGCTGTTCTGGCGACAGGCGATGCTGCCAATGTTCGTGCGCGATGCCCTGAGCGAGGCTGCGCTGCGCGAAAGCAATTACTTCAACCATTCCGTTGTCTCGCTCATGCTTCAAGAGCATCAAGCCGGACGCGCCGACCACTCGCGCCTGCTGACGGGCGTGCTCACGACCCAACTATGGCACGACCTCTTCTTGTGAGTTCAAAGCGTCATGTGTCATGTGTTATGTTCGTTTGCACTCGAAACTTGAAACCTGATACTTTCCACTTTTCACTTTCCACTTCCTTCATGCGCGTGATGACGTACAACATCTGGGATGGCGGCGCAGAACGCGCGTCGCTCATCGCGGACGTAATCGCACAAGCCAATCCCGATGTCGTCTTGCTCAACGAAGCCGACGACGAGCGCGTTGTTCAATCCCTCGCACGACAACTAGCGTATCAACCTCTCTGGGCGCGCGGCAGCGGCGACAAGCACATTGCATTGCTCACGCGGCTGCCGATTGGCGAGTGGCGCATCTACAATCGGCGGCCCTTCACGCAGGCACTGCTCGTGGTGACTCTGACGACGGACGACGGACGACGGACGACGGAAGCAGGCTCTTCAGCCATCGTCCACCGTCCGCCATCAACCATACAGCTCTTCTGCGTCCACCTCTTACCATACTTCATGCTGCTGCACTACGAATTCGCACGCTGGCGCACGGTGCGCGCGATCTTGCAACTGGCCAAGCGCGAAGCCAAGCATCCGCATCTCATCATGGGTGATTTCAATGCGGCGATGCGCGGCGAGAGAGCAGACACGTCACTGTTCTCTGTGAAAATCAAACGCCAACTCACTCTCCAACTGAATCGCCAGCCGCGTTTCGCGCTCGCGCCGATCCTGCGCGCGGGCTATGAGGATTGCTTCCGTCATGTCCATCCACTCGATGCTGGACTGACGTGGATGCCGTGGGCGCTCAGCGCACGGCTCGACTACATCTTCGCCGATGCCGAGATGGTGCGCCGTTTGCAAACGTGCGACGTGTTCACGTCGCCACCCGCCGAGCGCGGCTCGGACCATTTCCCACTCGTCGCAGACTTCGCCGCGTAAGTTGGGGCGAAGCGATGCTTCGCCCCTACGCTTGCGCCCGAAGTTGTTTGCGGCACATCGCCCAACGGTGTTAAGATTTACGGGTACACGCAAGTTCGCTCGGAGGTAGTTGCCCATGTCCACCCCGCAGATTGATGCACACGACCGCGCAGCGTATGCTAACATCCCCACCGATTTGGACGCGACGCTCGCTAATCTGCAAGTGCAAAACATCGTCGCACGAATCTGGCAAAAAGACCACACCGTCTGGAAACCCGACCCTAAAGAAATCACCAATCGTCTCGGTTGGCTGACCGAAGCCGACGAGCAACTCGAAAAAATTGACGACCTGCTGGCTTTCGCTAATCAAGTGCGCGGCGCAGGCTTCACCGATGTGGTGCTGCTCGGCATGGGCGGCAGCAGCCTCGCGCCCTTCTTCTTGCGGCAGACTTTCCGCAAGAAGAAGGGCTACCTGCGACTGCATGTGCTCGACTCGACCACGCCCGCGTGGGTGCGCCGCGTCGCTCGAAAGGTCAAGCCAGAGCGCACCTTGTTCATTGTGTCGTCGAAGTCCGGCACGACGCTTGAGCCAACTGTATTCTTCAAATATTTTTACGCGCTGGTGCAAGCGGCAAAGGGCGAGAGCGCCGGCGAGAACTTTGTCGCCATCACCGACCCCGCCACGCCATTGCAAGCGCTCGGCGCGGAGCATCACTTCCGCCGCGTGTTCTTGAACAACCCCGACATCGGCGGCCGCTATTCGGCGCAGTCATACTTTGGCATGGTGCCCGCCGCGCTCGCCGGCGTTGATGTGCGCGAGTTGCTGATGCGCACGGCGGCGATGGCTGCCGCGTGTGATGCCGCTGTGCCGATTCACGAAAACCCCGGCGCGCGGCTCGGCTCGGCGCTTGGCACGCTCGCCAATGCTGGCCGCGATAAGCTGACGTTTATCTGCTCGCCCGACCTCGCGACGTTTGGTTTGTGGGCGGAACAGTTGCTCGCCGAGAGCACGGGTAAAGAAGGCAAGGGTATTCTACCCATCGCGCTCGAACCGTTCGCGCCGCCGGATGCGTATGGCAATGATCGCGTGTTCGCGTACCTGCGGCTCGACGGCGATCACAATGGTGAAGCCGATCGTCATGTGGCCGCGCTCGAAGCGGCCGGGCAGCCAATCATTCGCTGCCGCTTGCGCGATCTGTATGATGTCGGCGGGGAATGGTTTCGCTGGGAGTTTGCGACTGGGCTGGCGGGCACAATGCTCGGCATCAACGCGTTCGACCAGCCGAACGTGGCGGAGAGCAAAGACAACACCAATCGCGTCTTGCAAGAATCGTCCGATGGTCAAATGCCCGACACGAGCACAAGCGGCGATCTCAATCAATTGCTGGCGCAGGCAAAGCCTGGCGATTACGTCGCCTTGATGGCGTACGTCGAGGAGACGCCGGCGATGAACTCTGCGTTACAAAAATTGCGCAAAGCGATCCTCGAAAGACATCGCCTGCCGAACACGATGGGCTATGGGCCCCGCTTCCTGCACTCGACAGGACAATTTCACAAAGGTGGGCCCAACACGGGCTTGTTCGTACAGTTCGTCGCGGACTGGGGTGAGGATGTGCCGATCCCCGACGAGCCATTCACGTTCGCCAAACTGTCCGCCGCGCAAGCCGTCGGCGACTATCAGTCACTGGAGAATCATCAGCGGCGCGTCATCCGCATTCATCTCGGCAAGCGCGCGGCGACGATGGTCAATCGGCTGGCGAAAGAGATTTGAGTGGCCCGCCTCGCTTTGAAATGAAAGAAGCCCAGTGATGAACTGGGCTTCTGCTTTCTCATTGATACTCGCTCACTTTTTGAACCACAACTCGTGGATCTGGTTGTCTTGGCCGCGATAGACGACGTGCTGTGAGTGGTCGTCTTCCCACGCGAAGCCGACGGGGTCGCTGCTGGCGACGGGTGCATTCGCCATGCGGTTCAGCGCCGCGCCATATTTCCACGAGCCGCCCGTCATACCTTTGTTGAACCACAACTCGTGCACATTGCTGTCGTTGCCGCGATAGACGATGTGCATGGTGTGGTCGTGCTCCCACGCGAAGCCCCACGGCATTCCGTCGGCAGGTGGCGCGCCGAGGTTCGCGCTGATCGCGCCGCCGTACTTCCACTCGCCTTTGCCCATCAGACCTTTGTTGAACCATAGTTCGTGCGTTTGGTTGTCCATGCCGCGATAGATGACGTGCTGTGTCTTGTCGGCTTCCCACGCGAAGCCCATTGGGTCGCTGACGGCGACAGGTGCGCCGGCTTTCGCGCTCAACGCGCCGCCATATGTCCAGACCGCCTTGCCCATCATGCCGTGCTTGAACCACAACTCGTGGACGTTGTTGTCCTGCCCGCGATAGATGATGTGCTGTGTCTTGTCGTGCTCCCACGAGAAGCCGGACGGCTCGCCGACGGCGATGGGGCCACCGCAGATGTGATTGATGGGTCCGCCATATTTCCAGTCGCCGCCGCCCATGCCTTTGTTGAACCAAACTTCGTGGATATTGTTGTCCACGCCGCGATAGATGACGTGCATCGAATGGTCGTCGTCCCACGTATAGCCGAACGGATCGCCTGCCGCCGATGGCGCGCCGACTTTTTTGTTGAGCGCGCCGCCATACGTCCACTCGGCTTTGCCCATCATGCCGTGCTTGAACCACAATTCGTGAATCTCGCTGTCGGAGCCGCGATAGACGATATGCTGCGTCTTGTCGCTCTCCCACGTGAAGCCGCTCGGCGTGCCCGTCGCGGTCGGCGCGTTCGATTTCACGTTGAGCGCGCCACCGTACTGCCACTGCGGATTCATGCCGCCTTTTCTGAACCACAGTTCGTGAATGTTGCCATCCGTGCCGACATACACGACGTGCTGCGTCTTGTCGCCTTCCCACGCGAAGGCTGTCGGCTTGCTCATCGCGACCGGCGAGCCGAGTTTCTGACTGATCGGGTTGTGCGTCCACTTTGCTGCCATAGGTCCTCCATATCAAATCTTGATGAAATGCTTGCACTTCACGCGCGTTAGTATAGCCCCGCGTGCGAGGTGCGTCAAAATGCGCGGGTAAAAAAAGACCGCGCGAGTCTCCAAGACTCGCGCGGTCGGCACAGCGGCTGATTGCACTAACTACGGGCTGGCGTAACCGAGCGCAGGTGACGATTCGCCCATGATGCCGTTGAACGTCGCGCGGTGGAACGTGGCGGCTTCGCGACTGTCGCCGAGGCGCGAGGCGGTGCCATCGTATTCGTTCGGCAGATTGTGGAACGTCCAGCCCGACAGGTTCATCGGTACAGCACCATCCACATCCATCCATTGGCCGTTATACAAACGCGCCACGTGTAGGTGACTGCCCGTCGCCAGTCCGCCTTCGCATGACGGATGACCGATGCGGTCGCCCGCGAACACACTCGTACCTTTGCGGATGCGGCTGTCGCTCGCCATGTGCATGTACATCAGCGACCAGCCATTGCCCTGAAAACTTGTGCCACTCAGGTTCAGCATGACGCGCGCATGTTCCGATGCGGTGATGCGTCCCATCGCAACGGCGGCGGCCCATTGCGGCGACACTTCACAGCCGAGCGCCTCGGTGGGCCCAAAGTCCACCGCCGCGCGCGGCGTGCCGTCGCCCCACGCTTGGTGAGGCCCACCTGTGTAGAACCACATGACGCCATCGCTCCACGGCACGCGCCACGACGGCTGCTGCAAGTCGCTGGGCACGAGCGGTTCGATGGCGTACTGGATCGGGTCGCCGAACAATTTTTGATAGGTCAATTTGAAACCGAGGGGGCCAAGCAACTTCAGCAAGTTGTCGTAATTAGTCTGATGCGCCAATAAGTTTTGCACGGCCGCTGTGCCGGGATTGATGCTGGCCGCGTAGTTCATCCGCGTTCCATCCGGCATATCCACCGCTTTGAGCTGGCCACTCACTTTGTAGTAATACGCGCGGTTCATCCAGGTGCCCGCGTTGTACAACTGGCTGTACAAGCCGTTGTCGCTGGGTCCGCCGTAGCCGACGATGTTTTCGACTTGGCCTGCTTTCGACGCCGTGACCCAGCCGCCTTGCATCTCCAGCATCGTGAGCAGCACGCGCGGACCCACACTCAAGCGCTCGGCGACCAACTGCACGATCTGCGCACCCGTCAGCATGTCGCCATCTACCGACTCGCGATAGCTGGCCAGATAACCGTTGTAACGGGCGACGAACGCCGCAATATCGAAGTCGGCATACGCCGGACTGAATACTGCTTCACTGTCGGGAATCAGTTTGTCACTGGGACCATCGTGCGGCTGTTTGATCCCCGCAGGCGGCTGCGAGTTGGCGAGTGGCTGCAAGTTGGCTGGTGCCTGCGACGCTTGCGTTGGCGGCTGCGTTTGCGCGGAAGCAATCGGAATGAGGATGACTTGACCGATACTCAAGCGGTCCGCGCTACGCAAACCGTTGACCGCTTTCAGCGCGTTCACGTCAACGCCGAAGCGATAAGCAATGGCGAGCAGGGTGTCGCCATTGCGCACGACGTAATTCTGATAGGTGGGCCCGCCACCGCGATAGGTCCACTGCGGTTGGGCGAATGTCTGCGCGGGGACGGCAGACGCGACGACGAGGAACAGCGCAACCACGAACAACAGACGACCGAACTGCACCGCATTGCTGAAACGCTGGCGGACGACCATATACTCGTACCCTCAGGCTTGGGTCTTCACGCTCGATGAACGTGAAGTGGCTGATCGCGTTAGCAACTTGTCGAGCCGAATGCGTGCAAAGTCACATCAGGCACATGCAATCGAGTGCTCGTCAAACCGCCGAGCGATGAACCGATATTGATTTCGTGCACATCAAAGGACAACAGACGGAACGTGCTGGAGTCTTGACGTACGGTGACTTGCTGCGGAACGTGCGAAGGGAAGTACGTGCGGCAAGCAAACGAAGCGCATTATAGAGAGTATTTAGATTTAGGCAAATTAGTGTCAGCCGCCGCAAAGACTTGTTGATGGGCTATTTCGCAGAGGTGGCAAGCGCATGTTTCAAATCGGCATACGTCGCGAGGCGATGCTTGCCTGCGCAGAGCAGCGTGCCATCGTCGCCCGCGCGCACGCAGAAGTCGCACGCCAGACAATCGGCGACGACGTTCGCCGCAGGCTTGCCGTTGATGATGCGCGCGCCAATCGGACAGTCGTCAACGTAAAGCAGCGCGCCATCACGGATCGGCGTTTTCGATTCGCACCGCGCGAATAATTGCTGGCGAATCGTTTCGGACCGCGCGTTGTAGAGCCAGCGCTTGGAGTGTGTGGCTTCGATCACTTCATGCCGTAACGCGGCCCATGTTGGCTCGCGCTCGAAGCCGGTGAGCGTAATCGCCAGCGTCGAGATACCGAGCTGTTTGAGCTTGTGCAACTTGAACTCGTCCACTGCGTGCGTGACGACTACTTCAATCATCAGCGGGCGGTCTTGCGCGTACACAAGGATGTCGGGTGTGATGCTGCCCAGACGATGTTCGAGCCTTAGCTCATCGAAGCGGACGAGCGTCTCAGCTTGAATCAGCCACGGTCGCTTGTGGCTGTACTCAAAGTCGAGTGTGACGGCGGGGATGCGGATGCAGCGTTCGGCTTCAAGCAATTGTTTCGCCGCGAGGTGCAGCGCCGTCTCGACGCCGTGCGCGCACTCGGAATCGCTCGCATGCGCAAAGTGGTGCATCTTGCGCACGCCTTTGCGCGCGACAAGCGGATGCCCGCACGATGGACACACACAATTGCACGCGCGCCCCGCTTCGACCTCAGAGACGTGCACCAGTTGCCCAGCGCGCAGTCCGAACGGAAGTTCTAACATCGAGAGAATCATAACACACAACAGAGCGCGCGCGTTTGTGAGATGCGCGACGTCGGCTTGCGAGGCTCGAAGGTGGGCGAGGTATGGTAGAATTTCAGCACGCTCACACATTCATGCGAGGTGTCAAATGGAATTAGGTTTGCACGGCAAAGTAGCTGCCATCACCGGCGGCAGTGAAGGTATCGGCAAAGCAACGGCGCTGCGCTTGGCACAAGAAGGCGCGCGCGTCGCGATTTGCGCGCGCCGCTCCGACGTCTTACAGCATGCAGCCGACGAGATCAGCAAGGTCGGCGATGTGCTCGCGGTCGCCGCCGACATGACCAAACCCGAAGACGTTGAACGCTTCATCTCAGAGACAGTGCAGCGGTTCGGGCGGCTGGATATTCTCGTGAACAACGCCGGCACATCCAATGCGCATCCGTTCGAGAGCGTCGGCGACGACGTGTGGCAGCAAGACCTCGAACTGAAATTGTTCGGCGCGATTCGCACCACGCGCGCCGCTATCCCACACATGAAGCAGCAGGGCGGCGGGCGCATCATCAACATCACCATGGTCGGCGGCAAACAGCCCGCCGCGCGCTCGCTGCCGACGACGGTGAGCCGCGCAGCGGGACTTGCGCTTACCAAAGCTCTGTCGCGCGATCTGGCGGAGCATAACATTCTCGTCAATACCGTCTGCGTCGGCTTGATCAAAAGTGGCCAGCAAGAACGCGGCGCGGCGCGGCGCGGTCTCACGCCGGAGCAGCAGTACGCGCAGATGGGAAAAAATATTCCACTGGGTCGCGTCGGCGAAGCGGAAGAAGTGGCGAACGTGATCGCGTTCCTCGCGTCCGAAGCCGGTAGCTACGTGACGGGCACAAGCATCAACGTAGATGGTGGCATGTCGGGTGTGCTGTAGCGATGAAAAAGAACAGCGATGGCGATGCTGCGTCGCCTGACTCGGCGCAGCATCGCCATCTGGGGAAGAGGAGGAGTCGTCTTGCCATTGGACAGACCCATTTCGCGCAGAAATGGGTCTGTCAAATTTTTTTGACTTAGGTTGGACTGCGCCGATACTCGAACTGAATACCGAGATACGGAAGTGCTGCATTGTTGGGCTGCGCGCCGAGCGTGAGGCTGACCGTCTTCGTGTCGCTGCCATGTTGAATCTTCAACTCAAGCGAGTCACCGGGCTTGTGTGCGCGGATGAGCATGTCGAGCAAATGCTGGGCGTCCACTGTCTGTCCGCCCACCGCGAGGATGATGTCGCCCACTTGCAATCCGGCTTTCGCGGCGGGTGAATCGGCGACGACTTGCGTCAGTGTCGCGCCGGCGACGCTGCGCGTGCCGCTGATGATCTGTCCGTTGCGCGGCCCATTCGGTAATCCACGGCCGGGTGCGCCTGCGGGCGGCTGCCCACCGAACGGCGGAAAGCCGTGATGATCCCCAATTCCGTCAAACGGCCGACCGAAGCCACAATTGCCTTGCGCCTGATCAATGCGCTGCTTTGCCTGGTTGGCTTGATCCTGCGTCAGTTTGCCACTCTTCACGGCTTGGTCAATCAAATCCTTTGACGCATCCTTTTCGGCTAGCGTCAGCTTGTCCACGCCCACGTTGAGTCGCTGCGCCAACGCTTGATTGAATTGATCGCACGCCGACGCTGCACTGGGATTGTTGGGCGTCGGCGTGGGTGTGCCACCCTGCGCCCAAATCGTGCCAACGCCGATAAGACCCAACGCCGCCAACGCACCGACAATGATGCCGAGCACCTTCAGTTTCATAGATTCTCCTTTTTCAACTTCAACGGTCTGTCTGTAACAATCATCTACTGTGATCACTATGACAAAAAGTTATGGAGAAGTGATGGAAGTCGCATGAAGGGACGCTGAGAGTTTGTTGAGAATGTCCATCGCGCGGCACTGTTCACATCGCATTCATTCGCCGCTCATGTGATGCTGTTTGAATGGCACTTGACGCATAGGGAGTGAACGTGCAAAGGAAGCCAGTCTGGCTAATCGTTGTGGTCATTTCGTTCGGCAGTTGGGTCTCGACGCCGACGATAATATCGGCGTGACGCACGCGAGCGTCAATGGCTCTGGCTTTGCATACGCGCCGCTCATCGGTCTGCAATCCAACGTTTGATGCGCCTGATGGTTAAACTCCGGCGGCAGCAGCGCATACCTCTACCGCTCCATAACTTTTCTATCCATGTTTAGTAAATCCACTTCATCATCAGAACGTTTGCGTGCGTTACCAATCCGAAGCACAATAGTTTCGATGGCAGCGCGCATTCTCGTCGTGGACGACGACCCGCAAATCGTTCGCTTGTTGCAATCGTATCTCGTCAAAGACGGCATGAGCGTCTTCGCCGCCGACGATGGACTTGACGCGCTGCACGTCATGCGGCGCGAGCAGCCCGATCTGGTCGTGCTCGACTTGATGCTGCCCGCGCGCGACGGCTTCGAGGTCGCGCGGCTGATGCGCGCGGACGAGCAACTCGCCAAGATTCCAATTCTGATGTTGACGGCGCGCGTCGAAGACGACGACAAACTGCTCGGCTTCGAGCTGGGCGCAGACGATTACGTGACCAAGCCGTTCAATCCGCGCGAAGTGGTGATGCGCGTGCGCGCGATCTTGCGGCGTGCAAGCAACACGATGCCAACCAGTTCCGTCTTGCACGTGGGCGACTTGCGGCTCGACGAAGCGAAGCACGCGGTCACTCACGACGGCGACGTGCTCGAGCTCACCGCATCCGAGTTCGCCATCCTGCGCGCATTGATGGCAAACGCCGATCACGCATTGACGCGCGGCGAGCTGATCGAGAAAGCGTTCTGCTACGAGTACGACGGCATGGAGCGCACCGTGGACAGCCACATCAAAAATCTGCGCAAGAAGATCGAGCCGGATCCGACGCAGCCCATTTACATTGAGACGGTGTACGGCATCGGCTATCGCTTGTGCCATCCCAACGGGAGCGCGCGATGAATCGCCTATGGGTGCGCCTCACGCTCGCGTTCGTGTTGGTGACGCTCGTCGGCGTCGGCACGGTCGCGCTGCTGGCTGATTGGAACGCAAGCAGTCAGTTTCGTCAGTACGTCTCGCGGCAAGACGAGCAGGCGCAAAAAGATTTAGCGGATGAGTTGTCCGACTTTTATCAACAGCGCGGCAGTTGGGACGGCGTGGGCAGCGCGTTCCCGCCGTTTGCGCCGCCGTTCGGACGCAGACCGCCGCCCGGCGATTTCCGTCGCGCGCGGCCGGAACCGCTCATCGCGGATGCGAACGGCAAGGTCGTTTTCGATCCGAATGGCCAGCGACTGGGCAGCACGCTCGATCCGCGCGAGCGACAACTGGGTCAGCCGATCATGGCGCAAGCCAGAACGGTCGGCTACGTGGAATTTAACAACGACGTGCGCGGACTGATCGCACAACCCGAACAAATCTATCTCGATCAACTGCGCAGCACGCTCGGCATCGCCGCGCTCGCGGCGGGCGGACTCGGCATTGTGTTGGGGCTGCTGATCAGCCGTACGCTGGCTGCGCCGTTGGCCGATTTGGCCGGTGCGGCGCGGGCATTCGCCGCGCACGATTGGGGTCGGCGCGTGCGCGCGCACGGCATCGCACAGACGGCGGAAGTAGCCGAAGTGGCGCGCGCGTTCAATGATATGGCGGACGCTTTGCAGGACGCCGAGACGCTTCGGCGCAACCTGATGGCGGATGTTGCGCACGAACTGCGCACGCCGCTCACGGTGCTGCAAGGCAATTTGCGCGCACTGCTCGACGGCGTGTATCCGCTGGAGCGCGGTGAGATTGCAACGCTGTACGACGAAACACGCTTGCTCAATCGTCTGGTGGATGATTTGCGTCAGCTCGCGCTCGCCGAAGCGGGCCAACTGCCGCTGAACTTGCAGGTCGTGGATGCGCGCGCGCTGATTCATATGACGCTCAACAAATTCTGTGCGGCCGGCGAGTCGCGCGGTATCGTGCTGAGCGCAACGACAGGCGACGACCTGCCCAGCGTGCGCACCGATGCAGACCGCTTGACACAAGTGCTGCAAAACTTATTGACCAACGCGCTGCAGCACACGTCGAGTGGCGACCAGATCACGCTCAGCGCAGAGCCGATGAACGCGGGCGCGATCGTTCGCATCAGCGTTAGCGATACGGGCAACGGCATCGCGTGCGCAAACCTACCGTACGTCTTTGATCGCTTTTATCGCGCCGATGGCTCGCGCTCGGTTCGTACGGGCGGCACGGGTTTGGGGCTGGCCATCGCCAAATCGTTCGTCGAAGCGATGGGCGGGACGATTGGCGTCGAGAGTCAGGAAGGTGCAGGCAGCCGCTTCTGGTTCGCGCTGCCTGCTGAATAGAGCGCGCTGATCTCGGCGCGCACGTGTTCAGTCGTTTCAGGATTGATGAGCGGAACTGTCCGCAGTGTTCGCCGGTAACGCGCTGGACAAACAGTGCAAGTGTTGTATACTGTTGATGATTTCTTCAACTGCCTCACGGCAATTCGTGTTATAGTCAGTGCCAGACGATTAGTTCCGTCGAATGTTACTGCGCAATAGGTTACGCGGCCTTCCCAAAAAGCTCCCCATAGTCAAGTTGTTGTGAATAGGTGAAAAATGCCAAGCCATCCGAGCGCGCAGCAGGAAACAATCCGCAATACATCCGCGCGTAAGCACTCAGCCGCGATCCCGCGCACGGCTGTCTTCAACAGCAGCTCGATTACAAACCAACACGCCGTGACGAGACCAATGGCCGCCTCAGCCGCCGAGATGTTGGCACTACAGCGTGCTTACGGCAACAGTGCGGTGCAGGGGCTGGTGCAGCGCATGACGCACGCGGCGGCGAAGTGGACGCCGCCGTGCAGCAGGACATCCAAGCGGCGCGCGGCAGTGGGCAGTCACTCGAGCAAGAAGCCGGCGCGCGCATGGGAAGTGCGTTCGGCACGGACTTAAGCAGCGTCAAAGTCCACACCGATGCCAAAGCCGATAAGCTCAATCGGTCGCTCAATGCCAAGGCGTTCACGGTCGGGAGCGACATCTTCTTCAGTCGTGGCGCATACCAACCCGGCAGTGCCGGCGGCAGCCGGCTGCTCGCCCATGAGTTAACGCACGTTGTGCAGCAAGGCTTCCACGCGAACAATAAGATTCAGCCGAAGCTGAGACTTGGCGCAGTCGGGGATCATTACGAACACGAAGCCGAGCGCAATGCGCAGCAGTTCAGCGGCAGCGCCCCAACTTTCTCAGCCGGTGGCAAGCACGGCGTTCAGCGTCAATGGAGTGGACGCACATCAGCCAGCGCGCAAACGGTGATCCGTCGCGTGGTCAAAATGTATGACACGATGGACGACGCGCGCAAAGCGTCCAAGCACCAACCCATCACCGGCACGGAGACCAAACTGGCCAACGTTAGCGTGGAGTTCCCCAAGGTAGAAGTCGCGCTCAACGGTAAGATGACGTACACCAAGACTGAGCGCGCCGCGATGAAGTCGAAGTTAAAAGAGTGGATGGATAAAGATGCACGCATGGATCCGTCCAAGGCGTGGCTCAAGTCCGCGTTTACGGGCGGCAAGAGCCTAAACACCGGGCGCGTGCAGGACAAAAAATTCGCGTCCTATGAACAACTCGGTCAGGCATTACTGGGGCATATTCGGTCTAAGCAGCACAAATCCACCGAGAGCAGTCTGGCGGCGAAGACCAAGAAGAGCACGTACATCAAAGGCAAGTTGCGAGAAGTGCAGCGCGCGATCCACACGGCAGTCGAAGCGGTTACCGAGACGACCTTCAAACAGAAATTCTGGACCGGAATGTCCGGTGGCAACAAAGCGGACAAGCGCAAGGGTGAATATCAGCACTGGTACAAAAACGTCAAGAATGTCAAGAGCATGCTGGAACACGGTACCGGCGATTTTAAGCAAGCCATTGCGACCATCCACGACGCCGGCACGGTCATGTTCCATCACATGGGAGTCGGTAAACACGACAAACAAAAATCGCTCGACGCGGGCGTGATAGACACGTGGGCGACGGACGATGATTTCAAGGGCACGGTGGAAAAAGACTCGGATACGGGCAAGGTGCAGTCGCGCGAACGGATCGGCGGCGCTTATCGAGCTAATAGCACGGCCGTCAACGAAGACTACGACTGGGTCAAGACTGCGCGGGCGCATGGAGCACTGCTGTGGGCTGGTCCCTCGCACACAACTGCTAATATGATGAAGATGATGAATGGCTTGCGCACAAAGGTGACCACGCTCACCGCCAAGCACTCCGAAGCCGTGGCGTGGGCGATCTTTGCTTTCTGGAACAAGGACTTCTACACGTTCAAAGACGGCTACCATACGTTCCATGAAGTGATGGACATTGCCAGCCAATCGGGTGTGCCCTATACCCCATTCGTCTATCCAACCGATCCGCCAAGCGCATGAGCTAGTGGGACGTCGCAACGCATAGCGAGTGCAGAACAAACAAGAAAGACCGGCTCATGAGCCGGTCTTTCTTGTTTGGATGATGGGCGAGGCAGGGCTCGAACCCGCGACCTCCTCGGTGTAAACGAGGCGCTCTGACCAACTGAGCTACTCGCCCGCGTGCTTATTATAACAGAGTGAAACTGGAAGCAGGAAACCCCAATCTGTTCCGTTCACACGCGTGCGTGCATCGTGCAGCATATCTTGCCGACACACACTGCTTTCTTGTAGAATGCCGCTATGCCAAAACCGAATGGATCCGCCGAGCAGAAGCGCATTAGCACGATCCTGCGCCGCTTGCAGAAAGCATATCCCGATGCGGAGTGTGCCCTGCACCATCGCAACGCGTATGAGTTGCTTGTCGCGACCATTCTCTCCGCCCAGTGCACCGACGAAACGGTGAACAAAGTCACGCCCGCACTGTTCGCGCGCTATCCCGCACCGAAGGATTTGGCGCAGGCGAAGCGCGAGGAGGTCGAAACGCTTGTGCACGCGACGGGCTTCTATCGCAACAAAGCGAAGAACATTCAAGGCGCGGCGCAGACGTTAGTGGATCAATTCAACGGTGACGTGCCGCGCGAGATGGACGCGCTGCTCACGCTGCCGGGCGTCGCGCGCAAAACGGCGAACGTGGTGCGCGGCGTGTGCTTCGGGCTGGCTGACGGCGTCGTGGTGGATACGCACGTGCGGCGACTGAGCCAGCGCTTAGGGCTGACGAGGAACGAGGATCCCATCAAGATCGAGCAAGACCTGATGCGGATCATTCCAAACGCAAAGTGGATTCAGTTCAGCCATCAGCTGATTTGGCACGGGCGGCGCGTGTGCGACGCGAAGAAGCCCAAATGCGAGGTGTGCGTGCTGCTGGACGTATGCCCAACGGGACCGCAACTGATGCAAGGCAAAAAGTAGAGACGGCTCGCTGAACCGTCTCTACTTTATTACATCTGCTCCGGCGCATCCATGCCCATCGACTCGAGCGTGCGTGCGAGCACAACCTTCGCCGCGCGCACCAACTTCAGGCGCGCCTTGCTCGTCTCGGCGTCCACCGTTTCGCCCGGCAGCACGCGACACTGCCGATAGAACGAATGGAATTCCGACGCGATTGACTGCGCGTAATGCGCGAGCAAGTGCGGAGCGAGTTGGCTTACCGCCACTTCAACCTGCTCCGGCAGTTCGAGCATCTTGCGGATGAGCGTCTGCTCGGCAGGATGCGTCAGCAATAAGGTATCACCATCCTCGTGATACTGGCCGCGCTCTTTTGCCTCGCGCAAGATGCTCGCGATGCGGGCGTGCGCATACTGCACGTAATAGACCGGATTTTCGGACGATTGCTTCGTGACCAGGTCAAGATCGAAGTTCATCGCCGAGTCTGCCGAGCGCGTGAGAAGCATGAAGCGCACGGGGTCTTTGCCCGCGATAGTCACACCCGAATCGGGATGTGTGTACGTCACTTCGTCGAGCAAGTCGTCGAGCGTCACGTAGTTCGCGCGGCGCGTGCTCATGCGCACCTGCTTGCCGCCGCGCAGCAAGTTGATGAACTGATGGATGACGACTCGGATGCGATCGGCGTCTAGTCCGAGCGCGCGCACGCCGGAGATCACGTCGGGATATTCGGCGGCGTGATCCGCGCCGAAGACGTTCACGATCAAGTCGAAGCCGCGCGACAGTTTGTTGACATGGTACGCAATGTCCGGCAGGCGGTATGTCGGCTCGCCGGAGGACTTCACCAGCACACGGTCTTTGTCCGCGCCGAACTCCATCGCCTTAAACCAGACTGCGCCGTCGTTGTCGTAGGCGTAGCCGCGCTCGCGCAGCGCCCTCAACGTGCGCTCGATCGAGCCGTCCTCGTACAGACTGTTCTCGTTGAACCACGTATCGAACTGGATGCCCATGCGCTCCAGCGTGCGGCGAATGTTCTCGAACATATGCGCTTCGGCGTGCGCTTTGAATGGCTGCCAGTCTTCTTCGATCCATTTGTTGCCGACTTCGCCGATGATTGCGCGGGCGATTTCGTAAATGTATTCGCCTTGATAGCCGCCTTCGGGAAACGTCGCGGGCACGTCGCGCAGTTCGAGGTAGCGCGCGCGCACCGACTCGCCGAGCATCCGCATTTGCGCGCCAGCGTTGTTGAAGTAGTACTCGCGCGAGACGCGATAGCCGCTGGCTTCGAGCAAGCGCGCCAGCGCATCGCCCAGCACCGCGCCCCACGTGCGCCCGATGTGCAAGGGCCCCGTCGGGTTCGCGCTGACGAACTCGACCATCGCTCGCTTCCCGTCGCCGGTGTCGTTGTTGCCAAACGTCTGACCCGCGCGCAGGATTTCGTCCACCTGTTGCGCGAGAAACGCATCGCTCAGTCGGATGTTGATGAAGCCTGGCGGCGCAACTTCTGCCGCGCCAATCATGCCATTCGTCGGCAGATGTGCCGCGATTGCCTGCGCGATTTTGAGCGGCGCCATGCGCGCTTCCTTCGCCAACTTCATGGCGATGGAGGTCGCATAGTCGCCGTGCGCCGCATCGCGCGGACGCTCGACATCCACATGCGGCGCATCGAACGCCGGCAGCGCGCCAGCAGATTGCGCGGAGTGAATGGCGCTGGTAATCAATGCTGCCAGTTCATTTTTTAGCATCGGATGCTCATCATATCCAAAAGTTATATCAGTAACCGATCATGGGAGCTTGCTGTAGGTACGTCTGGTCGTCCAATTGCTTCAGCATGAAGTCTGCGATGTCGCCGCGCGTTACGGGCGTGGGTTTTGGCGGCTTAAAACTGACCTGATACTTTCCGGTCTTTGTACCTGCCACTAAGCGCGGCACCCGCACAAGCGTCCATGCTAATCCACTGTTCTTCACAAGTGCGTACTGGCGCTCTGCATCGGCGAGCACATTTCGCGCGAAGAGTTTGAGAAGAGCGCGCACAACTGGGCGCAACCGTGATGGTTCGTCGCGCGGGTCCACGACGCCCGCGCCCGACTGCGCAATGAAGCGGCGTATACCATGCTTCTGCATGGCGCTGAGGATGTTCTGCGTGCCTACCACCATCACGTCATGCTCATTGCTGCCGCGCCGCGGCCCAATCACGCTGATGACCGCATCCTGCCCCTTTACGGCGTGTTCGACTGCTGTTGGATCGCGCACATCTCCCTGCACCACACTCAACCGCTCGTGCTGAATGTTAACGGCGGCGGGGCTGCGTACAAATGCAGTGACCGTATGCCCCAACGCCAGCGCCTGCTCCACGAGTGGTCGTCCCGTGCCACCCGTCGCGCCAAAGATGACCACCTTCACACCGCCTCCATCTCTTCCCAGTTCTGCCCGACGTTGACCTCGACGGCGAGCGGCACGTCGAGTTCGTAGGCTTTGCCCATCACATCGCGCGCGAGCCTCGCCATTGTCTTCACCTCGTTGTCGGGCACCTCGAACACGAGCTCATCGTGCACCTGCAAGATCATCTGGCTCTTGAGTTTCTTCTTCTGCATTTGCTCGAACAGCTGCGCCATCGCGATCTTCATGATGTCAGCATTGGTGCCCTGCACGGGCGCGTTGATCGCCATGCGCTCGGCGGCGCGCTTCATCTCGTAATTGCCCGCCCGCGTCTGCAATTCCGGGAAGTAGCGGCGCCGACCCAGCATCGTTTCGACGTAGCCCTTTTCGCGCGCCATCGCCTTCGTATCGTCGAGATATTTCTTGACGCCCGGATATTTTTCAAAGTAACTGGCAATGAACTGCTGCGCCTCTTGCTGTGACAATTCCGTGCGCGCGGCCAGCCCGAAGCCACTGATGCCATAGACAATCGCGTAGTTCGTCGTCTTAGCGATGCCGCGCATGGCGGGCGTGACCTCGCTCAGCGGCACGCCGAAGATGGTCGCCGCCGTGACCTTGTGCACGTCCTCTTCGCGCTTGAACGCTTGCAGCAGTCCTTTGTCTTGCGACATATGCGCGAGGATGCGCAGCTCGACCTGCGAGTAGTCGGCGGCGATCAACTTCTTGCCCGGCGGCGCAATGAACGCGCGGCGCACACGACGGCCCATTTCTGTGCGAATCGGAATATTTTGCAAGTTGGGATCGGATGAAGACAGCCGTCCCGTTACCGCGCCCGCTTGATTGTATGACGTGTGCAGTCGCGCATCTTTCTTGCTGACCATCGTCGGCAGCGCTTCGATGTAGGTGGACTGCAACTTATCGAGCTGCCGATATTCGAGCACAAGGTCAACCGCTTCATGCGCGCCTTGCAATTGCTCCAGCACGCCGGCCGCCGTCGAGTAGCCGCCTTGCTTCGTACGTCCGACGCGGCTCGCGTCCAACTTCAATTCGTCGAACAGCACTTTGCCCAACTGCTGCGTGGAGTTGATGTTGAACTCGTGACCGATGAGTTGGTAGATGCGCTGCTGAATTTCAAACAGGCGCTTGTCCAACTCGAGCTTTAACTCGGCGAGGTAGTCCACGTCGAGCATAACGCCCATTCGCTCCATCGCGATCAAGACAGGCACGAGCGGCATTTCAATTTCGTTGAACAGATCCCACGCATCTTTCGCTTTCAATTCTTTCGTGAGCACATTGACGAGACAGAACGTCACGTCGGCGTCGGCGCACGCATACGGGCCCGCCTTGCTGATCGGCACTTGCACCATCGTGATCTGATCTTTGCCCTTGCCGATCAACGTCTTGATCTCGGTCATCTCGCGGCCTAAGCGATTGAAGCCGAGCGTCTTCAATCCGAGTTGGCGCGAAGCGGGCTCGACCAAGAACGCGGCGACTTGTGTGTCGAACGCGATGCCGGCGATGGGCATGTCGTGCTCGGCCAGCGCGAGCGCATCGAACTTGATGTTGTGTCCATACTTCGCGATGTTCGGATCGGCGAGAATTGGCGCGAGTTGTTCGCGCACGAGATCAAGCTCGAGACATTGATAGTCAGTCTCGACGACTTCGACGGGTGTGAGCATGTCGGTTTGTTCGGGCGCGCGATGCCCGAGCGGAATGTAATAGGCTTGCGACTCTTTGGTCGAGAGCGAGATGCCAACCAACTCTGCGTCAATCGCGTTCTGGCTGCTCGTCTCCGTATCAATTGCAATCGCCTTCGCGCGCTGCAAGCGTTTTGCCAATTTCATGAGCGCGGCTGAGTCTTGAATGACAACGTACTCCGTGCCGAGTTGTGCGCCTTCCAGAACGCCTTCTGGCACGTCACCCGTCGTCAGTCGTCCGTCGTCCGTCGGTGCGCGCGAACTCTCGGGCAACCGCTCGATCAAACTGCGCATCTCCAACTCGCGCAGCAATTGCTTCACCGTCTCCGGATCGAAATCGTTCACGCGCCACGCGTCGAAGTTCACGTCGAGCGGCACGTCACGGCGAATGATCGCGAGGTCGCGCGAGAGAAACGCCTTAGCGTGATTGGCGCTGAGCGCCTCGCGCGGTCGCTTCGCGCTGATCTCGCTCAGATGATCATAGATGCCTTCGAGAGTGCCATATTTTTGTAGCAAGTCGCTCGCGGTCTTTTCGCCGATGCCGGGCACACCAGGGATGTTGTCCGACGTGTCGCCCTTCAGGCCGCGATAGTCTGCCAACTGCATCGGCTCCAACCCGTAGCGCTCCTTCACCGCCGCTTCATCGTACACGGCGGTGTCGCCGAACTGCCGCCGCGAGACGACGACCTTCGTCAGCGGCGTGATGAGTTGAAACGAATCGGTGTCGCCGGTGTAGATGATCGTCTCGACGCCGTGCGACTCGGCATCACGCGCGACCGTGCCGAGCACGTCGTCGGCTTCGTAACCGCCGACTTCGAGAATGGGAATGTTGAACGCTTTGATGAGCGCACGGATGCGCACAAACTGATAATCCAAATCGTCGGGCATCGAGAGCCGCTGTGCTTTGTACTCGCGGAACATGTCGTCGCGGAACGTGCGCCCCACGTCGAACGCCACCGCGAGATAGTCGGGCTGCTCGTCTTTGAGAATTTTGAGCAGCGTCGTGATGAAGCCATAGACGGCGTTCGTCAATTCGCCTTTGGTCGTCGCCATCGAGGGCGGCAGTCCGTGATAAGCGCGATAGGCGAGCGAGTGGCCATCAATCAGAACCAGTTTCTTGGGTGCAGACATAGGGTCATTGTAATGGTGCAGGTTGCAGGTTGCAAGTGAATGGCGGTAGAATGCGCGCAAATGGACGGCGGACGACGGACGGACGACGGCAGCAGCCCAACAACCGTCTGTCGTCTGTCGTCTCTTCACGAGGAGATTTATGGAACCCACCAAACCCTTTTGGCTGAACGACGCGCCCTATCAAGATTTTCGCAGCACGCCCGAGTTGCCCGCACAGTCTGAAGCGGTCGTCGTCGGAGGCGGCATCACCGGCGCGAGTGTCGCGTACTTTTTGCGCCAGCGCGGCATCGGGGTGACACTGCTGGAGCGGCGCGGCATCTCCAGTGGTGCGACGGGGCGCAACGGCGGGCACATCTCGCCCGGCACCTCGGAGCGCTTCAGTGAATCGGTCAAGCGCTATGGCATTGACGTGACGCGCGCAATCTACGATTACTCGTTCCGCTGCGGGGCTGCCGTGCGCGAGTTCGTGCAAGCCCATAACATTGATTGTGAGTTGCGGTTCACGGGCAGCGCCTCACTGGCGCTCACGCCCGATGAGCTGAAGCCCGTGCAGCAATCGTACGAGGAGATGCAGAAGTACAGCATCCCGTCCGAGTATTGGGACGCAGCCAAATGCGCGCAGATGACGCGCAGCGAAGACTTTCTAGGCGGCACTTATCGTTCCACAGCCGGGCAGCTGTGGGCAGCGAAGCTGGTGTTTGGCGTGATCGAGCAGGCGATCAAACTGGGCGCGAACGTGCAAACGTGGACGAACGTGCTGAGCGTCGAAAACGATCACGGCACGCTGGTCGTCACGACGGACCGCGGTGAAATCCTAACGAATTACGTGGTGTATGCGACCAACGCATGGACACGCCACTTGCTGCCGTTCCTGCACGACATCATTGTGCCCGTGCGCAATCAGGTCATCATCACCGAGCCGACGCCACGTTTGTGGAATTTTGGACTCTCCACCAACTTCGGCTACGAATACTTCATGCAGCGACCCGACAACCGCATCGTGCTCGGCGGCATGAGGTGGAAGACGCCGACGATGGAAGTGGACAACGACGACGACACGACGCTGGTATCCGAAGTCAGCGAAGGACTGCGCTCATTCCTGCCCGAACATTTTTCTGATTTGCGCGATGTCAAAGTGGAGCAAGAGTGGATCGGCATCATGGGGTTCAGCAAGGATCGCAATCCGCTGATTGGTCCCGTGCCGAATCGGCCGGGCGAGTACATCGCCGCCGGCTTCACAGGCCACGGCATGCCGATGACCTTCTTTGCGGGCAAAGCCGTTGCAGAGATGATCGCGGGTCATGAGCCGGAGTGTTTTGTGCCGCAGGCGTTCCTGCCGTCGCGGTTTGTCGAGACAACGAGCAAAATGATTGAACGCGCATGAGCGACCTGCAAACGTGGACGACGCTCGCGCGCGAGGTCGTGCTCAGTCAGCCGCCGTTCCTCGTCGTCGAGAATCATGTGGTGCAACTGCCGGATGGCCGCATCATCCTGAACTGGTCGTGGGTGATCACACCCGACTTCGTGGATGTTGTGGCCGAAACACACGACGGCTTCTTCCTCTGTTTTCGGCAAACCAAGTATGCAGTCGGCGTGACGCTCGCGATTGTGGGCGGCTATCTTGAACCTGATGAAGAGCCGCTCCATGCGGCGCAGCGTGAGTTGCGCGAGGAGACCGGCTACGAAGCCGACGAGTGGATTGTGCTCGGCTCGTATGCGGTGGACGCAAATCGCGGTGCGGGTCGCGCGCATCTGTTCCTCGCGCGTGGTGCGCAGCGCGTGACGGACATTCACGCCGACGATTTGGAGGAGCAGCAACTCGTATCGCTCAGTCGTGCGGAACTGCAACACGCGCTGACGAACGGCGACTTTCGCGTCGTGCCGTGGGCGGCAGCAGTGGCGTTGGCGCTGTTGTACTTGAGCATGCAGTCTGAGTAATCGCGGATCATCCAAAGGAGTGGCAATGAAACTGAAAGGACAAACCGCGCTCGTGACGGGCGCGAGTCGCGGCATCGGCTACGAGATCGCGCTCGCGTTCGCACGCGAAGGTGCGGATGTTGCAATAACGGCACGCACGGCGGATGATCTTGAAGAGTTGAAGGGCAAGATCGGCGAAACCGGCGTGCGCTGCGTGACCGTCGTCGCCGACTTGAGCCAGCGCGGCGCGGTGGACGAGGTGTGGTCACAGTTGCAGCGCGGCTTCGAGCAGCTCGACATCCTGGTGAACAATGCGGGCATCGGCAGCAGCGTGAAGCCGTTACCCATCGCGGACTACGACGACGAGTTGTGGGAGCAGACCTTGTATCTCAACTTGACGGTGCCGTACTTGTTCTGCAAGAAGGTTTTGCCTGACATGCTGCTGCGTAAGCATGGACGCATCATCAACATCGCATCCATCAACGGCAAGATTGGCTCGGTGCACGGCGCGGCGTACGCGGCGAGCAAACACGGCGTGCTCGGCTTGACGCGCACACTTGCGCTCGAAGTGTCGAAGGACGGCATCACCGTGAATGCGATCTGCCCCGGCCCTGTGCGCACCGCGATGAACAATCGCCGCGTCGCGTATGACGCGCAGCGGCTCAACATGCCACTCGACAAGTTCGAGGCGAGCATGACGCTGCTCGGTCGCCGCTTGGAGCCGCACGAGATCGCGCCGCTGGCGGTGTATCTCGCCAGCCCAGAGGCGAACGTGATGACGGGCCAGGCGATCAACATTGACGGCGGGCGGTTGATGTCATAATGAAATGGCTTGCTTACCTCGTCGCTGTCGTGCTCATCCTCGCAGGCGCGGTGTTCGCGCTGCAAGGCTTGCGCTTGCTGCCGAGCCACTGAACACCATTACTTGGTGATCGTGTCGCCCATCCTCAATCTCGCCGACCCGGTTCTGCCACCATCACCGCTGGATGCCTGATGACGGAATGCTACTTGGTCGTCTTACTGATTACCGACGAGGGACAATTCTTCGTCGGCGAGGCCCCTCAGGACTGCTGCTTGACGATCTCAGAGATTCACATAAAGGCACACACATCATGAGATTGTTTATCTATGTGGTTGCGGCGGGGCTAAGCCTGGCAGGCGGAGTGTTCGCCCTTCAGGGTCTTCGACTACTACCCAGTCGAGTTATGTACGGGCAGCCAGAGTGGATCGTGATCGGGGCGGTGATGGTCGTCGCGGGTTTCGCACTGGCGGTCTATACTCGCGCACGGCGATGAAGTGTACTGGGGAATTGACATGCGCGGTACCTATCTTAATGGTGGGCCGACCTTGAGCAGAAAGAAGCACGAAATAGACATCGGGCCGTACCGATTCAACGACCTGCTGAACGCGACAGGGTTCATCTCTCGATGCACGAAGCTCATGTGCCCGCTCGTCAATGCTGATCGCGCTCCCAAAAAGAAATCGTGCCCTGAGTGACGCTAAGTTGCTGCGCCAGCCTTGCCTGCGAAAACCCTGCGCGTAAACGTTCGCGTAGAATAGCTCGACCTAAAGATACCCTTCGAACGCTCTTTCGAATGGCGGATGACGATAGGCTTCGGCCACCTACATGTTTCAATAGCGACAACCTTCGTGTTAGATGAGTTAAAGATGCCCGAGGAAGATTCGCAGGACGCTCATGAGCTCAGGTTTCGCGCTCAACAAATGCGCGGCAGCGGGTCGCCGACCAGCATATCCACCACGCGGTTGCCGCCAATCTCCGTTTGCAAAAACACGAGTCCCTTCGGCTCTGCCCACACTTCGCCGATGATGCGCGCGTCTGCGCCGAGCGGGTGTGCGCGCATCGCGCTCACGACCGCCGCGGCGTGCTGCGGCGGCACGACCGCGAGCAACTTGCCCTCGTTCGCCATGTAGAGCGGGTCTATGCCGAGTAGCTCGCACGCGCCGCGCGTCTCGGCGCGCACGGGAATCGCAAGCTCTTTGATGGCAATCGTCACGTCCGACGCCTTCGCGATTTCGTTGAGCGCCGTCGCCACGCCGCCGCGTGTCGGGTCTTTGAGACAGTGGATGTCCGTCGTCACGTCGAGCATCGCCGCGACGAGTTCGTTGAGCGGCGCGGTGTCGCTCTTGAAGTCGGCTTCGAGTTCGAGTTCGCCGCGCGCCGCGAGAATCGTCACGCCGTGGTCGCCGATGTAGCCGCTGAGGACCACCTTGTCGCCGGGTTGTGCGTTCGCGGACGAGATGTTCACGTCGAGCGTGAGGACGCCGACGCCAGCGGTGTTGATGAACAGCTTGTCGGCTTTGCCGCGATTGACGACCTTTGTGTCGCCCGTGACAATTTGCACGCCCGCGCGCGCCGCCGCGCGCGCCATCGAGTCGGCGATGCGCTGCAAGTCCGCAACGGGAAAACCTTCTTCGAGGATGAAGCCCGCCGACAGGTACAACGGCTCCGCGCCGCACATTGCCAAATCGTTGACCGTGCCGTTGACCGCCAGTTCGCCGATGTCGCCGCCGTTGAAGAAGATGGGGCTGACCACGTACGAGTCGGTGGTGAACGCGAGCCGCGCGCCGTTGACGTTGAACAGCGCGCCGTCGTCCAACTGGTCGAGCATCGTATTGGCGAACGCGGGCGCGAACAGCGCCTCGATGAGGTTGTGCGTCGCCTTGCCGCCGCTGCCATGCGAGAGCGTAATCTGCGTGTCCTTCAACTTCGCAGCGTGGTGACGCACGACTTCGATTTTTTCAAATTGCGCGAGGGCTTGGTCGTCGGAGAAGCGGGGCATTGTGCCTCTTGTCTGCGGCGGCTGACAAACAATTCGTGGCGGGGCGGTGCACGCCAACCAGAGCACCACCCCGCGACAGCATCATGAACCTTCGGTCACTTCATGGATTTCATCCGCGAGCAGACCATGTGCCTCACGGTGCACCTGTTCAGCGGCTTCCTTGCTTGGCGCTTCCACCAGGCAAAACACGGAGCCTGTGCTCTCGTCCACCCAGTACTTCAGGTATTTCACTCCGTGCTTGTCCTGCGTCTCGACATCCTTCATGTGAGCCATGGCGACATCCTGTGCCTTCGCTCCAGGAATGGATTTATGAACGTCCAGATAGAGTGGCATTCTTCTTTCCTTTCTCATCGGGGGTTGATTTTGACATTCTCGTGCGCTTGACTGAAATAAGATGTGGCTGAGTGCTCACCTCCTTTTCACGCCCAAACCCGCGCGCGCTCATCTGCTACACACCCGCCGCCTGCTTCTCGTACAGCGCGATTCTTTGCGACGCGAGCGAGAAGCGACCATAGTTGTAGTAGGCCGCGCACGCGCCTTCGCTGGAGACCATGCAGGTGCCGATGGGCGTTTCAGGCGTGCAGGCCGTGCCGAACACTTTGCACTCCCACGGCTTGATGACGCCCTTCAACACCTCGCCGCACTGACACGCCTTCGGGTCAGCCACGCGCAAGCCCGGCACCTTAAACAATAACTCGGCATCCCACTCAGCAAATTCATCGCTCAGCTTCAACGCGCTATGCGTGATGAAACCCAACCCGCGCCACTCGAAGAACGGCCGCAGCGCGAACACACGTCCCATGATTTCGAGCGCCTTCGTGTTGCCTTCCCAGCGAATGACGCGCGTGTATTGGTTCTCGACTTCGTGTCGCCCTTCGACAATCTGCTTCACAATCATATACGCCGACTGAATCACGTCGAGCGGCTCGAAGCCGCTCATCACGACAGGCTTGCCGTACTCGTCGGCAATGAAGCGATACGGCTCGCAGCCGATGATGGTGCTGACGTGACCGGGCCCGATGAACCCATCCAGTCGCAGGTCGGGCGAATCGAGCAGCGCCTTGATGGCGGGCAGAATCATCACGTGATTGCAGAACACCGAAAAGTTCTGCACGCCTTCCGCTTTGGCGCGGATGAGCGTCAGCGCGGTCGAGGGCGCGGTCGTCTCGAAGCCAATCGCAAAGAAGACCACGCGCCGGTCGGGGTTGGTCTTCGCGAGTTTGAGCGCGTCGAGCGGCGAATAGACGAAGCGCACGTCCGCGCCTTCGGCTTTCGCGTCGAGCAGACTACCGTTGGAACCGGGCACGCGCATCATGTCGCCGAAGGTGGTGAAGATGACGTCGGGTTGACGCGCGATGGCGTGCGCGTCGTCAATGCGCCCCATCGGGATAACGCATACGGGGCAGCCGGGCCCGTGAATCAAATCAATGTTGGGCGGCAGCACGTCCTCGATGCCGTATTTGTAGATGGTGTGCGTGTGCCCGCCGCACACCTCCATCAACTTGAGTGGCTTGCCGCCGCTCAGTTTCGCAATCTCTGCCGACAGGTTTTTCGCGATGTCGGCGTCGCGGTATTCGTCAACAAATTTCATCCAGCCCACCTCACAGTGAACTCACTGAAAGTCGACCCACGTGCCCGCGTCCAGTTTTCTTGCCTGAGCATACAAATATTGTGCGGCCGCCAAGTCCTCGATCGGTATGCCCAACGATTTGAACAACGTGATCTCGTCGTCCGACGTTCGACCGAGCTTCTGCCCCGTGACCAATTCGCTCAATTCCGCGCGAATGTGATCCGACCCGATCGCGCCCTCACTCAACGGGATTAGATAATCGCCGGCTTCGTTCACGGCCGACTCACGGCGATCAACGAACAGCCGCGCAGCAGCCATCGTCTCGCTATCCACTTCACGCGTCGTCGGCGTGAACGCGCCGACCGCGTTGATGTGTGTGCCCGGCGCGACCCAGTCTCGTCTCAGCACAGGTTCTGCAGAGTTGGTCGCCAAAACGATCAGGTCTGCATCTGCAACAGCCGCTTCGACGTTTTCGGCAGGCGAAATTGGAAATGAATAATGCTGACGCATCTCTGCGGCAAATTGCTGCGCGTGCGAGGGCGTGCGGCTGACCACGTTCACGTGCCGTATCGGACGTACCGCCGCCACCGCAGAGAGATGCGAACGCGCTTGCACGCCGGCGCCGATGATTGCCACCTTACTCGACTCGGGCCGTGCCAGCAGTCGAGTCGCGAGTCCTGATACAGCAGCCGTCCGGATCGCAGTGATCGCAGACGCATTCATCATCGCCATCAGTTCGCCAGTTGCTCCGCTATACAGCAGCACGGCTCCCTGATGCGCATCGAGTCCGCGCTCCGGGTTGCTCGGGAAAACGCAGATGGCCTTCACGCCATAAGCGTGGTGCTCAACATCACCGTGATTGAATTTGCGGACGTACGATGGCATGACGACCATGATTCCCGCAGCATCGGACGGGCGCACCATCATGCGCAATGGCTGATGCACGCGCCCATCGGCAATGGCGCAGAATGTGTCCGCCATGACTTCAATGCAGTCCGCCATCGGCAGGAGTTCCGCAACTTGCTGATGACTCAGGACGAGAACTTTCATACTCAATCGTCAAGCGAACGTCTTCGCGAGGTCTGCGTTGTTCGTCAGTCCTCTTTCGTCCAACATCATGCGCGTCAATTCAATCAGCGTGTGGTACATCGTCGCGTGCGCTTCCTGAATGCGCGGCACGTACGTGGATGGCGCGACAAAGCAGAAGTCCACGATACCTGCGCGCTGCAACTCGGCGGTCTTGCCGCCATCGTAGCCCGCCAGTCCAAACGTGAGCAATCCCTGTTTGTGCGCCTGCTCGAACGCCATCTCGACATTGCGCGAGTTACCGCTGGTCGAGATGCCGAACGCGATGTCGCCCGCTTTGCCGAAGGCGATGACCTGCCGCAAGAATACATTTTCAAAACCGACGTCATTGCCCACCGCCGTGACCACACCGATATCGTTCGTGAGCGAGAGCGCAGGCAGTCCGCGCAGCATACAGTCGCTCGCCACGTCCTGCGCGTCGGTCGCGCTGCCGCCGTTGCCGAACGCGAGCAGCTTCTTGCCGTCGGCGAACGCGCGCGCCATCGCCTCGGCGCAGCGCACCAATTCATCCGCGTACTGAGCGCTGACCTGCTGGCGCAGCGCGACCACGTCGGCGCACTTCTTCAGCGTCGAAATCTTCACATCCGCCAGCACATCGGCGAGCGAGTTCGATTCCTGCGTGTGCAGGAACGGATAAAACTGTTTCGAGAATTTTTGCGGGTCGCCGTTGGACATTACTGATTTCTGATTTGGGATTTGGGACTTGAGATTTTATTCCTCGATTACGTCTTCTGCTTTCAGTTTCGCTATCGCCGTGTCGAGATGCACCAGCACGAAGTCGCCGACCTGCACATCGTCAAGCAAGTCGAGCGAGACTTCGCGCTCGCCGCCCTCCATGTGCGCGACGGCGCGGTTGTGCGCGTCAATCGCGACCACGCGCGCGGGGACGCCCTCGTCTTTGCAGGCGGGACAACTGAAGTGAAAGTCATGTGAATCTTGCGAATGAAGAGGAACCATAAAGGCATTTTCGATTTCTGATTTTTGATTGACCGCAAATCGTAAATCGAAAATCAGAAATCAGAAATCACAGCAAGTTCTTGTGCTCGAAGAACACGTGCACCGTTTCCCACAAAATGTGGTACGCCGTCTCATGCACTTCTTGTACGACGTGCGGATTATCCGACGGAACGACGAAGCAATAATCGAGTTCCCTCGTGCGCGCCAGCGCGCCGCCGTCGCCGCCCGCCATGCCGATGGTCAACAGGTCGGCGGCTTTCGCCATCTGCAGGCCACGCCGCACGCTCTCGTCGTTGCCATCCAGCGTTAGACCGAGCGCGATGTCGTCGCGCGTGCCGAGCAGTCGTACCTGCTGCGCGAACATCTCGGACACGCCAAACGTTTGCGTCATGCCCAGCACCGATGCGATGTCGTTCGTGAGCGCGATGGCAGGCAGCGCGCGCTTGCCGACGATGACGGGATGCACGAACTCGACCGAGACGTGCTGCGCGTCCGTCGCCGATGCGCCATTACCGAACACGAGCAGTCGCCCGCCGCGCAAGAAACGTTTCGCCATCGCGAAGCACGCCTGCGACAACTCGTCGGCGTTCGTCTCGAAGAAGCGCGTCGGCGTCTCGATACTGTGTTGGAATTGGGCATTAACAAAGGTGCGGTAACTCATCTGATATCAACAGCAAACCGCGACCCTGTGCCGCAGCGCATCCTGTGCGACACAGGACATTTCGGCTGCCTACACGCGAATGCGTGTGGCACAGGGCGAAGGCGCGAAGAGCGCGAAGAATTTCTTTGTGCACTTCGTGTCTTGGTGGTGTGCTTTTAAGCCGCGAGCGAGCCGAGCTTGGCGCTCTGCTCCATCATCACCAGCTCGTCGGTGTACGGGTCGCCCATGCCTTGCAGGTAGGCGAGCGTCTGCTGCGCCTCCTGCTCGTCAATCACGCTCAACGCAAAGCCGACGTGAATGAGCACCCAGTTGCCGACCTGCGCCTCTTCGGGCTTGAGCAGGCCGACGTTGATGTTGCGCCGCACGCCCGACACATCGGCTTTGGCGATGAATCGCTCCACATCCACCATCTCAACCAATTGACCCGGAATGCCGAGACACATGTTTCCCTCCCAGAGTGTCCTGAGTTCCGAGTAAGTTCTAAACTCACGACTTCAGCCTGTGCCCGCGCCGAGCGCAGGGCGCGGTTTAACCGCGCCGCACAGGACATGCACTCAGCACTGAATTGGCGATGAGCGCCTGTCCGAACGAAAGCCCGCCATCGTTCGGTGGCAGCCTCGTTGGCACAAATACTTCAAACTGCGCGGCGTCCAATGCGGAGAGTGTGCGGCGTAGGAGCAGCACATTCTGGAACACGCCGCCGCCCAGCACGACCTGATTCAATCCACGCGCGGCACGGATGCCGACGCACGCGCGTGCGATAGCATCGGCGATGGTGTTGTGGAACCTTGCCGCGATGATACTCCGCGCAATATCGTTTTGCAAGTCGGCGACGATAGCGCGCATCGTGTCGTCCATGTGCAGCACAGCATCATCCAATCTGAACGGGTAGAAGTCCATGCAAGATTCGTCGGCGCACATCTCCAACTCAATCGCTGCTTGCGCTTCGTAGTTGGCTTCGCCGCGCACGCCTATCAGCGCAGCCACCGCGTCGAACAAGCGCCCCATCGCAGACGAATGCGGCGCGTTGATGTGCTGTGTCGCCATCTGCTTGAGCACGCGCCACTTTGCGCGGTCGAGCCGCCGCACAAACTCAATGTCAAGGTTCAGCCACTCGTCGCCGTACACTTGGTCGAGCCACGCTGCCGCCAGCCGCCACACTTCGTGGATTGCTTGCTCGCCGCCGAGCAGTGGAATTGTATCCAGGTGCACGACGCGCTCAAAGCCCGCGTAGTCCGCGACAAGGAACTCGCCGCCCCAGATGGTGCCGTCGGTGCCGTAGCCCGTGCCGTCGAACGCGATACCAATGACAGGCTGCGTCAAGCCATGCTCGCCCATTACGCTCGCGATGT
Organism: Anaerolineae bacterium; assembly: GCA_038198935.1. Lineage (GTDB taxonomy): Bacteria > Chloroflexota > Anaerolineae > JACRMK01 > JACRMK01 > JBBPZQ01. Next base: position 40,675 of record JBBPZQ010000081.1, read on the forward strand.
GCGCGTGATGATGCTGGACGGGAAAAAGGGACAAGGGACAAGGGATTGGCGACAAGCCATTCCCACTCGACACTTGATACTTGATACTTGACACTTGCTCCTGCGCCCACTTCGTCGAGAGATATTCGGGGTGCAGGTCGTGCGCGATGACGCGCGGCTCAATATCGAACAGTCGTTTGAAGTGCGCGATCCCTTCGCCGAACGATTGCAGCGTCTCGTAATTTTCGAGGTCGCCGATGTGATGGCTGACGAACGCGTAGTGACCTTTGCCGAGGCAGAACGTGTTCTTCAGATGCGCGCCGACTGCGAGGACGGGCTGCGCAAAGTCGTGTGGCGCGCGAAGCGGTTCGGGCGCATAGCCGCGCGAGCGACGAATCATCATAACCCCCACCCCATCCCTCCCCCGTGAAACGGGAGAGGGGGTTACCACCCGCGCCACCGAATCGTCGGCGCGCATGTGAATCGCGCGGTCGTGGGTGAGGAACTGGTCGGCAATCGCTCCCAGCCGCGCGCGCGCGTCGTCGTCCGTGTACGCAATCGGCTCGTCGCTCAAGTTGCCGCTGGTCATGACCAGTGCTGAGTGCATGTCCCGTGCCTCGCCGCTCTGCGGCGTCGGCGCATTCGCGCCCGCACGGGATGAAGTGCTGAGTGCTGAGAATCTATCCATTAACAAGTAATGCAGCGGCGTGTACGGCAGCATCACGCCCAGATATTTTTGCTGCGGCGCGACGGACTCCGCCACGCCCAGGGGCGCGCGCGCGCGCAGCAAGACGATGGGACGACGGCGCGAGCTCAACAGTTTTTCTTCGGCGTCGCTCACTTCACACAATGTGCGCGCCGTTGCGACGTCCCCCACCATCAGCGCGAATGGTTTGTCGTAGCGGTGCTTGCGCGCGCGCAGTTGCGCCACCGCGTGTTCGTTCGTCGCATCGCACGCCAAGTGATAGCCGCCCAAGCCTTTGACGGCGAGGATGTTGCCGTTGTCCAGCAAGCGCGCCGCAATCTCCAGCGCGTCCTGGTCCAGCTCGACGCGCTGCTCGAAGCGCAGCATGGCGACGGGGCCGCAGCGCGCGCACGCATTCGGTTGCGCGTGGAAGCGGCGGTCATGCGGGTCGTCGTATTCACGCTGGCATTTGTCGCACATCGTGAAGGCTGCCATCGTCGTCTGCGGACGGTCGTACGGCACGTCTTTGATAATCGTGAAGCGTGGGCCGCAGTTGGTGCAGTTGATGAAAGGGTAATGGAAGCGGCGATTGTCGGGGTCGAACAGTTCGCGCAGGCAATCGTCGCAGATGCTCGCATCGGGCGCAATCCACGCGTGCTTCTCCGTCTCGCTCTGACTGTGCTCGATGCGGAACGTGTGCTCACCCAACGGCGTAATCCGTTCGCCCGCGACGTGCACGATGCTCGCCAGCGCGGGGGCGTCCGCTTGCAGCGCGCGCGTGAAATCGTCGAGCGCGCGCGCATCACCCTCGACTTCGATCTCGACGCCGTTGGAATTGTTCAGCACCCAGCCGCCGATTCCGAGTTGCTGCGCGAGGTTGAAGACGAACGGGCGAAAGCCCACGCCTTGCACGATGCCCTCGACGTGAAGGCGGCGGCGCTCGATGGCTGAATCAGTCGCAGCAGAAGGAGAGATCATAGAGCATATTGAGTAGATCGCGAGGGATGTTGATTGAGATGACTAACAGCGCCACGACCACAGGGTGATATTTTTCTGTGACATCCGATTGCCCGCCTTGCGAAAGTTCACGCTTGTCCAACGGCAGCGCGTTCAGCGTCCGCAGCGCCTCAGAGATTCGCACCCTCGACTATCGCAATCTGCTCGTCGGTCACGCCCGTATCGCTGAATCGCTGGCCAGCCCTGATGACGCTGCTGGTTTCACTCAGCGCGTTCAGCGTCCGCAGCGCCTCAGCGATTCGCGCCCTCCGCAATCTGGATCTCTTCCGCCGTCAGCCCGTACAGCCGATAGACCAGTTTATCTATCTCGCGCTCCCATGCCGTCGTGTCGGCGGCGGGGTTGGCGCGTTTGGCGGCAAGGATTTTGTCCACCAGCTGGATGATGGGTTTTTGTTGCGAAGCAATGGAATCAGGAATAGGAATCTGAAAGAGATTTTCTCTGAAAGCCTGCAAGTATCCATTTTGTAAATCGGTACAAATTTGAGAAAGAAACCACTGTACTGCACCCCAAAAACTGGACACTGAGGAAACTGAAGTATCATCATCTCAGAAAGGGGTCCAGATGGGTAAACATCGTTCGTTCACAGCAGACTTCAAGGCGCAGGTCGTCTTGGAAGTGCTGAGCGGCAGCCACA
>JBBPZQ010000082.1:0-20939 GCA_038198935.1 Anaerolineae bacterium
GAACGTGAACGAGAATTTTTGTCCGACAGTCAGATTGCCGCTGTGCCATGCGTTCGGACCCTGCGTGCGGAAGTCGTCGGACGTGGTAGTGTGGGTGCCTTGCTCGACCATCCACGTCACCTTCGTACCCGCAGTGACCGTCAAGACTGCAAGTCAATTACATTGTGCTTCAGTCCGAGCCGTTGAGCCTGATGTAACTCACCTTACGCACCCCACGTCATTGCTTCGTCGTAAAATACGCTCCTCGCAATGACATCGCGTAACGTGAGATTCTTATTGATTCGCGCATCATTCGCATTCATTACACTCTGACGAACTTTCACGGTCTCGACGCGACCGCCGACACCGAGGGGAGTGGTCGCCGTGCGTCGCCATTGCCAGGCCACACGGGACGCTCGACGCGGCGCGTACCATGCGCTTGGGGTTGCGGTCATCGCGCGCCTGGCGCGTCGCGTCGAGCGCATCCGGTCACGCGGCTAACGCCAACCGTTCGGCGGCTCTGTGTGCGTGTGGTTGTATCTGGGCGAGAGTGCCATCGTGTCGCTTGGTCAATGTCCCGATAGAGTAAAGGTTGCCGTAAAGTGGATGGCTTTTTGTCCATGACATAAGCAGGTTGTGTCCGCTGCCACCTCCAGCGCGCGCTTCACATGTTCCTGTCCGCGCACCTCTTGAAAGTCCACGCCCTCGTACACGAAGTCATCGTCTAGCGGCAAATGCGTGTGCTTGAAGATTTCGATTTGTAGCCCGCCGACGAAGTGCGATACGATCTGGTTGAGCGAGCGGGCGGGGTAGATGTCGAGTTCGGGAATCAGCGCGGCTTCGGGCGCATCCTTCTCTGGCACGAATACCGCACGGAAGCCCATCTGCTTGGCGAGCGACGCCATCGGTAGGATGCCATTCGTGTATGGCAAAACACAAACCATATTGGTTATGGATTGAGTCTGACCCACTAGACCTGACATGCCTGATTCTACCACATGCACGCCAGCGTGTTTCCGGCGCGTGATAGGATCAGGCGGATCCACAAAGCGCGGATGGTTGCTGAACCTCGTAGTTCAGTCAGCACGGGCGGAAGATGAGTACATCAGCAACCTCAGGTTGCTCGTGAATTTCTCTCATGTTGAGCAGGCGACCGACGCAAAGCCGAACGCCGAGGGATAACGACAAAAACTCGGGGATGAGTGTTACAGAATTGTTAGTAGCAACGATGATGGCAGGGAAATAGATGATCGCGCGAGCGACGAGGGTCGAGCCCGAAAAACCGCTGTCAACTCTTGGTTCTGCCGTTGCCGTCGCGTCAAAAAATGTACTTCGATTTGGAAGCATCATTAGCAGTTTCATTGCGAAAAGCAAACTCGGCTCACACTAATCGAGTGAGGTCATTCAATCACTGAATGCCTATCAGAAAAAAGCACAGGCCCTTGACAAGTCTTGTTCCTCCATGCGAAACAACTGTATCTTGACAGGGAACAAGCAGCCTGTTAAAATGCCGCCAATTGAGTCGCGCAGATCACCGCGCACTAGTCCTCATGGCGAAATCAAATTACCTTGTGAAGCCTGTTCATAAGGCACTACAGGTCCTCGATTGTTTAGGACAAGCCAAACGTGAGCTATCGCTGACGGAAATCTACAGCCGCGTCAAACTCCCCAAAACTACCACCTATCGTTATTTGTGCACGCTGTGCGCCAGCGGATTTGTAGCGCACGATCCCGAAACCGATGCATACCGACTCGGCTTACATCTCTGGGAACTGGGCCAGTTGGTCGAAGGACAGTTGCACGTCCGCCCAATCGCGCTGCCATTCATGGAGCAATTGCGCGACCGCTACAACGAGACCGTGAACCTCGGCGTCCTCGATGGGACGGAGATCGTTTACGTGGAGATGGTGCAGAGCAAGTTGGCGCTGCGGATGCACGCCACGCTCGGCGGACGTGACCCGGCATACACCACCGCGGTCGGCAAGGCTATCCTGGCCCATCTGCCTTCCGAGCAATGGCGGGATCACCTGCCCTCCCGTTTGAGCAAGCACACGACGAAAACACTGACCTCGATTGCTGCGTTAAAAGAAGAGTTGCTCACGACACGCACACGAGGATTCGCGCGCGATGACGGCGAAAACGAAGAGGGCGCGCGCTGCATCGGCGCACCGATCTTCAATCAGCGCGGCGCGGTCGTCGCGGGAATCAGTGTTTCGGCGCCAGCCACGCGCTTGCCCGATCGGCTGGTGGCAGAAGTCGTCGAGGCCGTCATCGAGACCGCTCATGCCATCTCACAGCGGCTGGGCAACCATGCCGTGATTGGCAACACCGGCAATCACGAGTGACCACGACGCACGCGGTGCCAAAATGGCGCGCAAACCGGAGAGCGGTGAGCGCGTGAGCATCATTCCCAATCACTCCTGCCCGCTCTCGAATCGGTTCGACGAAATCTACGGCGTGCGCGACGACATCGTGCAAGTGACGTGGCCCGTCGCCGCACGCGGCGCAGTGAAATAGCAGATAGCGAATGGCTGATGGCCGATGGCTAATGGCTGGTTAGCAGTTTGCCATCTGCCATCTGCCAGCACAAGGAACCTCCTATGCTCATGATTGATTCGCATCTGGACATCGCGTGGAACGCGCTGCAATGGAATCGCAATCTGTTGCAGTCGGTGTACACCATCCGCGCGCAAGAAGCGCCGCTGACCGAGAAGGGGCGCGGCGTCGGCACGGTCGCCTTTCCCGAGATGCGCCGCGGGCGCATGGCGCTCTCGTTCGCAACGGTGCTGGCGCGCAACACCGGCATCGTCGTCCCCAACATTGACTTCGGCTCGCCCGCGCAAGCGTATGCGATTGCGCAGGGACACCTCGCGTATTATCGCGCGCTGGAACACGACGGCCATATTCGCATCATCGTCGACCTGAACGCGCTGGACGCGCACATCGCGGAGTGGCAGGCGTGGGACGCCGCACATCCCGATGACACAGACCAGACGCCGCCGCTCGGCTTTGTGATCAGCATGGAGAGCGCCGACCCGATTCTCGACCCCGAGCAACTGGCCGCATGGCAAGCGGCTGGCTTGCGCGTGATTGGACCCGCGCACTACGGGCCGGGGCGTTACGCCGGCGGCACCGGCACCGAAAAGGGTTTGAGCGAGATGGGCGTGCGCCTGGTGCAAGAGATGGATCGGCTGGGTGTGATCCTCGACATGACGCATCTGTCCGATCAAGCCTTCTGGCAATCACTCGAACATTATCACCGCCCGGTGCTCGCCAGCCACAACAACTGCCGCGCGCTCGTGCCGCACCAGCGCCAGTTCAGCGACGAGCAGTTGCGCGCCATCATCGAACGCGATGGCGTGATCGGCGCGGCCTTCGACATCTGGATGGTCGTGCCCGGCTGGAATCGCGGCATGAGCAACAAGTTGGCCAGCATTGAGCACGTCGCGGATCACATTGACCACGTGTGCCAGTTGGCGGGCAACAGCAACCATGCGGCGATTGGCTCCGACCTCGACGGCGGCTATGGGCGCGAGCAATCGCCATTCGATCTCGACACGGTTGCCGACATGCAGACGCTCACCGTCATTCTAGCGAAGCGCGGCTATAACGAAAACAACATTGCCGCGATCATGCACGGCAATTGGCTGCGCTTGCTGCGCTACGCGTGGGAGCGATGAACACCCTCGACATGTTCAAACTCGATGGCGCAGTCGCCATCGTGACGGGCGGCGCGACGGGGCTGGGCTTGCAGATGGCAACCGCGCTGGCTGAAGCGGGCGCGCAGGTCGTCGTCGCCAGTCGCAACGCGCAACGTTGCGAGGAAGTCGCAGAGACGTTGCGCGCGCACGGCGGGCAGCATACGGCACTCGCGCTTGACCTCAACGATCCCGACGCGGCGCAAGCGATAGTGCGTGCGGTGATGGCGCAGTATGGGCGCGTGGATATTCTCGTCAACAATGCGGCGGCGACCGATGTGAATCGCCCGTTCGAGGAACTGACGACGGAACGCTGGGAAGGCGTGCTGCGCGTGAACCTGACCGGCGCGCTGCGCTGTGCGGAAGCCGTATTGGAACCAATGCGCGCGCAAGGGCGCGGCAAGATCATCAACATCGCTTCAGTCTATGGCATGGTCGGCGTTGACGCGAGTCTGTACGGCGGCTCGCCCGAACACCCCATGCGCAACTTCGCGTACACGGCGAGCAAGGGCGCGCTGGTGAACCTGACGCGCGAGATGGCGGTGAGCTGGGCGCCGCACGGCATCAACGTCAACGCGATCAGTCCCGGCATGTTTCCCGTCGAGTCCAACATGCGGAAATGGCCGGAAGGTACATTCGAGCGCATCCGACAACGCATTCCACTACGGCGCATGGGCAGCGCGACCGACCTGAAAGGCGCGGTGGTGTTCCTGGCCTCCGCCGCATCAGACTACGTCAGCGGTCACATCCTCGTCGTGGATGGCGGATGGATCGCGTGGTGATGGGAAGGAGGTGGGAGCCGTTCCCTCTCCCTGTGGGAGTGGGTTAGGGTGAGGGAGAGCCGATCAATAATCATTCGACCTTGACTCTCACAAATCGTCGTTCGTCTTTTACTCTCGGAGGAGGAGAAACCATGTTCAAGCGCAGTTCTTTCCGCACGTTGCTTTTGATCGTCGCAGTGCTGGCGTTGCTCGTCGCGTGCGGCGCGCAACCGACCACGGCACCCGCGACCAGCGCGCCGCAATCTGCGGCGACCACGGCTGTGACGCAACCGACCACAGCCGCCGCGCAACCCACTTCAGCACCCGCGCAGCCGACCAGCGTACCCGTCGGCGCAGCACCCGGCCCTAAAGAGACACTCGTTTACGGCATGGGCGCCGATCCGACCAACCTCGATCCGCACTCCACGGTTGATGGATTGTCGCTCATCACGATGCACCGCTGCTACGATAAGTTGGTCGAATTGAAGCCCGGCATTCCGAAGCCCGGCGCGCCGCTCGAAGTCATTCCCGATGCAGCCGAGTCGTGGACGGAAGCACCCGACGGACTGTCGTACACGTTCAAGTTGCGCGAGGGACTCAAATTCGCCGACGGTTCACCACTCGACGCGGCTGCGGTCAAATGGTCGTTCGACCGCTTGATCGCGATCAACAAGTCGTCGGCCTCGAACATCCGCCAACTCAAATCCACCGATGCGGTGGACGCGCGCACGGTGAAGATGACGTTGAGCGAACCGTTCGCGTACTTCCTGCCATCGCTCGGAATCTACGCTTCCGCGCTCATCAACCCCAAAGTGATGGCAAACGAGAAAGACAAGGACATGGCGCAAGCCTGGCTTGCCAGCAACTGCATGGGCAGCGGCCCGTACGTCATCTCGGAATGGCAGCGCGGGCAGCGCATTACGCTCGACTACAACAAGAACTGGTACGGCAAAGCGCCGGCCTTCAAGCGCGTGATCATCAGCATCATTCCCGAATCCACTAACCTGAAGTTGCAGCTGGAGAAGGGCGATCTGGATTTCATGGGGGGCATCAGTATCCCTGAGACGCTCACGTTGGTGGGCAAGCCGGGCGTGCGCGTCGAAGAGGTGCCGAGCTTCCTGCTGATCCTCGCCTACCTGAACAACACGAAGCCGCCGCTCGACAACGTGAAGGTGCGGCAGGCGATGAACTACGCGATCAACTACGATCAGATCATCAAAGAATTGATCAACGGCAAAGGCCGCCGCTTGCGTGGCCCGGTGGCGTTCGGCATGGAAGGCTACGACGAAAAACTCGTCGGCTACGATTACAACCCGCAGAAGGCGAAGGACTTGCTGAAAGAAGCGGGCTTTCCGAATGGTTTTGAGATCACGCTGACCTACGCCTCGCAGGGCGCGCCGGGCGCAGATGATGTGGCGCTGGCCGCGCAGGCAAACCTCGCCGAGGTCGGCATCAAAGTGAAGATCGAGAAGGTCGCCGAGCCGACGCGCCGCGAGCGCATTGACAAGAGCGATTTCGTGTGGAGCGTCGGCGGCTGGACGCCGCCACTGCCGATCCCGCCATGGACGTTGGACAAGTGGTATCTGACCGCCAACAAAGGTCTGTCGGCTAACCGCGCCTTCTACAGCAACAAGCAGGTGGACGATCTGGTGGTAAAAGCCGCGACGACCGTTGACCCGCAGAAGCGCATTGATCTATATCAACAGGCGCAGCGCATTGTGGTCGAGGAAGCGCCGTACATCCTCTTCTATCAGGCGAACCAACTGCTCGCCATGCGCGACAACATCCAAGGCTTTGAGATCAAGCCCGGTGGCTCGCAGTATTTGAACTACGAGCGCATGTCGAAGAAGTAAAGAGAGGTACACAAGTAGACAAGTACATAGGTAAACGGGATTGAGTCGGCTCCCTGTCTACCCGTGTACCTGTCTACCTGTTTCCCTATCGCCCCATTCGTATGAGCAAAGCAACTTTCATCCTCTATCGTCTGATCGGTATGATCCCCACCTTGCTGGGCGTGATGGTCGTCATCTTCTTCTTGTCGCGCTCGATCAAAGGCGACCCCGCGCGCATGATGGCGGGCGACGTCGCCGACAAGCAAGTGCTGGAAACGATCCGCCGCGAATTCAAACTCGACCAGCCCGTGTATGTGCAGTTCTTTGCCTACTTTCAGAATCTGGCAGTCGGCAACCTCGGCACTTCGTTTCAGACGAAGCGCCCCGTGTTGAGCAGTCTATTGGAACGGTTCCCCGCGACGCTGGAGCTGACGCTGGCGAGCCTGTCATTCGCGCTGCTTGGCGCGATCCCGCTCGGCGTCCTCTCGGCTGTCAAGCGCAACCAACCGATTGATCATCTCGTGCGATTGTTGAGCGTGGGCGGCATCTCGATGCCGGTCTTCTGGTCGGGCTTGATGCTCATCTATTTGTTCTATCTCAAACTGGACTGGCTGCCGGGCGGCTCGCGGCTCGGTGTCTATACTGCGCCGCCACCAACCATCACGGGCATGTTCACGGTGGATAGTTTGCTTGCGGGCAATGGACCCTTGTTTCAAGAAAGCCTGAGCCATCTGATTCTGCCCGCGTTCATTCTGGGTTATGGCTACATGGCGCTACTCGCGCGCATGGTGCGCTCCAGCATGTTGGAAGTGCTCACGCAGGATTACATCCGCACTGCGCGCTCGAAGGGCTTAGCCGAGCGCGCGATCGTATTGCGGCACGGGCTGCGCAACGCGCTCATCCCGGTGACAACGCTGGCGGGGCTGGCGTTCGCGGGCTTGCTCGGCGGCGCGGTGCTCACCGAGACGATCTTCTCGTGGCCGGGCATCGGCAAGTTCGTCGTTGACGCCGGCTTGTTTCTCGATTATCCGGTCATCATGGGCTTCACGCTGCTGATTGCCATCGTGTACATGTTCGTGAATCTGGTCGTAGATCTGATGTACTCGTGGTTGAATCCGCAGATACAATAACGATGGCTACTTCCTCCGTCCTCCTATCACCACCATTCGCGCGCGACAGCCAACCCGCGTGGCGCATCTTCTGGCGCGCGGCGCGGCGGATATTACAAAACCGCCTGACGCTGTTCGGACTCAGCGTGATGCTGCTGCTAGTGTTCACCGCCGTCTTCGCGCCGCTGCTGATGCCCGACAGTCCGACCGCGCTACGACTCGGACAACGATTGCGACCGCCGAGCGCGCAATTCCTGCTGGGCACCGACGAGTTCGGGCGCGACATCCTATCGCGCATCATCGGCGGCACGCAAGTGTCGCTGCAAATCGGACTGATCGTCATCGGGCTGGCCGGCACGACCGGTTACCTGCTCGGCTCGGCGTCGGGCTATATGCGCGGCCGCTTCGACGGCGTGGTGATGCGCGTGATGGACGTCATCCTCGCGTTCCCGCCGCTCATTCTGGCGATGGCGATTGCGTCGTTCCTCGGGCCCGATCTGAACAACGCAATGATCGCCATTGCGGTCGTGCACATCCCCAAGTACACGCGCCTCGCGCGCAGTGAAGCCTTGGCTTTGCGCGAAAGTTTGTTCGTGCTCGCGGCGCGCTCGACCGGCGCATCGCACTGGCGCATCATCACGCGGCACATCATGCCCAACTCGCTCGCCTCGATTCTGGTGATCGCGACGCTGGACTTCGGGCTTGTGATTCTGACCGCCGCTTCGCTGGGCTTCATCGGACTCGGCGCGCAGCCGCCCACACCCGAATGGGGCTTGATGGTCGCGGACGGGCGCAAGTATCTGGTGGACGCGCCGTGGGTCGCCACGTTTCCCGGCCTGACCATCGTGCTGGTCGTGATCGCCGCGAACGTCTTCGGTGATGGCTTGCGCGATGTGCTCGATCCACGGTTGAGGGTGTGAATCGCCAGCGTAAGACCCGCATTCTTCGACGGCGCGGCGAAGGACGCGCCGCTCAGGATGCTAATCCCATAAGCCATGACTGCCTTTGATTGTCAAATGTCATGCGGCACGATTTCTTATCGCTGGTTGACTTTGGTGCCAGCGCAATCTCAAAAGGAGGCGAAACATGAACCGTATCAAACATCTGTACATGATCTTAGGCGTGCTGCTCGTGAGCGTGTGGCTAATGAGCGCCTGCGCGCCCAGCGCGGGGCAGACGGGGCAAGTGCAGCCGGGTCCCACGACCGCGAGCGGACCTAAGCGCGGCGGCACGCTGTTCATCGGTCAGGACTTTGGTCCGCAGCATTTCGACCCGCACAAGAGCACCGCTTGGGCAAACACGAACATCACCGAATCCATCTACGATGGGTTGCTGCAATGGAATGAGAAGGAGTCCGAACTCATTCCGAATCTGGCAACCAGTTGGACGCTTTCGCCCGATGGCATGGTCTATACATTCAAGATTCGGCCGGGCGTGAAGTTCCACAATGGTCGCGTGATGACCAGCGACGACGTGAAGTTCTCGCTCGACCGCATGCGCGACGCGAAGACCGGCAGCCTGCTCGCCAGCAGCTTCTCGCTCGTTACGGCTGTGGACGTGGTGGACGCTGAGACGGTCAAGGTCACGCTGTCCAAGCCGCAGGCGACCTTCCTCAACTTCCTCACCGAAGTCTATTCCATCGTGCCCAAAGAGGCGGTCGCCGAGTTGGAGACCAAGCCCGTTGGAACGGGACCGTTCATGCTCGACAAGTATGTACTGAACCAGTCCGTGCGGCTCGTGCGCAATCCCGATTACTGGGACAAGAACAAGCCCTACTTGGCTGCGGTCGAGTTCAAAATTCTCGGCGACGAAGCCTCGAAGGAATCGGCGCTGCGCTCGAAGAGCGTGGACATGGCGTGGTTCCGCGATCCGCGCCAGGCTGATGCGCTCGCCAAAGCGGTGCCCGGCATTATGTCCGCGCCTGGCATTCCGAGCCGCTGGATCGGCATCCGCTTGAACACCTGCCAGAAACCGTTTGACGACGTGCGCGTGCGCCGCGCGCTGAGTCTCGCCACGGACCGCAAGGCACTGATTGAAACGGTCATTCCCTCGCGCTATGGCGGCGCTATAGGCACGGTGGTCGCGCCCGCCGACCGCTTCTATTGGAAGGGCGATGCGCTCGAATTGCCGTCCTACAAGAACGACGCCGCGCAAGCCAAGCAACTGCTGGCGCAGGCGGGCTACCCGGATGGCGTGACGATTGACGCTTACAAAGTGGTTGCCGCCAATCAACTTGACGTGGACGGCGCGCAGGTGTTGAAGGAACAGTGGGCCAAGGGTGGCATCAAGGTGAACATCGTGCCGATGGAAGTCGCGCAGATCATTGACGACTGGAACAAGGGCAACGGCAAGATGATCCAGGTCGGCGGCGTCTGGAACTCCGACCCCGACGGCCAGCTCTACAACTGGTTCCATTCGAGCACGCCAACTGCCAAAGCCTACTGCATCAACGACCCCGAACTGGACAAACTGCTCGAGCAGGGCCGCACCACCACCGATATCAAGGCGCGCAGCGACATCTACCAGAACGTGCAGAAGCGCATCGCCGATCAAGCGTATGTCTTCGTGCTGTACGGCTATCCGCTGCGTTGGGAGATGTGGTGGGACCACGTAAAGGGCTACGCCAACCGTCCGTCCAACACGCGCTGGGCCTTGCGCTACGCGTGGCTGGATAAGCCGGGGCCGTAATTTTTTGTGTTAGACCTGACGGGTCTTAAAAACCTGTCAGGTCTGATTCGTCTGGGAGTCACATTGAGCCGCTACATCATCTCCCGGCTGGTGCTGATGATTCCGGTCGTGTTGGGCATCACACTGCTCAGCTTCGTGGTGATCAAGATGCTGCCGGGCGATCTGGCTGTTGCCATCGTGGGTCAGGAGACGGCGAGCAGCAATCCGCAAGCGCTCGAAACCATCCGCGCCGAACTCGGTCTCAATCGCCCATTGCACGAGCAGTATCTATCGTGGCTGGCTGGGATGCTGCGCGGCGACTTCGGCAAATCGCTGGCGCTGAAAACGCAAATCCTGCCCACCATCTTGAGCGCGCTGCCGACGACGATCGAGCTCGCGTTGCTGTCGGTCGCCTTCGGTCTGCTGGCTGGCGCGCCGATTGGCGTGCTGGCGGCGACGCGCGGCGGCGTGTTCGATGCGCTCACGCGGCTGGCGGTCTCGCTCGGCGTGGGTGTGCCCTCGTTCTTCATTGCGACGCTGCTGTTGTTGTTCATCGCGCCCAACATGCGCTGGATACCGGTCTTCAGTTTTGCGCCGCTCACCGAAGACCCCACCCGCAACCTGTTGAGCATGATCTTCCCAGTCATCTCTATCGGCATGGGACTGGCGATGACCATCGCCGAAAATGTGCGCTCGGCGGTGCTGGATGTGCTCCACGAGAATTACGTCACGGTCGCGCACGCCAAGGGGTTGAGCCAGCGCGTGGTGATCGGGCGGCACGTGCTGAAGAACGCCGCCATACCGATTATCTCGGTGCTCGGTTTGCAGACGGGATTTCTGTTGAGCGGCACGATCATCATCGAGACGATCTTCAGCCTGCCCGGTCTGGGCAAGCTGGTCGTGACGGGCATCAATCTGCGCGATTATCCGCTCGTGCAGGGCGTGCTGCTCTTCACGGCGGTGGCGGTCGTCTCGATCAATCTGATCACCGATTTGCTGTATGCGTTTGTGGATCCGCGGATTCGCTTCCGTTAAGATGACGACCCTGCCCGCGCCATCCGCGACCTTCACGCGCGCCACAGAAGCCGGCGCTCTGCAACAGACGCGGGCGGCATGGCGGGTGCTGGCGAAGAACAAGTTGCTGCTCGTCGGCGGCGGCATGGTCGCGGTTCTGGTGCTGCTCGCCATCTGCGCGCCGCTGGTCGTCAGCCATAGCCCGTTTGAGATCGGCTTGGGTCCGTCTATGGCGCCGCCATCGGCGGACTTGATCATGGGCACAGACAAACTGGGCCGCGATCTATTCGCGCGCATTGTCTATGGCTCGCGCACGACGCTGCTGGTCTCGATTCCATCCGTCGCACTGGCGGTAATCGCCGCGCTGGTGTTGGGTCTCATCGCGGGCTACGTGGGCGGACGTGTGGATCAGACCATCATGCGGCTGATGGATATTTTTCTGGCGTTTCCCGGCTTGCTGCTGGCGATGGCGATTGTCGCGGTGCTCGGTCCCAGCATTCCCAATCTGCTAATCACGATTGCGGTGCTGTACACACCATCCATGTCGCGTATCGTGCGCGCACCCGTGCTGGCGGTCAAGGAGAAGGAGTACATTGCCGCCGCGCGCGTGACCGGCGTCAGCGACGTGCGCATCATCGTACGCCACATCCTGCCGAACATCGCTTCACCCATCATCGTGGATGCGACGCTGAGCACCGCGCGCGCCATCCTGATCGAAGCGGCGCTGTCCTATCTCGGTCTGGGCGCGCCGCCGCCCAATCCAAGCTGGGGCGAGATGTTGAGCAGCAGCCGGCAGTTCATGACGTCGGCGCCGTGGAGCGCGCTCTTTCCGGGGCTGGCGATTGTGTACGCCGCAACCGCTTTTATTTTGCTGGGCAACGGCTTGCGCGATTGGCTCGACCCGCGCAGACGATGATGTAGGGGCAAGGCTCGCCCTTGCCCTGTCCGCGGGCAACCGCAAGAGTTGCCCCTACGACACCAACATAAGGAGATACACATGCTACGCATTGGTATTGCTGGTCTTATGCACGAGACCAATTCGTTCGCGCTGGAGGAGAACGATCAGGCGACGGCGCGGCTGCACCTCGGCGCCGAGGTACTCAGCCAGTCTCATCCGAAGAGTTATATCGGCGGGTTCGCCGATGGCGCCAAGCGCCCCGACGTGGAACTGGTGCCCGTCGCCGACGTGAGCTTCCTCAATCGCGGCGGAACCATCCACGCACCCGTCTTCGAGCACTATCGCGATATTATTGTAGAAGGTCTGCGCAAGGCGCAGCCGCTCGACGGCGTGTACTTCGCGCTGCACGGCGCGGCGGCAGTGCAGGCGCCCTACGAGGACGCCGAAGCCAGTCTGATCCGCGCGGCGCGCGAGGCGCTGGGCGAGCGCATGCCCTTCGTCGCCACCTACGACTTCCACGGCAACTACACCGACTGGGAAGTGAGCGCGGCGGTGCCGTTCCCGCTGAACACCAACCCGCACTACGACGCCTACGAACGCGGCATCGAAGCGGCTGAGTGTCTGTTCAAAATGCTCGACGGCAAAATCAATCCTGTCACGCGCATGGTGCATGTGCCGATCATCGGTCCGAACATCGGGCAGAGCACCTGGTCGCAGATTCCCGCCGAAGAACAACAACTGCCGCTCTATCAATTGAACGTGCTGCGCGAACAGATTGAGCAGACGACGCCTGGCCTCATCAACCTGACGATTCAGGGCGGCTACGGATACTCCGATGTGCCGTACATCGGCATGAGCGTGATTGCGACCACCGACGGCGACCCTGCGCTCGCGGAGAAAGTTGCCAAGCAGTTGGCGAACGAACTGTGGGCGAAACGCGAACAGATTCGTATGGTGCGTCCACAGTTGCCCATTGACGAAGGCGTGCGCAAGGCGATGGCGCGTGCTACGCACGACGATGGGCTGGTCTGTCTGGTGGATTTGGGCGATGACCCCGGCAGCCTCTGCCCCGCCGACAGTCCCGCCGTGCTGGAAAGCCTGTTGCGTCTGGGCGCACGTGATGCCGCGCTGGCCATTCGCGACGCCAATGTGATGCGAGCCGCGATGGACGCAGGCATCGGCGCGACGCTCACGCTGGAGGTCGGCGCGTCCATTGACCAACGCTTCTACAAACCGCTGAAGGTGACGGGACAAGTCAAACTGCTGGATGATGGCAACTACATGGTGGTGGGTCCCACACACGGCGGCTGGGGCCGCGAGGTGCGCAAAGAAGCCTTCCACGAGATGAACGTCGGGCCTCGCGCGGTGCTGCGTCTCGGCAACAAGATTGACGTGATTTTCAGCGAGGGGCAGTACCCGTCGTCCCGCAAAGACCGCGATTATTTTAAGAGCGCGGGCATCGTGCTGGAAGAGAAAAAGATTATCGTCGTGAAGTCGAATCAAGCGCACCGCGCTTCGTTCGACCCGATTGTAGCCGCGACGTACAACCTCGACTCGCCCGGCGTCTCGACGGTCAATTACCAGAGCCTGCCGTTCAAACATCTGCCGCGCCCGATCTATCCGCTCGACTTGGACATGCAGTGGCAGGCATAGCCGAGACGGACATAGGAGAACATTTTGCCTTACACACGAGCGCAATCACAGCAACTCTTCGAGCGCGCGCAGACATCGCTGGCGGGTGGCGCGGGCAGCGGCGTACGTCTCAGCGAGCAGCCCGGCCCCTTATATTTTGTGCGGGGCGAGGGCGCGCGCATCTATGACGTGGACGGCAATGCGTACATTGATTACATCTTAGGTCAAGGGCCATTACTGCTCGGCCACAATCCACCTGAAGTCTTGCAAGCAGTGCGCGCGCAATTGGACTCGCTCATCATTTCGGGGGGACAGCATCAACTGGAGATTGAGCTCTCGGAACGGTTGCGGCGCGTCATCCCCTGTTGTGAGTTGGTGCGCTACAACAACTCCGGTTCAGAGGTCGTGGCGGCGGCGCTGCGGCTCGCGCGCGCGCACACGGGGCGGCAGAAGTTCATCAAGTTCGAGGGACATTATCACGGCTGGTTCGATGGCGAGATCATCAGTTTCTGGCCCGACCTGAAAGACGCGGGCCCGCGTGAAGCGCCGCGCGCGGTGGCGGGCAGCGGCGGTATGGCGCAGAGCGTGCTCGACGAAGTGATCGTGCTGCCGTGGAACGACCTCGCGTTGGTCGAGCAAACCATGGCGGCGCACGGACACGAGATCGCCGCGCTGATCACCGAACCAATCATGGTCAACAGCGGCGGCTGTCAACCGAAGCCCGGCTTCCTCGCGGGACTGCGCGAGTTGTGCACGCGCTACGGTGTCGTGCTCATCTTCGACGAAGTGATCACCGGCTTCCGCGTCGCGCTGGGCGGCGCGCAGGAATTGTACGGCGTGACGCCCGACCTCGCCACGTTCGCCAAAGGGATCGCCGCGGGCTTTCCGCTCAGCGCGATTGCGGGCAAGCGCGACATCATGGACTTGATCACGCGCGGCGTGGTGCTGCATGGCGGCACCTACAATACGCATCCGATGCTGATGGCTGCCGCGAACGCGACGGTCAAACATCTCGAATGCAACCGCGCGCAAATCTACGCGCACCTGTTTGCGATGGGCGAGCGACTGCGCGGCGGATTGCAAGCGATGTGCGAACGCAAAGGCGTGCCCGTCTTGCTTGGCGGCGTGGGGCCCGTCGTGCAGATGGCGTTCACACAGCGCGACGTGTTCAACGACTATCGCGATTATGTGGAGCGTGATGTCGAATTGTATCGCCGTTTTGTGGCGGCCATGGCGGAGCGCGGCGTGCGCACGATTCTGCGCGGCACATGGTACATCTCCGCAGCGCACACCGAAGCCGACATCGAGGAGACACTCGATTGCGCGGCGGCGGCGTTGGCGACGCTGTAGCGAGCGACATGAAAATCACCAAATTCGAAACCATTCACCTCGCCGATTTTCCGCACATCCTCTTTGTCGGCGTGCACACCGACGAGGGCTTGGTCGGCTGGGCCGACACGTATTACATGCCCGACGCCATGCGCGGCTACATCCATCAATTTGCCGCGCCGATGTTGTTGGGGCACAACCCGCTCTCCATCGAATTGCACTGGCGGCGGCTGTACGAAATCATCGCACACATCGCCGGCAAGGGCGCGGAGATGCGCGCGCTCTCGGCGATTGACGTGGCGCTGTGGGACATTCTGGGGCAGGCGGCGGGCATGCCCATCTGGCAACTGCTGGGCGGCGCGGCGCGCGACCGCATCAAGACGTACAACACCTGCGGCGGACCAACGTATGGCCGCCCCACGCGCGGCGGCTCGCCGTATGGCACGCAGAACACGCCGGGCAAGTACGAGGATTTGATTGCGTTCATGACCTGCGCCGACGAACTCGCGCAGGACTTGTTGAGCGAGGGCATCACCGGCATGAAGCTCTGGCCTTTCGACTACGTCGCGCACACGCCCGGCGCATGGAACGATTGGCGCACCTTTCGCGGCATCTGGAATCCACACTTGACCACGTTCGGCGGACAGACGATTGATTTCGCCGACCTGGAGCGCGCGCTGGAGCCGTTCCGCAAGATTCGCAAGGCTGTCGGCAACCAAATGGAAATCATGGTCGAGGGGCACGGCTTGTGGTCATTGCCCGCCGCGCGCCGCATCGCGCACGCGCTCGAAGAGTTCCAACCCTATTGGCTCGAAGACCTGATGCGCGCAGACGATGTGGACGCGCTGGCTGAGTTGCGGCAGAGCACCTCCACGCCGATTGTCGTCAGCGAGTATCTGACCACGCGCTACGAGTACAAGCCCGTGCTGGAAAAGCGCGCGGCGGACATCATCATGATTGATCCGACATGGGCGGGCGGCATCACCGAAAGCAAAAAAATCGCGACGATGGCAGAGACGTACAAGCGTCCGGTGGCGATGCACGACTGCACGGGTCCCTTTACGCTCCTCGCGGGTGTGCACCTCGCCATCAACGCGACGAATGCGGTCTATCAAGAATCGCTGCGCTCGTACTTGCGCGTGACCTATCCCGAACTCGTGACCGATTCGGTGACGGTTGAACAGGGACACATCCTTGCGCCGACCAAGCCCGGCATCGGCACCACGCTCTTGCCCGACGTGCGCCAACGTCCCGATGTCAGCGTGATGGAGTCGCGGCTGTGAGTAGAGACGTTGCGTTGCAACGTCTCTACATCTTACTAACCCCTGGAGAACCATGAGCATCTACGCATCGATAGGCGTCAGGCCCATCATCAACGCGACCGGCACGTTCACGCGGCTCGGCGGCAGCCTGATGCCGCGCGAGGTGATAGACGCGATGAACGACGCCGCGCGCGAGTTCATCTGTCTCGACGACCTGCAATATCGCGCGGGCAACCTCATCGCGGAACTGCTCGGCGCGGAGGCGGCTTATGTGGTGTCGGGCTGCTATGCGGGCGTCGTGCTGTCCATCGCCGCCTGTCTCACCGGACTCGACCCCGCGAAGATGGACCGACTGCCGCGCACAGATGGCATGAAGCGTGAAGTCGTCATGCTGAAATTGCAGCGCAACAGTTACGACCACGCGGTCGAGGTCGCAGGCGGCACGATTGTGGAAGCGGGCAATGATGATGGCTGCACCATTCAGGAATTGGAGAGCGCCATCGGCGCGGTCACCGCCGCGATTTTCTTTCTGCCCGATTGGACGATGGGCGGGGCGACCCCGCCCCTACAAATGGTTGATGTCATTGCGGTTGGCAAGCGGCGCCACGTGCCGGTCGTCGTGGACGCGGCGGGACGGCTCGACAATCCACTCAACCTTAAAGCGTACATCGCACAGAAACCTGACCTCATCTGCTTCAGCGGCGGCAAGCACATCCGCGGACCGCAGGCGTCGGGGTTTATCTGTGGACGGCGCGAGCTCATCTCCGCGATTGCTTTTCAGCATCTCGACATGGACTTCACACCCGAAGTTTACACCGCGCCGCGCGAACTGCTTCCGATTGAGTCACTGCCGTTCATGCCGCGTCAGGGCCTCGGGCGCGGCTTCAAGGCGGGCAAAGAGGAAATTGTGGGGCTGCTCACCGCGCTGCGCTTGTTCGTGCGGCGCGACCACGCCGCCGAGCGCGCGCGCATGGAGCGACAGGTGCATGCGATTGTGGATGGTCTCGCCGCCGTGCCGTTTGTGCAAACATCAAGCTTGGACGGCGCAACCCCGCTCGCTCGCGTCGTTATTGACGAGCAAGCGTTGGAGATGACCGCATACGAATTCATCCTCGCGCTCAAACGCGGCAGCCCGCCAATTCATCCAAGCGAGCGCGACCTGGCGCGCGGCGCGATTGTCGTCAATCCATTTGGTTTGCAGGACGGCGAGGAGCAGGTCATCGTGCGGCGCATCAAAGAAATTGTGGCAGAGGCGCGGGCGTAGTAAAAATATTGAACCGCGAAGACGCGAAGAACGCGAAGTTTTTTTATTTTCTTCGCGTTCTTCGCGTCTTCGCGGTTCGCACTTTCTGAGGAGGACAGACATGAATCTTTCCAGCCAAGCAATGTTGCAGCGTCTGGGCGCGGGCGAAGCGATTCAATCTATTTGCGCGGCGGCGAGCATCACACGCGACGAGTTCGACGCGTGGTGGCAAACTGAGTGCGCGGCGCGTGTGCCCGACACGCAGCAGCGCAGACCTACGTCGCTCGGCGCGGATGTCGAGATTGCACGGGATGAGTGGGGCATCCCGCACATTTACGCGCCGAGCGACGAAGACCTCTTTTGCGGCTACGGTTATGCGATGGCGCAAGACCGTCTCTGGCAGATGGACTACCTGCGCCGCAAAGCGCTGGGACGATTATCCGAAGTGTTCGGCACGGAGACGCTTGAGCTGGACACGATTGCGCGCACCGTCGGCTTGAATCGCATCGCCGCGCGCGAGGTCGAGGCGCTGCCCGCAGAGACAACACAATTGCTCGACGCGTTCACACGCGGCGTCAACGCTCTCATCACAGAGAGCAAAGACTGTCTGCCCATCGAGTTCGCGCTGCTCGACTACACGCCCGAGCCGTGGTCGTCGTTGGACTCCATCGCCGTCTGGGGCGAGTTCCGTTACTACCTCACGGTGCGCTTTCCCGTCATCGTGTTGCCCGAACTAGCGAAGCGCGCGCTCGGCGACGACAAACTGTTTCGCGCGTTCCTCACGCCCGAAGCGGGCGACGAGAGTATCGTGCCGCGCGGCTTCTATCCAGCACGGCAGAGCGGCGCGGAAAAAGTGGGCGAGACGGTGGGCGACCCCGAAGACGGCGTGGGCAGCAACAACTGGGTCGTGGACGGCAAGCACTCGACCAGCGGCATGCCGCTGCTCGCCAGCGACCCGCACATCGCGTTCGGCGCGACCGGCTGTTGGTACGAAGCGCACCTGTGCGGCGGCTCGTTCAACGTGACGGGCACAGGTTACGTTGGCGTGCCCGGCATCATCTTCGGGCGCAGCGAGCGCGTCGCGTGGGGCATCACCAACAACATCTGCTCGCAGCGCGAATTGTATCAGGAGCGCACCGACCCGCAGCACCCCGATTGCTTTCTGTATGATGGGCAATGGGAACGCGCGCGCACGATAAACGAAACCATCAAGGTGCGTGGGAGCGACGATGTTCAGAAGACGATTCGCTTCTCGCGCAATGGCCCCATCGTGGACGAGATTTTACCCGCGCCTGCGCGCGACACGGGTCCCGTGTCACTACGTTGGTTGGGCGCGACGCGGTGCGATGAAATCACGCCGCTGTACGCGATGAATCGCGCCCAGTCGTGCGATGCGTTTCGTGCAGCGCTCCGTGATTGGCGCGTGCCGACGTGGAGCGCGGTGTTCGCAGACGTGGATGGGCACATCGGCTATCAATCAATCGGGCGCATTCCGATTCGCCACGATTGGCAGCGCGGCTATCGGCACGGCTGGGAGCCATCACACCAATGGCAGGACGTAGTTCCATTCGACGGCATGCCCGCGATGGCAGACCCGCCGCAGGGCTGGATTCGTTCCGCGAACAATCGCACCGCGCCCGAAGATTTTCCGTATCCCTTGTCGGGCACGTGGAGCAGTGGGCATCGCGCCCTCCGCATTCGGCAGATGTTGGAGGAGCAGGAAAAATTCTCATTCGCTGATTTCATCCGAATGCAGCAGGATGTGTTGTCCATGCGCGCGGTCGAAGGTGCGCTGCGCCTGATTGCCGCATTGCGTGAGGTGAACGATGAGCGCGTGCAGCGCGCATTGGAATTTCTGCGCGCGTGGGATTGCCGCATGGAAACCGATAGCGTCGGCGCATCGCTCTTCGATATCTTCTTCAATTTCTGGAGTCAGGCGGTGGCGCGCGCGCGCTTCGCGGGCGATGTCGCAAATCTGATGGCGGGTGCAGTGGGCGGGTTGTCGCTCGAACTGTTGGCAGAGGATCAACACGATTGGTTCGCCGATGGCGACCGCCGCGAAGCCATTCGCAGTGCATTCGTGCAAACGCTGGAGGACCACACGCGGCGGCTCGGGCCCGACATGGCGCAATGGACGTGGGGCCGCTCGCACACGATTGCGCTGCGTCACACACTCGCGGCGCGCGGCGAACTGGGCGCGCTGTTGAATCGCGGCGGCGTGCCTGTGCGCGGCAACGGCGTGACGGTCTGCAACACGGGCTACGATCCGAACTACATGGCTGCGATTGGCGCGAACTATCGCCTCATCGCCGACTTGAGCACATCGCCTCCATCGCTGTACGCGGTGGACGCGGCGGGTGAATCAGGTCACCCCGGCAGCGCGCATTACGGCGACCAACTGAACGAATGGATTAGCGGGCGCTATCACAGCTTGCCGTTGACGCGCGACAGTCGAGGCACTTCGCAAGCGTACGTTGGCGTGGCAAGCAACGTCCAATGATTACTGACATAACTCATGTTACGCAGTGTCAGTGCGAGCCGCGCTTTTGCCCTGTGCCACGCGCATTCGCGCGTCGGCAGGCGAATGCCATGCCCTGCGCCGCACGCAGTCGCGTGCAGGCGAGCCATTCGGCTCGCGGCGCAGGGTGACGGCACAGGGTTGCGGCGAAGCAATGCTAAGGCACCGCTTCGCTGTCTCCCTATCACGGTGGGGAGATTGCTTCACTTCGTTCGCAATGACGTTCGGTGCGTAAGGTGAGTGACATAATGTGCCTAATGATTCGAGCATCATTCGCATTCATTAAACTCTGACGAACATTCACGGCCTCGACGCGACCGCCGACACCGAGGGGGGAGTGACCGACGTGCGACCCTATTCCCACGCCTCATCGGACGCTCGACGCGGCGCGTATCATGCGCTTCGGGTTTGCCGCCATCGCGTGCCTTGCGCGTCGTGTGTTGCGGCTAACGCCAACGGTTCGGCGGCTCTATGTGCGTGTGGTTGTATCCGAGCGAGCGTGCCATCGTGTCGCTTGGTCAATGTCCCGATAGGGTAAAGGTTGCCGTAAAGTGGATGGCTTTTTGTCCATGACATAAAACAATTGTGACTTCCGCCGGCCGCCACCTCCAACGCGCGCTTCACATGCTCCTGTCCGCGCACCTCTTGAAAGTCCACACCCTCGTACACGAAGTCTTTGTCAATCGGCAAATGCGTGTGCTTGAAGATTTCGATCTTTGGCCCGCCGACGAAATGCGAGGCGATCTAGTTGAGCAAGGTAGCGGGATAGTTGTCGAGGTCAGGAATGAGCGCGGCTTTGGGTGCGCCCTTCTCCGGTACGAATCTGATCGCCTACGGCGACGTCACGGTCGCCATGCCGTTCATGTTGCCCGCCGTGAGTGGTTGGCCGGGTTCGCTATGGAAGCCGCAGAAGTAGCGGAACTGGCCGGGGTTATTGAACGTGAACGAGAATTTTTGTCCGACAGTCAGATTGCCGCTGTGCCATGCGTTCGGACCC
>JBBPZQ010000083.1:0-38021 GCA_038198935.1 Anaerolineae bacterium
AGTGTGTCAATTTAAAAAAAAACCCCAGCCCCCAACGCCCCCCCGGGAGCCTGCGGCGCGGCGGGCCAATTTTTCCCCCCCCCCCCCGTCACTTTGATACCACTTTGGCACCGTTAGGACATTGTTCCTATTGGCAATGTGCGATATACTGCCAGCAGTTAAGACAACAGAATACGTTTGTGAACGGGAGCGATGAACTCTGGCCAGCAGTAACATGGACGCCATGACCAGAGGGAGCCAGTGGCGTAACCGACCGTGACCAATCTTGAGTCACGGTTATTTTTTTCAAGTCTGCGATGGGGACGGCCTGAGAAAAATAATTGACACAATACGGATGCGATGAACCCCGACCGAGTTAATCTGGACGCCTGAGGTTGGGTGGAGCAAGTGGCGTAACCGACCGTGATCCATTTCGATGGACACGGTTATTTTTTGCCCGAGCCAGCGACGAAAGGAGGGATGCCGCTCAACAGAGGATTAAAAGAACTTCGAATTACGGGAGCGATGAAACCTGGCTTCGAGATTGGACGCCGTGAGCCAGGTGGAGCCAGTGGCGTAACCGACCGTGATCACAGACAACTGTGGCACGGTCTTTTTCTTGCAAAGCAGTTCAGTCCAATAGTCACAACCAATAAGGAGCAATTCCGCATGAAAACTTCAAAGATCTGGCGAGCGTCAATAGGCGGCGTGCTGATTGCAGTTCTGCTGGCGTTCAGCATCGTCGGCATCGCATGGGCGGCGCAGCCTAGTCTTGACCAGTGCGCGAATGGTCCATTCTCGGCGCCGACGACGACCTGCAGCTGGCAGAGCGGCAACATCAACGATAGCAACTCGCACTACAGCGAAGGCGACTATGTGCCGTTCCGTTTAGTCATGCCAGGGCTCACGGTCAGCAATACGTACACGACCACGATTGAGTATGACTTCATCGAGAGCAGCGGCAAGCACGCGTACGATTACCTCGGAACGTACAACAACACAGTCACGGGTGCCAATCCGTGCCTTGGGGTTACGGGCTGTAGTTCAAGCACGCAATTTCCCATTCCAACTGATACGACGTGCCTCAATGCTCAACCGCCAACCCAACAATTCATGACCATCTTCGGTGGCGAAATCACTAGCGTCACCCGCCTTGGCACGCATCCGTGTCAGAGTGGTAGCGCAGTAGCGGTGCAGTACCAAATCGTGTTCCATGCGTCCGCGGTCAACGTGGTGCTCGCCTGGGCAGGTCACATTGCCACTCAAGCAGACTGGGGCCCGGGCCAGGGTGCAACCGGTATTAACGGTTCGCCGTATCATATGCGCCTCATTAGCTTTTGCGATCCGGTCTGTGCTGGTGGGAACCAGGACCGCTCGCTCTCGGCTGGGGCGGTAGCAGCAGTGACCCTGACGACGCAGGCAGCAGCGGCTAGCTACGGCGCGCCGACGCACGACGTGGCGACCATCATGGGCAGCGTCAAAAACGTGCCGGTGGTGGGTACGCTCACCTTCTATCTCTGTGCCGACACCGTCGCTCCATACGTGAATCCGGATTGCTCGACGGGCGGCGTGGTGATTCCCCCGACGGTTAACGTCACTGGTAATGGCAATTACAATTCGGGCAACATTACTATCAGTGGGCCGGGGGCTTACTGCTACCGCGCAGAATTTACCCCTGCTAACGATTCACCTTACCCATTCACCTCGGCTACCAACCTAACGACTGAGTGCTTCACGATCACGGGTCCCACCGCCGTCAAGGTGGACACGTTCGACGCGCACAGCGACACCTTCGCAGCCTTGCAGCAATCGGGCTGGATGGTGGTTGCGCTGGGCGGTGCGGGTGTGCTCGTCATGGGCTTGCTCGCGCTGGTGTTCCTGCGCAAACGCTAAGCCGCATTCATCGCAACACCACTCAAAAGTCCGGGTCTGATTCAGACCCGGACTTTTTTGGTTCCACAACCTCGAACGGCGCAGTCGTTTTACGTCAGCCGCATTTCAATTTTCCGAGCGGACGTTAAGATGCAAGAACGGAACGTATGGAAGACAGCCAACGTGAGTATACGGCAGAATCGTCGGGCGGGGTAGGGGCGAACCGATGTGTTCGCCCAGCCCAGCGTGGGCAGACACATAGGTCTGCCCCTACGTTTTCGCGCGCTGCAAATGTCACCGACGATGCTGCGGTATACCCGCCCACGTTGCGTCCTTGCGTTTTTACGTCTTTGCATGGGACAATTTGTATGACGCTATCACCATGCGAGACGTTTTGAATTTGCAGCCGCGCCGCCGCAAGCGCCTGCGCCAACTAATTCCGTTCCTCATCCTCGCCGCGCTGCTCGTGTGGCTGGCGCGCATTCCGCCGACGGTCATCTTCTGGTTCGGCGTGCTGCTGTCACCCGCAGTGCTCGTATTGCAAATCATTGCCGCGCTGTTGTATCGGCGCTTGCTGCCGCAGTGTGCGCGCACGCTGGAGCAGTCCGATGCGCGCGGGTTGAGCGCATACTTGCAGCGGCAGTTGACGCAAGCCTATCACGGCGCGCTGGACAACACGCCGCTCGTACTGGCGCTCAGTGCGCTCAACGTCGCCGTGCCGCTCGTGCTGTTGTTCAACGCGCCGCTCATCCCGACGGGCGCGTGGGAGTGGCTGGCGTTCTTCGCCTTTGCGAGCGCGCTGTTCACGTTCGTGATCGCGATGGAGTCCAGTCTGATCATTTACGACATGTTCGGGATTGCCTTGAAACGCTAAGGGTCCGAAAAACAATAACTTCCCGACTGTCACCCATGTCCTGTGCCGCAGGCTACGCCTGCCTTGCGCGCAATCGCGCGCGGCACAGGATGAAGCGGAGCGAAGGGTCTCTGAGACGACGCTCTTTAGAGCCTGTGGTCATGCACCCCATCCATAGCGGATGGAGTGCATGAGAACGCTCGTGTTTCAGTTGCGTCAGAGAGATTCTTCGCTTCGCTCAGAATGACAAGTCAGGAACTTATTGCTTCATGAATCCTAAGGCGCACGCAGAACTTCCGTGCATCTTGTGTGAGCGTAATGCGAGAACGAATGGATGGAATCTCCGCAAGCGTACACTGACCTGCTCGACTATCGCCGCCGCGTCGCCGCATCGTACGCTGAGCTGCGCGCAGGGAGCGACGACATCCGCGAAGGCTGCCGCCGCTTTCGCGTGCAGCGTGACGAGCTCTTTCGCACACACCCGCAATCGGCGCTCTCGCCGGAGCAGCGCGCGCACTTTACGGGTTTGCGCTATTACGCCTACGATGCGTCGTATCGCTTCGTGCTGCCGCTTGTGCCCGTCGCCGATGAAACCGTGTATGAAGTCGAGTTGCGCGACGACGGTGTGCTGCGTATGAAGCGCTTTGGGCAAATTCATTTCAACCTCGCGGGGCACGCTTGCGCACTCACACTGTTCTGGCTGCTCGGCTACGGCGGCGGTGTGTTCCTGCCGTTTCGTGACCTCACGAATAGCGACGCAACCTACGGCGGTGGTCGCTATCTGCTCGACACGCTCAAGCACGCCGACTTGGGCGCAGTCGCCGATGCGCTCGTAATAGATTTCAACTTCGCCTACAACCCGAGCTGCGCTTACGATGCGCGTTGGCTGTGCCCGCTCGCGCCGCGCGAGAATTGGCTGCCCGTGCGCGTCGAAGCCGGCGAGCAAGCATCCGCGTCGTCAGGGTAACATTGTGCATCCGTCGGGTTGCGTGTTAAAGTGTAGGAGCGATGCGCCAATGACCCTTGGTGTTAGGATTTGCGCATTCGACAGTACGGTACTCTCGAAGGAGGAAGATTTATGCGTGTGCATTATTCAGTCATCGGGCTGCTGATGGTGTTGAGCCTGACGCTGCTTTCGTGTAATTTCAATTTGCCGGGCTCGTCCCCGCTCGTGTCGTGCTCGGTTGCGCCATCACAGCAGGCGGCAGATCACCTGATTCAGCGCATCCGCGCGCAGAACGCCAACAGCGGCAAGACGGTCACCATCAGCGCGACGAGCGAAGAAGTCAGTTCGCTGTTGGTCTCGTTTCTGAATCAGGCAAAGCAGCAGAACCCGCAGGGCGTGATTCCGTTGGACAACCCGACGGTATGCTTCAATCAGAACGGCACAATGAGCGTTTCGGGCCGGCTGGCACTGGATCCCAACAATCCGCTCGACGTCCTGATTACCGCGCGCCCGAATTTGAACAAGGGCAAGGTTGCGTTCAAGATCGAGCAGATTCAGCTGGGACCCATCTCCGTTCCGTCCGAACTGAGCAGCCAACTGGAAACGTATCTCAATACCGCGCTCAATCAATATCTGGATCAGGTCACGCTCACCGAGATCAAGATCAGCAACGGGCAGATCTCGCTGACGGGCAAAGTGCAATAAGACGATACGCTGCGTTGGGACGAGCCGCCGGCTCGCCCTACCAGAATTGAATGAAAACATTTGTAGGGGCGACGCACGCGTCGCCCCTACGTGCCTCTCGATTTGCGAGTGTGGTTATAATGCCATATTCGAGTGCAGGAGTTGGCTATGCCAATCCATTCATTGATCCGCACCAGTCTGGTCGTCATCATCGTGCTGCTCATCGCAGGCTGCGGCGGCGCGACGGGCACCCCACCGCCGAGCAGCGTCACTACCGCAGCGACGAATGCGAGCACGGCACGGCAGGGCACGCTGCGCGTCGCATTCGACATTCCCGCCAAGCTCGATCCCGCGTTCGCGTCGTCGGACAGTGAGATCGCGATCCTCAACGCGGTTTACGATTACCTCCTTGATATTGATAGCGCGTCGAAACCGCAGCCACGCCTCGCAACCAAGTGGGAAACCAGCGGCGATGGCTTGACGTACACGTTCACACTCGCGAACGCGACGTTCCACGACGGCAGCGCGCTCACGGCGAAAGATGTCGTGTGGACGTTCGACCGCCTGCGCGACCCAGCCGCCAAACTGCCGACGAGCGACTTGTACAGCAACATTGCATCCATCGCGGCGAACGGCGATCAGCAAGTCGTGTTCAAGTTGAAGCAGACGAACCCATTTTTCCTGTTCGACCTCAGCGACAATCACGCGCTTGTTCTGAAAGCGAACGCGAGCGACTTGGGCACAAAGCTCAACGGCACGGGGCCCTTCAAAGTCACGAGCTACAGTCCAGAGAATCGCATCGAGTTGGCCGCGAACGAGAAATACTTCATCAAAGACAGACCAGGTGTCGCCAATCTCACGTTCATTTTTTTTAAGGAGCAGCAAGCGAGCGTGAACGCGCTGCGCGGCGGGCAGGTGGACCTCGTGATGCGCATGCCGAGCGCGCTGTTCAAGCAATTGCAGAGCGACTCGTCGCTGCAAGCCGTGCAGATTCCGACGAACGGCTTCGACCTCGTGCGCCTGCGCGCCGACCGCAAGCCGGGCAACGACCCGCGCGTGATCAAAGCCTTCAAGCTGGCGACCGACCGCAAAGCGATCTTCGACAACGTTGCGCTCGGTTTCGGCGCGCTTGGGCGCGACAGCCCAATTGGGCCGCTGTTCAAAAGTTTTTACAGCGAAGACACGCCACTGCCTGCGCGCGACGCGAAGCAAGCCAAGCAGTTGATCGCCGACGCGGGCTACCCGAACGGACTCAAACTCGATCTGCACGTGCCCGATTCGGGCGACCGGCCCGATCTGGCGGTCGCACTCAAGGAGCAATGGAAGGACGCCGGCATTGACGTGAATCCGATCGTCGAGCCGGAGAGCGTCTATTACGGCAACAACGGCTGGCTCGACGTTGATCTCGGCATCACGGGATGGGGCTCGCGTCCCACGCCGCAGTTCTATCTCGACGTGATGCTCGTCACGGGCGCGAAGTGGAACGAGGCGCACTGGAGCGATGCGGAGTTCGACAAATTAGCAAAGCAGGCGGGCACGACGCTCGACGACAGCGAGCGCGCGAAAGCGTACAAAGACATTCAGCGCATCCTCATCGAGCGCGGGCCCGTCATCGTGCCATACTTCTTCGCGCAGTTCGGCGCGATCAAAAAGACCTTCACGAACTTCAACCTGCAAGCATTCGCGGGCCGCACCGACCTCGCGGCGATCCGCATGACCAAATGACGGTGGACAGTGGACACCTGCGTTGAGCAACGCTGGTGCGAACATTGATGAAACGTTCGCGGTGGACGGCAGCAGACACGGCGGTCAGCCGTTTGCCGTCCGCCGTCCGCACGTTACGTATTCTCTTCGCTGGCCCCGCTTCCGCGTTCGGCACGACCGTCGTCGTCGTGTTTCTGCTCCTCGCCGTGTTCGGCTCATTCGTCACACCTTATGGCGACACGCAGCAAATCTCCAGCGAAGCGCGCGAACCACCCTCGGCTAAACATTTGTTTGGAACCGACCGACTGGGCCGCGACGTGTTCTCGCGTGTGATCGTCGGCGCGCGCGACATCCTGAGCCTGGCCGGCGTGGGCAGCCTCGTCGCCGTCGCGCTCGGCACGCTGATCGGATTGTTCAGCGCGTATCGCGGCGGCTGGCTCGACGAAATCCTGTTTCGCTTTTTCGACAGCATCCTCGCGCTGCCATCGTTGCTCATCGCGCTGCTGCTGCTCGGCACCGTCGGTCCCTCGCGCGAGAGCGTGCTGCTCGTGATCGTCATCGTGTACGTGCCGATTGTCGCGCGCGTTGTGCGTAGTGTCGTGCTCGCCACGAAACCGAAAGCGTTCATTGAATCGGCGCGCACGCGAGGCGAATCGCTCGCCTACATTCTCTTCCGCGAGATTCTGCCGTCGGTGCTGCCGACGCTCGCCGTCGAGGCGGCGCTGCGTTTCTCGTATGCGATCTTTCTGGTCGCATCGCTTGGCTTTCTCGGCGTCGGCGTTCAGCCGCCCAGCCCCGATTGGGGGCTAATGGTGAAAGAGAATCGCGATTACGGCGCGCTCACGCCGTGGGCATTGTACTTTCCCGTCGCCGCCATCTCGCTCGTCGTGATCGGCGTGAACCTGATGGCGGATGGCATCAAGCGGGTGTTGAGCGATGAGCGATGAATGCAAAGTGTCACGTGTCACGTGGAACTTGACACATGACACGTGACACCTCAAAGATGTCAAGCCCAGTTCTGAAAATTTCCGACCTCACCGTCTCGTATCGCGCCGACGAGCGTTGGCTCGACGCCGTGCGCGATTTCAGTTTGACGATACGCGCGGGCGAGACGTATGGGCTGGTCGGCGAGAGCGGGTCGGGCAAGTCCACACTCGTGCTCGCCATCATGCGCTATCTCGCGCGCAATGCGAGCGTGCGACAAGGCAGCATCGCGCTCAACGGACTCGATCTGCTCGCGTTACGCACGGACGAGATGCGCCGCGTCTGGCGTGACCAATTGCGGCTCGTGCCGCAGAACTCGCTCAGCGCGCTCAACCCATCACTGCGGATTGGTCCGCAAGTCGCCGAAACATTAGCGCCGTCGCTCGACGCGCGCGAGAAGCAGTCGCGCGTGATCGAACTGCTGCGTATGGTGCGACTTGCCGATCCCGCGCGCGTCGCCAACAGTTACCCACATCAACTGAGCGGCGGCATGACGCAGCGCGTGTTGATCGCGCTGGCGCTCAGCGGCGAGCCGTCGCTGCTCTTGCTCGACGAGCCGACGACCAATCTCGACGTGACAACGGAAGCAGCCATCCTCGATTTGCTGAAGGACTTGATGCGCGAGCGCAACACCGCCGCGCTCTACGTCTCGCACAGTCTCGGCGTGGTCGCGCAAATTTGCAATCGTGTCGCCGTATTATATGCGGGCGAGTTGGTCGAGGACGCGAGCGTGGCCGCGTTGTTTGCGAGCCCGCTGCACCCGTACACGCAAGGTCTGCTCGACAGCGTGCCGCGCATCGGACAGCACAAACGCGCGGCGCCGCTGTGCTCCATTGCGGGCCAGATTCCGCCGCTCGACGCGCTGCCGACGGGCTGTGTGTTCGCGCCGCGCTGTGCATTCGCCACCGACTTCACACACGAAGTGCGGCCCGCGCTCGAATCGCTCGACGACGCGCGGCGCGTGCGCTGCCATCGTTGGCGCGAATTGAAGCCCAACGTCCCGTCGTCAGTCGTCCCTCGTCAGTCGTCAGTCGTCAACGACGAAACGCCAGTCACCGCTCTCGTCCTGAATGTGAGCAACTTACAAAAATCGTTCGACGTGGATCGCTCGCTGTTGGATGTGCTGCGCGGGCGTCAGACGCGCAAGTTGCGCGCGGTGGATGGGGTCACATTCGAGATTCAGCGCGGCGAAACGCTCGGCATCGTCGGCGAGAGCGGCAGCGGCAAGACGACGCTCGCGCGCTGCATCGTCGGCTTGACCGAGCGTGACGATGGCCAACTCACATTGCTCGACATTCCGCTCGCGCCGCGCGTCGAGCAGCGCACGCGCGAGGTGCTGCGTCATTTGCAAATGGTGTTTCAAAATCCAGACGAGGCGCTGAATCCGTATCTGAGCGTCGGCGAAATTCTGCGCCGCCCATTGCAGACGCTCGCGAGTTGCACGCGCGCCGAAGCGGACGCGCGCGTGCCGCAACTGCTCGCGTCGGTCCGACTCGATCCCGCGTATGCGGCGCGCACGCCGCCGCAACTGAGCGGCGGCGAGAAGCAACGCGTCGCCATCGCGCGCGCATTTGCGTCGCATCCCGACTTGCTGTTGTTTGATGAAGCGACATCGGGGCTCGACGTGTCGGTGCAGGCGAGCATCTTGAACTTGCTGAATGAATTGCAAGCGCAGAGCCAGAGCGCCGCGCTGTTCATCTCACACGACCTCGCGGTGGTTGGCTTTCTGTCCGACGTGATCGCCGTGATGTATCTGGGCCGCGTGATGGAGCTTGGGCGCACGTCTGACATTTTCAATCCGCCGCATCATCCATACACCGAAGCGCTGCTTGCATCCGTGCCGACGATTGATGTGCAACAACCGCGTGAGCGCATTCGCCTCGCAGGCGATTTGCCGAGCCCGGTGGATGTGCCGACAGGTTGCCCGTTCCACACACGCTGCCCGCGCTTCTTGGGCGATGTGTGCGTGAACGTCGAACCGCCGTGGCGCGTGGACGCGAACGGCCACGCGATCTATTGCCACATACCGCTCGACGAGTTGCGGCGCGCGCAGAAGGAGAAGACCCGCGAGGTCTTTGAGACCTCGCGGGTCTCGCAATGATCCGCTATCTGCTTCGCCGTCTCGCGTTTCTCGCGCTTACGCTGCTGCTCACGTCGCTCATCATCTTCGTCGTGACGCAGTGGCTGCCGGGCGATGTCGCGCGCGTGATTCTGGGACGCGAGGCGAGCGAAACATCCTTGCAGCAATTGCGCGAGCAGCTCGGCTTGAATCAGCCGCTCCCCGTACAATACCTGAATTGGCTTGGCAATTTTGTGACGGGCAATTGGGGCAAGTCCTACAGCACCGAACTGCCGATTCGCCCGCTCGTGCTCGAACGCATGAACAACTCGCTGATGCTTGCGCTCGTCACTGTCGTGATCGCCGTGCCGCTCGCCATTACGTTCGGCGTCGTCGCGGGCTTGAACGAGCACTCGTGGCTCGACAACGCGATCAACGTCGCGGCGCTTTCAGTGGTGGGACTGCCGGAGTTTGTGACGGGGCTGATTCTGATTGAGGTGTTTGCGTTTCAATGGCACGTGCTGCCGTCGTCGTCGTCCATCGAAACGGGCGCAAATTTGTTGGACGCGCTGCCGTCGCTCATCTTGCCCGCGCTGACCACAGCGCTGGTGCTGCTCGCGTATGTGGCGCGGCACACGCGCGCCGGTGTGATCGAAGAGTTGAAGCAGGCCTACGTGCGAACTGCCGTGCTGAAAGGGTTGCTCTGGCGCACGGTCGTCACGCGACACGTGCTGCGCAATGCACTGCTGCCTGCCATCACAGTGACGGCGATCAGTCTCGGCTGGCTGCTGAGTGGCTTGGTCGTCGTCGAAAATGTGTTCAATTATCCGGGCTTGGGTCGCTTGCTCATCTTTGCGATTGATCGGCGCGATTTGCCGCTGCTGCAAGCGATTGCGCTGCTCGCCGCGCTCTCGTTCGCGCTCTCGAACCTCGCCGCCGATGTGTTGTACGCGCTCCTCAATCCGCGCATTCGGCTGGATTGAAAGCAAACCACGACAACGCAACATACATAAAGAAATCTTTGTGTGCTTCGTCGTGTCTTCGTGGTTTGCTTTTCTTCGGCGCAACTACGGCAGCTTGAACCCACTCGCGTTGAAGACGGCGCGCAGCAACTTCTCGCGCTCGGCGGCGGTCGTCCAGCGCGGCTGCACGGAATCTTCGAGCATCGTGGTCAGCAATTCCGTTTGCAGCAGTCGTCCCTCGTAGATCGTGTGCCGCACGATGATGCCCTGCCGCACCGCCTCGCTAAACATCTGATCGAAGAACAGATTGCCCAGACCGTACAAAATAATTTTGTCGTTGCGCTCTGCCGAGAACTCGATCGCTTGCGGCTGGTGCGCTTGCACGCCCGTCACCACGTCCGCGCCGTCAGTCAGCGTGCGCCGAAACATGCGCAAGTTGGCATAGTCAGGCTCGTAGGTGTACGTCTCCTCGCCTTGCAACTCGACGAACACCAGATCGCTCCGCGTGCGCGCGTCGGCAATTTGCTTGGCAATCGCATTCGCATCGTAGACTCGCGAACCCGGCTGCGTCGCCGTTGCCCAGTCGTCGCGCGGACCGACAGGGTTCGCGCCGATGAACGCGAGCCGATTGCCATGATCGGTCAGGCTGAGCGGCTTGGCCGCATCGCCCGCGTTGCGCCCGCCGCCATACGTGCGCATCCCTGCGCCGTCGTACAGATCGAGCGTCTTCAAAAAATTCTGCGCGCCGAAGTCCATCAAATGGTTGCCCGTCAGCCCGACGATCTTCGTGCCGATCAGTTTGAGGGCTTCGAGATACGATGGCTTGCTGCAAAAGGTGAACGTCTGCGAGGTATCGGGCACGCAGCCATCCACGAACGACACTTCATTGCTGACGTGCACGATGTCGGCGCGCGACAGTACGGGCGCGATTTTTCGCGCAGGGTACGCGGGGTCGCGCTTCTGTTCGACCTTGTATGCGCTCACGCGCGTGATCGCCGTCACGCCCGTCATCACCAGCGTCGTCACGCGCGAGGTGTCGCGGTTCGTGGTTGGCAAGTGCGCGCGCAGTGAATCGTTAAACGCTTGCGCACGCGATGCGTCGCCGTTGAGCCACATCCGCGCGACGAGCGGATTGCGGCTTACGTCGGCGTCGCGCGCAAGGATGTCCACGCCGTCCAATGTGAGCGCAGTGAGTTTGACATTGAGTTGATCGAACGGCACGATGCCGAGCGCGCGCGGGTCGCTCCATAATTTCGCGGTGAGCTCGTCGGCTGGCACGCGCTTCACGTTGGCGGCGGGAACTCCTAGCCCGCCGCTCAACGCGCTCGCCGTCTCGTCGCTGACGAAGAGTGCCGTGCTGATTTTGCCTTGCCAGACTTCGCGCAGATTCGCAAGCGTGATATCCTCGCGCAGCGTGGGGAACCACATCACGGGCACATAGACGCGCTCGGCAAGCAATCGCGCACCGTCGCTCGCGCGCGCGCTGATCGCGAGCGTGGCTTGTGCGCTGTTGGAAACCAATTCGATTTTTTGATCCGCCGCCCACGTTGCAATCAGCGCGCGCCATGCGAACGGCAGATTGTCGTCAAGAAAGAGGCGAGTCGTGGTGTCGGCAGTGGGCGTGGGTGCAGCACGCGCCACACCGAACGGCTCTGCGTTCGCGCGCATCACCGACGAGAAATTGTTGCTGCTGCTGAGTGACATGCCG
The DNA here is from genome assembly GCA_038198935.1 of Anaerolineae bacterium. GTDB lineage: Bacteria > Chloroflexota > Anaerolineae > JACRMK01 > JACRMK01 > JBBPZQ01. Next base: position 11,752 of record JBBPZQ010000083.1, read on the forward strand.
AGCAGCAAGCAGAGCAAGCCGAGTGCGACGAGCGCGAAGGGGACAAGCGGAATGTTCGGCGGAGTGCGCTGGGTCATCGCGCGCGAGCATAGCAACAAGTTGGCGACGTGTCAAGCAGCGAGGCAATTATTGGCGACGGAAGACGAAGGACGAAAGACGGAAGTGGTCCTCCGTCTTTCGTCCTTCGTCATTTGTCAGTGTTTCGCACGCGCGCCGCGATGTAATCGCCGATGGCGAGGCTCGCGGTGGCGGCGGGCGATGGCGCGTTGAGAACGTGCAGTGAGTTGGCCGTCTCGACTAAACGGAAATCATCTACCAGTGCACCGTGCGTATCAATGGCTTGCGCGCGCACGCCCGCGCCCGCACGCTCCGCGTCGTCGTCGCGGATGTCGGGCACGAGACGCTGCAACGAGCGAATGAACGCGCGCTTGCTGAACGAGCGATAAAATTCGCAAAAGCCCATGCGCCAATACTTCAGCGCCATTTTCCAAAAACCGACGTACGCGAGCGTGCTCCCCAATTCGCGCGGCGCGATACGGCCCATCGTATAGCCCTCGCGCGCGAACGCAAGCACCGCGTTGGGACCCGCTTCGAGTTCGCCGTGCACCGTGCGCGTGAAGTGCACGCCGAGAAACGGGAAGCGCGGATCGGGCACGGGATAAATCAAACCGCGCACCAAGTTGCTGCGCTCAGGCTTGACCATGTAATACTCGCCGCGAAACGGAATGATGCGCACGTCGCTCGCTTGCCCCATCAGCCGCGCGATCTGATCGGAATACAGCCCCGCGCAGTTCACCACAAACGTTGTGGCTGTCGCGCCGCTGGTCGTCTCGAGGTGCAGCACGCCAGCGCGCGGCACGATGGCGTGCACGCGCGACGACAGGCAGAACGTCACGCCCGACTGCTCGGCGTCGCGCCGCATCGCCTGCGCGACTTCTTTGTAATCCACGATGCCGGTGTGCGGCGAGCGCAGCGCCGCCAATCCGGCCGCGTGCGGCTCGATCTCACGCAGTTCGTCCGCTGTGAGGCGCGTCACGTCAGAAACACCGTTCGCTTGTGCGCGCTCGTGCAGCGTTTGCAAGCGCGGCAACTCGTCGGCGTCCGTCACGACGATCACCTTGCCGCATTCTTCAAAATGGATGTTGTGCTCCGCGCAGAACTGCTTCATTTGCCGCGCGCCGCTCACGCACAACTGCGCCTTGAGCGAGCCGGGCTTGTAGTAAATGCCCGAATGAATCACGCCGCTGTTGTGTCCGGTCTGATGCGCGGCCACTTCGTGTTCTTTGTCGAGCACGACGATGCGCTGGCTGGGATTGCGCTTGACGAGCGCGAGCGTGGTGGCCAGCCCGACGATGCCCGCGCCGATCACGGCGATGTCATACGTTTGCATGTGCTATACTCCGTCGCGTCCGATTCTACCACATCGAAGGAGCCGCATGGCAGAGCCCGCAGAGCAGCAGCAATCGGTGCAGCGCAACATCGAAGGCATCATGCGACTGGAAGAACAGTCGTTGGAAAAGCGCACCATCGGCGAGCGGATCGCCGACATGTTTCGGCGCAGCATTAGTGCGATGTGATTCGCGCTCGCACATATCGTCGGCTACGCGCTCTGGATCGCGCTCAACAGCGGCATGGTGCCTGGTATCACACCGTTCGACCGTTTCCCATTTGGATTGCTGGCGCTCATCGTTTCGACAGAGTCAGTATTGCTCACTATCTTCGTGCTGATCAGTCAGAATCGTCTGCTGCGCCAATCCGAGCATCGCGCGCATTTGGAGTTGCAGATCAGTCTGCTGGCAGAACAAGAATCCACCAAGACATTGCAGATCGTGCAAGCCATCGCCGCCAACATGGGCATGCATGAACACGCGCAAGACGAAAAGGCGCGCGAATTGGCGCAGGACACACACATCGAAAAACTCGCACAGGACATTAAGCAACAGCTGCCCGACGATGCCCAGCCTTGAGCGGCTCAGGAAGCGCGTGCATTCCATCATCATGAGCCTATGTCCACCGCTTTGATCTATCACCCGCGCTACGACCAGCGCGGGTTTTCGCGTGTGGCCAATTCGTGGCGGCGCTATCGGATGGGCTACATGCTGCTGGAAGAGTTGGGGTTCTTTGCGAATGGCTTGCGCGTCGAGCGGCAGTTGCCTGCGCCGCTGGACGAACTGCTGCGCGTACATCCGCAGTCGTACATTGATTTCGTGCAGCAGCGTGACGCGGAGGGAACGGGCTATCTCGATTACGGCGATACGCCGGCCTACCGCGGCGTGTTCGAGCGCGCGCGCTTAAGCGTGGGCGGCTCGCTGCTCGGCGCGCAACTCATCATGCAAGGCACCGCCAAGCACGCCTTCAATCCAAGCGGCGGTCTGCATCACGCGCAGTCTGATCGTGCGGGCGGCTTCTGCATTTTCAACGATGTGGTTATCAGCGCGCGCTGGCTGCAAACACAAGGGCTGTCGCGCATCGCCGTCGTGGACGTGGACGGCCATCACGGCGACGGCACGCAAGCGCTACTCTATCACGAACCGCTCCTGACGATCTCGCTGCATCAATACGATGGCAGGTTCTATCCGCGCACGGGCCGTGCCGACGAAATCGGCGAAGGCGCGGGACGCGGCTACAACATCAACGTGCCGCTGCCGCGCCGCACGGGCCACGGCGCATACTTGGCCGCATTCGATCAAATCGTCGCACCTGAGCTGCGTCGCTATCGTCCAGAATTTTTGCTCGTGCAGTTCGGCGTGGATGGGCACGCCGACGATCCGCTGGTCGGTCTGCAATTGACGACGCACACGTATCAGGCGCTGATCGAGCGACTGCATGCGCTCGCGCACGACTTGTGTGATGGACGGATGCTGCTGATGGGCGGCGGCGGGTACAAACCCGAAGCGGTCGTGCGCTGTTGGGCGATCATGCTTGGCACGCTCGCCGAATGTGTGCCGTCGCAGCGCCGCGCGCAATTCGAGTCGTTGCACGATGCGCCACTTGCCGAAGACGAAGAAGCGGCACAGCAGGTCGCGCGTGTGATCGCCGATGTGAAGCAGTATCATCCTGAACTCGGCCGCGAATGATTCAGCGCAGAGGCACACAGTACGCACAGAAATTGACAAGCAATGGCTCTGCGCTCTCTGCATCTCTGCCATGAGATGAATATGGCATCACAACTTTGTTCGCCCACGCCGTCTATGTTATCCTGACTGCCATGCACTTCTCACCGCTTCTGCACGGCTCGTTCGGCATCCTCGACGAAGTGCTCATCGCCGCGCAAGCCGTGCTCCTCATTGCGCTGCTCGTCTCGTTCGTTAGAGCGCGCCGCAAGCGCAAGGCGCAGACCTCCGACGAATCCTCGCACTCGGCGACCCAACACTGAGTTCGTGATGCTCTCGCTGCAAGACTTCATTGATGCGCATCACGTCCGCGCCGAAATTTTTGCGTTCGATCATCCGCTGCCGACCGTCTCACTCGCCGCCGAAGCGGCAAACGTCCCTGCAAGCACGATTATCAAGACGCTGATGCTGCACGATAACCATACGCGCTACGTCGCCGTCGTGCTCGCGGGCGATCAGCGGCTCGACGTGAGCAAGCTGCAGCGGCATGTCGGCGCAAAGAAGTTGAAGTTTCTTGGCCACGACGAGGTGCTGCACGCCACGGGCTACCCCGCAGGCGGCACACCACCGTTCGGGTTCGCGCAGCCGATTGCCACGCTCGTTGATCAGTCGGTGCTGGAGAATGATTTCGTGCTCGGCGGCGGTGGACGCCCCGAATTGCTCGTGAAGATCGCGCCCGCCGAGTTGGTGCGCGTGGCGGACGCGGTAGTCGGAGATTTTGCAAAAGGCACGGCAGACGACAGTCGGCAGACGGCGGCATAGAATCTACTGCCGTCCATCGTCTAGCCTGCCCTGAGCCTGTCGCAGGGGCCGCCGTCGCACGTTCAGCGCAGAAACTTCGGCGCGAGCAGCCAGACGAGTTCGCCGTCAAGCGCATTCACGTCGTAAACATCCACAGCGGCGATGCCCGCCTTCGGCATCACGATCACACCACCGGTCAGCGTCTCGACCGCGCTGCTGAAATCGGGTTCGTGGCCGACGAGCATGATGTCTTGCCCGCTATACTTTTGCAGCAGCGTGCTCAACTTCGTCGCATCGAAACCCGGTGCAAGCATCGGCTCTTCGGCGGCTTTCATTCCAAGCGCGGCGGCGGCGAGCTCTGCCGTTTGCAAGGCACGCGGCAATGGACTCGTGAGGATCACGCTCGGCTTGATGTTCAAGCGTTCCATTGCTTTCGCCACGCGCCGCATTTGCTTCGTGCCCTTCTTATTCAGGGGCCGCTCGTCGTCGGACTTGTCCCAGTTTTCAAAATCCGCTTTGCCGTGTCTCAGGAAATAAATGCGCATGATCATACCTCAACATACAGTGTAACACGAGATGGCGACTCTTGGTTGGCAGCACGCATCCTTCGACTACGCTCCCACTTCGTCTTCAGTTCGTTCCGCTCAGTGTCCGCTCCGCTCATGATGCTTTCCTGTCTACCAACAAGCATCCTGAGCGACATGGATACGACGTCGTCGAGGGATGCGTGCTACTGAGAACGACTCCTTCCTTCTCGCTTTCTCTGCTCTCGCTGTTTGCGTTCTTTCTTGACAATTGCGTGTATTCTATCCCAGTCGCCGCGAATCAACGCTTTTTTCGTCGCGCGCGACCATCCTTTGATTTGTCGCTCGCGTATGGACGCTTCATCGTCAGTTGGCATCTCGACAAACCATACAAGTTCGACAGGTCGGCGCGAGGCTGTGTAGCCAGCCATCTCTCCTGACTGATGTTGTGCAACTCGCAGCTCAAGATTGGTTGTCGAGCCAACGTAATACGAATCGTCAGAACACTTGAGGATGGAAACGTATGCCATCAGCGAATCTTATCGCTCAAGCCAATCGCCCACACCAGCGCGAGTGTGAGGACGAGTGCGACGCCAATGCAGACTACTATGCGCGCCGCGCCATCGTCCCAATGCGCCGCCTCTCCGCGCCGTGTCACGCCCAGCACGATCATCGGCAGTGCCGCGCCCAGCACGGCGACGGTGAGGCAGATGCAATAGACGTAACCTTGAGCAATGGTCATCAGATGTCAAAGACCTCGCGGGTTTACGAAACCCGCGAGGTCTCCTCTGGCATCATTGCTTTTCGTACGGTTGGCCATCCGCAGTGGGTGGTGTGGCGCGACCGACGACGCCGGTCAGCACGATCATCGTGAGCAGGTACGGCAGCATCTGTGGGAACTGCGATGGAATGTCTGGGCGGAAGATGCTGATGGTCGCCGTCACGGACGAGCCGACCCCAAAGATCAGCGCGCCGACGAACGCGCCGAACGGCGACCAGTTGCCGAAGATCATCGCCGCCAGTCCGATGAAACCCAAGCCATTGGTCATCAGCGGGTTGAACACGTCCACCGCTTCGAGCGTGAACCACGCGCCCGCCAACCCCGCGATGAGTCCGCCGACGACCACATTGATGTAGCGCGTGCGAATGACGTTAATGCCGAGCGTGTCCGCCGCGCGCGGATGCTCGCCGACCGCGCGCGTGCGCAAACCCCACTTCGTCTGAAACAATACGACGTGCAGCAGCACCGTCATCAGCAGCATCGCATACACAATCGGCTTCTGGCCCGTGAAGAACACCGCGCCGATGATCGGAATCTGCGAGAGCAGCGGAATGGCAAACGGCGGGAATGTGCCCGGCCCCGTCGGCACGTTCTCGGCGAGATATTGGCGATAGATGTAGCCCGTTAGTCCGACCGCGAGAATATTGACGACGGTGCCGCTGATGATCTGATCGGTCTTGAAGCGAATCGAAGCAATCGCGTGTACCAGCGCGAGCAGACCACCTGACAACACCGCGCCTGCGAGTCCAGCCAACCGCGCGTTGTTGCCCGCCGCAAGCGGATCCATGCCGCCATCTTTGAGCGCGACGAAAGCATACAGGTTCACGAGGTAGCCAACCAGTGCGCCCATCAGCATCATGCCCTCGATGCCGATGTTGATGACGCCCGCGCGCTCGCAGATGACGCCGCAGTACGCGGCGAGCGCAATCGGCGCGGCGGAGCGCACCGTCTGGTTGAGCGTGCCGAGCACGCAGCGCGCGTCACACTGCCCGCCGATCACGGCGTTGAACAGCACGTACGCGAACAGCGCGCCGAACAGCGTGAACAGCGCGCTGATGATCTGGCGCTGCGTGAGGTGCGGTTTGCGTTTGGAGAGTCTAGTGGTGGTCATATGATTTGATGTTTACTTGTCAATGATTTCAGCCTGCTCCAAGAATTCTGCCTTGAGCCTTGTCTTCGCTCCAAGAACCTCAATTCCAATTAGATGACCTTCCTTATCGTAGTCCAGGTTGATCATTCCCCATTCGTTGATTGGATGGATATGAAAGGATTTCTTAACTCCATCTGATTCAATGTCTGCCAAATAAATGTATGCTGCGTTCGCTCGTCTATCAAGAGTTACTCGCATAAAAAATCCTTGAACTACTCTGTTATGATCAGCAAAAAACTCGGAGGCTCATCACGGCTTACGCACAACCGACGACGGACCTGATGGACGAAGGCAAGCGGCTCGGCGATGGATAGCAATGCGGTTCTATGCCGCCTGCGGCACGCGCGCATACTCCAGCATCACTCGATCAAGCTGACCGAGCAGTGATGCCGCGTTCAGGATTTTGATCGCCATGGGCTTGCCATCGTTGTCGAAATCTACGATGATGCCTTCCACGATTTCGTCGCTTTCGTCGTAATCGCCTTAGCGCAAACGAATATAGAGAATGTCCACAGATTCATCGTAGGTGATTTGCAATGCCATTAGGAAATCTTCTTTACCAAATGTCATTCTGAGCGAAGCGAAGAATCTCTGATGTGCTGCTCGAAAAATTGTGTGCTCATGCAATCAATTCGTTGCTAATCGGGTACATGAGAAATTTGTTTTGAGGGCAACGTCATAGAGATTCTTCGCTTCGCTCAGAATGACACGACGAGCAAGCGCGGCGACGGCTGCGCGCCTCGTGCGCATCTCCCCTAATCTCCCTCATTTCCCTTGTTTCCCTCATCCCCTCACGATCCCCATCCCCTCGTCAGCGGCACTTCCTCTTCGATGTCGAGCGCGCGTTTACGCTGCAAGCGATAGATCGCGCGCGTGAGCATCGGCGCGGCGACGAACAGCAAGACGAACGCTTGAATGAGCGAGATGACGTACTTGCTCACGCCGCTGCGCAGTTCCATCAAGTCCGCGCCATTGCGCAACGCGCCGAACAACAGCGCGGCGGGCAAAATGCCGAGCGGGTGCGTGCGCGCGACCAGCGCAATCGCAATCGAATCGAAGCCGTAGCCGCTGGAGAAGAACAGCGGCAAGCAGCGGCAAGCCGACACGCCGAGCACCTCAGTCGCGCCCGCGATGCCGGCCAGTGCGCCCGACAGCGCCATCGCCAGCACGATCATGCGCTCGCGGCTGATGCCCGCGTACTGCGCCGCGCTCGGATTGCGGCCAACCGTGCGCAACTCGAAGCCAATCGTCGTCTTGAAAATCAGCCACCAGACGATGAGCGCTGCCGCGAGCGCGAGGAATGCGCCGATGTGCAGACGGTCGCGCTCATCGTTGAAGGGCCAAGCCACTTGCACGATCAACGGCACGACAATTGCGCCGACTATGAAACCACCAAGACACCAAGACGCCAAGACACCAACATTTTTTCTTGTGCCTTCGTGTCCTCGTGTCTTGGTGGTGACATAGCGACCGATTACAAGCGCGAGCAGCGCAAATACAATCCCGATCAGCAGCGCGTTCAACGGATCGCGCAAACGGTTCGGGATGTCGTACAGACTCCACAACTCGGCTTGATGTGAGACGGCGGACGTCTGGACGGCAGACGACACGGGATCGCGCAGCAGACCTTTGGTGCTGATCGCGAACTCGGCGAGGCGGAACGCGATGTAGTTCATCATGATCGTGTTGATGACTTCGTGCGCGCCGAAGCGTGCCTTGAGGATGCCGGGGATGGCCGCCCACAGCGCGCCGCCCGCCATCGCGCCGAGCAGCGTGAGCGGCAGATGGATCAGCGTGGGCAAGTCGTGACTGAGCGTGCCGACGATGACCGCGCTGATCGCGCCGATGGTGAACTGTCCTTCGACGCCGATGTTGAACAAGCCCGCTTGAAACGCGAGTGCGACGGCGAGCGACGCGAACACATACGGGATCGTCGCGACAAACGTCTCGCTCAGTCCGCGCGGCGAGAGCAGCGAGCCTTCGATCAAGCCTTGATAGCCTTTGACCACCGTCTCAAGGCTGCCGCTCGTGATCCAGATCGCCAGCGCACCGAGCACCAGCGCGTTGATGATGGCGAGCGTGGGCAGTCGAAAGGCGATGAGCCATTTGGGAAATGTGAGTTGCCGTCGGGGAGTAGCTGTTGCAGTCATGTCACTGTTCGCAAGAATGTCATTCTGAGCGGAGCGAAGAATCTCTGAAGCAATAGTCGAAAACGCACGTACTCATGCTATCAATTCGTAGCACGTTGAATGCATGACAACATGATTCGGTGCGCAGCACATTAGAGATTCTTCGCTTCGCTCAGAATGACAGTTCGCGGAAGACCTAAAATGAGTGGCGTCGCACTACCAACCTTCGCTCAGGTCTTTCCACTTCGAATTTGCCGATTCAATCAGTGCAATTTTCTTTGCGCGCAGCCAGCCCTTAAGTTCCTTCTCGCGCGCGATCGCCAATTTTACGTCGGCGGTCTCCTCGAAATAAACCAGTGAGTTCACTTTGTATTCTTTCGTAAATCCTTCGATGGCTCCTGACTTGTGTTCCTGCACACGCCTCTGCAAATTATTCGTGACTCCCACATACAATACGCGAGACCGGCTCGCCATGACATAAACAAAATATTGCTTCTGCATAAAACCGGCTCCAACCATAGTCATTCTTCGCTTTGCACAGAATGACACTATGGAGCAGATTCTTTCACTCCCGCCATCAGCAAACCGAGCCGCTCTCGCGTCGCCTCTTTCGCATCCACGATGTCGAGAACCTCGCCTTTGTACATGACGGCGATGCGATCGCTCAGCGACATGATCTCGTCCAACTCGGCGGAGATGAGCAGCACGCCAACGCCGATGTCGCGCGCGGCGATCAATTGCTTGTGAATGAATTCAATTGAGCCGACATCCAATCCGCGCGTCGGCTGCGCGGCGACGATCAGTTGTGTCAGTCGTGACAGCTCACGCGCGACGATGATCTTCTGCTGATTGCCGCCCGACAGCGCGCCTGCATTTGTGAGCGGACTCGGCGTGCGGATGTCATACTTTTGAATGAGCGCGCGCGCGTTCTCCACAATCGCATCCTCATTCAACTCGACGCCGTCGGCATAGGGATGCAAGTAGTAGGTCGAGAGCACGAGATTATCGGCGACGGGATACGATAGCACCAGGCCGTGCTTGTGCCGATCTTCGGGGATGTGTGCCACGCCCGCCTCGATCACTTCGCGCGGCGTCGCATGCGTAATGTCGTGACCGAGCAACTCAATCGTGCCGTTCTCGACATGACGCAATGAGCTCAGCGCCTCCGCGAGTTCCGTCTGGCCATTGCCCTGCACACCCGCGATGCCGAGCACCTCGCCGCCGAGCACCTCGAACGACACATCGTTCACGGCGAGCACGCGGCGATCATCCAACACGCGCAGGTTCTTCACGCGCAGCGCGGGCGGGCCCGCTTCGTGCTCGCGCTTGTCCACGCTCAGGATGACCTTGCGCCCGACCATCATCTCCGCTAATTGTTCGCGCGTCGCACCTTTACTCGTCGTCGTGCCTACCACTTTGCCGAGTCGAAAGACCGTGATGCGATCCGAGACGGCAAACACCTCGCGCAGTTTGTGCGTGATGAAGATGATACTCTTGCCCTGCCGCGCAAGTTCACGCATGATGACGAACAACTCGTCGGCTTCCTGTGGCGTGAGCACGGCGGTTGGCTCATCGAGAATTAGGATGTCTGCTTGGCGATAGAGCGCCTTGATAATCTCGACGCGCTGCTGCGCGCCGACGGTTAAATCTTTGATGTAAGCGTGCGGGTCAACGTCGAGCGAATATTGCTGTGACAATTGTGCGATGCGCTGTGCGGCCGATTTACGATTGAGCAAGGCGAGCGGGCCCAAGACTTTGCTCGCGCCGACGAGCGACTCGTTGCCGAGGATGATGTTCTCTGTCACGGTCAGCGGCGGAATGAGCATGAAGTGTTGATGCACCATGCCGATGCCCCGCGCGATGGCATCGTTCGGCGAATCGAAGCGCACTGCGTCGCCGTTGATGAAGACCTGACCGGCATCAGGCGTGTATAGTCCATACAGGATGTTCATCAACGTGGTCTTGCCCGCGCCGTTCTCGCCGAGCAACGCGTGAATCTCGCCGTGCTCCAACGTGAAGTCAATGTGATCGTTGGCGAGCACGCCCGGAAATTGCTTGGTGATGCCGGCCGTTTGGAGAGCAGGAGGCATTCGTGAACTCGCGCGCGTGAGGTGGCGACATTATACAAGTGACGAGTGACGGGTGACAAGTGAAAAAGTTTGTGGTGAAGCCAACCTGACACTTGGCACTTGATACCTGACACTTGTATAATCCCTCGCGTTCTGCCGAAACCACTTCCCGCAAGGAGTCGCGATGGACCTCGCACCACTCGTCCGCAACATTCCGGACTTTCCGGTCAAAGGCATTCAGTTCAAAGATCACACCACGCTCATCAAAAATGGTTCCGCGCTCCGCGAAGCCATCACGCAACTGGCTGCGCCTTTCAGAGATCAGCAGATTGACCTGATTGCCGGCATCGAATCGCGCGGATTCATTTTCGGCGCGCCGATTGCGTGTGAGCTCGGCGCGGGCTTCGTGCCCGTGCGCAAGTTGGGCAAACTGCCTGCCCAGAAAATCAACGAATCGTACACGCTCGAATATGGCGCGGAGACATTGGAGATGCACGTGGATGCGTGCGCGGAGGGACAGCGCGTCCTGATCGTGGACGACTTGATTGCCACGGGCGGCTCCGCAAGAGCGACCATCAATCTCGTCGAGCGGCTCGGCGGCAAGGTGGCTGGACTCGCGTTCCTCATCGAGCTGAAGTTCCTAAACGGGCGCGAGCGGCTGAAGGGCTACGACGTGCATTCGGTGATTCAGTATTAGCCGGTTGGTTGGTTTGATTGTGGCTGCCGCTGGTTTCGCCAGCGGTTTTGTTTTGGTAAGTGTAAACAAACGAACCAACCAACCAACAAATCAATTGACCCGCCGCCAAGCATTGTGGGATAATACGCGCCGTCAGCGTTGAAAATCCAATCATGTGACGAGCGATGCGTGAACGCGACAGTGACTTAGCCTGTCACGGCGCACGTTGCCGTCACTCGTCACTCATCCCGTTTTGTTTATGCCCGAACTGCCCGAAGTCGAAACCGTCGTCAAGCGGCTGCGACCCGCGCTCGTCGGGCGGCGCATCGAGCGCGCGCAGGTGTTGTGGGCGCGCACCATCGCGCTGCCATCGTCGGCCGCATTCGCGCGGCGCGTGCGCGGACAGACGATCGAATCACTCGGACGGCGCGCGAAGTATTTGCTGTTCCAGCTGTCGAGCGGCGACGTGCTCATCACGCACTTGCGCATGACGGGCAACTTCTCGTTTCAGCCGACAGGTACGCGGCCCGATCCCTACGTGCGCGTGCGCTTCGCGCTGAGCGATGGACAGGATTTGTGGTTCACCGACGTGCGCAAGTTCGGGCGCATGGCGCTCACGCGCAATCCAGACACGCTGCTCGGTCATCTGGGACCCGAACCGCTGGCGCGCAAGTTCACGCCGTCCGCGCTTGCCGAGATTCTGCGCGGACGCAGCACGCCGATCAAACCGCTGCTGCTCAATCAAGAGCGCCTCGCGGGACTCGGCAACATCTACGCCGACGAAGCACTGCACTACGCGGGCGTGCATCCGCAGCGCGCGGCCGGCTCGCTCGCGCCAGCGGAGATCGCGCGACTGCACGCGGGTATTCAATACGTCTTGCGCAAAGGTATTCGGCTTGGCGGCTCGACGCTGAGCGATTATCGCTTCCGCGATCCGTTCGGCAAGCCGGGCAAAATGCAGGCTGAATTCGTCGTCTATCACGACCCGCGCCGCGAAGAAAAAATTTGTCCGCGCTGCGGTGCGCGCATCGTGCATCTGGTTATCGCACAGCGCAGCGCGCACTTCTGTCCGGGCTGCCAGCGATGAGCGCGGAGCAGCGCTTGTTCTTCTGGCTCGTCGTCGCCGCTGTCCTGATCGTGTGCGGCATCGGCGCGGCGCTCAAATTGTTTTACGACACGTTCGTTGCGCCGAGCCGCAACGCGCGGCGCGAGGTGAAGCCAGTGTCCTCACTCGAATTGCTCCGCATCGAACTCAATCCCTCCACTCAGCAGTTGCAATTGTATTTGGCGGGCCGCCCCGCGCGCACGCAAGACATCGCCGATGAGCCGCTGCGCGTGCAGGTGCAGTCGCTGATGCGTTTGCTGCAACCCGAATCAGCCGGCACGCCAACGCCGCCGCCGGCCATCGTCGAGCCGCCCGCCTTGCCCGCAGCCCCTGACGACGAGCCGCGCGAGTCATTCCTCACGCGCTTGCGCGACAGCCTGAGTCCGCGCACGTACAGCGCGCCGCCGCTCGCCGTCTCGCCGACGAGTTCGCGCGCGGCGGCCACAGTTGCATCCACTGCCAACATGTTCGAGCAGATCAACAAAATCTTGCAGCGCCGTGCGCGTGAGCAAGCGTATACGACGCCGCTCGAAATTATTGGCGAGGGCGGCGAGCTGCACATCAAGTATGGCGAGCAAATCTATTTGCAAGTGGACGCCGTGCCCGACGAGCGAGCGCGCACGCTCATCCGCGCGGCGGTCGGCGAATGGGAAGCCAGTTAATTTCAGAATTCAGATTGTGCGCTTCAACTGTAATTTGAAATCACTTCGGGGGTTTTATGCGAGACGACACGGATTCGCTCTACGATCAATCACTCGACCGCCCTGCGCCGCCAGTGTTCTGGATGGGACTGAGCGCCCTGCTGGGTGTGTGTTGTGTCGCTTTTTTTCTGGCGACGCTGATCGAGACGTATTTGCTGATGAACGGCTACGCGCTTGCCCTGCCCGCTTCGGCAAGTTACAAACCCGCCATTGGCGAGATCAAATTTTACGTTCAGCAGACGGCGAACGGCGAAGCGACGGGCACAGCGGTAACCAATGTGCCCACGGGCACGAAAACGATTTATGCGTATTTCACCTACAAGAACATGCCGAAGAGCGGCGTCACGTGGTCGTACTCGTGGACGCTGAACGGTGCAGACCTTGCGGGCGCGAGCAAGGACAATCAGAAGTGGACGCGCGATGGCAGCGGCGCGTTCTATGTCAAACTCAGCGACGACAAAGGTCTCAAGCCCGGACTCTACGAGTTGACTGTTGACGTAGCTGACGCCGAACAAGTGGCAGGTTTTGTCGTCGGTCCGTAACATGCCTCTGGTTTTCGTAACATGATTCCTCAAATCCACACGTACCTCCAATCCCAACGCGACGCGATGCTAAAGACGCTGCGTGCGCTGGTCGAGCACGAGACGCCGACCGACGATAAAGCCGCGATTGATCGCGCGCAGAAATTTTTGCAGAGCGAATTCGAGTCGCTCGGTAGCAACGTCGAGGTCTTGACGCAAGCCGCGGCAGGCAATCATTTGCGGGTGACGTTTCCTTCTCAGGGTGGGGGCGCATCATCTCAACTCACGCTCCTCACGCATGTTGACACCGTGTATCCACACGGCACGCTGGCGACGATGCCGTTCAGCGTTAAGCCGTCGCGCTCGGGCCGATTGCAACTGGCGTATGGGCCCGGCACCTTCGACATGAAGGGCGGCATCGTGATCGGCTTATATGCGCTGAAGGCGTTGCGCGAATTGGGGCTCGCGCCTAAGCGCAACGTCGTGTTCCTCGTGACCAGCGACGAGGAAACGGGCAGCCGCACCAGCCGCGCGCTGCTCGAAGACGAAGCGCGGCGGAGTGACACGGTGCTGGTGTTGGAGCCGGGAGTCGGTCCAACAGGCGCGCTCAAGACGTGGCGCAAAGGCGTCGGCGAATTTATTGTCAGCGTGAAGGGCCGTGCCAGTCACGCTGGCGCTGATCCTGAACGTGGACGCAGTGCAAACGTCGAGCTCGCGCATCAAGTCTTGCAGATGCACGCGCTCAACGATCTCGAACGCGGCACGAGTGTGAACGTCGGCATCGTGCAGGGTGGTACGCGGCGCAACGTGGTCGCCGCCGACGCGCACGCCGAGATTGACGTGCGCGTCATGACGCAAGCCGAGTGGACGCGCATCGAACAAGCGATGTGCAGGTTAAAGCCTGTCACGGCGGATACCACGCTCGACGTGCGCGGCGAGTTGAATCGGCCGCCGATGGAGCGCACGCCACAAATCGTGCAGCGCTTCAAGTTGGCGAAACAGATCGCCGCGCAGATTAAGTATGAATTGAACGAGACGGGCACGGGCGGCGGCAGCGACGGCAATTTCACCGCTGCGCTCGGCATCCCGACGATTGACGGACTCGGCGCAGTCGGCAACGGTGCGCACTCGAACAACGAGTTTATCGTCGTGGACATGCTGCCGAAGCGCGCGGCGGTGGTCGCCGCGCTGCTGATGGAACTATGAAAGACCAACTCCTCTCAACTCTCAAAGACCTCGTGCAATTGCACGCGCCGCCCGGCTTCGAGCAGCCGGTGGTGCGCTACTTACGCGATGCGTTCGCGCCGCAGTGCGACGAGGTTGAAGTTGATTCGTTCGGCAATCTATATGCGATGAAACGTGGACGCAGCGCGCATCCGCGCCTGATGGTGTCGGCGCATTCGGACGAGATCGGCGGCATCGTCAAGAGCATTTTGCCCGATGGCTTCTTGAAGATTGATCGGCTCGGCGGCGTGCTCGACTCGCTCATCATCGGGCGCAAAGTGTGGGTGAACGGCCACCTCGGCGTGGTCGGCGCCAAGTCCGGGCACTTGCAATCTGCCGACGAGCGCACGCGCGTGCAGACGATGGACAACATGTACGTGGACGTAGGCGCATCGTCGGCCGACGAAGTGCGCACGATGCGCATCGAGATCGGCGATCCGTGGGTCTGGCTGAGTGAACTGGAGCAGATGAGCAATCGCGATCGCATCGTCGGCAAGGCGATTGACAATCGCGTGTCGTGCGCGATTCTGCTGCAACTGTTCCGTGAATTGAAAGATGTGGAGATTGCCGGCACGCTCGTCGGACTTGTCGCCGTGCAGGAAGAAGTCGGTCTGCGCGGCGCGAAGGTCGCCGCCGAACATGCCGCGCCCGATTACGCCATCGTGGTGGACACGTTCATGGCGGGTGACACGCCCGATGTGAACTATCACCGCGAGATGCCGACGGGCATTGGGCGCGGGCCGGTGATGTTGCTGGCGAACAGTGGGCATATCATGGGTGCGAGCATGAAGCGCATTATGGCTGAAGCGGCGCAGCGCGCGGGCGTCGCTTATCAGGCCGCAACGGTGATCGGCAAATCGGGCACGGACGCGGGCGCGATCCACTCCGCGCGCGAAGGCATCCCGACGGGCGGCATCGGCATCTGCCGCCGCTACTCGCACTCGCCCGTCGAGACGATGGACTTGAACGACGCCGTCGGCGCGGTGCGCTGGCTGCGCGCCATCGTGGACGCGATGGGCGAGCATGATGCGAAGGCGCTGGCGTTCGTTTGATTTCAAATCCGAATCAATTCTCATCAGGAGGTTGGTTACTCATGAGCATCGATTTTGGAATCGCAAACGAACATGAATATCTGCGCCAGCGCGCGGCCATCATTGCTCAACAACTTGGAGAAGATCAGCAGTTCATCTCAGTAGGCAATGGCAAAGTTGATTTGAAGGAGGACGAATGCGAGAGCGACCATCATCGCCGTTTGAGACGCGACCTGCGCTTGCTGCTGCACTTGCGCCTTCGTGTCAAAGAAGGTCAAGTGCTCAAGGCCGCACGAGATTGGCATCAGTCACTCGGATCGCGCTTGCGCGAGCATCGGCGACAGCACGCGCGCGAACAGGATGCTTATGATGCTTGGTGGCAACTGCCGCCATACCAGCGCACGCAAATTCCTCAGCCAGCCAAGCCGCCTGAGTTCTGGATTACTGACCGTGAGGGCGAGCGCTGGCTGATCAATGATCGCTTCATGAGGGCATTGGAAGACATCATTCAGAATCTCACAAAGTGGACCGAGAGCAAGTAGTCCACCTAACGCGAGACATGCCAATCATTACGTAGGGGCGCACGGCCGTGCGCCCCTACACGAATCTGAAGATCATGAAGCCATCAGATCACAACCAACGGCATCGCCGTTCTATCCGCCTGCGCGATTATGATTACCGACAAGCCGGCGCGTATTTTATCACTATCTGCACGCACCAAAAGGAATGTTTGTTCGGCGACGTGATTAACGATGAAATGCTGTTGAGCGAAATGGGCCAAATTGTCAGCGAGGAATGGGTGAGAACCGCGATAATCCGACCAGAGATCGAGTTGGATGCATTTGTGGTGATGCCAAATCACGTTCATGGAATAGTTGTGTTCGCGACCAACGCGGGTGTGGACAACGAGGTAGGGGCGCACGCCCGGGCGCCCCTACGACGGGAACCAAAATCACTGGGGGCGCTCGTCGCAGGTTTCAAATCTGTCGTCACGAAGCGCATCAACACGTTGCGCAGCACGCCATTGATACCCGTGTGGCAGCGCAACTATTACGAACGGATCATCCGTCACGAACGTGAACTCAATGCCGCCAGAGAATACATCCAAAACAATCCACTGCAATGGGCACTGGACAGAGAGAATCCGGCCAACCAGCGAACAACTATGGAGCAGTGACGATGACAAACGACATCCACGCAACCGCCGAGCGCTATCGCAACTGGGGCAAGTGGGGCGAGCGCGATCAGATCGGCACGCTGAACACCATCACGGCGGAGAAGATCGTGCAAGCGGCGCGGCTCGTGCGCAAGGGCCAGGTCTTCTCGCTCGCGATTGACTTCAATCAGAATGGGCCACAGTCGGGACGCACGCGCGTCAATCCGACGCTGCTGATGCGCAGCACGGGCGCGGACTTTGTCTCAGGCTCGCGGCAGAACCCGTCGGGCATCGGCAGCGCAGACGACAACCTGTTCATGTCGCTGCAAGCGGCGACACACTGGGACGCGCTCTCGCACATCTTCGACCGCGAGCGCATGTGGAACGGCTACAACGCCAACAACGTGAACTCGCTCGGCGCGAAGGTGAACGGCGTCGAGAATATGCGCGACAAGATCGTGACGTGCGGCGTGCTGCTCGACATGCCGCGTCTCAAACATGTCGAGTGGCTCGACAATGGTTACGCGATCACCGAAGCCGATCTGCTCGCGTGCATCGAACAGCAACAGGTCGAAGTCGGCATGGGTGACATCGTGCTCATTCGCACAGGGCAGCTGACGAACTGCAAGCGCAATGGCTGGGACACGTTCGCGGGCGGCGACGCACCGGGCTTATCATTCAGCACGGCGGGCTGGCTGCACCGCACACAGATCGCCGGGGTGGCGAGCGACACGTGGGGCGTCGAGGTGAGACCCAACGAACTGCCCAACTCGTATCAGCCGCTGCATCAGGTGATGATCCCGAACATGGGTTTGCTCGTCGGCGAGATGTTCGACCTCGACGCGCTTGCCGCCGACTGCGCGAGCGACGGCGTGTACGAGTTTATGTTTGTCGCGCCGCCGCTGCCTATCACGGGAGCAGTCGGCTCGCCCGTCAATCCGCAGGCGATCAAATAAACTGAACCGCGAAGGCGCAAAGCATGCGAAGCATTTTCAATTCGCTTCGCGCTCTTTGCGTTTTCGTGGTCCGCATGGTGAATGTGAGGGTAGATGAACATCGCACAGCACATCGAGCGCGCAGCAAAGTTTTTCCCCGACAAGCCCGCCATCATCTTTGAAGGTGCGCAGTTGCCGTACGGCGACCTGAACACACGCGCCAATCGTGTCGCGAACGCGCTGAAAGCGAACGGCATCACGCGCGGCGACCGAGTCGCATTGTATCTGCCGAACATCCCGCAGTTCGCCGTGTGCTACCTGGCCATCTTGAAGGCGGGCGCGATTGCCGTTTCGATTAACGCGATTCTCAAATCCGAAGAAGTCAAATACATCGTGAACGATTCCGGAGCGACGGTGTTGTTCACGGTGAGCGAGTTGCTGGCAAATGTGCCGCAACAAGATTGTCCAGCGTTGCAGAAGGTCGTGGTGTGCGCGGGCGACACAATGGGCCACGCATCGCTCGACGATTGGCTGAGCCAGGGCGCGAGCGACGGCAAGGCGCTGGACATGCAGCCGCACGAGCCTGCGCTGCTGCTCTACACGTCGGGCACGACGGGCGTCCCGAAAGGCGCGACGCTCACGCACGGCAATGTGGTGAGCAACATGTGGAGCACGATGCATCACACGGGCTCCACGCCGAATGACCGCATGGCGCTGTTCCTGCCGCTGTTCCACGTCTTCGGTCAAAACTTTATTCTGAACGCAACGTTCAACGCGTGTGGGACGGTCATGCTCTTCCGCCGCTTCGCGCCCGACCAAGTGCTCGACGCGATCCAGCGCGAGCACATCACGATGTTCTTTGCCGTGCCGACAATCTACATTGCCTTGCTCAACACAGACTTGGCGAAATGGGACATGTCCTCTATTCGCTACTGGTTCTCGGCGGCGGCGACGATGCCGCAGGAAATTTCGCGGCGCTGGTCCGAACGCTTCGGTCGGCCCGTCTATGAGGGCTACGGCTTGACCGAGACCTCGCCGTTCGCGTGCTACAACCATGACTTCCGTCACAAATTCGGCAGCGTCGGCACGGCGGTCGAGAACTTCGAGTTGAAAATCCTCGACGAAAACGACGACGAGTTGGCGCTCGGTCAGTGGGGTGAGATTTGCATCAAGGGACCCGGTGTGATGCAGGGCTACTGGAACCGACCCGAAGATTCTGCGCTCGCGCTGCGCAACGGTTGGTTCCATTCGGGCGACATCGGCACGATGGACGATGAAGGTTATGTCTTCATCGTGGATCGTGTGAAAGATATGATCAACGTCAGCGGCTTCAAGGTCTGGCCCGCGGAGGTCGAGCAAGTGTTGTATCGCCATCCCGCCGTGAAGGAGTTGGCTGTCTATGGCGTGCCTGACGCTTTAAAAGGCGAAGCGGTGCGCGCGGCGATTGTGCTGAGAGCGGGCGAGCACGCGACGAGCGAGGAGATCATCGCCTACTGCCGCGAGCGCATCGCCGTCTATAAAGCGCCTGAGTCAGTCGAGTTCGTTAACGAGTTGCCCAAGAGCGCGACGGGGAAAATCTTGAAGCGGGTGCTGCGGACGCGATAACCAGACACCGTTAAACCGCGAAGTCACAAAGCACACGAAGCTCTAAATTTTTCTTGCGTGCTGCGCGCCTTCGCGCTTTGCATGTCCGCTGAGAGATACTCACGTACCTCAACGTGCCGCTGCGCGCGCTCGACCAGCACCGCGCGCAAACGGGGAGCGTGCCATCAGAATTTCAATTCGCGTGCGTGGACACAGACGACGCGATCATCGAAATGGCGAAGAAGGCAGAGGACGACGAGGCGTGGGTGATTTGGCTATATGAGTTCAAACAGTATCGCCGTAACGTGACGCTCACGCTCGGCGCGCCGATTTGCAAAGCGGTGGAGAGCCATTTGCTGGAAGCGGAATGAGACATGGCGTATACTGGTCGGCAGATCATGTTTTACCTGAAGCCGCACGAGAGCAAGACGCTCAACGTGTGGCTCTGAAATCGGAGAAGGCTTCGCGGGTTTCCGAGACCCGCGAAGCCTTTTGATTTGTCACACAAGGTACTACAGCGTTGTCATCATTTATCTTATAGCGGCGGCGGCGAACATGGGCTATAGTGAAAGATGGAGGTCAATATGATTTCGTATTTATTCCGCTTGATCGTCGTCAATATCTTCATCAACGTCGTGCTGAACGGCGTGCAGCGTTTGTTCAAGCGCCGCCGCTATCGCAACGTGCGCTACTCGCGTTGAGCGCAGCGCGCTGATTCACGACTGCATCCATTTCCGAGAGCAGCAGGCGCAGCATCCCTACTGCTCTTTCGTTTGCCTCTGAGGAACAGATGACCCAACCACGCGCCGCACAGCCCTTCATCACGATGAGCGAAGTCACGCACGAGTTCACGAAGGACGTCGGCGTATATGATCTATCGTTCAGCATCCCCGCGGGCGTGATCTTTGGGCTGATCGGGCCCAGCGGCTGCGGCAAGACGACGACCGTGCGACTGCTGACGGGGGTGCTCAAGCCGCAGCGCGGCACGATCAACGTGCTCGGCGACGCGCCGCACAAGTTCCACACGCGCACGCGCGAGCGCATCGGCTATATGCCGCAGCAGTTCGTGCTCTATCCGAACTTGACGGTGATCGAGAACATGAACTTCGTCGCTTCGCTGTACGGCATCGGCTGGCTGGGGCGTCGCAAGGCGATTCCGCCGCTGCTCGATTTCGTCGAGCTGCGCGATGCGCGCCATCGGTTGAGCAGCAAGTTGTCCGGCGGCATGCAGCGCCGTCTCGAATTGGCCGGCTCGCTTGTGAACAATCCGACGATTTTGTTCGCCGACGAGCCGACGGCGGGCATTGATCCGGTGCTGCGCGCCAAAGTCTGGGAGCAGTTTCGCAGGTTGCGCGATCAGGGACGCACGCTGTTCGTGACGACACAGTACGTGGGCGAGGCGGCATACTGCGATTACGTCGGCGTCATGCACGCGGGCCGACTCATTCACATGGACACGCCCGAAGGTCTGCGCAAGCGCGCGATGGGCGGCGATGTGATCGTGCTTGACGTAGATCAAGCGCACGCGCTCGACGTGGCGCAGATATTACTGCGGCAGAGTATCGTGCAGGATGTGAGCCGCTCGCGCAGCAAACCCGGCGAGATGTACGTCTATGTTGACGACGCGGCGACGCAGTTGCCCATGCTGCTCGACATCGTGCGCGAGAACTCGCAGGCGACGGTCCAAAAAGCGGAAGAGTTCAATCCACCGTTCGACGATGTGTTCGTTAGGCTGATGGAGCAGGCGGGAGAATCCAATGCTGAAACCGTTCATTAGGCTGTTTTCGTTCTTCTCAAAAGAAATCAGCGAGGTGCGTCGTCAGCCGCGCCTCATCATGAGTCTGCTGCTGGGTCCTTTTATAATCTTGCTGCTGTTCGGTATCGGCTACCAAGGCAACATCCCGAAGTTCCGCGTCGCGCTTGTGCTGCCCAAAGATGCGAGCGCGCTGCCGCCGGAGATGATCAATAACTTGAAGCAGGCGATTCAAACAAATTTTGTTCTGGTCAGCGCGGACGCGAATCAGGAAGAGGCGCTGCGCAAATTGCACAACGGCGAAGCGGACATCGTGGAAATTTTTCCGAGCGACATCAACGCCGTGATCCAGCGCGTGCCGCAGGGACAGCAATCGCCCGTCGAGTTTCGCTACGCCGAAGTGAATCCGCTGAACGAGTCATGGGTGCGATATCTCGGCTACGCACAGGTCACCGAAGTCAATAAACAAATCTTGATACAAATCATCGCGCAGGCACAGAAGCAATCGAACGCATTCCCGAACGTCTCACCACAAGCCATCGTCTCGCCACTCGCAGCGAAATACGAGAACATTCGCGGGCAGTCGCTCAGTTTCGTGCAGTTCTACGCGCCGAGCGTGGTCGCGCTCATCTTACAGCACATCGCGCTCACGCTGGGCGCGCTCGCCATCGTGCGCGAGCGATTGCGCGGCACGATGGAGTTGTTTCGCGTCGCACCGATCTCGATCAACACGATCCTGCTCGGCAAGTATATGGCGTATGTTTTCTTCGTCGGCATCCTGACCGCGCTGTTGGTGGTCGTACTGGTGCTGATGCGCACACCGTTTCTCGGCAACCCGTTTTATTTTGCCGCGCTCGCGCTGCTGGTGATCATTGCTTCGGTCGGCTATGGCTTCCTCATCTCCGTCGTCTCGCAATCGGACAGTCAAGCCGTGCAATTCTCGATGCTCGTGCTGCTGCTCTCGATCATCTTCGGCGGCTTCTTCCTGCCGCTCGAAAACTTCTGGCTGCCCGTGCGCGTCATCTCGTATGCACTGCCGCTGACGCACGGCATCATCGGCTTCCGCGAGATCATGCTGCAAGGCACACTGCCCGATCAGAGTACGTGGATTTCGCTCGGCATCATCACCGTCGTGCCATTCATCCTCGTCTGGTTCCTCGCCAATCGCCAACTGCAACGCGCGTAATGTTGTTTCATCTCACGCCAATGAAGCAACGGCACATTTTCACGCCCTTGCCTGTTGCTAGGCTTGTCATTACTCGCCCATCGTACCAGAAATTTGATTGACGTACGCTTAACGCACGTAGTTAGTATTGAGCCTGAAGCCTTTGGACACCGCATCACCCGATGACTAAGGGCTTTTGTTTTGCAGGACGTCGCCGCAGACGATGGCAGATGAACTGGTTGACAAACATTTTGACGGTTGGCGGCATCGGCTTGTACGAACTCGCGCGCGGTGCAATGTCTCTTCACGCGCACGCATTTCACCGGGACGCGCTGGTGCGGTGTCGCATCAAGTGACAATTGGTTGAGCAGAACACTTCCGCAATGAACTTTGCAGCCGCGTCAGACCACTTCCCAAAGAAGAATGATTAACATCCACACTCGACGTCACGTCGCCGCTCTTCAAAGAGTGGACGCGATCGCGAGCTGTCTTTTGTTCGGGCCTGTGATAAATTCAGCAACGTTTGTCGTGCAGACGGAATTGGTTTGTATAAATTGTCTCAGCAGAGATTGAAGGTGGCGCTGGAGTTCACGATGCCTGAGCGAACGGCTCGCGTATGAAGCACAGACGATTTGAAGATGACCATCGCATCGCGCTCACGCTGACGTGTGCTGTGCTGTGCGCGCTGTGCACTATCGTGCTGAATGCGCCTTCCAACGTGATCGAGTCATTCGCGGCAACGCTTGACACGCCCACACCACGTCCGACATGGACGGTGGTGTGGCTGGACACTGCCACGCCGACGGCAACGCCAACGCTGACCGCAACGCCGAGCCCGTGCGACGAAGTGTTTCGACTGGCGGGCGCACTGGATGCCGAAGGACGCAGTCAACCGGAGTATGTGCGCATGGCAATGAGTGCCATCGTCGTGCGCGAAGCGCGCAGTCGCCAGATGAGCATTTGCGCGTTGACGGAGCGCACAAACTTCCTGAGCGTCTGGCACTACGCGCAGCGCGATCCGTTTTCGTGGCACGCTCAGCAGTTCGCGCGGCCGAGCGAGTCATCGCTGCGGATTGCGCGGGATGCTCTCGCGGGTCAGTTCGACGCGCTGCGCAATGGCGCGATGCACTTTGACGGCGCGTGGCAGCAGGGAGACGCGTGGGCGTGCCGCCCTGAAGTGCTGTGGCGCGGCGGCACGACGTGCTTTTATCCGTAAGCTAAAATGTAGGGAATCCTTGAGCCGTAGGATGCGTTCTGGGGCCAACGCTACGCGCACGTGGTTGACCCGAATGGCGACACCGTGGATTTATTTGCGCCGCTGCAATCGTAACGTGTAGGTACGCAGCAGTTCGCGCTTTGCGATGAACGCATATGATCGAGGATAGGGGCGCGATTAAATCGCGCCCCTACGACGCCGTAATTGGCAGCGTGAATCGAATCGTCGTGCCTTGGGCACGTTCGCTCTGCGCCTCAATCGCCCCACCGTGTGCCTCGACCAAACTCTTCGCAATCGCAAGCCCCAACCCAGTGCCGCGCGAGTCCGCGGACTTGTAGAAGCGGTCAAAAATGTGCGGCAAGTCCTGGGCGGCGATGCCTGCACCGTTGTCTACCACCGCGATGCTCACGGCGCGCTCATCGTGTGTGCACGTCACGCGCACCGTTCCACTGCGTGACGTGTAGCGCAGCGCATTTGCCATTAAGTTGGTCAACACCTCGCGGATGCGCGTCGGATCAATCTCCATCAATGGCAGTGACGCCGGCACTTCCGCGCGCAGTGTGATGCCCACCACATCCGCTCGCGGTCGAAACGATGCAAGTACGTCGCCGACAAGCACGCTCACATCTGTAGGCTCTTTCTGCAACTTGAGCGCGCCACTCTCGCTCAACGCGAGCGTGCGCAAGTCGTCCACCAAGCGCGAGAGCACGCGCGTTTCATCCAACAATGACGTGAGGTGCGCGTCGTCGCGTGGGTAGATGTTATCGAGCAGTCCTTCGAGGTTGCCTTGAATGACAGCGAGCGGCGTGCGCAATTCATGCGCAACGTCGGACATCATGCGCCGCCGCTGCTCGTCGTGCGTCTGCAAGCGCGCGCTCATGATGTTGAACGCTCGCGTCAGCGTGCGCAGTTCGCGCGCACCTCGTTCTGACACGCGCGTGCTGTAATCACCTTCGGCGACGCGACCTGCGGCGTCAATCAATTCCTCGAGCGGGGCCGCCGCGCGCCGAAAGCCGCGTGCGGCGATGATGACGCTGACGAACAGCAGCACGAACAAAAAGCCGACGACCGCTAATATGAGCGTGACGGGCGCACTGTTGCTGCCGATCAATCCGAGCGCACTGAGGATGAACCAGAAGAGCAGCAGCGCTGCGCTCATACTCAGCACAATGAACAGCGCGAAGAAGATGAGAAAGCGTGCGAAGAATTGTCCGCGCCAACGGCGCGCGCGCGTCGGCGGGAACGGCTCGCCTTCGGGCCACCACGGCGGACGATTGGGAAATTGTTTGCGATACACGGATCGGAGTTGCACGTGAAAAGTGGCAAGTGACAAGCCTCGACTCACCACCGTTCACTCTTCACGGTTCACAAAACTTGTAACCCACGCCGTATACGGTCAGCACGTAGCGCGGCTGGTGCGGATTCGTTTCGAGTTTGCGGCGGATGTTCTTGATGTGCGCGTCAATCGCACGCTCGTACGACTCGAACGCGACGCCCTGCACCGCATCGAGCAATTGCGCGCGTGTGAAGACGCGGCCGGGTTGGCGCGCGAGAGTAGCGAGTACTTGAAACTCGGTCGGCGTGAGTTCGATACCGCGCTCGCCTGCAGTGACTTTCATGCGTGGTGTGTCGAGCGTCACGTCGGCGATACGAATTAGCTCTTCGGTCGTGTTCGCGTTTTCGGCGCGACGCAGCACCGCACGTGTGCGCGCGACCAACTCCTTCGGACTGAATGGCTTGGTGATGTAATCGTCCGCGCCGAGTTCGAGTCCCACCAGTTTGTCGCTTTCCTCGACGCGCGCGGTCAGCATGATGACTGGCACGTTAGATTCGCGGCGCAGCGCGCGCGTCACGTCCAATCCATCCAGCTGCGGCAAGCCCAAATCGAGCACGATCAGATCGGGCTTGCTCGCACGCACACTCGCCAACGCCGACTGTCCATCGCTCGCCGTCGCCACCGTGAAGCCCGCGTGCGTCAGGTAATCGCGCACGAGCTGCACGATCTTGGGTTCGTCGTCCACAACCAGAATTGTTTTCATGAGGTGAAACCGCAGAGACGCTGCACGCAACGTCTCTGCCTTCCATTTTTCACTTCTGCGCTTCGGCAGGTTGCTCGCTGTGCGCGCGCTTGTGCCATTCGTCAAACGCGGGCGGCAGTCCGCCTTCCCAGCGGCGGTGCATGCCCCGGCGCCCGCCCCAGAACAAACCGCGCAGCAGGAAGAAGAACAGCAAGAAGCCGAGCAGTGGGAACAGGCAGCCGAAGGGCCCAAAGCCGAACCCGAAAAATGGATGATAGAACCCGGGCCCGTTTACGAATGGCGCAGTGCCAATCGGCGGCGTGGTGATCCTTCCACTCTCGACTGCGCCTTGCGCGTAGCCCGCCTGATAGACCGACACACCGATGCCGAGCGCGAGCGCAATCACAACCAGCACCAGCAAGATACGTACGACACTTCTACCGTTCATGTTTGCCTCCATACAGATTGGATTCTGAAGGAGAGTATGTCATACGATTGTGAAGCCATTGTGAACGCGCGATGGAAAGGGTGAGTATAAGATAACCTTCACAATAAGGATCGGAGATGCACTTTGGCTGATTCCCTCAGCATGGGCATGATCAGGTGAGACAACGCTGGCGAATCTGCCGATTCACTAGACCTGCGACGGCCACGACACGCTCCTCATGTACGAGGCGA
>JBBPZQ010000084.1:0-5132 GCA_038198935.1 Anaerolineae bacterium
ATTCTCCGCAGTCAATGCGATTACAACCAACGCTTCGCTCATCCTTTCGCGTGGGAATGGTCGTGCCGTGATTTCAAGTACTGGCTCAATAATACGCCGTCTCTAATTCGTTGCAGAACTTCCGCTCCAGGTCACTAGCAGGCTCAGAGGATTTCGTTTCGCGCAGACCTTTCAATTTTAACATTGCGCAAGCGAATGTCAATGCTGGCGACGCAGTAAACGCGCCGGGTATAGCGCAGATTCGTGGGAGGCTGGGTAGTAGGGCAGCCACGCTGCCCGTTTGACCGAGACGCCCAGCATGGCTGGGCTGCTACCCTTTTGCGCTAGAGGGGAGGGGAGCAGCTGTGCTGCCCGTTTGCACTTGAGGGTAGCAGGGCAGTCGTGCTGCCCGTGTCGGACACGCCCAGCGCGGCTGGGCTGCCATCCTTTTTGAATTTGAGGGTGGCAGGGCAGCCGTGCTGCCCGTTGCAGTGGAGAACTCATGGCCCTGACTTCACCCCAACTTAAACCGATGACCACCGACTACTCGTACTGCGACCTGCGCGAATGGCTGATGCGCGCCGAGCAAATCGGCGAACTGAAGCACGTGCGCGATGTGGAACGCGACCCGCAGATTGGGCGCATCGCAGAGATGCTGCACCACACCGACGAGTCGCCTGCCGTGCTGGTGGATGAAGTGCGCGGCTACCCGAAAGGCTTCCGCATTCTGCTGAACGCGAACGGCAATCGCAAGCGACTCGCGCTCACACTCGGTCTACCGCTCGACATCGGCAAGCTGGAATTGATGGATACCTGGGAGCAGAAGATTGCCGACCTCAAGCCGCTGCCCGTCAACACTGTGAGCGATGGACCCGTGATGGAGAACGTGCTCGAAGGCGATGCGGTGGACGTGAACATTTTCCCGACGCCGCTCTGGCACAGCGAGGACGGCGGGCGCTACATCGGCACCGGCTCGCCCAACATCACGCGCGACCCCGACACGGGTTTTGTAAATATGGGCGTCTATCGCTCGATGATTCACGACGCCAAGCGCGTCGGTTGCTACATCTCGCCGGGCAAACATGGGCGCGTGCACCGCGACAAATTCTTCGAGCGCGGCGAGCCGTGCCCCATCTGCCTCGTCGTCGGCGGCGACCTGATGCTGTTCATCGGGTCGTCCGTCGAGTTGCCCGACGACATGATGGAGTACGAATGGGCTGGCGGCATGAGAGGTCGTCCGTATGATGTCATCACAGAAAAGCATACGGGCTTGCCCATCCCCGCCGAAGCGGAAATCGTCATCGCGGGCTTCATGCACCCGACAGATAAATTGCCTGAAGGGCCGTTCGGGGAGTGGACAGGCTACTATGCGTCGTCGCAGCGTCTTGAGCCGTTCATTGATGTGAAGGCGATTTATCATCGCAACGACCCGATTCTGCTCGGCGTGCCGCCCAACAAGCCGCCGTATGAGCCGCATCGGTTCCGCGCTTACTTGCGCTCCGCGTTGTTGAAGCGCACGCTCGAACAGGTGGGCGTGCCCAACGTGAAGGGTGTGTGGTGCCACGAGGTCGGCGGCTGTCGTCTGCTCACGGTGGTCAGCATCAAGCAGCGCTACCGTGGTCACGCGAAGCAAGCGTTGCTGATTGCGACGGGCGCGCGCGCGACGGGCGACCTCGGGCGACTGACCGTCGTGGTGGACGAGGACATTGATCCGACAGACTTAAGCGACGTGATGTGGGCGATCTTCACGCGCTGCGACCCGGCCGAGCAGGTGGACATCATCCGCCGCGCGTGGAGTGGGCCGCTCGACCCGGCGATTCATCCGGACGAAAAAGGTTTTAACTCACGCATGTTGATTGACGCCTGCCGCCCCTACGAATGGCGCGACCGCTTCCCGCACGCGATTGGGCCCAGCGTCGAAGTGAAGCGCGAGACGAGAGAGCAGTGGGGATGGTTGTTGAAGTAAAACGTAATGCGTAATTCGTAATTCGCAATTTTACGCATCACGCCTCACGCATTACGTTTTCGTCGTAAAGGTATTCAGTGACACACAGCAAACTCGAAGCCCAATCCGTCACCATCGCCTATCACATCGCGCGCACGGACGAACACTTTGTCGCGGTGGACGATGTAAGCCTCAACGTGAACGAGGGCGAGTTCATCTCGCTGCTGGGGCCATCGGGTTGCGGCAAGACGACTTTCCTCAATGCGATTGATGGACTCGTTCCGCTGACGCACGGCGAGATTCGCATTGACGGGCGCGCGGTGACGAAGCCTGGTAAAGACCGCGCGATGGTCTTCCAGTCGTCGGCGCTGCTGCCATGGCGCACGGTGCTCGACAATGTGATATATGGATTGGAACTGCAAGGCACGAATAAAAAGATTGCGCGCGCGCGCGGGCGCGAGTTTATCAAATTGGTTGGGCTGGAGAATTTTGAAAATCGTTTTCCGAATGAATTATCGGGCGGCATGCAGCAGCGCGTCAACATCGCGCGCTCTCGTCACACGGCCCGACATTCTGCTGCTCGACGAGCCGTTCGCCAACCTCGACGCGCAGACGCGCGAGTTCATGCAATACGAATTGCTGCGCATCTGGTCCACGACGCGCAAGACCGCGCTGTTCGTCACGCACAATATCACCGAAGCGATTTATTTGTCGGACCGTGTGGTGGTGTTCACCGCGCGACCTGGCCGCCTCAAAGCCATCGTCAACATCGCGCTGCCCAGACCGCGCCCGTTGAAATTGAAACGACAACTCGAATTCTTGAAATACGAAGAGCAGTGCTGGGATTTGATCGAAGAGGAAGTAGCAAAGACAGGCTTGGTCGTGCGTGCGGAAGTTTGAAAGCAAACCACGAAGACACCAAGCACACCAAGAAAACTTTGTGCCCTTGGTGTCTTCGTGGTTTGCATGTTGAGTTTGCAAGGTAAATCATGGTTCGATCAATTGAAGCCGTAACATTGAAAGGCGACGAGCGCGGTGCGCGCGCGACGACCAATGCACGCCTGCGTCGAATCTATAGCGCGTATCAGCGCCCGTTGTTCAGCGTGCTGTCGCTCACGACATTCTTCAGCGTCTGGGAATGGTTCGGCACGAGCGGCATGATCAAACCGCTGTTCATTAGCTCGCCAAGCGCCATCGTGCGTGCGGGCGTGAGGATGTTTGCGGACGGCAGCATCTGGAACGACTTGTACGTGAGCGGCACCGAGTTCGTGGTTGGCTTTGCGCTCGCGATTGCCATCGGCATTCCGCTCGGTATGGCGCTCGGCTGGTATCGCCGTTTCAACTATGCGCTCGACCCGTTCGTGTCCGCGCTCAACGCCACATCGCGCGTGGCGCTGATGCCTGATACCGACCAATACAGACCCAGTTCAATCAGGATGTCGCTCACCCTTTCGTAAGGCACATATTGAGCGAACTGCACAACGATGATACCCGCTTGCAAGCAGGGCGTTGGGTCAGGGACAAGCGTTGCCGTTGGGGACGATCTATCTGTCGCGCGCAGGGACAGAACCGTTGTGATAGGCGTGGTCATCGCTGTGGGCGCAGGCGCTTGCGAGTAACAAGAGTATTGAACACAGCAGCAGGTGTACACGCAGGCGTGCTCCTTGCGCCGAGCTCACCGCAAGCAGCCGATGAGGCGCACCATCGTTTGTCTATCCCCCGCCAAGGCCAACAGGTTGCGCGCATTGTCCTGTCCATCCAAACGCACGATAGCCTGTGCTCGGTTATCGCGCTCCAACACGTACAGCACGTCGCCGTTCGGGCAGGTCGTGATGTCACGCGTGGTCTCGCGCGTCTGCTCGACGCGCACAACGCGCACGCTTGCACCATCTACGGGCACGTTCAGCCATTCAGCAGGAGAAGGGCCCGCACTGGTTTCCGCGTTGTGCGCGACGAGCAGACTGCGCCTATCGGCGGCCCACAGCAAGAGGTAGCGCAGCACGCCGCCATGGGTTTCCGCCAGCAGAGTGGTATCTTCGCCGCTCACCAGGTCCATCACGCGCAACTGGTTTGTGGGCAGCCAGAACGTCATGTCGCGCCAGCGCGACGCAATGGGATAACGATCGTCGTAGGCGAAGTACGCGAGGCTGCGCCCGTCAGGTGAGAGCGCGACCCGACCGACGAATTTTTCGCGCGGCAGGCGCAGGCGAAAATCCGAGCCGTCGGGTTTGATGCTCCAGACGCCATCGGGCGGCGCGTCGGTGTTCGGTACAATGCCGTATAGAAAAATCTGGTTCAAGGCAGGCGACCAGTCGAACGGCGCTTTTGGAAACGTCAGTGGAGGGTCTGAAGGTTGTGGGACGCCGACCTTCATCTCATGCTCGAGCAAAGTTTGTTGGCGCTGTGTTCGTATGTCGAGGCGCGTGAGACGCCATACACGCGGACCAGTCGCAGGGATGTCGAACGCGAGATAGACCAACTGCTGCCCGTCGGGTGCGAACACGTAATCGAAGAGGCTGAGCGTAGTGGGCTTATCCAACCGCTGCACGTCACGATTGCCGAAAGGGTGATTCCAGATGAGGTAATCACCGTCGTTGTAGCCATGTAGCGCGAGGATACGTGCGCGCCCATCCCATTTCCAGCCGCCATTGACAGGCGACGGAAACTCGGCGAGGCGGTTGCCCTGTGCGTCGAGCGCGAAGAGACAACCGCTGTTTGGTTGAGCCATAAAGAGCAGGATGGCCGTGTTGGATGGCAGCGCCGGCAACTGGACAGCATTCACCGCAGGCAGCGCGCAATCATCTCGTGCGGTCGTCGGCGCGGCGGTGTGCGCGGGCGTTGCCGTCGGCGCTGGCGTGCTGGTTGGGTGCGGCGATTCGAGCGCCGGTGGAGGCGGCGAGGCTGTGGGCGCGCTGTCGCACGCGACGAGAAACCAAGCGAGACCGAAAAGTAAGGCGTGCGCGATCTTCATGGAGTTCTGGTCGGCAGCTCGTGTAGATACTGCTGCCGTTCTGCGGGTGTCAACTGGCGCGTGACTCGCGTCTGCGCGATGCGCAGCAGGTCATCGAGCGGTCCGCACCACTCGCAGGTGGTGACTCGTGCCGTGCCGTCATCGCTGCCCGTCGCAATGAGCTTGCCGTCTGGGCTAAAGGCAATGCTGTTCACCTTCGCCGTGTGACCGTGCAACTCGGTGACGATCTGCCGCGTG
>JBBPZQ010000085.1:0-7301 GCA_038198935.1 Anaerolineae bacterium
ACGCGGCGAAGCCAGCCATGTCGTGCAGTATTTGGCGGTCAACGCCGATTGGTTGGGCATCGTCAAACGCAAACGCAAACCAAAAACACGCGCCGCTCCGGAGTTGACATATTCAAGCAACCCCTAACTTGTGACCAATGACGTTAAGTCTGGTCGTAAAAGGTGTCTCTCTTTTGCAGAGAACTCATTTCATTCAATGAGGAGGTCAAAATGCGCCGGCGACAATTTCAATCGAATATAGGTCAGGTCATTCTCGCATTGGTAGTGGCATCACTTCTTGGTGTGATGACCGGGTACTTAGACCCCCACTCGATATTAACCCTCGCGCCACTGCGTGCGCCAAGTCAAGCGCCTGTACCTCAAACGGTTAAAAACTTGGAAGTGGCAACTCCCACTGTTGCGCTCTACCCTCTACCGCCGGCACCTACTTCGTCGGCACAATCTGCCGTCGTTGCAACAGCCACATTGGCCCCATATCCCGGCCCGAGTACAAACACGCCAAGTGGTCAGCCGATAGCGACTGCGACCATGGCGAAGTAAGCAAAGGCGTTCGACGGAGTTTCGTTAGGTGGTTGAAGGAGCAGGGCTTTCTGATTTTCTTGATTGCTCTTGCTGGTTTAGTAGCATTTATCATTACGAATTTGTAATAGGTGGTGACTATGGGAACTTTCACTGTGCAATTCAAGTTCAAAGAAAATGATGACAAAATACTAGACTTCCTAATTGACTGGTATGTTCGGCGCGGTATGGATTGTACCGCCGGTGTTGGTGGCGATGGCACCGGCTCGGCAGACATTGACCAGAAATATCTCGCCGCGTTTTGCATGATTGACAAGTTGTGCATCACATCGGTCAAGTGGGATAAGAACGGGATCACAGCTTGGCGTCCGAAACGAAAAGCCAAGGCACTGCCACTGCGTTCTCGCACGATTCGGCAGGCACAACGAAGTGCGAGACGAAAGCAAGTGAGCGTTGCAAAGGCTGCGTGACAAAGGACTTGAATTCATGAAACGACTGTGGCTGGACATCGGCGACCTCGGCGTGTACGTGCGGCCCGCAGGCGCGCACGACCGCTGGCAGGATCACGGCTTGGGGCTGCTGCGAACCGTGTTGCAGCAAAACGGCGTCGAGACCGATTTGTTTTCGACGCGCTCGCTCAAGTCATGGAAGGAACTGCCGCAACGATTTGTGGGCTACGATATGCTCATCCTCAACGTGCGCTCGTACACGTTCCCATTCGCCTTTAAGGCAGCGCAGGAATTCAAGAAGGTCAATCCGAACGGCATCGTGCTCGCGGGCGGCATGCACGCAACCGTTGCGCCCGACGAGATGGAAGCGATTGAGGCATTTGATAAAATCTGTCAGGGGCCGGGCGAGAACACGATTGTCGAGTTGGCGAAAGACCCGTCGGCGTTCCCGCGCATGGTGATGGGCGTCGGCACGAAGAGTATGGCGGACTGGCCCATGATGGATCGCACGCTCTGGCCCAATCCGCACCTGTCGGACTTCCCGTGGCCCCTAGAGCCCGAGTGTGGCTGGGGGCCGGGACCCGTCGCGACGATCATCACCAGCCGCGTCTGCCCGTGGCAGTGCGTCTTTTGCAATGAAGCGTCGTTCATCCCGAACATGGGCCGCAAACCCGTTGACCAAGTGATTGACGAACTGAATTTCCTCGACGAACACTATGGGCCTATCGGCTCGGTCGTGATCCACGATTCGATGTTTTTCCAGCAGCCGTCGTGGCTGCGCGAGTGGCTCGACAAGTATCCGCGCAAGGCGCGCAAGGTCTGGCCCTACTGGGCGGCGGGGCGCAGCGACACCGTGCGCGAGTGGCCCGATTTGTTCGAGGCGCTCGTCAAGGAGACGAACTGGAACACGGTCTCGATTGGCTTCGAGTCGGGCAGCGACCGTGTGCTGAAGATTTTGAACAAGGAATGCACGGTCGAGGACAACAACTTTGCGATTGACTTGCTGAACCGCATTGGCGACGACATGGAAGGGCAAGGCAAAGCGCCGCCGAAGTTCTGGTCGAACATCATGCTCGGCATCCCCGGCGAGACGCACGACGACGCCTACGACACCATTCGCATGTTGTGGCGCATGAAGCGCGTGCTGCCGTCCATCTCGTATTACGCGCCGTATCCCGGCTCCGCGCTCGGCTATCAACTCATTGCCGAAGGCAAGAGCCTGATGTCGAAAGAAAACTATCATCGCTTCCCGAAGGACGAGAAACTCAGAGGCATTGACTACAAGTTCTACAATCGCCTGCTCGCGGGCAAGTACGACCGTGACATTAAGTCGGGACTCACGCCGACGATGCAGAAGAAGTCGGGTAACTTTTTGGATTGGCTGATAAAGGCGTGATGGCAGATGGCTAATGGCTAATAGCGATTTGCGATTTGCCATCGGCTATCCGCTATCAGCCATCGGCAATCTGCCATCGGCGAGGTCACATGAGCAGCTTCCGCAACCCACACCACATCTTCCTGTTCGCCATGAGCACCGGCAAGAAGAAACTTTCGTACGGCACGTCGCCGGAAGATGCGTACGAGAATTTGCGCTTGCGCTTGAGCGAAAAAGAGATGAGCGTCATCAACAAAGAACAGAATGAGCGCATCCTGCAACGCGACCTGCGCAAGCACATACACGAGTTGGGGTAAGGCGACTTAATGACTGAAGTTTCTTCAATCCCCATCACCTGCCTTCTCTCCGAATCCGAGCGAGCGCGGCGCGGCGAGCAACTCTCGCAGTCGCTGTTCGATGCTGTGCAGGAGACGCGCGAGTTGAGCGACGGCTTCGCGTTTCGCTTTCTGCCTGAGCGCGAGTGGCTGGATGCGCTCGTGGAGTTCGTCGCGTCGGAGCGCGAGTGCTGCCCGTTCTTGCTGTTTGATGTGCGCTCGGGTCCTGGTCTCGCGCCCATCTGGTTGCACATTCGCGGCGAATCGGACGAGGCAAAGGAAGTTATTCGCGGCGCGTTTGTTGAGGCGCAGACCTGACAGGTTTTCAAAACCTGTCAGGTCTTGAGGAGTTGAGATGTTCCGCCGACGAGGACCGATGCGCCCACGAGCGTTCCGCCGCTTGCTTCACGCCGGCGGATTGTTACCGCCGCGTCCGTGCGAACGGCTCAATCAAGCGCACATGCTCGAAGCCTCGGGGCAGCACCAAGAGGCGGCGCAACAATTCGATCAGTTGACCGCGATGGCGGTTGAGCATGGCATGTTGGATCGCGCGGGCAATCTGTCACTGCAAGCCGGACGAGCGTACGTCGAGAACGGTGACGCGAAGAATGGCGTGGCGCGCGTCGAGCAGGGCTTGCATTATCTGGTGCAGGCGGGTCGCGAGTATCGCGCGGAGCATGCATTCAGTGCCGCCATGAGCGCGCTGCGTGCGCGCGGCATGCACCTCGAAGCCGACGCGCTGCAAACGACGTTTCCGAATCTGCACATAGCTGCGCAGCAGGAATCCGAACCCACATCGCATGGCCAACTGCCGACCAAGTGTCCAAACTGCGGGGGCCCGATACACCCAAATGACATTGATTGGATTGACGACCGGACAGACGAGTGTCCCTACTGCGGCTCACCCGTGAGAGCACAGGTGTAACGCGATGACGACCACTGTCGAGCGCCTGCCAGAAACCGACTATATCCCAATTATGGTCGAGCGCATCGTCGCCAATTTTCACCCGCTGCGCATTATCCTGTTCGGCTCGCAGGCGCGCGGCGAGGCGGGCCAGTACAGCGACGTTGATTTGCTCGTCGTGTTTGCCGAAGACGTGGATAGGCGTTATATGGCGATTGAGATTCATCGCGTGTTGAGTGATTTGCCTGTGTTCAAAGACATCATCGTGACCACGCTCGATGAGATTGCGCGTCGAGGCGACTTGATCGGCACCGTGCTGCGGCCTGCTTTGCGCGAAGGGAAAACCATCTATGAGTCCACCGCAAATTCCGAGCGAGGTCAGACGGTGGCTGCGCTACGCTCTTGAAGATTTGGTCGCTGCTGAAACTGTTTTGCACGATGAGAATCTAGCGCCACGCCACGCATGTTACCTCGCACAACAGTCAGTTGAGAAGGCAATCAAAGCCGTCTTGATTTTCCAGAGTATTGATTTCCCGAAACGACACGACCTTAACGCATTGCGTAACTTAGTACCTGACGGTTGGCCATTCAAGACAAAATATCCAAATCTCGGCGAATTGACCGAGTGGGTTACAGAAGGTCGTTACCCCGGTGATTGGCCCGATGCCGTCGAAGCGGATGCGCAGCGAGCCGTGCGTCAAGCGCGGGACGTGTGGCAATCCGTGTGCGCCGACTTTCGACAGCACGGCTTCGAGGTCGAGGCATAGTGTTAAACCTGCTCCCCAAGATTCCGCTCTATCAAACGTTCTATCACCTCGGCTTCCCGAAGATGCTGCCGTTCAGCATCGTCGTGTCGCTGTCATATCGCTGCAACTCGACGTGCGCGACCTGCGACGTGTGGAAGAAGCCGAACGACGATATGACACCCGAGGAGTGGCGCAACGTCTTTCGCCATCTCGGCCACGCGCCGTTCTATATGACCTTTACCGGCGGCGAGCCGTTCCTGCGCGCCGACATGCACGCGGTCGTGCTCGCGGGCTACGAAGAATGTCTGCCCGAAGTCATCACGATTCCGACGAACGGCATCTTGACCAAGCGCATCCTCGACCGCGTCGCGCAGATATGCGATGGCGCGCCGAAGGCGAAGATCGGTATCAATCTCTCGCTTGACGGCGTGGGCAATGACCACGACGAGATTCGCGGCGTGCCGGGCAACTGGCAGAAGGCGATGGCGACGTGGCAGGGCTTGAAGGACTTGCAGAAAACAAAAAAGAACCTCGTGCTGACGGTGCACACGGTCTTATCGAAGTTCAACATCAAAAAGGCGCACGCCATCTACGACGGCTTGCAATTTCTCGAACCCGATTCGTACATCACCGAAGTGGCTGAGGAGCGCGTCGAGTTGGACACGCTTGGCTGGGGCATTACGCCGCTGGCGAGCGAGTACGCGCCCGTCGCCGACTTCCTGTCCATCAAGGCGCGCGAGTGGCCCGCGAAGGGCATCGCGCGTTTCACGCAGTCGTTCCGCGCGCAATACTATCAACTGGCAAAGCGCACGCTGATCGAGCAGAAGCAGGTGATTCCGTGTCTGGCCGGTTGGGCGTCGGCGCACCTCGCGCCGAATGGCGACGTGTGGTCGTGCTGCATCCGCGCCGAAGCGGTCGCCAACTTGCGCGATCACCACTATGACTTGCGCCCGATCTGGTTCGAGCATCAAGGGCGGCTGCGCGCGATGCGCAAGTCCATCAAGAACCGCGAGTGTTCGTGCCCGATGGCGAACGCCAGTTATGCCAACATGCTGCTGCACGCGCCGACGCTGGCAAAAGTGAGTAGGGATGTGCTGTTGAAGCGACCCGCCAAACCTAAGCAGGTGGACGAGAGAAGACAAGGGAAGTTAGGGGAAATCAAAAACCCGCTCTGAGAGGAGCGGGTTCTGTCATTTGAGCGACAGCACAACCTACATGCGGTTAGCATGCTTCGTCACATCGTCGCGGTAAGTGGAGTAATACGCTTGGTTCCATCCGATCTCAACCTCATTCCAGCCTTGTAGCCGATTGAAATCAATACCCTCGATCAGCACACGGACAATGCTGCCTGCCGGGACATCCACGCTCGCACCTTCGCCCATCATGCCTTGCGTCATCGGCACATCCACCTTCAATTTGAAATCCACGCCCGGATTTTCAGTGTTCCATCTTTGGTTCTTTTTCTCCTGGTCTTCTTTCTCAGCCGCCTCGGACACGCCTTCGACATCATCGGGACTCTTGAGCCAGCCGACACCTTTCTGATCGTGAATACCGACAGCCGTCTTTAACGCCTGCTGGAATGTACGGCAATTTTACCCCAGCCCAAGACCCTGTTACATTTACCGTGCCCGTCGCTCCGCGTTGTGCAACGCCGGGACTTTGCTGAACTACGTGTGTCAATTCGTGCGCGAGCAATGGCTGACCCGCGTGCGAATGCGGGCGGTAATTGCCCTCGCCCATGTAGTGGAGTCGAGTTGAACTGTCGTGTTCGCGGACGGGTCGGGTGCACGCGTCGCGTCGGCGGCAACGCGATCGGCTTCGCGTTCGTACTGATCATCGAACGTCAGACCCGAATGTGCAAAGGCATTTCCACCATATTCGTGTCGCGCACGCTCGGCAGTGGCGCATTTTCATTTTGACTGCGGTGTGCAGTATTTCGCCGCGAGCTTCTTGATCGTATTCACGCCGCGAACCGTCGAGCGCTGGCCCAATGTCTTCTCGAAGACGGCATTGGAAATGATGGAGTCGCTCTGCTTCCCGCGGGACAGCCAATAAATCTCGCGCTCATGCACCGCGAAATTATCGGCGTCGCTGCGCAGCGCCATCAAACGTTCACGTGCGTGAGCATCGAGCGGATCGGCGAGGAAGGCGATGTTGTGCGCAGCGGCGGCGGCGAGATCGGACTGACTGAACGGCTGGTAGTTCGCGATCTCTGCGAGTTCGCGCTCGCTGCGGATGAACGTCGTGACGTCGTAGCCCAGCGCAACACGCAGCGTCGTCTCGATTTTCTTTTCAAGCGTCTTCGCATTCTTGGCGCGCGTTTCGAACACCACGTTTCCGCTCGCGATAAATGTTTCAACATGGGCGAAGCCGAGCGACTCGAAAAGTTCGCGCAAGTCACTCATCTTGACGACGTGGCCGCCGACGTTGACGGCGCGCAGGAATGCGATCAATCGCGGCATGCTAGAGACCTTTTGTGTGAGAGCGGTGCAAAAGCAGCGGCGTGCTCGTGACCTTGCCGCCGTTCGCGCGATAGTCCGCGATCAGCGCCTGATTGAAAACTTTAAAATTACTCATCGTTTCTTTTGTGGGCAAGACGCGGCGCATCGCACGACCACAACCCGATCTGATGACTAGCCTGGCTGATGAGGGACATCGAATTCCTCACCTATTATTTTATCACGCGCCCCAACGGTAATCGCAAAGACACTACTGAGCTTCAGACAAAAGTTCGGACAGGCGGAAAGAGCAGGGACGTGAATTGTTGGAAGGCGTGCCGCACGAGGTGTTTGAGGCGCGCGGCGCACCAGTCCAGTTTCAGTTTGAGCAGGATAAACAGTCCCGAATAGCGCTGGCGCTTGCGCTGTGCGGCTGTGGTTCGCGCGCGCGTCCCCCGCCGCACCGCCGCGCGTTTGGCTTGGGGTGACTCGGCACACCATGCAGCTTTGAACTGCTCGCCGCTGAGCGTGCCGA
>JBBPZQ010000086.1:0-9019 GCA_038198935.1 Anaerolineae bacterium
CCACTTGCATCTGCTCCTGAAACGCCAGCAATACGGGAATATCATCAACGCGTTCGCTTCTAATACTCAATTCTGGGCTCATGCCCAGAGCTTAACCTAATCTTTCATTCTCGTCTAAAAATGAGCGAACCTTAAGTTCTTTAGTCACCCTTCACGCGAATATGCTTCATAAATGCTGTCGTGACGTAATTGTTTGGCAAAGTTTCGCCGCGCTCATCAACGTCAACACCAAACAATACAATCGCAACCACATGATTGAAGTCTTCAGGCAAATCGTCGAATGAATGGACGTAGCGATACTTGCGGGGGTTCAATGGTTCCTGACGGCGTCGGCCCTGCTTGAGCATCGTTTGCAAATGGCTCTCAAAGTCGTTCATTTCGAGATGACCTTCAATGATATGAGTCCATCGTTCCTCAGTCAGATAAATGGGATTGCCATCGCGGTCATGAACCGTCCAGCGTTTGCCAGAATCGCCCATGTCGGCTGTGCCTCTGCGAGAATTATAACACACGATACTGCCAATAGTCATCGCAGAGTTCGACTCGACGACGGTGATTCATCCGGGTTATGAGGCGACGGTAGATACGTATGGTAATATGTTGCTCACGCAAACGCCATCGGCTTGAATACTAAAGTACCGCTACGCTGGCCGACGGCTAAACAAAAAGCAAACCCGCGAAGCGGGTTTCGGACACCCAGCCGTCGGATTTATCCGATGGCGACTTGGCGACGGTGATTCATCCAGGGTATGAGGCAAGGATGGACAAGTACGGGAATATGTTGATGGTAAAACACTAGTCGCTCTTGTCATTCCGAACGACGCGGAGCGGAGTGAGGAATCTCTGTCTTCTATTATAAGGTCTTCATGTTGATAGAGATTCCTCGCTCCGCTCGGAATGACAAGTCCATAGTTTGGATTTTTCGATGACACTCTCTTCCCTCGCCAAATTCAAAAACATCCTCACCCCCATGCGCGATGGCGTACGACTCGCGACAGACATCTATCGCCCTGCGCGTGATGGTGCATTGGTCGAGGAACAGTTCCCGACGATACTATGCCGCACCGCATACGACAAGTCCGCGCAGCGCTACGTGGACATCGCCGAATTCTTCACGCCGCGCGGCTACGTCGTCGCGCTGCAAGATTTGCGCGGGCGCGGCGAGTCGGAAGGCACGGGGCAATACTTTCACGTCGTCAACGTCAACGAAGGCAAAGATGGCTACGACACCATCGAGTGGCTCGCCGCGCAGCCGTGGTCGAATGGTAAGGTCGGCATGGTCGGCAGTTCGCATCCCGCGCTGACGCAAGTGCTCGCCGCGCTCTATCGCCCGCCGCATCTCGCCGCCATCTGGCCCGACGTGACGCCCATCAACGGCTATCAACATCAACAGCGGCGCGGCGGCGCGATGCAGTTGCAAATGTTCGGCGCGCTGTTCGTGCACGCCCTCGACGCGCAGGAGATTCGCGACAACCCTGCCGCGAAGCGCGTCATCGTGAACGCGATGGAGCATCTGCGCGAACTCGTCTATGCGACGCCATTCAAGGCAGGACAGACGCCGCTCGCCGTCGTGCCCAATCTCGAAAAAGTCTTGATGGACTATTACACGCGCGGCGCATACGACGACTTCTGGGCAATGGAGGTCAACGACTTCAGCGCGCAATTCCATCGCCACGCTGACATTCCCATCATGCTCACGAGCGGCTGGTTCGATTTGTTCGCCGACGCGACGCCCACTTACTACGCGGCCATGGTGAAACAGAATCAATCGCCCGCGCGGCTCATCATGGGCCCGTGGACGCACACGCAGATGCGCAACGGCATCTCGTTCGCGGGTGACGTGGACTGTGGCGAAGGCGCAGTGTGGGGCAACGCGCGCTACTTCGACGAGCAACTGCGCTGGTTCGACGAGTGGCTGAATACAAGTCCTGAGTTCCGAGTGCTGAGTGCTGAGTATAAACACAACAACTCAGGACTCAGCACTCAGCACTGTACGTATCTTCGTGATGGGTGGCGGCACGGGGCGCATGACGCGCGCGGGCAAACTCGCTCACGGCGGACGCTGGCGCGACGAGCAGGAGTGGCCGCTCGTAAATCGTGCGCTCATGCCGCCGCTTCAAGTGCAGTCACACCCTACGTCCCAACTCGACAAACACATCGTGCGTCGGGACTTCAACCTTGCGGATGTGCGATGGGCAAAAGACGATGAGCGCGTGTCTTCCACCATTGAGCAGCCGCGCCAGCTCGCCAATGACCTACTGCATATCCAGAAAATAGCGATGGAGCAGTTTGGCATCGCGCTCTGAGCGAGCCATGAGTTGGCTCACGATCGCTTGCGCCGACTCCACGTTGAAGAGTTCCTTCAAATGTTGGCTGATGCGCTCAGCACGCACATGTGAGAACGTCGTTCGGCGCGAATGATTTACTTGGCGCGCCGGCCACCTTTGCGCGGCGCGCGTTTCCGGGTCGGGCTGCCCTTCGCTGACGGCTGCGCTTTCAGCCACTCGACTGCACCGCTAGTGCGCCGCCAAACACTGAGATGGTCAACCGCATATGAGATGGCTTCGTTCTCGTCGCCAAAGCCCATCGTCTGTGGCAACGACGGCGGGATGCGCTTCGCGCCCGCGAGATATGGTGGGACGTGCTTGTTTTGTTTCAGCGCCTCGCGCAAGGCCGCGTTCGCCGCCACCGATGCGTCGCTCCGCCGAAATTCGTATAGCGCGCGCGAATACAACCACGCCGCCGAGTATTCATCCTCGTACTGCGCGAGCAGTTGTCCCACGTCCGCATCGCGTTCCAGGAACATCAGTAGGTTGAGCAGTTCGTAGCGCACGCCTTGATTATCGTTTGGATTGAGCCGCAGCAGTTCGCTGAAGTGCGCGAGCGCTTCGTCGAATTGCTGCAGCTTCCAGAGCATGTGTGCTAAGCCCATGCGCGCGCGCATGTACGGTCGCGTTTCGAGCAAGCCCCAGAAATCGCCGACGTACTCTGCAAAGTATTCCTTGCCCAGTGCACGCTCGCCCGCGGCGATACCCTTGCGATAATACTCGACGGCTTTCTCGATAGTCGGCGCTTCCTCTTCCGCCAGCAGCACATACGCATCGGCGCAGTCGGGCGAAGCAGCCAGCGCGTCGTGCGCAAGCGCGAGCCGCTTGGCGGGATTCGTTTCCTCCCACGCGCGATACATCAATTGCTGCGCCTGCTCCAGCTTGGGATCGCGCGCGCCCGTCAGTGCGCCCAGATCGCGCGCCAGCTGCGCCATCATGCCTTCCATCGCGCGACGGTCAAATGACAGCGCATCACCTTCGGCGTCGCCCTCCGACCAATCGGTGTGCGTCGGTGGCTGCTGCATCAGATGCAAGTCGCCCGCAGGATACTTGGCTTGCATCTGCACGTCGCCCGTGTGTGTCGGCACGCTGAGCGTCACGTCGAATGGTTCAAAGTCGCCGCGCTTGTCGGATTTGAGATGGTCGCTCACCAGCACGGGAATCGCACGCAGCGCCGCTTCGTACCACATGAGGTCGGCGCGTTGGGGTCGCGCGACCTCGCCCTGGTTGTTGACCGTGATCGCGACAGGATACGCATCGTCCGATGCAATCTCGAAGCCGTGTTGTTGAATCGCATCCAAATCGTCGAACGGCACGTTCTCGATGGGCTCGAACGAAAGCGAGTGCGCGCCGTCGGGCGGCATCAGTTGCAGCGGCGGCGCGTCGCCACCGAAGATGCGCTCGACATCAGCCCAGCGCCGATAGACCGATAAGCCGTACTCCACACCGCCGTTGCCCATCACCACAACAAAGCGAGCGCTGCGTTCGGCGGGATGGCGCAGCGCGAGCACATGAATGTTCGCCAATGGTACCCACGGCGCGGCGCGATAGTAGTCTGCAGCGGCAGCGTAGAAACCGCGCAGCAGGTCAGGTGTGACGCCCTTGCTTGCCAGCAAACCCGGCAGTTCGGGCGCGCCGCGCATGTGCGCTTCGAGCTCGCGTACCATCTCGTTTATCTCGTCAGGCATCTCAGACTGGTACGTTTCGATCTGTAGATTGGACTCGCTGAAGAATTGGATGAACGATTTGCCGAGCGACTCGCTCGTGACGACGATCCCTTTGGGCTGCGACGGCTTGGCGACGGCGCGCGGCGGCGACTGCATCGCGTTAAGCAGCGACTGGCGCACGTCGTCAAAGGTCGGTTCGGCTTCGGTCATCTCGCTGGCGAGGATCGCGCCCGTTTCGTGACTGATGATGAAGATGAGGTATGGACGATGCGGCGCGACGTTCGGCGGCGTGATCCACAAATGCAGTTGCGCGATGGCAATGAACCATAGGTCGGACGATTGCGGCAGCTCGGCGGGCGAGCGTGGATTTTTGCGGGGCATCATAACTCCTTATGCAATGTCGAGCGCGGCGTCGCTCACGACTTCGTACATCTCGCGCATCACGGCGATGAAATCGTGTGGACCACGCCAGAATGGCGGCGCACCCAAGCGTTTGATGAGCGCGAGTGAGACTTGCGGCGGCGCGACGTTGACGCGAAAATCGTCGAGCGGTGCGCGCAGCGTCCAGAAATTTTCCAACTGCGCTTCGAGCGATTCAACCGCTTCGCTAACTTCTTCAGATGGTTTCGCTTGCGGGCTGGTCGCGCGCAGCGCACGCAATGCGCTCAACACCTGCTCGCGCGAGCGCCCGCGCAGCTGGAAGATGATGAACGGGTCAACATCAAACTGCTCGCCGAGGATGTAATGCACGGCGGCGATGTGCTTGCAGGGATTGGCGAAGTCGGGGCACGAGCAATCCGATTCGATATCGCGGGCGGAAGTCGGCAGCAGGGAAACTTTTGCAGACTTGAACGCCTGCTCGATGTCCTGTGGCATCTCGCCCGCCAGCAGCTTCGCCGCAAATAGCGCCTGCGCGCCCATCGCCGCAATCGCCTTGTCCCACTGCGCGTCGCTCAGCGACGAAAGTTGGATGCGTACCTTGTACGGCGACGGGCGCGAGCCTTGCACTTTGGCGTTGACCACGCCCGACTTGATGGCGATGTCGAGCACCTGTCCGCCACGCGCGTAACTGCGTCCGCGCTGCAAGCGGTTCGACCAGCCGAACGAGTCGAGCAGGCTCACCCACTTGCTCGCCCACCACGTCTCGCCGAACTTGCCGCGCGCACCGGAGCGCGACTTGATGCCGCCTTCGACCTTGCGCGGCGCGGATGGCTTGAACCAACCCCAACCGCCCCAGCCGCCGCGATACGATGGCTCGTCGTCTGTATCTTCATCATCGAAATCGTCGTCGAATTCGTCTTCGTCGTCCCAGTCGGGTTCCACTTTGCGTCTTGGCATCTCTAATTCCAATCTGAACCGCGAAGGCGCGAAGGGCGCGAAGAAAATAAAAAAAGACTTCGCGTGCTTCGCGCCTTCGCGGTTCGCTTCTATTCCGCCACTGCCTCGCGTCTCAGCGTAAATATGTCACGCAGTTCGCTGGTGCTCATTTCCGTCAGCCACGCTTCGCCCGTGCCGAGCACGTTCGCGGCGAGCGCCTGCTTGCTTTCGATGAGCGCGTCAATCTTTTCTTCCATCGTGCCGATGCACACGAACTTATGCACTTGCACGTTGCGCGTTTGCCCGATACGAAACGCGCGGTCGGTCGCCTGATTTTCGACGGCGGGATTCCACCAGCGGTCGAAGTGAAAGACGTGATTGGCGCGCGTGAGGTTTA
The DNA here is from genome assembly GCA_038198935.1 of Anaerolineae bacterium. GTDB lineage: Bacteria > Chloroflexota > Anaerolineae > JACRMK01 > JACRMK01 > JBBPZQ01. The sequence continues at coordinate 5,709 of JBBPZQ010000086.1, forward strand.
GCCCCGTGCCGCCCGCTTTGAGCGAGAGGATGAAAATGTGCGGCCCGCCCGTCTCTTGCTGGAAGCGCGCAACCATTTTGTCGCGCATCTTTTGTGGCGTGCCACCGTGCAGGAACAAGACCTCACCGCCGAACGCCTCTTGCAAGTGCGCTTTGAGCATCTTGCCCATCTCCGCGAACTGCGTGAAGACCAGTGTGCGGTCGTTGGCGGCAATTACCTCTTCGAGCATCTCGCTCAAGCGCGCTAACTTGCCCGAACGATTGGGCAGCGCGCTCTGGTCGCCGAGGAACTGCGCGGGGTGATTGCACACCTGCTTCAATTACATCAACATCGCCAGCACCAAGCCGCGCCGCTGAATGCCTTCGCTCTCTTCAATCTGCTGCATCGTGTCTTTGACGACGGCTTGATACAACGTCGCCTGCTCTTTGGTCAAGTTGCAGAAGACTTTCATTTCCAACTTGTCGGGCAGGTCTTGAATCACGCGCGGGTCGGTCTTGAGGCGGCGCAGGATGAACGGCTGCACGAGCGACTTGAGGCGCTGCATCGCGGCGGCGTCTTGATAACGCTCAATGGGTTTCGCAAAATTGTCGCGGAAACTTTTCTGGCTGCCGAGATAGCCGGGGTTGAGGAACTCCATGATGCTCCACAACTCCGCCAGCCGATTCTCGACGGGCGTGCCCGTCAGCGCGATGCGGTGCGCGGCGGGAATTTTGCGCGCGGCTTGCGTCTGCTTGGCGGACGGATTTTTGATGTTCTGCGCCTCGTCGAGCACGACATGCGCCCACTCGACCTGCGACAAAATTTGTTCGTCGCGCAGCACCAAGCCATAACTGCTGATGACGAGGTCGTGCGCGCTCGCCTGCTTCACGAACTCGTCGTCGCGCTTGCGCGTGAGGCCGTGATGCACCAGCGTGCGCAAGTGCGGCGCAAACTTCTCGACCTCGCGCTGCCAGTTGCCGACGACAGAAGTGGGGCAAATCAAGAGCGTGGGTTGGTTGGATGATTTGTGCAAGAGCAGCGCAATCATCTGAATGGTTTTACCGAGGCCCATATCGTCTGCGAGGCACGCGCCGAGTCCCCAGCGGCGCATGAACGCGAGCCACGAGAAACCTTTGAGTTGATACGGGCGCAGCGCGCCGTTGAATGCTGCGGGCTGCGGCAGCAGCGCCAACTTTTCGCCGTCGCGCAGCTGCGTCATGAAGTCGTTGACCCAGCCGTCCGCGACGATTTCGCTGATGGGCAGTCCTTGCTTCGCGCCCTCCGCGCCGAGCGACAACGTGAGCGCATCGCGCAGAGTCGTCTGCTCGCTCTGCTTCTGCCAGAACTGCATCGCCGCTTCGATTTCTTCGGGGCGCAGCTCGACCCATTGCCCGCGAATCTGCACCAGCGGTTGCTTGAGCGCGGCGAGTCGCTCGAACTCGTCGCGCGTCAACGCCTCTCCGCCGAGCGAGACCTGCCACTCGAACTGTACGAGCGAGTCGAGACTCAACATGCCTTTCGCCACTTGCGCGTTCGATTGCTTCGTGCCCGTCACTTTCGCGCGCAAGCCCAACCCCGCTTTGCGCGATAGCCACCACGGCGGCACGAGCACGCCGAAGCCCGATGTCTCCAAGAGCAGCGCCGCCTCGCGCAAGAATTGATACGCTTCCTGCGCGGTGAGCGCAGCCGCCGTCGGCGCGCGTTCGCGCAGTGCGCGCTCGAGCGGCGGAAAGAGCCGCGCCGCATAACCGAGCGCGGCCAGCAAGCGTTCCTGCGCGTTCTCGAATTTGCGTTTGACGAAACGCAATGTGTGACCGCGCTCCGCCCACACCTGTTCGGCCGGCACGAGCAAACTCAAGTCGTCGGTCGGTTGCAGGTGGAACGTCAGCAACCAATCGCGTTTGGTCGAGGCGCTCCGATGTGGCGTCTCTACGGCGACAGGCGGTTCCAAGCGGAAGCACACGCGATAGGTCGCGTCGCCCATCACGCGCAGCGCTTGCTGCCACGTGTCGAGCGACTCGCGGAACGACGCCAACTCGGCCGGCTTCGCCTCGACCGCTGGGTCGTCGCTCAAGAGTGCCGCCAGCCATTTCGTTTCCACGTTGGACGCGCGTGTCACGCGAATCGCTTGCTCGCCCCAATCGCGCACCGCCGCCTCTATCACGTCGCTGAGGAATTGCAGCAACAATATGCGAGGCGTCGAGACGCCCCGACGGGGCGTCTCTACAACACCAGCGCGCGCGATGGGCGGCATCGCCTTCACTAGCAGTGCGAACCGCTGTTGGTCGCGCGCGTCGTCGAACGATGGAACCCACTGCGCGCGATATTCGTCGCCGTCACGCGCAAGCGTCGGCAGGAAACGCTGGCGCGCGAGCAATTCGAGCGCGAACTTTGCCGCGAGGCTCCAATAGCGGGCGTCGTCGCTCAACATGAACGTAGGCGATTCAATCTGATGAGGCAGCGCGGCGAAGAACGAGAGGGCAGCCAGCGGCGCGAACACGTTGGCTTCGACGCGCCATGCGCTCAGTTGTGTCGGCTCTGCGGCGTCGCTCAATTGAATGCGCGCGAGGTCGGGCGAGGGCAACGGCGCTTTCGGCGTGGATGGCAAACGCAGCGCAATGCGTTCGCGCTGCGCCAACTCGCCGAAGTCGGGAAAGTTTTCGAGCGTGCGCAGCGCGTCCATAATGCTTGCGGCGGAGGCAGCGAATGGATGCGGTGCAGCAGCGCGCGCGTACGAGCGACGCCCGCGTGTGCGCGGCGCCTCATCGCTCGTCTCAGCCCACAAGCCGAGACGCAGTGGCTCGTCGGAGTCTTCAGACGGAAAAGCCGACGTATGAAGGAACAGCATCGTCAGGCATTGTAGTCAACGGGATTGACGGTTGCAAATCGAATACCCATTGCAATCACAACAGTCTCACGCGGATGTATCACCGCAGCGAACGTTGAGGCCGCTCGGGGGAGGACGTTCGAGCTTCACCTTCCAATATCTCTTCCACCAAGCGTTCAAAGACTATGGTTTTAATGTTTGAGGCGTAACAGTTCGCGCGTCTGCTCAAGCAAGGTAGGCGAGCGGTTATCCATTCGTGCGTCTCACTTTTTCCTTGACAGTGGAGAGCAATGGCTTATACTTCGGTTACAGAGTATTCCAGATATACGTGATTAGAGTGGAAAGATTCCGCCTAATCAACTTGTAAGGGCATTGGTCACAAGTTAAGGTAACGGTCAAACTGTCAAGTTTGTGATTCGCGCCATGCTGATGTATCAGAGAAGCATGGCCCCATTAGATGCTGCACCTGAACAACCAAAGAAAACGAGTTCCGTCCGTCATACCC
>JBBPZQ010000087.1:0-36015 GCA_038198935.1 Anaerolineae bacterium
AACACAAATGGAGCGAGCAGGTGCCATTCGGCTTCGCTCAGATCAGTCTCGTAGGGTAGTCTTGGGGTTGTCATAACCTCATTCTACCCACGTCACGCCATTTTACCGATTTTCCAAACACGCTCTAAGATTTCGCTTGATGATTTACCAACTTGTTTTCCATGTTCCAAATAGCGTTTGACCACAAGTGTTAATAAAGACCCATGACCGCAAGCAGGGTCAACGATCTTCAACTTGTTGATATCACCACTGTTCGAAGGCAGTGCATATGCTACAAGTTGTTCGGCTATCGAACTCGGCGTGTGATATTCAGACAGAACATAGCGCGAGCCAAAGTCAAAAACTTTGCTTGAAGCATCTTGAAGTAGCGTCGCCAAATCGTCTGACTTAGAAATCTGTTCTGTGATTGTCAAGCACAATTTCTGAGCATCGTTAGGGACTACAAAGACTGGGAAGTACTCCTTAAGGTCAATTATGGTCATTGAAGCGAGAGAAGAGCGCCCTCGAATATTGAACCATTGGTCAATGATAGCAACTAGCACGGAAATTGAGGAGACCTCGTACATAAAACGTTTGCTAACGTCATTATCATTGATTTTTTTGGCAGCGTTGTATCGCTGAGAAATAGAACTTAAATATGACTTGTATTTTTCAAGCGCTGAGCCATGGAGGCCTTGTTCAAGCTCGCGCTGGAAGGCACGCGAGGTAGATTCAGTTGCCTGCCGGAATAGATTTGTGCTATTCAAAATTACAGCTCCTGTCATTGGCGATCATTGGTCAGGCTTAATGAACAGCTCTATTGAAACGCGATTCTGAGCGAGTGCGTTTGCAACTGAGATAGTTATTTTTGATCACGGCCGCCGCGCGCTCACCGCCACAACCACGCCCCGCGCTTACTTCACTCCCAACGACTTCCGCGCGAAGCGCCGCACGGCCTGCGCGACCGCGATTGCCTCTTTCGCATCTTCAAGGATCAGTGCATCATCTGGATAACGCGCTTGCACGGCATGAAGTGTCAACGAATGAAGCGTTGTTGCTTCGATTCCCAACAAGATGCCTGCCCGCGCGCACAAATTGTTGAGCATGATCAAGTCGTGGGTTTTCGGAAAAGACACTTTCTTATCAACCAACATCGCCTTGAGATATTTTTCGGCACACTGTTGCGCGTGAAAACATGAGCTATGCGCCAACGGCTTCTTGTAACGCAACACGGAACGCGCGACTTTATAATCTTCTTCCGCGTACGATACCCAAACTAACGGGTCTTTAGGATCGTTCATATAACACCCGCCCCCGCGTGACAATCTCGCGGATGAAAAAATGTCTCTTACTTAATGCGCTCCGAATTTCTGCGGGTGTTTTCACGATAATGTCCACAGGAAATGGGCGCGGGTCAAGCAGTAGCGATACCGCCAGATAACGTTCTTTACGCGTCGCCCTCGTCCGCATGATCACCAACAAATCCACGTCGCTATCCGGCGTCGGCGTGCCGTACGCGTACGAGCCGAACAAGATGATTTTTTCGGGACGCAGGTTCGCTACGATTTTTCGCACGGCAGCGGGCAACGCTTTCGCGACGGGCACATCGCTTGCCGTCGGCGTTACCGACGGCAAGCGCACACGCTTCACGCGAATCGGCGGAGTCGCCCGTTTCGTTCGGCCATTGCTGCTCATATTCTTACCTCGCCCTTTTGTCGTCGCTACTCGAACAGCGCAATTGCCACCCAGCGGTGCAGATACGTTATCAGCAATGCAGGGCGCATTCGTCAGTACGCTTGCTTCTCTTTTTGGAATACACTATTCACATGTGACATGCTGCTCTCCACTATGGTTGCCGTGCGCTGACCGCCACGACCACGCCCCCGATGAAGCCCGCGCCTGCGCCGAGCACGACGGCAATCGGCGCGCTCGTCCACGCGAGGAACCACAGCAGCGCGCTCAACAGCGCCGTGCCCAGTGCTGTGCTGAAAAGCACGAGCCATAGACTCTGTTGATTGACCCGCCGCATCACAGTTAGCGTTGCGCTGCTGGACGCACTCAATCTGAGTAAACGTGGTGAATTAATACTGGGCACACTGGCCAGCGCGAACAACCCGCCCAGCAACATGCCGAGCGCCACGAAATTCTGCCACGTGCCGCTCATCGTGACTGGCGCATACACGCCGAGCGCGCCGCCGAGCAACACGCCGACGAGCGCGCCGCCCGTCCCTTTGAAGCGCGCGATGGCTTCACTCAACAGGCTGAACACGAGACCCACAATGACCGCCACACTGCCGCCCAACAGCGCGCCGTCGCGCGCGTGCAAGAGGAGCGTGTTGACCACCACAAGGTGATCCCACACGGATGCACCCGCGCCGATGAGCGCGCCGGCGCTTGCTCCGATTATAGTCCAAATCAATGTGCCTGTGGCGGCGCCACTCAGCACCAACACCACGCCGCGCCACCACACGCGCAGATTGGGCGTGGCGATACCACGCGCGATGCTGTTCAACACGCTGCCAAGCGTTGCGACGACTGCCACGCTGAAGCGGAATGCGCCACGACTGCCCGTGAGCACGCCTTGTACTGTCGTCGGAGACACACGCGGCGTCGGCATGCTGATGCCGCGCGGGAACATCGGCGCATTGAACGGCGGCGGGGTCGGGTATGGCGCGTAGCTCTGCGCTGGCACGGGCCGCAGCACGGGCGCATTGCGCATGCGTGCGCGCCGCTCTTCACGTCGTGCATGAGCACGCTCTCGCTTGGACGGTGGCGCGACGCGCAGCGTCTCGCGCTGCAAGTTACACCAAGGGCAGGCGTGCAAATGTTTGGCGTATAGATGATGACGCGCGCACTCGATCAGATTTTGCTCCGCCGCGTCGAGCGTGTCGCGCCACTCTTCCGCGCTTGGCCGCGCGCTCGGCTCGCGCTGACCCGCGACGAAGCAACGCGTGAACAACGTCGCCACTTGCGGATCGAGCGCGCTGAACGGGAGCATGGTCGGCAGCGGCGCGACTTTGCCATTCGTCGCGTAGGGGAACCAACCATTGCGGATACGCTCTTCAATCGCGGGCGGGTCGCCCGCGCCGAGCCAGCGTCCGCGAAATGGATGACTGCCGTCCATCAGCAGTTGGAAGATGAGCACAGCCAATCCAAAGTTGTCGTGCTCCGGTTTGCGCGGCTCGTTGAGCGCGTGACCCTGCAACTCTGGCGGCGTGTATTCGAGCCGCGCGACAGGGCACGCATACAACTCGGCTTTGTTCTGCATGAGCGCGCGCACCTGAAACGAGTCGGTGTCAATCAGCGTGATGAGCGCGGTCGGCATGACGAGGATGTTGCTCTCGTTCAGATCGCCCACGACGTAATCGCGCGCGTGCAGCAACGCGAGTGCGGCGGATAGATTGCGCGCGGCGCGATGCAGATAGCGCCAATTGAATTTCGGCATTACCTTCGCGCGCACGCGCGGGTTGAACACTTCGAGCAGTTTCACCGCGCCGCCGCTAATGCGCGGCATCAGATAGCCGACGAAGTGCTTATTGTCGTAGAGCAGCTCAGTGGGCCACGCAATCGAAGGATGCTGCCCATGATTGATGTTCGGCGGATTGGCAATCATCCAGATCAATTTCTGATCGTATCCCGCGCGCGGCTTCTCGTAAATTTTTGCAAGCGTGTCGCGCGCGCCGACGACTTCGTACACCGTCGCCTCGCCGCCGCGCGCAATCGGCTCGCCGAGCGTGACGCGCTGATGCGTGGTGAGCGTTTGCACGATCATGCGCCGCTCACTTCCAGTGGCGCCGTTGGCTGCGCGAGTGCTTGCGGCACGCGCACCGCGAGCACGAGCGTCTTGTCGTCGTCGGTGCGCGCGTTCACGCGCTCGGATGCAAGAAACGCTGCAAGTTGCTCATTCGCGCTCGGCGCGTCGCTGACATCGGCGGCGAACTTGAGCAATGGTTGGAAGAACGGTATGTGCGGCGCGTAGTCGGGCAATTTTAGCGCGAGACGAATCAAGCCATCGGTGGTGACAGCGAGCGAGCGCACGTTCTCGCGCATTGCTTGCACCTCGACGCGAGCGAGCGCATCGTCCATCGTGAGGAAGAATGTCTCGTTGGCGTACTCACCTTTGATTGGGGCAACGGTCGAGACCCACCTGCCATCCGCCAGTTCGACAATCGCCGCACCGTCGCCGATGCGCGCAACCGCGAGCCAGTCGTCGGCGACAACGGCACAGGTCAGCGTCGTCGCAAACAAACGCACGTGCGAATCGCTGTGCGCAGCTAATACGATCACTTGATTGCGCGCGTGCGCGAATGCAGCGCGCAGTGCATCGTTCCAAGCACGTTCTGTGGTGGTTCGCGTTTCGATCCGCGCACATTCGAGCGAGGCAAGCGCTTCGCGCGTGGCGAGCTGCGCGCCTTCTTGCGAGCGCGCCGCCGAGCCTGCGCCATCCGCGACGGCGACAAGCAGCGTGCCGTCGTCCAGCACGCGCAGTGCGTGCGCGTCTTGACACGGCAAGTTTTGTTTTTGGTGGGATGTGCCCTGCACGGAGGCTGCGACGACTCGCCACAGCGCGCTGGTCATGGGATGCTCGTTCTAGGGGAAAACCGATTTCCGCAAACCACTCGAATGGGCGCGAAGAACACGTCATTGCGAGCGAAACGAAGCAATCTCTCGAAGCGTGACGGCTTGAGAGATTGCTTCGGCGCAACAGCTGCGCCTCGCAACGAAGTTATAATTCGTGATAGCTCGTGCAATTCGTGACGAGAACTTTCAATGTGAACTGTCGAAGTTTGCCCAGCCGTCCACCGCAGGCAGCGGCACCTGCTCGCCGGGCTTCGATTGCGAGACGACCGACAGACTGCGCGAGAGCCACTCGAACAATTCGTTGAACGCCAAACCTTTCAGCCGCAACGGCGAGCGCTGCGTCGAGAAGCGCGCGAGCGATTCCATCTTCGCGCCGCGCACCGCGACCGAGTAGAACGACAAGCCCTTGCGCGATTCCTCTTGCTGCACCAGCGCCGCCGCCGACTGCCACTCGTCGGTCGGCTCGCCGTCGCTCATCAGGAACAGCCACGGACGGAAGTAGTCAATGCCGTTCTGCTTGTAAATGTCTTTGCGCACGCGCAGCAAGTTCAGCGCTTGCCGCACCGCTTCGCCCATCGGCGTGCTGCCGTGCGCGCTGAGCGTCGGCGGCACGAAATTGTCCACCGTCACGAACGCGGTGTTCGCGTCGAACTGCGCTTCATTGCCGCTGCCGCGCACGTCCACGGCACGCACACGGCCACCGAACGTGATGATGGCTACTTCGACGCGCAGCGACGCGAGGCGATCACTCTTCAGCGCACGATCAAACTCGCGCAAGCCTTCATTCAGTTCATTCATCGGCTCACCCGACATCGAGCCAGAGGTGTCGAGCAGCAGGATCACGGCGCAGCGTGGCTCTGGGTTGTCGGCGAACTCGGCGAGCGCGAGTTGTTGATTTTGGGTCATGGCAAACTCCGCAGACTGCAATCTTAACGCACAAGGGGTATTCTACCATGCGTGCGTATTAGCGGCAACGACCGGGCAAGATATACAGCAATTCTCATTTTGGGAAATCAGGGTGAAGCGGCCAGTTCCAATTGAGTGAGCATGAACTGCCATAAGTGCTGCCACAACTGGCAGCAGAAGTAGCGGGTCAGCGTGCGTACATCGTCCCAAACGGTGGTGAGCGTGCCCAAGCGGGTACGGATTTGCTGAACGATTGGCTCGCTCAGCCACAACAGGCTATGGCACAGAAACGCCAGCAGCTTGAGCGTGACTAACAGCGCGGACAAATACTGCTGCCCATGCCCAAAGTTGTGCTCCAGATGGTAGCCACGATTCTTGAGCGTGTTGTGGTTTTCGTTTTCCGTCTTCCAACGCGCACGTCCCGAGCGCACCACCTCCGCCACATTTGCAGCCGTGAGCTGAAAATTGGTGGCAAAGGCGTTGTAGTAAAGCTGCTCGCCTGTCTGAGTGTGTCAACTGCTGACGTCACACCAACTGACCGCTAGCGCATCGACGCCCGCGCGCAAGGGCACGTGCTTGGTAAAGCGGTAATCGCGCCGTTCATACAAACGCCCATTCCACACGCGTTCGCTGTGCGTCTCCAGCAAGCCGTGACGGGCAAGCAAGTCAAGCTCGCGATAGAGCGTTTCGTGCGATTCAGGTTTACAGACCAGACTGAAATTGAACTGGCAGTCGCGCAACAGCTCACACAGCGGTTGATGACCCTGCAAGTCGTCGGCGAGTATCGTCGTGCGTTGAGCGGGCAAGCGTAAGGTAATTGCATGAAAAACACCGCAACCCTGTGCCGCAGGCATTCGCCTGCAGGCGCGCAGATGCGCGCGGCACAGGGCAAAGGCACCCAGCGCCGCAGCGGATACGGTATACGTCAGATTCGGACTGGCTTGGCGGCAGTCAGGTAACTGGGCGCAGTGTTCGCGCAGCAGTCCCAGTAATGCTTCGAGCATACCAAGCCTCGCTTCTGGCACATGAATTACTGCTGGCTTGGCAGTGTACTATCTCGCCTTGCTGAACACAAATACAAAATGAGAATTGCTGTATCAACTCAAACATATTCCCTTTGTGGTCGCAGTCATTCGGAGTACAATTGTTACACGGAGTAAGCATATGAGCGCAACAGTTTCAACGTCTAATATCCATTCCGTCGTTTCGGCTGACGAGCTTGCCGAGCGCGGCTATCGGCGCATCTGTATGACGCTACCCGACGGCAGCGAATCGTGCGAGTACCTGCCATTGACGTCGGAGGAGTTTCTGCATCCCGCCGAAGGATACATCATGCCCAACAATACATTTCACGCCGACGTAGTCTCTGATGCGCGTGACATGCTGGCGCGCCGCTATGCCGACGATCCTCATGCGCTGGTTTTTCATGATGTGCTCATCTGGTGGGACGAGCGCGGTACGCGGCCGCATTGCCCCGACGTGTGCGTCGTGTTCGGCGTGCGGACCAAAGCTGAGTTTCGCACGCGCTTCGTCGTGCCCGCCGAAGGTGTGCGCCCCGCGTTGATTATCGAAGTCGTCTCGCCGGCTTATCGCAAAGAAGATCGTGAGGTCAAAGTCGAGGAGTACGAGCAGGAGGGCGTACAGGAATATGTCATACTCGATCGGCGGCCGCAGCGCGGACGCGTGACGTACGAAGTGTTGGGCTATCGTTTGGCGCGCGGACGTTATCGTCCGATCGCGCCCGACGACGACGGCCGCATTTTGTGTCAGACGGTTGGACTGTGGATCAGCACGAGCGAGGGATGCATCGTGCTGGAAGATGCCAACAGCGGCGAGCGGCTGCTCACCTCACGTGAGTTGGACGCCCGCGCACGCGAACTCGATAGACAGGCACGCGAACTGGTTGACGAGAACGCACAGCTGCGCGCGCGACTGGAAGCGTTGGAGGCGGAGTTGGCGCAGCGAGGGAACGCGTGACACCCAACGTGTGAATGAAGGGAACTCCCGCAGGTGAAATCGCTTGCGGGAGTTTTTTGTTCAGTTTAGAGTATTGGCTCGACCAGCACTTGCTCGTTCACTTCAGTTTCTGCATCCTCGCTTGCCTCTGCTGTTTCAGCGCGATGGCTCTTGCGCAGTGGAATCTCTTTGAGGAAGAATGACGCGACGAGCGCGACCAGCATCGCCCCGAAGGCGATCCAGTACAGGTTCACAATCGCGCTGGCGAGGCTGAGTCGGATCGCTTGCATCAACTGTGTGAACAGTTGCTGTCCCTGGGGCCCCAACGCGCCGAAACTTTGCTGAATGCGATTCATAGCGGCGGGTGAGAGCAGCACTTGTGGGTTCTGGAACGCTGCCAGTTTGTCCGCGGGGATGGCTTGTTTGATCGCGGCAGGCATGTTTGCAGCAAGTGCGCTCTGAAATTGACTGACCATCACGCTGCCCAGAATCGCCGCACCCATCGTGCTGCCAATCGAGCGGAAGAACGTGAGGCTCGCGGTGACTTGGCCCAATTCGGTGAACGGGAACGCATTCTGCACGACGATGGTGAACAGACTCATTAGCGCACCGATGCCCAAACCGATGACGACCATGTTGCGCACGACCAAGCCTTCGGTCGCCGTCACGTCCATCTGCGCGAGCAGCCACATGCCGAACGCGGCGACGGCGAAGCCGACGATGGCGATGATGCGATAGCGACCCGTGCGCGACATGAGTTGGCCGCCGACGATGCTGCTCACCATGAAGCCGATCATCATCGGCGCGAGCACAATACCGGAGTTGGTCGCCGACGTGCCGATAACCGCTTGCACGAACAGCGGCAGGTACAGCGTCGCGCCGAACAAGCCGACGCTCAACAAGAACGTGGCGATGACCGAGATGGTGAAGATGCTGTTCTTGAAATGACGCGGCGCGATGATCGGCTCTGCCGCGCGCGTCTCGATCCACACGAAGACAGCCAACATCACCACCGCAAACGCGAGCATGCCGATCACCTGCGGCGAAGTCCACGCATAGTCCGTGCCTGCCCACGAGAAGGCGAGCAGCAGCGGAACCGTGCCCGCGATCAATGTCGCCGCGCCGACGAAGTCAATCTGATGGGCGCGATGGCGGCTGTGCTTCGGCAGCATCAGCGCTGCCGCGATGATCGCGATTGCGCCGAGTGGCATGTTGACGTAGAAGACCCAGCGCCAGCCCCAGTTGTCGGTGATCCATCCGCCAGCGGTGGGGCCGACGATAGTGGCCAACCCGAACACCGCGACCATCAGTCCTTGCCACTTGCCGCGTTCCGATGGCGGAAAGATGTCGCCGACAATCGCCATCGCAATCGGCATCATGCCGCCCGCGCCGAGGCCTTGCACCGCGCGGAACAGAATCAACTGTGTCATGTCCTGCGCCATACCCGACAGCGCGGAGCCGATCAGGAACACGATCATGCCGCCGATGAAGAACACGCGCCGACCGTAGATGTCCGAAAGTTTGCCGTAAATTGGCACCGTCACCGTCGAAGCAAGCAAATAGCCCGTGAACACCCACGCGTAGTGTTCGAGTCCGTTCAGATCGGCGATGACGCGCGGCATCGCGGTGCCGACAATGGTCTGGTCCAACGCGGCCAACAACATGCCGAGCATCACGCTGAGCATCACAAATATGATCTGCCGCTGGCTCAACGTCTCGCTCATGCTTGCGGGTGCTTGCGCTGCGATTGCCGCGCGTGATTGTGTGTTTGCAACTGCCATTCCTCACTCCTCAAAAACTGTTCAGCGCGAAGACGCGAAGTACGCGAAGATTCCAGTTTCGCTTTGCGTCTTCGCGGTTCAAATTATTTGCCCAGCGCGGGCTGCAACTCCAAGTCTTTCGCTTCGCCGTTGGCGGAGAAGTCAATGTCGCGGCGGAACTGGCTCATGTACAGGTCGTGATAGAAGCCGCCCGCTTCGAGCAGCTGCTCGTGCGTGCCGCGCTCGATGATCTGGCCGTCTTTCAAGACGAGCACTTGATCGGCGTGACGGATCGTGCTCAGACGGTGCGCGATCACGAACGAGGTGCGCCCGTGCAGCAGCACCTCTAACGCTTGCTGAATGATGCGCTCCGTGCGCGTGTCCACCGACGACGTGGCTTCGTCCAGAATCAGAATGCGTGGATTTGCCAACGCCGCGCGCGCAATCGAAAGCAACTGCCGCTGGCCTTGGCTCAAGCCCGAGCCGCGCTCGCCGAGAATCGTATTGTAGCCTTCGGGCAAGCGCTCGATGAAGTCGTGCGCGCGCGCGAGTTTCGCCGCGCCGATCACGTCCGCGTCGCTCGCGTCGGGTCGACCGTAGCGAATGTTGCTCATCACCGTGTCGCTGAAGAGGAACGAGTCTTGCAGCACGATGCCGATTTGCGAGCGCAGACTGCGCGCCGTCACATCGCGCACGTCAACGCCGTCCACTTTCACCGCGCCGTCGCTCACGTCCCAGAAGCGCGGAATCAAATTGATGATCGTCGTCTTGCCCGCGCCTGTTGGTCCCACGATGGCGACTGTCTGGCCCGCTTCGGCGGACAAGTTCACGTCGCGCAGCACGGGCTGACCTTCTTCATATTGCGCATGGACATGCTCGAACTCCACACGCCCTTGAATCGGCGGCATCGTGATCGCGTCGGGCTTGTCCACCAGATCGGGCTGGGTGTCGAGCAGGCCGAAGATGCGCTCGCCGCCCGCAATCGCGCTCTGAATGTTCGTCCACATCGTCGAGATTTGCGCGATGGGCTGATTGAAACGTTGCGCATACGCGATGAACGTGATGATCAAGCCGATAGACATTGTGGTGCCGAGCAGATTGCCGCCGCCTAACAGCAGGATGCCGCCCACGCCCGCGACGATGGCGACTGAGACATAGCCGAGCGCTTCGAGCGCCGGGCCCAGCGCGCTCGTAAACGAGACGGCGCGAATGCTCGCGTCGCGCGACACGGCGCTTGACTCGTTGAACTCGCGAATGTTTTCCTGCTCGCGGTTAAATGCTTGCGACTCGCGCACCGACGAGATGCGCTCCTGCAAATTCGCGTTCACGTCGCCAACCGCCGAGCGCACGTTGCGATACGCCTTGCGCGCCTGTGATGAGAACCACGAGGTCGCGATGAACATGAACGGCACGACCGCCAGACTGATGAGCGCGTAGCCCCAACTCTTTGCCAGCATGTTGGCTGCGATCCACACAATCAGCAGCGCGCCCTGCGTCACGCCGACCAGCGGGAAGCCGAGCGTCTGCTGAATCGTGTCGGCGTCGTTGGTGATGCGGCTCATCACGTCGCCAGCTTCGTGCTTGGTGAAATAGCCGAGCGAAAGGCGATGGATGTGCCGGAACACTTCGATGCGAATGAGCCGCAATGCGTTCTGGCCCGCGTAATTCATGAAATAGAATTGCAAGCCCCCCAATATGGCGCCAGCCACTTGCAGCGCCACGAGCAGCAGCACTAAGCCGCTCAGTCCCGCGATGTAATCGCCGCTCGTTGCATCGGGACCTAGCTGCGCGAACCAGCAGTTCGTCTGGGCGCCGCGACCGAGCGCGCCTGCGGGCGCGCCGTTGCCGAGCGCTTGCTGCGTCGCCGGCGTGATGAAGCAGTCCACCGCTTGTCCGATCAGGTCGGGCGTCAGCACCTGCAAGTACGTGCTGATCAAAATAAGCGCGATCACGCCGAACAGAGGCGCCTTGTAGTATTTGAAATAACCCCAGAAGCGCGCAAGCGTCTCGCTGACATTTTTCGGCTTGCTCGTCTCCTGCATCAACATCATTTGCGGGCCGCCGCGGCCACCACCGATAAACATAGAAAACTCCCGTGTTGGTAAGTCAGTAAGTTTGTTAATGGTTCAACTGCAGCCGACAAACAAACGAACCAAGCATCAAGCGAATGCCTTCTCCGGCTGCTCTGCCACCACGACATCTTCCATTAGCTGCGAATGGTAGATGTCGGCGTAAATTTCCGAAGCCTCCAGCAGTTCCTCGTGCGTGCCGCGCGCGACAATCTGCCCTCGGTCGAGCACGAGAATCTGATCGGCGTTGACGACGGTGCTGATGCGCTGCGCGATCACGAACGAGGTGCGTCCCTTCATCAATTTCGTCAATGCCTGCTGGATACGATATTCGGTCGCCAAGTCAACGCTGCTGGTCGAGTCGTCGAGGATCAGGATGCGCGGGTTGAGCAGCAGTGCGCGCGCAATGGCGACACGCTGCTTCTGGCCGCCACTCAACGTCGAGCCGCGCTCGCCGACGGGCGTGTTGTACCCTTCGGGAAATTCCGTGATGAAGTCGTGCGCTTCCGCAGCCGTAGCCGCCGCGATCACGTCATCCATCGTCGCGTCGGGGCGGCCGAAAGCGATATTGTCGCGGATCGTGCCTGTGAACAGCGTCGTCTCTTGTAAGACGATGCCGATGTTCGCGCGCAGCGATTCAATCGTCACAGCGCGCACGTCGTGGTCGTCCACCAGCACGCGCCCTTCGCTCACGTCATAGAAGCGCGGAATCAAATTGATGATTGTCGTCTTGCCGCTGCCCGTCGCACCTAGCAGGGCAACCGTTTGGCCGGGCTTCGCTTCGAGCGAGACGTGATTGAGCACCGGCTCGCCGCCTTTGAAATAGCGGAACGTCACGTCGTCGAATTTCACGTAGCCTTGCACGTCGGTCATCCTGATGGCGTTTGGCTTGTCCTCGACGTCATTCTTCGTGTCGAGAATCTCGAAGATGCGCTGCGCCGATGCGGCTGCCTGCGCCATCAAGTTGACGATGAAGCCGAGTTGTCCCAGCGGGAAGAACACATAGACGAGATACAGGCTGAACTTCTGCCATTCGCCGAGCGTCAGTGTGCCTTGGATGATCTGTTGTCCGCCAAAGTACAGGATGACGGACTGACCGATGTTCGAGAGCAGGAACATGAACGGGAACAAGACCGACATGGTGCGCGCGACCTTGAGCTGCTGCGCCAGCACGTCGGTCGCGGATTTGGTGAAGCGCGCTTCTTCGTGCGGCTCGCGCGCGAACGCCTTCACCACCTTCAAGCCCGCGACATTTTCTTGCAGAACCGTGTTCAATGCGCTCATGCGCATCTGCACTTGCGCGAATAGTGGGCCCGCCACCGCACCGAAGATAAAGAAGAAGATGAACGCAATCGGCAGAATGGGCGTGATCGCGATGGTCAAGGCAGCGTTCGTAAACCAGAGGACGATTAGCGTGCCGACGAGCAGCACCAACGCTTGTAGCGCGAGCACCAGACCCTGCCCGATGAACAGACGAACTTTCTCCACGTCGTCCGTCGCGCGAATCATCAACTGTCCCGTTTGATTGCGGTCGTGGTAACTAAACGAGAGCCGCTGAATCTTGGCGAACAACTCGTTACGAAAATCGAACGCGACGTTTTGTGAGATGCGCTCGGCGTTGAACGTCTGCCCGAATGCGAATAGCGCGCGCAAGATTGCGAAGCCAAGCACGGCGACCATCGCCGTGACCAGCGCGGCGGTGGCGCTGCTCTGATCGGCGCGCAGCTGCTCAAGCGTCGTGCCGAGTCGCTGCGCGGCGGCGGCTTGAATCTGCGGTGGCAGCGCAAGGATTTGATTCGCGGCGAACGCGCGCACGATGGTGTCAATGATGTTCTGCACCAGCTGCGGCACCATCAACTGTGCGAGCGTGGCGACGAACAGCGAGCCATACGCGAGCAGTGCAACGCGCGGGTAGCGGCCCACGTAGCCGATTGCGCGCCGCAGCATTTGCATATTCGGGCGTGTGCCTGCGTCTCTGCCGCCCCATTGCCCGCCGCGCTGTCCGCCCGACTGACCTGCGCTCTGTGATCCGTGCCCGTTAGTGTTAGCGCGTCCGTTCGCGCCCGATCTCATGCTTGGTGCTTGCATTAAAGTTTCTCTCCTGAGAATAACATCATACGCTGTCATGCTGAACGGAGTGAAGCATCGCTGGTACACCACAAGTAACGGTATGCGCTCATGCCGCCGTATCCTCGCAGTGTCAGGTGCGCATCCGTGAAATCGTGCTTTGCGGATTGCAGCAGAGATTCTTCGCTTCGCTCAGAATGACACGTCGTGGTAGAGTCGCGTCATTCGCGGACTGCGTTCGCCTTCGCGCCCAGACTCTCGTTGAGTTTGTTCAATTGTTCGAGCAGCGACTGCCGTTCCTTCGAGTTAAATACGTCGAAACAGGTCGAGACGAATTTGAATTGATGATCCAACTGTGCGTGCAAAATCTTGCGTCCTTTGGGCGTCAGGCGGATGACGAAACGGCGGCGGTCTTCGCCGTGCAGTTCGCGGCTGATCAGCTCGTCCCTTTCGAGGCTGCTGATGAGCGCGCTGACCGTGTTGCGGCTGATGTCCTGCCGCTCGCTCAGCGCGGACGGCTGCATGCCGTCGCCGTTCAGCCGCTCGCAGTGCATCAGGTTCATCAGCAAACGGAACTTTGCCCACGACAAGCCGACGCGCGCCAGACTTTTTTCGGCGGCGTGTTCTAGCAGTTGACTGGCGCGGTGAAATTGCCCGAACAGCATCACGCTCGTCACGTCGGCCTGCGGGCTGACCGCACGCACGAACTTGAGGAATTCTTCGCGGCTCTGAAACGGCCGAGACTTTTTGTGATCATGCATAGCATTGACTCGTTAATAATACGTACTAGAATAATACGCCGTAGAACTACTATTGTCAACCTGTCCATTCGGACAGCTTTTCGCGCCGACGACTCGTGAACAACGGAGTCACAGCTCAGAATGCAAAGCGCGCAAAGTCGGGGCCGCTTTGCGCGCTTGAGTGCTGGACGAGACGTTCGCGTTACCCTTTGAGTGCCCCCGCCAGCAAGCCGCGCATGAAGAAACGACCCAAGAAGATGAAGACGAGCAGCGTCGGCAGCGCGGCAAGCAGCGCGCCTGCCATCTGCACGTTCCACTCGACGATAAAACTGCCCGCGAGGTTATTGAGCGCGACGGTGATCGGCTGCACGGACGGCTTGTTCGTCAACACGACCGCGAATAGAAATTCATTCCACACCGACGTGAACTGCCAAATCAATACGACGACGAAACCCGGTGCGGAGATGGGCGCGAGGATGTGGCGATAGATACCGATCAGTCCCGCGCCGTCAATCTTGGCGGATTCGAGCAAGTCGTTCGGAATGGTCGCGTAATAGTTGCGGAAGATGAGCGTCGTGATCGGGATGCCGTACACGACGTGCACGAAGATCAAGCCGTGCAGCGTGCCGTACAGCGGCTGACCGAAAATCTTGATCGCATTCATCACCTGCACAAGTGGAATCAGAACGCTCTGATACGGGATGAACATGCCGAACAGGATCGCGGGAAAGAGCACGTCCGCGCCGGGAAACTTCCACTTAGAGAGAATGTAACCGTTGATAGAGCCGAGCATCGCCGATACGATTGTCGCGGGCACGGCGAGCAGCACGCTGTTGAGGAAGTTCGGTGCGAGTCCGTCAATCTTGCCGTTGGGCGTGACTTCGCCGAACCACGCGCGCACGAAACTGTCGAGCGAGAGCGAACGCGGCAAGTCCCACATGCGGTCGAGACTTACTTCGCTGATGGATTTCAGCCCCGTGATGAGCAGGACGTAAATCGGCATGAGGTAGAACGCCGCAAACACGATCAGAATGATATAGATGAACGGTCGAAAGCGTTTAGCTGTGATCATCGCTCTGTCTCCGTGCGCACGCTATAGACGAGATAAGGCACCACCAGCACAGATACCGACACGAGCAGGAACACCGCGATGGCTGCGCCTTGCGCGAAGTGATTGCCGCGAAAGGTCGTGTCGAACATGAAGAAGGCGGGCACGTCGTCAATGAAGCCTGGTCCTGGCCCCGTCATCGAAGCCGTGAGATCGAAAATCTTCAACGAGATGTGGCCCAAAATGATGACCGCGCTCAACGTGATCGGCGTGAGCAGCGGCATGATGATGTGGCGATAGATGCCGACTTCGGTCGCGCCATCCACGCGCGCCGCCTCGCGCAGGTCTTCGGGAATGGCGCGCAATCCCGCGAGGTACAGCGCCATGATGTAGCCCGACATCTGCCAGCCTGCTGCGATGGCGACGGCGACGATGCCGATTTGCGGATCAATGAACCAACCGGAGTGAATCGGCTGCAAGCCAATCAATCCGATCAGCGGGTTGATCGTCAAGTCGAAAATCTTGTTGATCCCCGAATTTGGATTCTCCAGCCAGCGCCAGACCACGCCCGTCACGATGAATGAGACCGCCATCGGAAAGAGAAAAATGTTTCGGAAGATGCTCTCGCCGCGAATGCGTTGGTCGAGCAGGATGGCAAGTCCCAGTCCAACGCCGATGGAGCCGACGAGGAACGCGAAGGTGAAGACGGCGGTGTTGATCACGTCTTGCTGGAAGCGCACGTTGTCGAGCAGTCGCTCGAAGTTGTGTAAGCCGACGAACGTGAAATCGGGAAACAGGTCGTCCCACTTCGTCAGCGATACATAAGCCGTCCAGCCGATGAAGCCATACACGAAAATTGCGATGGCGATGATGGAAGGCGCGATGAGCACAACCGAGAGTATGCGGTCGCGATCAAAGCGCGCGCGCTGCGTCGGCGCACTCACACGCGCGACGGGCAGAATGGATTGGGTGGTGTTCATGTCATGACCTTTGAAGCAAGCGACACACAAAAACGAGGCAGTCTGACGTGAGCCAGACTGCCTCCATTGTACCGCAAACTCAAACGCAAAACGCGAACGTTATTTGCACACGCCAGCGTCTTTGCACGCCTTGTCGAGGGCAGTCTGCGTGCCAGCCGTGTCGCCCTTCGCCACGAACGAGACCACGAGATCTGTCACGTTCGTCAGCCAGCCTTCCTTCGCCGCCGCTCCGTGCGCGAGGCTCGGCACGATCTTGTTCGATGTCCAATCTTTGGCGGCGGACTGCAAGTAGGCGTCGAACAAACTCTGATTACAGTCCGTGCGCGCGCAGATCGAACCCTTCTTCGGGTTGAACGCTTCCTGCCCGTCCTTCGAGCCGGCTACTGCCAGCCACTTCAGCGCATTGTCGCGATCCTTCGCGCCTTTCGGCAAACCGAACGTATCGCTCAGTGCGTCGAAGATGCCGTCATTGCCCGGTGCGGCGACCCAACCGTAGTCGGAGAATTTCTTCGCCGTATAGTCGCCGTCAATCCAATCGCCCATGATGGTCATGGCTGCTTTGCCGCTGATCAGTTGATCGTTGGCTTGATCCCACGTCAGCGCGGCGTGATCGCTGTTCGTGTAGGTCAGCATTTTCTTGAACGTGTCGAGCGCCTGCGTGACCTTCGGATCGGTCCACTTCGTCGCGCCCATCCACAAGCCCGCATAGGCGTCGGGTCCGAGCACACCAATCAGCACGGTCTCGAACGTGTGCACAGCCGCGAACGACTCTTTGTCGCCATACGCGAGCGGTGTGATGCCCTTCGCCTTCAGCGCATCCGCGACCTTAAAGAAATCGTCGAGCGTCTTGGGCGGCTGCAAGTTGTTCGCAGTGAACACTTTCTTGTTGTACCATAACACGTTCGCACGGTGGATGTTGACCGGCACAGAGTACGGTTTGCCGTTGTACGATACGATGTCGAGCACGCCCTTGGGGAATGCTTTATCGAATCCGTTCTTCGTGAACAGATCGGACAGGTCTTCCATCTTGTCGGTCACGACCCACGAGTCGGTCAGTTCGTGACCCATATGCACTTGGAACGAGTCGGGCGCATCGCCGCCCAACATGCGCGTCTTCAACACCGCTTTGGCATTGGTGCCAGCCGCGCCCGCGACGGCGGCGTTGATGATCTCGACGTTGGGGTTCTGCTTCTTGTAAATGTCGAACAAGCCTTGCAGACCGGCCGCCTCGCCGCCCGTCGTCCACCACGAAAAGATTTCGAGTTTGTTGCCGCCGGCGGCGGGTGCAGAAGTCGCGCCCGAAGGCGCAGTGGTGGTAGCGGGCCCGCACGCGGCGATCACAGCCAGAACGAGCACGAGCAAGCTTGAAATGCGTTTCATCATTTTCTCCTCACAAATCTGATTGAACGAACAATGTGTCGTGCCGAACGTCACGCGCGAACCCGTGGTGCTGGGCATCACCTCCTTCGTTGACAGGCGAGCGTAGCGCACGAATTATAGCATCAAACGCGCTCGCACGCAGCCGCCGCGCGTTCGGATTCCGCGTGCGCCTGCTCGGCGTCGGCGGCACGACCTTGATGCGCATAAACTTGTGCGAGCGATTCCAGCGCCCGCGCAAGATACGGCTGCATTTGGTTCGCGCGATAATAGGCGAGCGCGGCAGTGAGGTGTTGTTCGGCCTGCGGAAATTGGCCCAATTGCAGCATGATCTCGCCGAGCGTCTGCGCGAGCTGCGCCGCGATGAATGGATTGCTGCCCGCACGCGCCTGTGCCAGTGCATCTTCGATCTCGTTCACGTCTTGCGCTTGGCCGCCGATATATTTTGTGATGGCAAGTCCTGCGCGCCCGATACCTTCGATGGGCGCCGCGCCCGAGGCGTGTGAGCGGCGCACGGCTTCCTCGAACGAGGCGAGCGCCGCGCGCACGTTGCGTGCTTGCAAGTTGCCAAAGCCGACGCACGCATAGCCGAAACAAATGCAGTCCATATTTTCGGCCGCCATTGCCTTCGCCACGCCCTGCTGACCATATTCGAGCGCGCGCTGCGCATCGCCCATGTCGAGCTGCGCCCAGCCCGCGAACAGATGTATGTCCGAGTCCGCGAAAGGCGAGTCAAGCGTGCGCACGATCTCCAATGCGCGTTGAGTGGCTCGCTGTGACTGCGCGAACTCGCCCAGCCGCGCGCGCGCCATCGCCTCGATGCCGAGCGAGTACGCTTCCGTTTCCAGATCGCCATACTTGCGCGCGAGCACTGCCCCCTCGATCAATTGCTGCACCGTTCCGCGCGGGTCTATGTCCAAACGCGCGTATGCGGCGAGGCAGCCAGGCGTGAGCATCATGCGTTCGTCGCCCAACTCGCGCGCGAGCGCATACGCTTCCGCCGCCATCGGAATGCCGCGCGTCGCATAGCCACTCGTCAGATGCGCCTTCGTGATCCAATTGAGCACGCTGATCAGTCGCCGTTTGTCGTCCAACGCACGCGCGATCTGCTCCGCTTGCGCCAAGCGTTCGAGCACTTGCGGAAACGGTTTGTATTTGAACGATGCTTGCGCCCAGCCAAGGAGCGCATCACACAATTGACTGCGCGGCGCGTCCGGTAAATGCTCCAGCGAGGTGATGGCTAGCTGATAGTGGTCGCTTGCCTCGCGCTGCGCGTGCATCCGCAGCGCGCGCGCGCCTGCGCGCATGGCGAATGCCGCCGCGCGCTGCCATGCTTCGCCCACGAAGAAGTGATGCGCGAGCCGCGCCGCCAGCTCGTCGTGGCGCGACGGATCGAGTTGCTCAAGCGTCTCGCCGACCTGCCGGTGCAGCGCGCGCCGATCACTCTTTACCAGCGAGCTATATGCTGCATCCTGCACCAGCGCGTGACGAAACAGGTACGCGTAATCAGCTTCGCTGAATGTGCGGCGAATCAGTTCGGCATGTTCCAGTTGGTCGAGTTGCGTGAGCAGGTTCATCTGATGCGAGTTTAGCATGAGCGCGCAGTCGCCACAAGTGCGGCTGCATCCTGCGAAGCACAAATAAGAAACCCGTTTTCGCGAAGAAAACGGGTTTCCATCATTGGGCAATGTGCCGTCAGTCGAGCGAGCCTTTGTGCAAATAGCGCGCCACACCGATCAAGATCAATCCGAGCACGCCGACCCAATATGCCATTACCAGCGATTGTTCGGCAAACTCGCCGCCGCTACTCGGCACGACGCGCGCGCCGGTGGGTGTCGGCGTCGGGGTAAACGTGGCTGTGCGCGTCGCGGTGGGCGTGGCAGTGGGGCCAGCCGTGTCGGTGGGTACGGCGGTTGGATGGGGGTATGCCTCGTGCGTTGCCGTCGGTGTTGCGGTGCTCGTCGCCGTGCCGGTGATGGTGCCGGTAGGCGTTGCAGTACGCGTCGCTGTCTGTGTCGGTGTGGGCGTCAGCGTTTGCTGCGCTGGCGCACGCACGCTCGTCGCCGAGGGCAGACTGGTCGCTGTGTTGGCCGCCATCGCAGCGGCGGCAATCAGAAAATTATTCGCGTCATACGTGCCGGCTTGATTCGCCGGCACTTGAACCTGATCGGCGTTGACGCGATGACCGTTCGCGCCCGCGAATGCATTGATACTCACGTAGCCATTCGGATTGGATTTCTGGATCGCATATGCGCCCACGTCTTGCACACCCGCGCAGTAGCGCCCGTTGCTGTCCGTCGTCGTCGAGATGACCAGTTGTCCGTGGGTATCGAGCACGCTCAACAACACCAGCGCGACCCCTTGATCGCCGGCGTCAATCGCGTTACTGCGGTTCACGTCATTATATACGTTGCCGCAGAGCATGATGGCCGGCGTGAATGCCGATGAGCGATGTGCGCCATCGTATGGCTCTGCGCTCTGCGCGTATGCATCGAGCACCAGCGGCAGTGTGAAGGCACAAGCCAGCACAGCGCCTATCCACAGGAGCAGCCCGCGTGTGCGGTGGCGGGATCGTGGTTGCGTCAAATCCATAACATCCTCTAGGTTTGAAAAATAATAACTTCCCAACTTGTCATTGCGAGCCCGCGCGCTTTTCGCGGGCGTGGCAATCTCTATAGCGCAGCGTAGAGATTGCTCGTCTACGCGCCAGCGTCGCTCGACGCAGGTGTCGGCGCGAAGGTCGCGCCTCGCAATGACAGTTGGTCGGGAAGTTATTTCCTAACGAACCCTCTGCGTGCAAGTGATTGGGTGCAACTGGGCAAGACCTCTGCGCGAACATCCGCATTGTGACATAAAACGTGCGAACCGTCTATTGGGTGAATCTCGCAATTGCCGTCAATTCTGCCGTGCGACTTCAGAAATCATCACCGTCCGTGCGCCTGCTTCTGTCAGTGCGTCGCGCACCACTTCCCTTGTCTCGTCGCGCACCAGCGCGATCATGCTGCCGCCGCGTCCTGCGCCAGATAACTTCGCGCCGTCCGCGCCCGCACGCTTGGCTGCCTCAATCAATCGTTCCAACACGGGCGACGATACATCCAGTGCGCGCAATTGGTCTTGATTGCGATCCATTAGCACGCCGAGCTGCTCGACGTGCCCGAACTCGACGGCATCGCGCGCGTCGTGCACGAGCGCGCCGATTGCGTCGAAGATTTGCTCGACGCGCGACGGCTCGCGCTCCCACGTCGCGCGCACGGCCGCGACTGCTACTTTCGTTTCGCTTGCAACGCCCGTGTCGCCGACGATCAGCGCGAATGCGCGCGCGACCTTCAGACGCTGCGGTGGTTGTCCTTTGACGAAATAGACGGGCTGCTCGTACGCGATGAGCGTGTTGTCCACACCGCTCGGCGTGCCATGATACAACGATTCTGTCTCAAATACCAATGCGGAAACCTTTGCGGGTGAGAGCGTCGCGCCGTAAAATTGCGCCAGCGCACGCACGATGGCAGTCGAGACGGCGGTGCCGCTGCCGAGTCCGCGCGCAATTGGGATGGTCGCGCGCAACGTGAGCAGAAAGTTTGGCGCGGTCTCCTCGTTCAGCGCGCGCAAGGTCGCGCGCACGATATGCGCGAGCGGATGCTGCGGCCTCAATTCTTCGAGCATCCACGCATGATCCAAGTCTTCGGCGACAATAGCGACGCCGCCCGTGCCTTCGCGCACTTGCGCTTCGGCGTAAATGTTGGTGAGCGGCACGCCGACGGCAGGGCGACCATACACAACCGCGTGCTCGCCGCACAAGATCGCTTTGCCGCACGCGCGCCCGACCGCGACTTGCATTGCGCAAGTATACCACAAACTCTAAATGCCTACCGCCCAAGTGCCCGTTGCAGGCGATCTATAACTCACGCCGAACTCCTTCGCGTGACGAGCGGGGAAATGTCTTTGGGATTTTCAACGTGGTATAATTTCTGTTGTGGACCCCGCATTATCCTCGACGTTGCTGCGTCTGTTTGGCGTGCTGCTGCTGCTGCTCGCCAATGCGTTTTTTGTGGCAACCGAATACGCGACTGTCAGCGCGCGCTTAAGCCGTATTGATCAACTGCTAGAAGAACGAGTGGCTGGCGCACGCCGCGCGCGCAAACTGGTCGCCGATAAAGACCGCACACTCGCGGCGACGCAGCTCGGCATCACGATGTGCAGCCTCGCGCTTGGTTGGGTCGGTGAGCCGTTCGTGGACGAATTCATCCGACCGCTCTTGCGCCTCTTGCCCGCCCAATGGATCGAACCCATCGCAAACACGATCAGCGCCGTGGTCGCGTTCATCGTCATCACCGCGCTGCACATCGTTATCGGCGAGCAGACGCCGAAGATTTGGGCGATCCGCAACGCCGAGCGCATCACCATGCTCGCCGCACCGGGGCTGCTGTTCTTCGATAGCATCTTTCGCCCGTTCACCGCCGTGTTGGATACCGCCACCACTGCCGTGCTGCGCCTGCTGGGCGTGCCATCGCTGTCGGGACATCGCAACGTGCATTCGATTGAAGAGCTGAAGCGTCTCGTCACCGACAGTCAAGAAGGCGGCTTGCTCGACGAGAGTGAAGAGGAGATGATTCACAACGTCTTCGAGTTCGGCGACCGCCAAGTGAGCGAGGCGATGGTGCCGCGCCCCGACATCATCGGCGTCGAAGAGAGCGCGACCATTGGCGACTTCTTGAATACGTTCGCGGAGTCGCGCCACAGCCGCTATCCCATCTATCAAGAAAACCTCGACACGATCACGGGCTTCGTCGCTATCAAAGATGTGTTGAACTTCATGGCGCAGGAGGGGCCCGGCTCGCGCCAAAAAGACGTGGCATCGCTCAAGCGGCCCGCGCTCGTCGTGCCCGAATACAAACACGTGCGCGACCTATTTGAAGAAATGAAAGCGCAAGGCACACCGTTCGCCGTCGTCGTGGATGAATACGGCGGCACCGCGGGCATCGTCACGCAAGGCGGCATCCTCGAAGTGATCGTGGGCCGCCTGAGCGACGAGACGATTCCAGACGAGCCGCAGGTCAGCCAGCTCGACGAGCGGACGGCCGAAGTGGACGCCCAAGTGCGCATCGAAGAAGTCAACGACGAATTGAAGGTGGAGCTGCCCGACAACGACGCTTACGAAACGCTCGCCGGTCTGATTCTCTATCACGCGCAGCGCATTCCGAAAGTCGGCGACAAGTTCATGATCAACAGCGTCGAGTTGACGGTCAAAGAGATGAAAGGCGCGAAGATCGAAAAGATCGAAGTCAAACGTTTCGACACGCCGAAGATCAAACTTGACGCGCTGCGCGACGGCGAGGAAGTGCGAGAGCCACAATCGCCGGCGTGAGCGTTCGATGGTTGGTTAGCTGATTGGATTGTTAATTTGTGCTGGTAACCTCGTTCAACAAACGAACGAACCAACTCACCTGCCATCCAATCAACACACGTTCATGCGCTCGCGATTATCGTCTTCCCTCTCCGCCATCGGCGCAGATGCTTGGCGCTTGTGTATGGCGGTTGCGCTCTCGTCGTTTCCGATTGGCTACCTCAGCATCGTCCTGCCGATTTATTTCAACAAGATCGGCATGGACTCGACGCTCATTGGTCAACTGTATGCGCTCAGCAGCATCGCGAGCGCACTGCTCTTGATCGTGTTCGGCGTGCTGGCCGATCGCTTCGCACGCAAGCCATTCGTCATCATCGGTTGGACGCTGCCCGCAGTATCGTATGCGATCTTTCTGCTCACGACTGATCCGCTTTGGCTCACGCTCGCGGCAGGCATCGGCGGCGTTGGCTTGGCGGGCGGCTTGAGCGGCGCGCTCTCGTCCTCATCGTTCAACGCGCTGCTGGCGGAAAAGGGTTCGGATGCGAACCGCACGCTGGTCTTCAGTCTGGGCAGCATCGCGTGGACGGCGGCGATGATGATTGGCTCCGTGATCAGTGGCTTGCCCGAATGGCTGCAAGCGCGCGGCTGGGCCATGCTCGAATCGTATCATCCATTGTTTTGGCTGTCGCTCGCTGCCACGCTCGCGTCCGTGCTGCTGCTGCTGCCGATCAGCGAAGCGCATCAGCATCAAGCCGTCGCGCACGACTGGCGCGATTGGATTCCGCGCCGCTCCGTCGCCAACATCGTCAGGCTGTCGCTTGTGATGGGACTGATCGGGCTTGGACTCGGCTTCAGCGTGCAATTGCTTTCGCTGTGGTTCTATCTCAAGTTCAACGTGAGCGGCGACGTGATCGGGCCATGGTTCGCCGTGAGCGAAGGACTCTCGATGCTGGCACTGGTGCTCGTGCCGCGCATCGTGCGCCGCATCGGCACGGCGAACACAGTGCTAGCCACGCAAGGACTCGCGGCGTTATTTCTCGGGGCGATGGTGGTCGCGCCGTCGGCGCAATTCGCCGCGGCCTTGTACCTCGTGCGCAACTTCATGATGAATTTGGCGTGGCCCGCGCAGCAGTCGTACATCATGGGCGTGGTTGATCCGCGCGAGCGTGCGACGGCGAGCAGCACGACCTTAGCCGCGTGGGGCGTCGCCAATTCTATCAGTCCGGCTATCAGCGGCGCATGGCTCGACGCGAAATTGCTCGCGCTGCCGCTGCTGGCTGGCGCGACCAGTTATCTGCTGTCGGTGTTTAGCTTCTACGGCTTCTTCCACAAGGTGCGGCTGCCCGAAGAGAGCACGGCCGTAACAGAACGCGACTCGCTCACGCAGACTGAATTGGCTTAACTCGTAATGTGTGATGCGTAAGACCCATTACGCATTTCGCATCACGCATTACGCATATCATGTTTGGAGTTGCCTGTGCCCAATCTCAACCTCGATCGCACGCACGCCAACATTGACGCGACCTGCTTCATCGCGCCTGGCGCGATTGTGATCGGTGCGGTCACAATGCGCGCGCAAGCGTCGCTGTGGTACAACGCGGTCTTGCGCGGCGACGTGTCCACGATCACGATTGGCGAGCGCAGCAACGTTCAAGACGGCGCGATCATTCACGCCGACGTCGGCTTTCCGACGACCATCGGAAACGATTGCACGGTTGGGCACGGCGCAGTCCTGCATGGCGCGACAATTGAAGACGGCTGCCTGATCGGAATGCGCGCGGTGCTGTTGAACGGCTGCAAGATCGGCGCGGGTTCGATTGTTGGATCGGGCGCCGTCGTGACCGAAGGCACAGTCATCCCGCCGAACTCGCTCGTGCTCGGCGTGCCTGCCAAAGTCGCGCGTCAACTCGACGAGAAGCAAGCCCAGCGCGGTCGGCGCGGCGCGGCTGAGTACGTGCAGTTCGCGCAAGCGCACAAGGCGAGTTGGGAGCGAAAGCAAGAGTGAACGCAGAACGGGTACACAGGTATCTCAGTGATCAGACGACCTGTGTATCTGTCTGCTTGTGTACCCGCAATCCGTTCACTGTTCACGGGCAGAAGGACGACACGCGATGAACAGGCCGCACCACGACCTTCCCCCCCTGGCGGGCATTTGTTCGATGGACGAGGCGATGCGCGAGGGGCTGTCGGTGGACGAGTGCGTGCGTCGCTTAAAGCGCTATCACTATGCGTTCAAGCGGCTGGCTGAAATTTTCACGGCGCGCATTCCCGCCGAGCCAATCTACGAATTGAAGATGGCGTTCAGCCTGCACGCGCATCTCTGCGCCGAGCACGTCAGTGCGCTGCGCAAGCGCGTCGGGGAAATGCGCGAGCCACCGCTCGGGTTAGATGTGGTGCCCGATGCCAATCTCGCAATCTGTTTCGACGAAATCCTCGCCGCGCCGACGACGGAAGAACTCGTGCTCGGCTTGTATGCAACAGCCGTCCCTGCCTTGCAGTCCGCGCTCGAACGACACTGCGCCGAAACCAATCCAATCGTGGATCAACCTTCGGTGCGCGTGTGCCGCTTCGCGCTGCTCGAACTCGGCGACATGCTTCAGTTCGGCCAGCAGACGATCAACGCGCTCAACGACGATGGGACGCGCTTCGGCGAATGGCTGCAACTTTTGGACGATGCGCTCTCGGCCGCGGGTAGGCTCGATGGAACGCAAACGCCATCACACAAAGCAATCGAACGCAAGCACTCAACCACGCCGATCCAACTTGACTTCACACCGCAACGCGACGAACGTTTTCCCGACCCGTTCAACATGGGCGTGAACGCCGAAGCGTTTCTCTACAATCCCGAATATCCGCCCGACGCGAAAGTGTTGATGATGTGCTTCAAACGGCTGCGCGAGATTGACGTGCCCGAAATGATGGCGAGCTTCATCGTCGAGACGAAGGGCAAGCCGTGGGAGTATTATCGCGCGCTGACGCGACAGTTGTGGGATGAAGCGCGTCATGCGCTGATGGGCGAGATCGGCTTCGCCAGTCTCGGCGTGGACTGGACGAAGGCGATGGTCAACTTCTCGTTCTCGTATGCGCTGAACACGCTGCTCACGCCGATGGAGCGGCACGGCGTACTGTACTTCATCGAGCAAGGCTTGATGCCGAAGTCGGGCAAGCGTTACGAGTATGAGGTCGCGCAGCAGGCGGGCAATCATCTCTCGATACTGTTTCAGGATTACGATTGGGCGGACGAAGTGCTGCACGCGCACATCGGCCGCGAATGGTACGTCTCGCAATTCAAGAACGCGGCTGAGGCGAAAGCGTTTGGCGACCGCGCGTGGTCGCAGATGTTCATGAACTATCACCAGTGGCAGGCACAGGGATTGACGCAGCATCGCAACTGGTGGCCCGACTTGTATCGTGAATATTGTGAGCGCGCAGGCATCACGCCCAACCCCGACGTGCTCGCGTATCACCAGACGTACGAGAGCACGCGCGCGGATTTGAAAGAGGTCACAGGCTCGGCATGATCGAGTCAATCGCAATCCTGGTTCGAGTGGCGGTGCGATGAAAACGAGGATCACGGCGCGCGTTCGCCATTGGCTGATCGCGGCGCTGCTGCTGGCTGCCGTCGCGAGCAGCATGGCGTGTGCAGAGCTAGAGGACACGACCGACTCGCCGGGCAGAGACGTATCGGGATCGTACAATCTGAAACAGGTGAACGGGCAAGACCTGCCGGCCGGCACCGGAACGAGGCTGGTCATTGACGGCAATTTCGATCTGACAGCCGACGGCGCATGGTCCTTGCGCATCAGTTTCCGAGGCAACCTCGGCTTCTCGCGCGTGAACGGCGATGATGGAATGTTCAGCAAGCAGGGCAATACGCTGACGTTTCAAACGAACTCGGGCGACACGTTCACGGGCCAACTGAGCGGCGGGCGACTGACCGTCCGCTACGATTACGGGGAAGGGAAGCCGGAGCAATTCGTTTTCGCCAAATAGGCGTGAGTGGCACATGGCCCAGCTGACAATCATGTGGCGCGGCAAGCCTTCGCGCAGCCGTATTGTGCGACGTACGCCGCTGCGCGCACGAGTAAAGCACTTGACTCAACTGTATGACAATTGTAGAATTGTCATACAGTGAGGACAAACATGCAATCAACCGTGTCTGAGCGTGGTCAAACGGTGGTCCCGCGCGAAATTCGCCGTGCGTTCAACATCGGCGCGAATACGCGGCTCGAATGGGTGGTGCGCGACGGCATGATCATCGTCTATCCCGTGCCCCTCGACCCGATTCGCGGTTCGCGCGGTATACTGAGAGGGTCGGGCCTTTCGAACGCCGTCTTGCTGAAAGAGCGGCGCGCCGAGCGCAAGCGCGAGCGGGCACTTGAGGCACGCTGATGCAGCAATTCGTGCTCGACACGTCAGCCCTCCTGGCCTATCTCTATGATGAGCCGGGCATTACCGAACTCGCCGACCTGCTTGAGCATGCCGCATCGAAAAAACGTGATTCGCCCAAGTTATACCTACCGTTCATGAGCTTGATGGAGATCGAGTATCTGCTCTTGCGCCGACAAGGGCGAGTGCGGGCGGAACAGATACTCAGTATACTGAATGCGTGGCCCGCAGAGCGCGTCGAGTCGCATGAGCGTTGGAGACATGCGGCGGCTCATGTCAAAGCCAGTTCGTCGCTATCTACCGCAGATGCATGGATCGCCAGTCTTGCCCTGATGCTGAACGCTCGGCTGATCCACAAAGACCCTGAGTTCGAAAACGTAGCAAGCCTGCAAATGCTTCAGCTACCTTATCGCAAATAGATTAGGAAATGATTATGGTTAACACAAACTCATTCAACGCCCGCGCGCAACTTGCGCCTGGGCTGCAATACTTTCGGCTCGCAGCCTTGAAAGAAGCCGGCGTTGCGCCCAATCTGGAGCGACTGCCGTTCTCGATCAAGATTCTGCTGGAGAACCTGCTGCGCCACGAAGACGGCTACGTCGTCACCGAGAAGGACGTGCGCACGCTCGCGCAGTGGATTCCGAAACCTGCGGAAGTCGAAATCCCGTTCACGCCCGCACGCGTGTTGCTGCAAGACTACACGGGCGTGCCGTCCGTCGTGGACTTGGCCGCGATGCGCGATGCGATGACGACCGTGCACGGCGACCCGAAGAAGATCAATCCGCTCGTGCCCGTCCATCTCGTGATTGACCACTCCGTACAAATTGATTTCTTCGGCAGCAGCATGGCGTTGCAGAAAAATGCCGACATGGAGTTTGAGCGCAACCAGGAGCGCTACGAGTTTTTGGCGTGGGCGCGCAATGCGTTCCAGAATCTCTACGTCGTCCCGCCTGCGACGGGCATTTGCCATCAGGTCAATCTCGAATATCTCGCGCAAGGCGTGTTCGTGCGCGAGGGCGTCGCGTTCCCCGATACCTTGGTCGGCGCGGACTCGCACACGACGATGATCAACGGACTCGGTGTGCTGGGCTGGGGCGTCGGCGGCATCGAAGCAGAAGCGGTCATGCTGGGCCAGCCGATTTACATTCTCGTGCCGCAAGTCATCGGGTTCAAGTTGCACGGCAAGCTGCGCGAAGGGGTCACGGCGACCGATCTTGTGCTGACCGTGACGCAGATGCTGCGCCAGAAGGGCGTGGTGGATAAGTTCGTCGAGTTCTATGGGACGGGCCTGAGCGCGATGAGTTTGCCCGACCGTGCGACCATCGGCAACATGTCGCCCGACTATGGCGCGACGATGGGATTCTTCCCGGTGGACGCGGAGACGATTGACTACATGCGGCGCACCAATCGCGCCGAAGCCGCCGCGTTGGTCGAGCAATACACGAAGGCGCAAGGTCTATTTCGCACCGACGCGACACCCGACCCCGAATTCAGCGACACGCTCGAACTCGATCTGGCCAGCGTCGAGCCTTCGGTCGCGGGCCCGAAGCGCCCGCAGGATCGCGTGTCGCTCGATCATCTGAAAGAGCAATTTGAAAAGTCGCTGATCACACCGGTCAAGCAGCACGGCTTCGAGTTGCCGCAAGACCAGCTGCAGAATAAAGCGCGCGTGGACGGCATGGAACTGAAACACGGCTCGGTCGTCATCGCCGCCATCACGTCTTGCACGAACACGTCGAACCCCAGCGTGATGATTGGCGCAGGTTTGCTGGCGAAGAAGGCGCTTGCGAAGGGCTTGAAGGTTGCGCCGTATGTGAAGACCAGTCTCGCGCCCGGCTCGAAAGTCGTCACGGACTATCTGCGCGACGCGGGGCTGATTGAGCCGCTGAACGAACTCGGCTACAACGTCGTCGGCTACGGCTGCACGACGTGCATTGGCAACTCGGGTCCGCTCGACAATCAACTGGCTAACGCAATCCGCGACAATCAGCTCGTCGCCGTGTCGGTGTTGTCGGGCAATCGCAACTTCGAAGGGCGCATCAATCCGCTGACGCAGGCGAACTATCTCGCGTCGCCACCGCTGGTGATCGCCTATGCGCTCGCAGGCACGACCGACATTGATCTGGTGCACGAGCCGATTGGCAAAGACCAAAGTGGCCAAGACGTTTTTCTGAAAGACATCTGGCCCACGCAGCAGGAGATCAACGAGACGCTCGCGCGCTCGGTGAAGCCCGAGCAGTTCGCCAAAGAGTACGCGAACGTATTCGACGGCAACGAACGCTGGAACGCGATCAGCGGCGTCGAAGGCGACCTGTACAATTGGAACGACTACTCGACGTACATCCAGAATCCGCCGTACTTCGTCGGACTCACGCCGGAGCCGAAACCGATTCAGCCCATTCGCAATGCGCGTGTGCTCGGCGTGTTCGGCGATTCGGTGACGACCGACCACATCTCGCCTGCGGGCAGCATTGCGAAGAACGGTCCCGCCGCCCAGTATCTCGAAGAGCACGACGTGGCGCCGCAGGACTTCAATCAGTACGGCACGCGGCGCGGCAACCACGAAGTGATGATGCGCGGCACGTTCGCCAACATCCGCATCAAGAACCAAATGCTCGGCGGCAAGGAAGGCGGCTACACGCGGTACTTCGGACAGCAGTCGGCAGACGGCGGACGACAGATGGATGAGGGCGCGC
The DNA here is from genome assembly GCA_038198935.1 of Anaerolineae bacterium. GTDB lineage: Bacteria > Chloroflexota > Anaerolineae > JACRMK01 > JACRMK01 > JBBPZQ01. The sequence goes on from JBBPZQ010000087.1 coordinate 29,890, forward strand.
AAGAAATGTCCATCTACGACGCGGCGATGAAATACAAAGCCGACGGCGTGCCCGTGATTGTGCTCGCGGGCAAAGAGTACGGCACCGGCTCGAGCCGCGATTGGGCGGCGAAGGGGCCCGCACTGCTGGGCGTGCGCGCGGCGATTGCCGAATCGTTCGAGCGCATCCATCGCAGCAACCTCGTCGGCATGGGCATTCTGCCGCTGCAATTTGCCGACGGCGAGAGCGTGCGCTCACTTGCTCTGGACGGCACGGAGACGTTCGACATTGACGTGCCGACCGATCTCAAGCCGCGTCAGACGATCAACGTGACTGCGCGCAAGCAGGATGGCACGGAAGTGCAGTTCAAGACCATCGCGCGCGCGGACACGCCCGTCGAGGTGGACTACTACCGCAATGGCGGCATCTTGCATCTCGTGCTGCGGCGATTAGCGAAGAGCTAAACGCAGTATCAGGAAAAAAAGAGGGCCATGCATGCATAGTCCTCTCTTTTTTTGGTCCTCTGATAGCCACTTACAACAGTCGCCCTTGCCCCGCATCCTGATCGGGCCAGAGTGACTGCGGCTCCACCGTGCGCAACCCTAATTTCTGTTTGAGCATCAGCGCGCTGCCCGGCGCGAAGCCGGCGTAGTCGTCGTTGAAGTAGCCATAGACGGTCTGCACCGACGCGGGCAGATGCTGAATCACGCGTGCCCATTGTTCGAGGTCGTCGCTGCGGTCGGCTTGCAGGCGATCATACTTCTCGAACGCTTTGCGCTGGCCGATCCAGCGGATGTACACGAAGTCCGCCGTGACCTGAAACGTCTTCGGCATGTACGACAGGTCGAGCATGACCCACGCGACGTTGTGCGCGCGCAACAGGTCGTACACGTCGGCGCGGATCCACGAGCGATGCCGAAACTCAATCGCAAATTGAAATTTGTCGGGCAACAATTCGAGAAACAATTTGAGTTTGTCAATCTCTGGATAATGAAACTGCGGCGGCATCTGGATCAGCAGTGGACCCAGCCGGTCGTCGAGCGTGTCCACACGCCGCACGAAGTCGTCGAGTTCGAGTTGCGCGTCGAGCAAATGTTTTTGATGCGTGATGACCTGCGGCAGTTTGCACGAAAACTGAAACGTGCGCGGCGTATGCGCGCGCCAATTCTCGACCGCGCTCTCGCGCGGCGCAGCGTAGAACGTCGTGTCGAGTTCTACCGTGTCGAACAGTTTGCTGTAGAACGACAGATAATCTTTGGGCGATGTGCGCGGCGGATAGAACGCGCCGACCCAATCTTTGTAACTGAAGCCTTGCGTGCCGATGAGAATATCCAAAGTTTTCGCATTCCCAAGAAGTTGAAAGTGAAAAGTGAAAAGTCCAAAGTGCAACGAACGCGCATTCCACTTTTCACTTTTTATTGTGGAATGTTGTCACCGTCTCGCGCCACTGCGCGTCGCTGCCGCTGTCTTCCATCGGCAAGTAGTATGCGACGCGGTCGAGCAAGCCGTCGTAGCGCTTCTTCACTTTGGCGGCGACTTCAGCCCACGAGCCTTCTTCGGCGAAGACGGCGAGCATCTGGTTGTTGACCAGCGGCGGCATCTCTGCCCAACGGCCGCGCGAGGCGAGCGACGACAACTCGTTAGCTTTCTCTGCCCAACCGTGCATCTCGAACACGGGATGATACGTCGGCGTGCTCGCGTAGAACGCAATCTGCTGACGGACGCGCTCGCGATTTGTCGCCAACTCCTCTGGCGTGTCGCCCGCGATGACGAACACCGCGCTGGCCAACTCGATGTCGCTGCGCGCGCGGCCCGACTGCTTCATACCTTTCTCAATTTCAGGCAGGATAAACTCGGCGACGTACTTTGGCGTGTGCAGCGGATGCACGTGGAAGCCCTCGCACAACTCGCCCGCGAGGCGACACAGATGCTCGTTCACGCCCGCGATGAAAATCGGAATGTGTGGATGGTCAATTGGACCTGGATTGAAGAACGGCGACATGAGCGTGAGCTTGAAGAACTCGCCGCGATAGTTCAACTTCTCGCCCGTCTGCCAACAGTTCCAGACATGGCGCATGGCGAGGATGTATTCGCGCAGGCGCGGCGTCGGATGATCCCACAGCATACCGAAGCGGCGCTCTATGTGCGGCTTGATCTGCGTGCCAAGTCCCATGATGAAGCGGCCGTGGCTCATCTGCTGCAAGTCCCAGCCGATGTACGCGAGCGCCATCGGGCTGCGTGAGAACGCGACCGCAATCGAAGTGCCGAGTTGAATTTTCTGCGTGTGCTCCGCCGCGAGCACCAGCGGGAAGAAGGCGTCGTGCTGCGTCTCGGACGACCAGAGCGCGTCGAAGCCAAGCGCCTCTGACTGTTGCGCGCGCGCAATCACATCGCCCAGCACGCCCACGCCCAAGCCCGTGTCAATTTTCATGTTCGTCTCCGCAGAGTAAAGTCGTCGTGCAGTGCGATTATACCTTGCGGAGGTGCGATTTGCGAGTGGATGAGAGACTGGAACGGTGATTGCGCTGCCTGTCTCCAGCCCGAAGCCTCCACTGTATAATCTCTTGGTGCAGTATTGTATATTGCTCAACATGATGTTGAACAACTTGAATCACGGGCAGCAGCCCAGCCGCGCTGGGCGGATACGGGCAGCGCGGCTGGGCTACTACCCGACGTGATGTCCAAGATGTGATTGACACCTAAACTTTTATGCACTACTGGTTCAGTCCGCGAAGCCGCTTGCGTCTCGCGTGGCTCTGCGTGTTCGTGCACGTGTGCGCGCTGCTCGCATCGCTGACGTTACTCGCCAACGGCATGCCGCCGGGCGATTTGCTCGCGCGCCGCGAATACGTCGCGACTCATGCAACGCTCTGGTCGCTAGGTTGGCTCATATGGTTGCCGGCAACGCTGACGCTCGTGTTGTTCTTCATGGCGTGGGCAGATGCGCTAGCCCCCATGCCAAGTCCCTCCCACGTCGCTGAAGAGCGCGACAGGGGAGGGGGCGCAATTTCCTCGCCTGCACAGCGGGGGAGGGCTGGGATGGGGGTTAGCCCGTGGGCGCTGCTCGCCATCGCGCTCACGCTGGCGGGCGGCATTGTGGACTGGGTGGACGAGACGACGTGGATTTTTCTCGCGCCGCAGTGGGCGATGCTCGCGCGCACGGATGCGTTCTATGCGAATCTGTACGCGGTGTGGGATCGCGCGTACTTCGTGTTCTCGATTGGTTTGGCGAATCTCGGCTATACGTTGGGGGGTCTCATCTTAAACGCCGTCGCGTATCGCACGCCGAGTTATCCGCGCTGGCTTGCGCGCTTCGGCGCAGTCGTGTGGTCGCTGTCAGTCGTGCTCACGGTTGAAGGCTGGGCGAACGACGGGCTGGGCGTGCTGCTGCTGACGGCCGCGGTGTTCGCCGTATTTCTGCCGAGCCTGCTGCTGGTCGGCTACGGCTGGCTGATCGGCGCGCAACCGACCGCGCGCGAGTGGGGCGCGCGATTATCTTTCCGGGAAGTCGTGCGCTCGATCATTCCGAAGCATCCCATCCCCATGCAGACCGTCTTCCGCGAGTGCTTCCTCGTCAACTTTGCAATGCAACCCGAGACGCTGTGTCGTCTGTTACCCGGCCCGATTGTGCCCGACATGCACAACGGCGAAGCGTTCATCTCCATCGTCATCGCCAACATGGACTCCATGCGGCCCGCATCGGCGCACGTTGCCGTGCCAAAACTTTTCGGCGTGACGTACAACCAGATCGTTTATCGCGCCGTCGTGCGCTACATTGGCGACGCTGCGCTGCGCGGAGGCACGGCGGGCGAGCGCGGCGTTCACTTCCTGCGCAGCGACGCCGACAATCGGCTGATGAGTTTGCTCGGCGACTGGCTCACGTTCTTTCGCTTTCATTACGCACGCATGTCGTCGCGCCGCGAAGGACAGCGCCTGCTGTTCGACGTGTACGCGCCGCGCGAGCAGCACGCCGACATTCACGCCACGTTCGACACCGGCAGCGCCTCGCACGAGTTGCCGCGCGGCTCGACCTTCGCATCACTCGACGAAGCGAAAGAATTTTTGGTGCAGCTGTTCGCCGCATTCGCTTACGACGATTTCACGCAGCAGGTCAGCACGGTGCGCATCACGCGCGGCGAATGGGACATCGCGGTGGTCGAAGATGCGCTGGCGCTTTATGAGTTCATGGACGGCAGCAAGTTGTTCCCGAAAGGCAGCACGCGACTCGATTCGATCTTCTACGTGCGCGAGCTGCCGTATCATTGGCACACGCTGGAGCGCAATGAGTGATCACGCGATTGCTGCTGCATCTATGGCGCGTGCTGCCGCTGCCGTATCCGCTTCAGTGGGTCGTGTTGTGGCTGACGACGCAGAAGTTTCTGGTCGGGGTGAGCGCGATTGTGTTCAACGCGCGCGGCGAGGTGCTGCTGGCGAAGCACACTTATCGCAACAAATTTCCGTGGGGTTTGCCCGGCGGCTTCCTCAATCGCGACGAGTTCCCAGCGCGGGCGGTCGAGCGCGAGATCGAAGAGGAGACGGGCTTGCGCGTGCGCGCGCTGCGGCCGTTCGTGGTCACGCGCGCCGAACTGAGACCGCATCTGACGATTGTATTTGTGTGTGCTTTCGAGGGCGGCACGTTCCGTCCGTGTTCGGAGATTTCAGAGGCGAAGTTTTTCGCGCTCGATGCGCTGCCGAAGTTGATCAAAGGACAACGAGAAATTATTTGTGAAGCACATAGCGAATTGAACCGCAACGGCGCAGAGGACGCAGAGCCATTCACATAAATCTCTGGGTTATCCACGGACACTTACAAGTCTTGCGTGTCGAGCATAATCGTCACGGGCCCGTCGTTGTGAATCGCCACGAGCATGTGCGCGCCGAACACGCCCGTCTGCACGTCACTCACGCCGGCATCGCGCAATGCGTTCACGAAAACTTCGACCAGTGGCTCTGCGTGTTCTGTCCGCGCGGCGGCGATTCATGTAGGGGCGATTCATGAATCGCCCCTACAGTTTTACAATTCCCCCGCGAATGCCTTCGCCAGCACGCTTGGCAGCAGCGCGTCGAGTTCCTTCTGCGTCTCCGCTTGCAGTCGCCGCAGGTCGTCCAACTTCGTCTGCAAGCCGTCGAGGTACGTGACGATGCGGCGTTGTTCGGACAGCGGCGGCACTGGCACTTGGAATGACTTGGCATCAGCCCCACTGATTCCGATTTGACCTGCTGTTGTTTTTCCCATTTCTTCAATTTGAGCGCGCACACTGCGAGAACTCAATGCATAAACAAGAAAATCAGGGCACATCTGTGTAAGGTCTGTTCGCAAGCGCATGAGTTTGTCAGGATAGATAACGCCTCTGTCATTTGTGTTTTTGAAGATTCCTGCTTTAGCAACGCGATTCAGGTCACCGTTGTAACGCACAATGAAAACGTCGTCGTCTTGGAGTAGATAAGGTTGTGCTATCTCATCGGACACATCAACCATCTTGTATGCTGTTAGATCAACAAATCGCGTTGGGGAACTCGAAACTGCGTTGATGCGAAGCATAGGTCTGCCGCTATCGGTTACTTCCTCTTGCGGCGACAATCCATTTTTAGGTGATTCGGCAAGCACAGTTTCAAGTGATTGTATTTTCCAATCGCTTTCATCCAACGCTTGTGAAGTTGCACGAGCTACAAGTATTTTCGCCTCCTCCATCGCCTGCCGCCGCAGCCCGTGTGCCTCCTCAATCTTCGCCGCCAACGCTTCGATGCGCGCGACGATGCGCTGCTGCTCTTGTACGCTGAGTGGCAAAGGAACGGGAACCTGTAACAAACGTGCAGGTTTGAGTTCTGTTTTTATTCCGCCGGGCAAATACTCGAGCAAAAGATCACGGAATGTTGCACTGCGTAACAACCACCAAAGGAATTGAATATCTACTCGGCGCTCGTTTGGAAAATACGCGGCGTAATGGATTGTTGCCGCAATAGGACGTGAATTCTGTTGCCCATACACGGCAATTGCACCTTTCGCGGCATTATTCCTTTTCACCAAAGTTGCTTAACAACTAAACCTGCTTGATGGAAGAATCCAAGCAGGAGATCGCGGCGATGGCGCAGTCGCGCAAAACCACGATCAACCATTTGACGCAGAGCGGCACGGTTATCAGGCGT
>JBBPZQ010000088.1:0-16942 GCA_038198935.1 Anaerolineae bacterium
AACGGCGTATTACCGTCGCGCAACAATTCATGCAAGTAGTGCTCGTCCTTTGGTTTCAGCCGAAACGGATCGGCTTTTCGACCGCGCATCGCTCACCTACCTGTTCAGACTGGACTTGATGGCTAACCGTAGCACAGTCGAGTATTTTAGGCAACTATTTTGTTGCAGAATTTATCCGCCAAGTCACTAGCACACGCTCCGCCGTGATGCGCGCGATCAGTTCACTCAGCGCATGTGTTGCGTGCAGGTAGCGCGTCTCTGCTTTTGCAAGCTGCGACGACATGCGGCTTGACTCATTGCCGCGGATGATGAATAGGTCGTTGCGCACGCGCACGTCGCGGAAGCCGGCTTGCGCTAACATGCGCCGCAGCACGCGCGGCGTGTAGCCAAACTGATACGGAAATGCGAGCGTGCCCGTGTGCGCGAGCAACTTAAATTTGGCGCGCGGACACGGCAACACGCGCTGGACGAGTGTGATGAACTCGCCGTTGGGCACGCGCAACATCAGCCAGCCGTCTTTGCAAAGCACGCGCTTCAGTTCCGTCAGCATCGGCCACGGCGCGGGCAGTTGATCGAAGCAGTTCCACACGCACACCGCGTCGAATGCATTCGTGTCAAAGTGTGCAGACGCAAGCGTGCCGGTGCGCACGCGCAAGCCCTTGGCGCGTTTGAACTCGCCAACACACGTGCCGACATCCACACCTTGCGCATCCAAACCAAAATCACGCGCAGCGGCTAAAAATCCACCGACGTAACTGCCCAGCTCCAGCACGCGCGCCCTTGAACCGATGCGCACGATAATCGCGGGCATCTGCTCTGCGAAGGCGCGGCGATACGATTGAAAGGCCGCTTCAAGCCACGCAGGATGATATTGATCGTTCGCATACGCGACTTCCGCTTCGAGCGGCGTAAAGCGCGGATCCCGTGCTACGAGACCGCAGCGCACGCACGCGATCAGTCGCGCGTCGTAGTCGTTCGTGAACACAATGCGATCTTGCAGCATGTAATCGGGCGTGTCGGGTGCGACGAAGCCACAGAAAAACTGACGCCCAAAATTTTTTTCTGTTGTCAACTGCGCACGAGATACGAGCACACTGAACTGTTGCGCACCACAACAAACACATTCGGATACTGCTTGCAGGCCCATAACGTGGAAATGTACCTCAATCTATATCTGGCGCTTATATCTGGATGGATGGACAGTCGGCACTGCTTGCTTATATGATAAAGGTTGATGTGATTGTGCCGCGTGCACTAGAAATTTTGCGGGCGGAGGAAATCTTATTTTAAAACGGAGGGATTGCTATGGCAACAACCAAACTGGTGCGTGACGTGATGACGCATACCGTCGCGTCATGCTCGCCAGACATGACACTCATGGAAGCCGCGAAGTTGATGAACGACCTAAACATTGGCGACGTGGTCGTGATGGACGATGGCAAGGTGCGCGGCATCATCACCGACCGCGACATCGTGGTGCGCGCTGTGTCGAAAGGTGTTGACGCACGCACCGAGCGCATCAAGGATCACATGACCGATAGTCTCGTCACCGGCAAGACAACCTGGGATCTCGACAAAGTGGCGGACGCGATGGCGAAGCATCAGATTCGCCGCCTGCCCATCGTCGAGAACGACACACTGGTCGGCATCGTCTCGCTCGGCGATGTGGCGCGACACGAGCACGATAAGAAAGCCGTCGCCGGATCGCTGAAGGACATCTCGACGCCCGAAGGTTTGCACACGAACGGCAACGGCATGAAGCAGATTGCGACAGGCATGGTGCTGGCGACTGCCACCGGCGCAGCAGTCTCATTCTTTTTCGTCTCCAAGACCGGCAAGAGATTGCGCGAGCAGTTGATGCAGGAAATGGACAAGGTGGACTGGAGCGAGAACGCGACGCAGATTCTCGAAGAAGTACGCGACCGACTCGAAGTCATCACCGACAACATTCCCGACTTGCAGCCAAAACGCAAGCCGCGCAAGATTCTGCGCATGTTCGGATAACGATCACGTCGTTGGGGCACAGCATCCTGTGCCCCTACTCTTTTTCATTAGTACAACTCCCCGTTACGGTCTTCACCTGCGGTCACCTGACCGGTCCGCTCGATTAATTTCTCGCGATTTCATCAGCGTTACGAAGCGTCGCGCTCACGAAGGCAGACGCATCTGTTATCCAGCTTCGGACGAATCGCAGACACGCTTGCTCTAGCGTGCCGCTGTGCGCACGGCGTTGATCGCTGCATCGTAGTCGGGCTCTTTCATCTGATCGGGAACGTACTCGGCGTAGGCGATGCGACCCGCGCAATCAATCACGAACACGGCGCGCTGCAATAAGCGCCACTCTTTGATGAGCACGCCGTAGTCTTGGCCAAACTGCTCACTCTTATGCGCTGACAGCGATTGATGGTTGACATTCTGACTCGCACTCCAACGCTGCTGTGCATACGGTAAGTCCATGCTAATCGTGTATACGGTCACGTCGGGCGGTAAGTCGCCGCGCAACTGCTCCCAGCGGCGCGTCTCGACGTGACAGACGGACGTATCCAGTGAGTTGACCACATTCAGCAAGCGCACGCTCCCCGCCGAATCGGTGAGACGAATTGTTTGCATTGTCGAGCCGTCGTAAAAATCCAGCGCAAACGCCGGTGCCGCATCGCCGCGTTGGAGTTTGCGGCCTATCACAGTCAGTTGCTCGCCCAGCTCGTACGCGTCGCCGTGTCGTTCTTCTATCATGCTCGCTCCTTTTCAGGGTATGACTCGCATTATACATAAGTTGCGGCAACGCTTGACACATACATAGCGCGTCGTGTATCTTTCAGCCAATCAAGTCTGATGGGAGAAGCACGATGGATATTCTCGGCATTGACATCGGCGGCACCGGCATCAAAGGCGCGATTGTGAATACCGCCACGGGCGAACTCAAGAGCGATCGCTATCGCGAACTGACGCCGCAACCGGCGAAGCCCGATGCGGTGTGCGATGTCGTCAACGACGTAGCGACGCACTTCAACTGGGCGGGACCTGTCGGCTGTACGTTCCCCGCCATCGTGCATCACGGCGTCGTGTTCAGCGCGGCGAACGTTCACAAGTCCTGGATTAATACCGACTGCAAAGGGCTGCTCGAGAAGCGGCTGCGCGGGCCCGTCGTGGTGTTGAACGACGCCGACGCGGCTGGCGTCGCCGAGGCCAAGTTCGGTGCGGGACGGGGCCAAGACGGTCTCGTGATCATGCTGACGCTCGGCACAGGCATTGGCAGCGCACTGCTCTTTCACGGCGAGCTGATTCCGAACGCGGAGCTGGGCCACATGGAATTGCGCGGCAAAGACGCCGAGTGGCGCGTGTCAGATCGCGTGCGGCAAGAAAAGAAACTGAGCTGGAAGAAGTATGCTAAGCGATTGAACGAGTATCTCGGTCGCTTGGAGTTCTTGTTCTCGCCCGACTTGTTTATCATTGGCGGCGGCGCGAGCAAGTATCACGACAAGTTTCTGCCGCGCCTCAAAACACGCACGCGCATAGTGCCTGCGCAATTGCTCAACGAAGCGGGCATCGTCGGTGCGGCGTTGGCAGCCGAGCGCGCAGTTCAGCAGGGCGCGGCTTTGGAGTGACCCACACAAGACCTCACGGGTTTTAAAAACCCACGAGGTTTTTTTGCGAAACGCTATTGACAATGCGCGCGCCGCATTGCTATAATCGCGCCAACCCGCAACCCTCGCTCAATGTGCGGCTGGCTGAATGCACCGACCCGCAACTCATCTGGCGTGTTGGTGTTTTAAATCTCGTATCTCGAATGGGTTCGTCCAATCTGGGACAGGAAGGAGGCACGCAATTCCGTTACGCATGTGGCGGGACCGGCGGTAGCATGTAGTTCAGAGACGTGAAGTTCGTTCGGCTCGGCAAACGTTCGTTCACTAACTCAGGAGGCAATTCGCAAATGGCACAAATGGCTCAACGCACGCCCGTCGCGCGCACGGGGGCTGTGGAAAACTCGATTCCGAAGATCATTTTTGCTTCTGCTGCGGGCACGATGATCGAGTGGTACGACTTCTACCTGTTCGCGCTAGTCGGATCCGTTATTGCCAGCAAGTTCTATTCCACCGGCACCGCCCTTGGCGATCTCATCGCTTGGCTGGCGACGTTCGCCGTCGGCTTCATCGTCCGCCCGTTCGGGGCCATCGTGTTCGGTCGCATCGGCGACTTGATCGGACGCAAGTACACGTTCTTGGTCACCATGACGCTGATGGGCCTTTGCACGTTCGCCATCGGTCTGTTGCCCACGCGCGACACAATCGGGGACCTCGGCGGCATCATCCTGATTTCGCTGCGCATCCTGCAAGGTCTGGCACTCGGCGGCGAGTACGGCGGCGCGGCGACCTACATTGCCGAACACTCGCCGCAAGGGAAGCGTGGGCTATACACGAGTTGGATTCAGACTACAGCTACGTTGGGCTTGTTCACGGCGCTGATGGTCGTGCTGGTCACTCGCAATGGCTTGGGTAACCAAGCGTTCGCCGATTATGGCTGGCGCATCCCGTTCCTGCTCTCCATCGTGCTCATCGGTCTCTCGTTGTACATCCGCCTGTCTCTGCAAGAATCGCCGCTTTTCGCTCGACTCAAAGAGGCGAAGGGCTTGTCGAAGAACCCCATTACCGAGAGCTTCGGCAACCGCTACAATTTGGGATTCGTGCTGCTAGCGCTATTTGGCGCGACGATGGGTCAAGGCGTCGTGTGGTACACGGGCCAGTTCTATGCCCTGTTCTACCTGAGCTCGATCTTCAAGGTTTCGCTACAAGATACCTACACCATCATCGGCGTCGCGCTGGTGCTTGGCACGCCGTTTTTCCTCGTGTTCGGTGCACTCTCCGACCGTATCGGACGCAAATGGATCATGCTGGCGGGAATGCTGCTCGCGGTCTTGACGTACATCCCCATTTACAGCGCGATGGCAGCCGCGGTTGGACCCGCGACGACCAGCGGCAACACCACCGTTGCCGCGTCGCCAAACGTTCCGCTGCTGATCGCGCTCGTGTTTATTCAGGTCATCTATGTGACGATGGTCTATGGTCCCATCGCGGCGTTCCTCGTCGAGTTGTTCCCGACAAAGATTCGCTACACCTCGATGTCGCTTCCATACCACATCGGGAATGGCGTGTTCGGCGGATTGGTGCCTGTGCTCGGTCTGATACTAATTCAAGCGGCAACCGATCCGAAGTCAGACAGCTGGATCACGCCGTTCGTGCAGCCGTTCGGCACGTATGCAGGTCTGGCGTACCCGATGCTCGTCGCGGCAATCTGCTTCATCATCGGGGTGCTGCGCCTGCCTGAAACGAAGGATCAGGACATCATGGCAGGTCAGAGCACAGCAGGTACCAATCCTGCGCTCGCTGCAAGCGGCGGCAAGTGATTTCGGGCAGCATCTGTCAAACGAGCCGATCAATTGATCGGCTCGTTTTGTTTATCCTTGGCTGATTTGTATAGACGTAGCTGTGCTACGCCTCTACTGTTTCGTTCATCGGTCGCGTCGCAACAGCGAGCGATCACTCGACCACGGCGCATACGGCGCCATGGTCAACGCGGCGAGCGCGAGCAGTACTGTATCGTAATTCACGCGCCAGCCCACGAACGCTTGCCACGCCTGCTCGCGATCAGCCTTGAGCGGCACTTCGCCTTGCTCCAATTGCGCGCACGCGGCGTCGAACTCTTGCCGACTGATGCTGATGGGGTCAGTCGGTTGTGGATTGCGGTTGTACGGAATGAAAAAGAAATCCGAAATGTGGCGCAGCGCGAGGTAACCCGCACGAATGCACAGATCGGCTTGTGCATCGTGCGGGAGGTCCACCACGGCGTTCGTGAGCGCAGCCGCATCCAGAATAGCACCGGCCGCCGTAATCCACGAGTGCTCCGGCTGCGGCGAACGAAAGAACGCGAGCGCCGCCAACGACGTGTGCGTCTCCTCGACCTCCGCGAACCAGACTTCCCACATCTGCCACACGTCGCCCAACTGATGCAAGCCGTGAATGCGGCTGTAGCGCAGCAACATCTCGACCGCCGAGGGCGGCGCGCCAGCGCGCACTTCGAGCATCGTGACCGTCGCCTCGCGTCTTGAGAATGCCGAATACATCGTCGGCAGATACGCGATCAACAGTGCGACCATAATCAAGCCAATCGTCGCTTCGCTGAAGATGACGATAGTCGTCGCCACTCCGGGCTGCTGCGCGAAGCCAAGCGTGAGCAGCGACGAGCCACTCAAGCGAAACGCTTCATTCCAGTCCTCGACGCCGAGCGCGACATAGAAACCCATGTAGCCGATCAGGATCATCGCGAGCCACGTGGGCAAGAGCAGGAGCAGGCTGACAGGCGCGTAGTACGCCATGATGCGGTCGCGGTCGGCATACGACGTCGCTCGGTTGGTGAACAGTCTGAAGAGCCGTCGCGTCGAGAGAAATACAGCGCGCGATACTTTGTCATTCGCGCTGCGCGGCAGGACGAACGTATTGACAACCGATCGCAGCGCCAGAAAATTGAGCAGCAAGCCGAGCAGAACTGCGAGCACGCGAACGATAAGCATACGAATCCTTTGCGAACGGCTGTAGTCGAGTGTACGAGATTGAATCGCATTCGTCAATGCGATTGACGATGTGAGCGAGCGCGGGCTAGAATGGAGTCATCACGATTGGAGGCTTACGGATGAGCAATTCACAGATGGACTGGCGCGAGCGATTGCGCGCACCGACGCGGCGGCTGTTCGCGTGGGCGAAGGACAAACCTGATCACATGCTGCTGCACTCGAACGAGTCGGGCAAGTATCAAGTCTATGCGTACGAGTTCGCGACGAACCAGCAGCGCATGTTGCCGCAGATTGCCAAGGCAAGTTACACGTGGCTGGCACCGCAGGGCGAGACGATCTATTACGTCCAGGATCAGCACGACAGCGAAGTAGGTACACTGATGCGGCAAGCGTGGCGTGGCGGCGAGCCTGAAGCGATTTCATCCGAACTTCCACCGATGTATGTTTATGGACTGCAAGTGGGCCGCGACGGCACGCTTTACTTCGCAGGTGCGGCTCAGGGCTGCTACCGAATCTATCGCTGCGATGCAGAGGGTACGCGCGTGCTGTACGAACACGCGAACGAAGCGTACTTGCCATTTCTATCCGAAGACGAAACACTGCTCGCGTTCTCCACGAGTGAGATCGCCAACAATCGTCACTGGCAGGCGACGGTGGTGGACGCGCGCACCGGCAAGCGCGTCGCGCAGTTCACGGACGGGCCCGAGTTTGCGGCCAACCCCGGCCAGTTTCTGATGTCCGCGATGGATATTCGCCCGTGGTCGCCCGTGCGCGGCGATCAGCGATTGCTCGTGACGAGCAACGTCAGCGGCGAGCCGAAGCCGTTCATGTGGAACGTGCTCACGAACGAGCGTGCTGCACTTGCGAACGAGTTGCCCGGCGAAGTGCTCGCGTTGGGCTGGACGCCTGATGCGCGCGGCGCGATCATCGAGCAAATCTACGATGGACGCACGCAATTGTATCGCGTTGACGCGGACACGCACACGTTGACGAAAATTCCGCACAGCACAGGCACGCTCATCGCGCTGCCGATGCTGCTGGATGGCACGCTGCTCTACTCGCACACGAGCATGAGCGAACCGCTGACGATGCGTGCCTTCGCCGGCGAGCACGAGACGATCATCATGCCATCGCCGATTCCGCGCGCGACTACGCATTGGGAATCGGTGTGCCATCGCACGAGCGACGGCAGCGAGGTTCACGGCTTTCTCGGCATGCCCGACGGCAAGCCGCCGTTCCCCGCCATCCTGCATGTGCACGGTGGTCCTACAGGCCAAGTCACCGATGCATACGTGGCGACGTGGCAGAGTCTGGTTGAGGCAGGCTACTTGTTCTTCACGATCAACTTTCGCGGCAGCACGGGCTACGGTCGCGCGTTTCAAGAAGCGATCAATGGTCATCCGGGTGAACTCGAACTTGAAGATATGGCGGCAGCACGACAGTATCTGATCGAGCGCGAACTGATCGAACCGAATCGCATCATGCTCACGGGCGGGAGTTACGGCGGCTATCTGACGCTGATGGGCTTGACGCGACAGCCTGAGTTGTGGCGCGCGGGGTTTGCGCTCGTGCCGCTGTGCAACTTCGTGCTGATGTACGAGGACGCGAATCAGCGGCTGAAAGGTTGGGCGCGCATGTTGCTCGGCGGCACGCCTGACGAACGGCGCGAGCAATACGTGAAGTCGTCGCCTATCTCGCAAGTCGAGCATCTGCGCGCGCCCGTTTCAATCATCGCCTATCGCAGCGACACGCGCACGCCGATTCGACAGGTCGAGCAGTTCATCGGCAAGTTGGATGAGATGGACGCGCTATATGAGTCCGAAATCCTCGAAGGCGGACATGGCACGCGCGACATTGGACAGATGATTCATCATCACGAGCGACTGCTGCAATTCGCGGAGCGATACCTGAAGTAACTGCGAACCGTGAAGACACAAAGAACACCAAGAAAAACATAGAGTACTTTGTGTACTTTGTGTCTTTGTGGTTAGCTTTTGATCTCTGCTTGAAAACGAGTTTGAAGTGAAGTATGATTCGCGCAATCTCAACACAGGAGGAGACAAATGACTACGCACGATGATCGAATCACGCGCCGCACGTTCCTGAAATGGATCGGCGGCACGGCGGCATTATCCGCCGTCGTCGCGGCGTGCGGACCGCAGACGACGAACGCGCCCGCAACCTCAGCGCCCGCCGGCGCGACGAGCGCACCAGCGGCAACCAGTGCGCCGAAGGCGAGCGGCAAGATCGCCATCTACTCCGCGCTGAACGAATCCACCAACAACGAACTGTTCGGCACGTTCACGAAGGCGACGGGCGTCAACGTCGAAGTGCTGCCGCTCGCGGCGGCTGGCGAATTGCAGACGCGCATCCGCACCGAGAAGAACTCGCCCAAGGCGGACGTGTTCGTCGGCGGCTCGTCCGAGTTCCACGACCCGCTCGGCAAGGAAGGCTTACTCGAAGCCTACAAGGCGCCCAACGCGGAGGGCGTGGCGGCGGAGTACAAAGATGCCAACGGCTTCTGGACCGGCTGGTACCTCGGCATCTTCGGCTTCGTGCTCAACACCGACCGCTTCGGCAAGGAGATGGCGAGCGCGAAGAAGCCGAGCAACTGGGACGACCTGCTCGACCCCGCGTGGAAAGGCAAACTGATTCTGCCCGACCCCGTGAAGACGGGTGGCGGCTACATCTTCATGGCGACGCAAATCTTCCGCTTCAGTCGCGACGAAGACAAGGCGATGGATTTTATGAAGAAGCTGCACGCGAACATCGCACAGTACACGGGCACCGCGCCGCAGGGCATCCAACTCGTGTCGCAGAGCCAATTCGTCGGCTGCCCGAACTGGAGTCACGACATCCTCACCGAGAAGAGCAAGGGCGCGCCGATTGAGCTGATCGTGCCCGAAAACACCGGCTTCGAGATCGGCGGCGTGAGCATCGTCAAAGGCGGACCGAACACGAATGCGGCGAAAGCATTTGTGGATTGGGTTCTGACCAAAGAGGCCAGTGAGTTGAACGTCAAACTCTCCAATCGCCTCTCGGTGCGCAAGGACGTGCCGCCCGCGCCCGGCGCGCCGACGCTGGACAAAGTGAAACTCGTCAACTACGACCGTGCGTGGGCAACGGACAACAAAGACCGACTGCTCAAGAAGTGGCAAGCGGCAACGGGATGATGAAAGTCGTCGGACGAGGGGATCGGTCATAATGACTAATCACCTCGTCTGGCGAACCGTGCTATCGTGAGGAAGATATGCCAATCAAGGAATAGACTTCGTGATCTGACGGGACTTCCTAGCATTTTGGGCGGCTTTGGCGAGTGATGTGCTGGCGCGCAACGAGTAACATCTGCGCGCGCTGATGCGCTCTCGGCAACGACCAACAGCCGTTTACCGCACTCGAAGTCGCCTACAGCTGGCGCGATATCCAGCAGTTGCGCTGAAGCACGCACGACGAAATTTCTCCAGGAGAGTTGCTTAACTCATGTCAACACGAGTGGTACTGATTCGACACGGCGACACACCCGCGAGCCAAGACCATCGCTTCACCGGCGCGCAGGACGTGCCGCTCTCGCCCGAAGGGCGCGTGCACGCATCGCAATTGGCGACGCGCCTGGCGCGCTATCCGATGGATGCGGTGTACGCGAGTTCGATGAGCCGCGCGATGGAAACAGCGCGCTTTATCGCATCCGTCCATCAACTGGATGTAACGCCCGTGCCCGACCTGCGCGAGATGGCGCACGGCGTGTGGGATGGCATGTCGCTCGCCGAGTGTGTCGCCCAATGGCCGCAGGACATCGAGGCATATCACCGCGATCCTTATCTATTTGCGCCTGACGGCGGCGAGTCGGGCGAGATGGTGCTGCGGCGTGCGCTGCCGGCGATGCAAGCGCTGGTGCGCGCGCATCCGGATCAGACCATCGTCGTCGTCGCGCACAAGACGACCAATCGTCTGCTCATCGCGCACTTCATGGGCATCGAGCCGCGCCTGTATCGCGATAGACTCGCGCAGCGTCCTGCGTGCCTCAACGTCTTGCAGTTCGACAACGAAACCGAAATGCAGTTGCTGCTGCTGAACGACATCGGGCATTACGCGATGTCGCCGGGCTCTGAATATCCGTATGCGGTCTAAATTTTCAGCGCCGAGACACGGAGCACGCAGAGAATTTTTAGGAACTCCGTGTCTCTGCGCTGAAGAGAAATGAGAAAAGTCATATGCCTCACCCGCTCGTCTTACAACTGCGCTTCACGCGCAATGAATGGCTGCGCGCGCTCGACGGCGTTGGCGCGGACGACGCGCTGCGCCGATTCGGGCCCATGAATTGCACTTCGTGGATCGTCGGACATTTATCATGGCAAGAGCAGGCATACTGGCTGCAACGCGCGCAGAGCAAAACGCTCGTTCCACACCTAGACGCACTTGTCGGCTATGGCAAACCCGCCAGCACGCCGCCGCTCACCGACATGCTGGACGCGTGGCGCACGGTCACGCAGGCAGCCGACGCCTACCTTGACACGCTCACAACCGAGATGATGCAGACGCAAATGATCGTTGATGGAAAGCCTCACTACCAGACCATCGGCACCATGCTGCAGCGCATGATCTATCATTACTGGTATCACATCGGCGAGATCATGGCAATTCGCCAGCTGCTCGACCATCCGAATCGCGCCGATTTCGTCGGCGACATTCAGAGTCAAGCGCCGTATCAGCCAGAGCCATGACAAAACTGCGCAGCGCCGACCCGTTCATGTCGTCGCGTGAATATGCGCGCACGCTGAAAGGGTTGACGCTCAATCTGTTGGTCAAAGCTGTCGGGCGCTCGCTCGCGTTTCAACGCGAGGTGCTCGGCGCAACCGTCATGTACAGCGATCCTGACTTCGCGGTGCTGCGCGGCTATGATGGCGAGTGGATGCTGCACGCCGACCATACCTTCGACCATCACGTGATGAGCGGACTGATCGCTGATGTAGCGGCACGCGGCATTGGCGTCGAGTTGCGACTTTACGGCTGCAACCCCGACCGCGCCGAGTCGAACGCGCGACGGCTCGGCTTCCGTGTGCTCACACCCGCAACGGACAAAAATCACGGCGTACGCGAGGCACATCTGATGGATGCAGACGGCTACGTATGGGTGCCTGACGTTCCGACAACATGAGTAAATGATGCGCTCCATTCGCCGCGAACCCACCGTCGTGCTGACCTTGTTCGTGCTGGTCGGCTTGATGGCCGCCTTCATTGTCTATCCGCAAGTGCAGGTCGTGCTCGTGCCCGGAGTCGGTGGCTACATTGAGTTCTTTCGTGAACAGACGTGGGTCACGCCGCTCGTCAATTCGCTCACCGTGATGCTGCTGTCCACGACCACGGCCGTCGCGCTCGGATTCGTGTACGCGTACGCGATGGTGTACAGCCACATGCCGTGGAAGCCATTCTTCCGCTTGGTCGGCATCCTGCCGCTGCTCTCACCGCCCTTCGTCGTCGCCGCGAGTTACATTCTCTTGTTCGGGCCCCGCGGCATCATCTCGTATGCGCTGCTGGGACAGTCGCCGAACATTCTCGGACTCGGCGGACTGTGGGGCGTGCAGACGATTGCGTTCTTTCCATTCGCCTATCAACTCATCGCCGACGTGCTTGCCCGCAGCGACCCGCGACTGGAGCAAGCGGCGCGCAATCTCGGCGCAAACTTCTTTGAAGTCTTTCGCGGTGTAACGCTGCCGCTTGCGCGTCCCGGTCTCGCCGCGGCGATTCTCATGACGGCGATCTACGTGGTCGAAGACTTCGGCAATCCTGCGCTCATCGCGGGCCGCTTCACGGTGCTGCCAACACAAGCGTACGGACTCATCTCCGGCTTTGGTGACCTGACGGGTGCGGCAGCCGTGAGCACGATTTTGCTCGCGCTCGCACTGGGGATGTACCTCGCACGGCTGCGGCTGGAGGGTGGTCGCTCGTTCGTCACCATCAGCGGTCGTGCCGCTTCGATCCCGCGTCCACCGGTGCCGCGCAAAGTGACGTGGGCGTGCTTCATTGCGTGCCTTTTGCTGGCAGGATTGATTCTGCTCGTCTATGGCGTGCTCGTCGTCAGCGCGTTCGTAGATGCATTTCCATTCAACCTGAATTTCACGATGAAGCACTTCGCGTATCTCGGCGCACACTCGACCTCGTTGAGCAACACGCTGCTGTTCGCTGGCACAGCGGCCGTCATCTGCGCGCTGTTCGCGCTCCTGCTTGGCTTCCTCGTGCAGCGGCGGGATTGGGCGGGCAAGCGCGTGGTGGACTTCCTCGCCATCGTGCCAGCCGCTGTGCCCGGCATTTTCTTCGGCATCGGCTATGCGACCGCATTCAATCAGAAGTGGCTCGACTGGCTGGACCGCGGCGCGCTCATTACGATCTCGATGATTTTCTGGAACATCCCTGTCGGCTATCAATCGGCGGTTGCGGGCTTGCAGCAGATTGACCGCTCGATTGACGAAGCGGCGACGAGTCTCGGCGCGAGCACACTGCGTGGCTTCCGCGACGTGCTGTTCCCGATGCTGCGCGCGCCGCTGCTCACCGGTTTCGTGACTGCATTCGTGCGCGCGGTGACGACGCTTTCCGTCGTCATCTTCCTGTTCACGCCCTCGACAACCGTTGCGACCATCACGATTTTTCAATTGGTCAACGACTTCAACTGGGGCGGAGCGACGGCGTTCACCGTGTCGGTCATTGCCATGTCGGTGATCGTGCTGAGTGTGGTGTGGTTCATCAGCGGGCGGCGCACGACGTTCCGAGAGATTGCGGGTGGATAGACTGAAATACCAACCGCGAAGACGCGAAGGACGCAAAGGCTCTGCGTATTTCTTCGCGCTCTTTGCGCCTTCGCAGTTCGAACAAACATGATGACGCAACAGCCAGCGCCACACCTCCGCCTCGAGGGCGTCACGAAAAAGTTCGGCGCGCACACGGCGGTGGATCACATCGCGCTCGACATACCACGCGGGCAGTTCACGACGCTCTTGGGTCCTAGTGGCTGCGGTAAGACGACGCTGCTGCGGCTCATCGCGGGCTTCTACGAACCCGACGACGGCAACATCGTGCTGAACGAGCGCATCATCAACAGCACGCCAGCCCATCAACGCGGCACGGCGATGGTCTTCCAAGACTATGCGCTGTTCCCGCACATGCGCGTCTTTGATAACGTTGCATACGGCTTGCGACTCGCGCGATTGCCCAAGAATGAAATTGAACAGCGCGCACACGAGACATTGAATTTTGTTGGACTGCAAGGCTTGGAGCAGCGCTACCCGAACGAGCTGTCGGGCGGCCAGCAGCAGCGTGTCGCGCTCGCACGCGCGCTGGTCGTGCAGCCGGAGGTGTTACTGCTCGACGAACCGTTGAGTAACCTCGACGCGAAAGTGCGCGAGCGCATCCGCTGGGAGTTGCGTACGTTGCAGCGGCGGCTTGGCATGACGTTCATCTACGTCACGCACGATCAGGAAGAAGCGCTCGCCATGTCCGACTACGTTGCCGTGATGAACAACGGGCGCGTCGAGCAGAGCGGCGCACCGTGGGAAATATATTATCAGCCGCGCACGGCGTTCCTCGCCGATTTCGTCGGCGCGGTCAACTTGTTTGATGCCGACGTGCTCGAACAGCGTAACGGTACGCTCAGCGTGCGCTTCGACGAGTGCGTGTTAACACTGCCCTCGCCCAAAGTTGGGGCAGGCGTTGCACTTCTGCCCCCAAAGTCGCGCGTGCTATTGTGCATTCGCCCGGAAAGTCTCACACTCGAACCTATAATAACCACGACGGATGCATCGCACCTTCACCTGTCGGGCACGGTTACACGACAAGCATTCCTCGGCAATCTAATGCGCTATTGGGTGCAGGTCGGCGCACGCGAATGGATTGCCGATCAGTCCGACCCCGGCGCAACGCCACCCCTGAATGGCAGCGTGTCGCTAGACCTGCCGCTCGCGCGAGTGCACGTTATCGCGCAGACGTCGCAATAACGATGTAGCGCGATTACAATTGAAAAGATGCATGTTGACCCGCTCGACTTCCTAACATCAGATGACGGTCAGTCATTGCTGGCCAGCCTACGTGCCGTCGTCATCACCGAAAAAAATTTGCTCTCCGTGGTAAGCCGATTGCGCAAACGGTACTCGCGTGAGCAGGCGTCGGCGGCGATTGAACTCACGCAATTGCGGCGCAAAGCCGACGCGAAGTTCTCGCGCGCGCACGCGATGTACTTCACGCGCGACGCACTGGAGCAAGCCAGCGGCGAAGTCGTGGCGTCACATCGCGCACGGCGCTTCGCCACGAGTGCGAGCGTGCTGGACCTCGGCTGCGGCATCGGCGGCGACACGCTTCAACTCGCGCGACATGCGGACGTGATTGCGATTGATCGAGACACACTGCGGCTGCGGATGGCGGAGTTGAACGCGCGCGCGTACGCCGTCGAGCAACGCGTTCGAGTGGTGCACGGCGACTTCACGCAGATGCCGTTAGTGCCCGCCGACGCGATCTTCCTCGACCCCGCGCGACGGCGGACAAGCGGCGAACGCGTCTTTTCGATTCATCAGTACATGCCGCCGCTGACGATCTTGCCGCAGTTGCTCGGGTACACGCCGAGCGTCGCCGTCAAGATTTCGCCCGGCGTGAATTACGACGAGCTCGCGTCGCTGAATTTGGATTTCGAGTTGGAGTTTATTTCGGAGAGTGGGACGTGCAAAGAAGGCGTGCTGTGGTTCGGCAACTTGCGCTCTGGTGTCGTGCGCCGAGCGACGATTTTGCCTGATGGTGTCACGCTCACAAGCGAGAGCGAGACGAGCCGCGTACCCGTTGAAGTAGTCAAGTCGTTCCTGTATGCTCCCGATCCCGCCATCGTGCGCGCGCATTTGATCGAGCAACTCGCCGCGCGTTATGGCTTAGCGAAGCTGGACGAGCAGATCGCCTATCTCACGGCAGACGAGTTGATTGACACTCCATTCGCTCGCGCGTTCGCTGTGGAGGAATCGCATCCATTCAATCTGAAACGCTTGAACGAACGACTGCGCGCGCTCGACGTTGGCGAAGTCACGATCATGAAGCGCGGCTCGGCGATTGACACCGACGCATTTGCGAAGCGATTGAAGTTGAACGGCGCTCAGAGCAAGTGGCTTGTGCTCACGCGCGTGCAGGGCAAACCGTTTATGCTGCTCTGCCACCCGATCGCTTCGCCCCTACGGAACACGTTTCAGCGAAAGGCGCTGAGTCCATCGCCAAGCTTGTAAAGCCCCGGCAATTCGAAGGGCAGCCGTCGCTGCGGCTTCACCTTCCCTCTCTGCACCCTGACCAATGCTTCTACACGCAAGGGCTGCGAGCCGTAGGTTGCGAGGTACGGCGGTGCGTTCGGAAACTGCATCGGATCATACGGCGCGTGCATGGCAACCACAATAGTTCATATATTCGCACTAAGTTTTTCGTTGACCAGTGCAGCCTGCTGCCGATTCACTTGCGCATCCGTCGTCGCGACGATCACGGTACGTGCGCGGTTGAGCTCCGCCAGTGCGCTCAACCCGTCCGCTTTCATCTTAGGGTTTGAAAAATAATAACTTCCCAACTTGTCACTACGAGCCCGCGCGCTTTTCGCGGGCGTGGCAATCTCTATAGCGCAGCATAGAGATTGCTCGTCTACGCGCCAGCGTCGCTCGACGCAGGTGTCGGCGCGAAGGACGCGACTCGCAATGACAGTTGGTCGGGAACTTATTTCCTAACGAACCCTTAACATCGAACGTGACGAACGGTGCGCCAAGCGCCCGCCCTACTCCGAGGTTCGGCATGGTCTCGACGACCGGCAGATTTGCATTGGCACGCAACGATAGCAGATGCGCGTCATAACTTGCGAGCACGTCCCATCAGGCGCGCGCTCGAGGTTGCAATGCGCGTTGCAGCCTCAGTCATTGCCTCAGTGATCGTACCAATACGCTCGGCCTTTGAACTCGCCGGTAGGGAATGTGCATGTGGTTTCGTTGTAAGTCATTTCAGTGCACCATCACACGTGAAGCTTGTCTATCATGATAGTGGCGTGAAGGAAGTGCGACGACCATCTGTTGTTCGTACTCGTCGCCTTGCGCGAAACCACGCTAACACATCCGATGGCATGAGCATGCTGACCGCGATCGCCGCTAGCGGCGCACGCGGCACGCGCCACTTGGCTCTGGCGAAAAATGAAATTGGTAAAGCACTGAAGGGCGTTCGCACAAGTGAACGCCCTTCCATGTAAGGGCTTTTCCAAAGTCAGGTTGGGAGACGAGTGAGCAGGTTGAAAGCCGTATCGAAGTGGGCCGCATAGTAGCGACGAGCGGCGGCGAGATTGGTGAACCCTTGCTGTGAGATCAAGCCAATCACGAAGTTGTTGAA